>JBBRNH010000018.1:0-73371 GCA_038230415.1 Cytophagales bacterium | reverse complement strand
TTCACCTGATACGTACCTGCTGGCAGTGCGCCCGATGTATTCGATGTACCGTAGGTGACCCCATTATCAAAGCTATACGTTACGCCCGTGGCAGGTGCTGTCACGGTGATGCTTCCCGTTGCCACGATGCACGTGGGCTGGGTAGCTGTTGCCGTTGGCGCGGCTGGCGTGGCAGGTTGCGGGTTGATGATAATGGCCGTGGCACCTGATTCACACCCGTCCGCGTTCTTCACCTTCACCTGATACGTACCCGGAGCTAATGCACCACTGGTGGCCGAGGTGCCATAGGTGACCCCATTATCAAAGCTATACGTTACGCCCGTGGCAGGTGCTGTCACGGTGATGCTTCCCGTGGCCACGATGCACGTAGGCTGAGTAGCCGTAGCGGTAGGAGCAGCGGGAGCAGCGGGAGCGGCATTGATCGTTACCGGGGTGGCATCCGAGGCACAGCCAGTGCTGTTTTTGACCCTGACCTGATACGTTCCCGGAGCCAGTGCGCCCGACGTGGCCGAGGTGCCATACGTTGCGCCGTTGTCAAAGCTGTACGTCACGCCTGTACTTGGGGCAGAAACCGTGATGGTGCCGGTGCTATTGGTGCAGGTAGGCTGGGTAGTGGCGGAGGCTGTCGGTGCCGACGGAATCGAGAGGGCGGCTGTCGTGATCGTTACGTCCGTAAAACACCCGTCCGAGCCGTTCCAGACCCGAACCGTGTAGGCCGTGCTGTGTTTGAGATTGCTGAACGTGACCGTTCCACCTGATACTACCACGCTCGACGGATCCGTGAATGACGGGTTTGTTCCGTAGGTAGTCCCTTCCTTGATGTTGGCTTTTTTGGTGCCTACCAACCCAATGTTGTTAATGCCCGAAACCGTAACTGACGCATTATCATTGGGTGTGCCGGTTGCGTTGCAACTACCGGCAGCCGTTGCGGTCGAACTATACGTTACGCTGCAATCGGGGCATTTGAAATTGCCACATACAAAGGCAATACCCTTGCCCACCGCATTTGGTACATACGGAATATAGGTGCTGAAGGTGCTTGACGCTATGTCGAACCGGGTCACGCACGGCCCATAGAATGATGTAAAATAAACATTGCCGTCCGGCCCGATGGCTATGTCAAACGACGCGTTGCCATTACCGCCAAACGGGTTGGTGGTTGATGGCGGAATATTAAACGTCCCCAAAACAGCACCATTGGCATCTAAATGAACCAGTTGGTCAGAGGCACCGGGTTGCGTATTGTTTTTCGACAGAATGGCCCACAACGTCCCATAAGCTGGTGAAGCCGGATTGGTATCGAATACAATACCGATGTAGGAGGCTCCCCCTGTTACGGTATTAACCAGCGTTGGTGTGCCGACCATATTGGCGGGTAGATACGATATTGTCGTCGTTGGCGACGGGCTGCCATCTGCATTGTAGCCCTTTGCCACATAAATATTTCCATTGATCGGGTTCACAGCCACGCCCCAAACCGTGCCATCGCCCACAAAATCGCCGTTGAAGCGTTGCGTAACAATGGCTCCGGTCGCTAAATCCATCCGGTTCAAACCCGCCTGCGAGCCGATGTAGAGAAAGTTGCGATCCAGCGACAGCGATGCATCATAGACGTTGCCCACACCAGGAACCGGGTAGGTGTTGATGAACGTCCCCGCTACAAAGTCATAGACCTTCACCGACGCACCCGATACGCTATAGGCCACGTTCTTGATGGGGTCTATCACCAAACCGTCGTTCCCTGAGCCACTGCCCAGATTACACATCGACGGCATCCCTGAACCTGGGGGCGGCAGGTCAATCACCTGCACATACGAATTGGCAAAGTTGTTGGTGAACTCGCTCACCAACAGCTTGTACTTATCGCAGCCGGGCGGGGCGTTTTGGGCCTTTACCGCGAACGGCAAAGCCACTATACTCAGCATGACCAATACCAGGGCGAACGCCTGTTTGAGTAGCTGATCTCGAAAAATAGTCGTAAACATAGCGTTCATCGGTTTTAATTTATTGATTCAAATTCTTAATTAAATAAGCTTAGTCAAGGTGTAATTCGTTGATAATCAATGGCAAGGCATTTCAGGCCTGAGCAATCCGGTACGGGTGTTGTGCTTCCGGCAGGCATTGGGTTCCAGAAGTTCCCCGTCAGGGCAAGTGCATACAACGCCCGCAGCGATGAGCCGAAGTACCCGTCGTACTGTGGGTTGATGGCTTTAAAGTCAGTGGCGAAAGCGTTGGCCGTTGCCGGGCTGCTGCTCATGGCGGCCACCGCAAACGCGCCCACAAACGGCACCGTGTGGTACTGGCCGGTTAGGGTTCCGTTCTGTTCGTAGCCGTCTTTGAGGTTGGCAATGCCACCAACGGCGGTGCTTTGCACGAAGGCGGTAAGTTTGTCGAGATAGGGTTTGGTAGCGGTATTGCCCCAGAGGTAGTCGATGCCCAGTCGCCAGGGGGTTCGGCAGGCATCGTACAGGTATCGTTTGCCCTGAGCCGCAAAACTGGCCCCGCAACCGGCATCACCAGGGGTGCCGTTGTCGGCGCGTTGCCAGTCAGACACTAAGCCCGTTGTGGGGTTGGCGTTGGCCGAAATCTGTACGTAGGCATCGCGGGCCATATTTTGCCAGAACACCGCATCGGTCGGCACCATTTTGGCAAACGTCCGGTAGTAGGCCGGGGAAAAATAGGATGCATTCGTGCAGGTTGCCCCGCCAAAGGCATCGCCCGGCTTGAGGATGTAAAGGCCGCTGAGAACGGTTGTTTCGTAGGTCTTTACTTTGTTGATGAGACTGACAGCGGCTGTTTGGTAGCTGCCCCACTGTTTATGAGCCACCACGAGCGCAAAGGCCACATCGAGGTCGGCATCGGTCGCTCCGTTCTGGCCTAAGCGGGTGCTGGTACAGCCCTGGATTTTAAAGTCCATGAGACCGTTGGCATTAGTGTGGACCTGGTAATACTGCCAAAGCCCGTCGAAAGCCGTTTTATCACCATAATACGCTGTGAGCAACATCCCGTAGCCAATACCCTCCGATACAGTTTGGGTAGGGTCGTCGAATTTAACCCGCACTGACCCATCGGTGCAGGTTTCGAGTTGGTTGGTTTTCCAGGTCTGATAGGCCGTTTGTGCGTCTGCCGAGGTGATGGTTGTGGGCATGATTCCGTTTCTGTACGTCACCGACTGCGGGAACGGAAAGGCGGGTGTTTGGGCCATCATTTGCTCACACCCCGATAAAAGAATCACAGTAAACACCCAAAACAGGAAATGTTTACGGAGAGCCGCAGGCATTGGTGTATGTGAGTAATTCATGGAGCTGATTCTTGTACTCCCATGCAGGGGCAAGAATTAGGCCAAAACAGCCCGGAGACCCCGCAGAAGGCCATAAAGGGATCAGTACAGGCCGACGTGCATACATATTGCAGACACCGGCAACAGTTTGTAACCGTTAATCGCCCCCGGAAAAACTTCACAAATAATATGCCAAAGAAAAAAGCAGCCGGTAAAAAGGCGGGCAACCGGGGTGGCCCGCCTTTTTACCGGCGTTGTAGATGTATGGTTTCCGGCGTTCATTGGCCGGGCAAATGATTACTTTTGTTAGAGAAGACAGGGAAACCGCAAATCATAATGGAAAACCCAAGAAGACAGTCAGCAAAATACGATGTTGATAATTTGGCCGAAGCCTTTGGTATTGAGCCTGTGGACGAATGTCAACTACTAACTGATTGGCTCAGTGCTACCGCCACACTATCCGTACATGAATGCGAAACGATAGAAACGCTTCGGCAGAAATTAGTCAGGGCAGGTAGCAACTGGAATGAGCCGGGCCGCCGTTGCGGAAGAACTCAAAATTCAGTTTATCGGGGTTCTTTTATTTATTGCCGATATTGACGAAGACAAAAAAATCAAGACTTTTTTCGAGCGTTCGCTGTCGGCAACTGTTCAGGATATTCCGTTGTCAGTCATCGCTGATTGTGTCATTGCCAGCCCAAAAGGGTTGGGCGGCAGCCCGCGCTCCCCTTATTTTTTTCTACAGGACGGTCCGTCGTCACGGTATAAAAAGTCCAAAGGGGATAAGCAAGACCGAATCGTCGGACCGCCAGAGGGCCAGATGCTTACGGCCATGATTATATCGCAAGAGATCAATCAGGACGGCCACCCGCTCTACGGTTGCTGGATAGTTGGATCAAACTGGCATTTCACGGTGCTGAACGGCGTAGAATACTGCGTCAGCCGCCAATTTGATGCCACCCGTGAGCCAGATTTACGCCAGATTGTCTTTATCCTCCGCAAACTAAAAGCTCTGATTTTGGCAAGGCTGACGTAAGGCGGGTAGGCATGCCTACCCGCCTTACGCACTCACCGCACCACCCGCCGAATCACCATCGGCAAACAAACCGGGGCCGGGCAAATGCAGATTGCCTGCGGCAACGTAATGGTCTTGTCCGTATAGCAATCGCTGCCCCGGTTATAAACCCGAACCGTGTAGGGCTGACCGGCAACCGTGGCCGGGTTTGCCAGCGTACTCACCAGCACACCACCCGCCGGAATCGCCGTGGCCGACTCGGGCAACGCCATCGTTGCATCAAATGCACTTCCCGCCGAATATCGATAGGTGTAGCCCGGCGTAAACCCCGACACGATCAAACGACCGTCGGCGTTGGGAATAGTGCCGTTACCGGGGCAGCTAACGGCAGTAGCTGTAAGACTGAACACCGGGGTCACACACGAACACGCTGCCGGAGCGGTGTAGGTCTGGCTTACCGACGCACACCCCGGCAAACTCACCGTCACGGTGCGCGACTGGCCGTTGCTGGGCAGGCCGCCAAAAACAGCCGTTGCCGTGAAGCCCCTAAAGCCCGGCCCCACCGTCAGCGTCTGACTGATGCCGCCGTCGGTAATGGTCAGCGTACCGCCCGCGTTGGTGTTTGTCAGCCCTACTACCACTGTGCTGCTGAAGGTATTGGTGGCCGTTTGGCACAGGCCCGCCGTTGGCACCGCCGTCAGGCTGCACACCGGAGCCACCGAGCAACTCGCCGGAGCGGTGTAGGTTTGGCTCGCGGCACCACAGGCCGTACCGCTGAATGTTGCGGTAGCGATTTTATTTAGACCATCGCTACCGAGGCCGTTGGCAACAACGGTATAGGTGAAGTTAGCCACCGTGAAACTCCTGACAAACGATGATGCGGCTCCCGGAATAGCCACCGTCAGCGCGGTTGGCCCGTCGAGGTTGGTGACCGTAACCGTTGCCGTAACCGAATAGGTGTTGGCATTATTGACGCTGTTGCACTCCGACCGGCTGATACTGAGCGATGTAGCGCAGGGCGGGGCCGTAAAGCCAATATCGTAGGTGTGATTATTCTCACCCGTGTAACCCGTTAGCACTGAAACCGAAGCCAGCCCGGTGCCGGTCAGGGCAGCATCGCTGTCGCGGGCCGGGCCGCCGGGGCTGGCATCAGCTTTGGCGCGGGTCAGGATGCGGTTGGTAAGAATACCAGCCCCTACCCCACCGGCAAACTGGGCGTTGCTCACCCGAATCTCATAGCGGGTGCTGGTTTGCGGGCCGGGACGGTTGGGTTTGCTGCGGCCTACCGTATCAACCACGTTGGCATTGTTAAAATAAAATTCGCCATTCACCCCCGTCGTTGTCTCGCCCACCAGCGCACCAATCTCGTTGTAGAGTTGGAGTTGCACGTCGGCAATGGGTAGTTCGCCGGCATCCTGAACCCCGTTTTTGTTTTGGTCGAGCCAGGCGCGGTTGCCAATTTCGAGCGGCTTGGGCAAACACAGCACTTCTAACCCGCCTAAGCCCGATGCCTTGCCGAACTCGTTATTGCCGTTGTTTTCGGGGATGCCGTTCAGGAGCGAAAAGCCGCGC
Organism: Cytophagales bacterium; assembly: GCA_038230415.1. Taxonomy (GTDB): domain Bacteria; phylum Bacteroidota; class Bacteroidia; order Cytophagales; family Spirosomataceae; genus JBBRNH01. Next base: position 67,504 of record JBBRNH010000018.1, on the reverse strand, counting down.
ACTTCCTTTCCTGTGGTGTTCGAGAGTACCTTAAACCCGTTGGTATAAACAGCACCGCCGTTGTTTTCGCGGATGGGGTCAAAGGCCGTTACGATCAACTCGCCCGACCCCGGCACCAGGCCCAAAGACCCCATCGAGGTCTCGGTGTGGCTGTCGGTATTGAAGTTATCGCCGGTATAAAACTCAAACTCCCCGTCGGTATCGGCGGTCGAATTCGGGTCATCGTTGGGATAGGTGGCATCCGTAAACTGCCCGCCCCCGGCAGTGCCGCACTTGCCGAGTGTCTCGATACTATACACCGGGTTTTGCAGCGTGCCGATGTTGCAGACCCGCAGCACATCGCCACCGGCGCGGGGGTCAATCTTGCGGTATTGCCCGTTGAGCAGGTTGCCGGCGGGGTCGGGGCCGTGAAAAATACCCTGATGCCCAAACCGATCCATGAGTCCCACCACGAGCGAGCCGTCATCATCAAAAACAATGTCAGACAATAGTGGCTGCGGGCAGAGCATTTCGGGCCGGTCGCTGAAACTGAACACCTGCCCCACATCACCGTTGTTGTTGTTCCAGTCAACGTCACTGTTCCAGGGTTGCCAGCTACTCCTGTTGCGCGGAAAGGTCCCGCCCGACACATTCCCCCGCGCATAATCGAGCGGGAAATTAACGGCTTCCGTAAAGCTATCGTCAAGCGTGTTGAGGGTATAAACGTAGCCCCGCAAATCGGCTTTCAGCAGTGAGGTGCTGGCATCGCAGGTAACGCCCACAAATACCTTATCGCCCCGGATACCGAGACCAAAAGGCCGGGCTTTACCCCCCACGCAGCCCGGATTCGGAATCGCGTAGGCCAGCACATCAGCCGCCGTTGGGTTGGTGGCCGGGTCGTTGTCGGCATCAATCGTAATGCGGTACAGCCGGTTGTCGTTCAGCCCAACCACGTACAGATACCGTTGGTCATTACTCATGTCCATATCGCCAAACGAGATTTTACCGACCGAATCTGCCGGGTTCTGCGTCTTGCCGTTGCCGTCGGTGTGGATAATATCGGCTAAATAATTGCTGGTTAAGTGCGGATTTTCACCCGTATTGATCGTCACCTGACCACCACCCGCGCTGCTGACTACCAGCCCGTTGAGGTTGATGAGTTGGTACGAAGCCGATGTAGCCGGGTTGCGGGGGTTCACCGTCACGTAAATTTCGCCCGTACCGCCGGTGCCAAACGCCGTGTGCCGACGCATAAATGCCGAGGCATACAACGAGCCGGTTTCGGTATGGAACGACGTTCCCCAGATGGCCCCAACGCCGGTGGCGGGGGTGTTGGGGTGGCCCACTAAAGCCGTGTTACTGCCGGTAGCAGCCCCCGTCGCGCTGTATGGAATGGTGGCAATGAGGTTGTTATCACCAACGGTTGTACCGGCCCCGATGATAAAACAGACCACCGATACGGGTGGCCCGGCTTCGCAGAAGTCCGTTGGGTAGTTCAGGGCGTAATCTATGCCGGTTGCCGGGCCAACCACAAACTGCACCGACGTTCGGTTGGCGGCTGCGGTGGTTGATGCGGCTCCCGAAGCAGCGGCTCCCGAAGCAACGGCTCCCGAAGCAGCGGCTCCCGGAAAGAAGTTGGTGAACGAAGCCGGTACATCAAACTCGACACGAAGCGAATCACCGGCGTTGGCGGCAGGCAGCAGGCTATACAACCCGGCACCGTCGGTCAGGGCCGACCCCGACACGGCACCGCTGCTCCGGTAGGCCCGGACACCGATTCCGGCCATACCCGGCTCCGTACCCTCTTTGATACCATTGTTGTTGAAATCGCGGAAAACCCGGCCCGACTGACCAACGGCCACCGACACCGGAAAAAGCAGAATAAGACCGAACAGGCAGGAAAAAAGCGGGGTATAGTTAATGAAACGTGGTAAAAAATTTCTCATAGCATAACAGGTTGACGAAGGGTTATCCCCACGCCAATATGCAACAAGAACGGTGCCACCCGCCGGCACAAAGGGTCATGCCGGTAGAAGCGGCTCACAAACGTGACCGGAAATAATCGAACAGGGTGAATACAAACAGTGTGGTAACAACGGGTTTTATGTATCAAAAACCTTGCCAGCTTTCTGATGGCTTTTGCCGTATTTTGCGCTAAAACAAAATCTGGTATGCCCCTCAATACACCCGCTTCTATTCATGTATCGTCAGAAATTGGTACGCTGCGCCGGTTGCTTATCCATAGTCCCGACCGGGGTCTTGGCAAAGTGGTTCCGTCGAAAGCACAGGACTGGCTCTTTGAAGACATCGTGCATTTAGACATGATGCGCCGGGATGAGTATGATTACTACGTGAAACTGCTGCTGTATTTTTTAGACCCCGGTGCCGTGCGCGGGCGCATTGCCGAGCTGGGGCCAATGAGCAACCGGAATTTCTTCAAACCCGGCCACGCCCATTATTTTCAGTCTGACAAAGTGGTTGATATTCAGTGTTTACTGGCTGATATTCTGGGGGACGACATCATCAAAACCAAACTCATCGCGGCCATCTGCGGTGTTGAGCGCACCTCGTTTCAGACCCAGCAAAGCCTGCACGAGTACGACCCCGCCGAACTCGCCAAGATTCTCATCTCCGGCTCGCTGCCCGGCAAGACCTTAGCCGAACAGACGATGCTCTTTGCGCCACTGCCCAACTTTATTTTTACGCGCGATATTGGCATCGTTATCAATGACCATATTCTGCTCAACAAGCCGGCCAAAGTAGCCCGCACCCGCGAGGCTCTGCTGGCACAGTACTTTTTTCATTACCACCCGCTGTTTGCCAACTACCGCGATAAAATTCTCGAAATTCCCGATAATCAGCACACCTTTCTGATGACCGATGCCGATGCCAACCGCGACCTGAACCGGGCCACCCTCGAAGGCGGAGACGTGATGATGATTGCCCCCCGGCACCTGATTATCGGGGTGAGCGAGCGCACCACGCTCTATGCCGCTCAAAACACCATGAAACTCGTCTTTGACCGCCAACTCGTGGACACAGTGACGATTCTGAAAATTCCGAAAAAGCGCGATTATATGCACATAGACACCGTTTTCACGCAGGTCAGCCGCAATACCTGGGTGTTGCTCGGCTTGTTGGCCCGCACCGGCGACGAAGCCAAAAAACGGGATGTGCTGCATTTCTTCGCCCCCAAAGACCTCTCCGAAGACCTCAAAATTCTCCAGTTCAGCCGGGGGCAGGAACACAAACCCGTCGAGATCGAAAACCTCGAAGACCTCCTGACGGGCATCAGCCGACACGACCTCGGCTGCGCCGAACCCGTGCAGTTTATCTACTCCGGCAACAATGAATTTCCGTTTGGCGCACGCGAGCAATGGACGGATTCGTGCAATTTGCTGGCCCTGAAAGATGGTGTGGTGGTGGGCTACGACCGCAACACCCACACCGCCGAAGCCTTCCGCACGGCGGGTTTCGAGGTGATCGAAGCCGCCAAACTTTTGGATCGTTTCGAGCGGGGCGAATCATCGCCGGAGACCATCGAACGTACGTTTATCATGCTCCCGTCGGCAGAACTGAGCCGGGCGCGGGGCGGCAGTCACTGCATGAGCCTGCCCCTGTTTCGGGACCCCGTTTAACACCAGCACGGCTCACCAAACCAATGAGTAGTAGCAGGAAAGTTCACCGCCTTTAACCGACTCGTATCAGAAACGCTTGCCACCCGACGTGTTTTGTCGGTTTGCGTCGTAATTTTGACCGTCGAAACGCTAACTTCATTTCTGCTTGGGGACCTCTTGCGCCACATATTGACCCTCACCGTAGCCGTGCTGCTGCTGGGCTGCGCCACCGATAACCGGCGGCAAGCCCGGATTCCGCCCCTGCCCGTTTCCGGCGACACCACCCGTACCACTGCCGCTCTCAATGCCTTGGGCCGCGCCATCCGAACGTCGGCCCCGGCATCGGCTTTCGCCAAACGTGCCGAACTGTTTTTACAGGCCGGACGCGCCCCCGAAGCCCTGACCGACATTGACGAAGCCGTGCTGCGCCAGCCAACCGTTGGCGCGTATTATCTGACGCGGGCCGAGGTGTTACGCGCCTTGAATCAGCCCGGCAAAGCCCTCGAAAACGCCCGGCGTGCCGAAATTTCGGGGGTCGAAACGCCCGAATTATACACGCTCCTCGGCGATTTATCGCAGCAACAACGGCAATACGGCAAAGCCCGGCTTTATCTGGCACGGGCCTTGCAGATGGCTCCGTTTGATGGCGAAGCGTATTTTTTTGAAGGGCTGATTGCCGCCCGGCAGGGCGATACCACCCGCGCCATTGCCCTTTATGAACAGTCATTGAAACTGAAACCGCGTTATCTGCCGACCTACAATCAAATGGCAGGCGTGTATCGGGGCTTGGGCAATACGGCAGCAGCGTTGGCCTATAACAGCCGCGCAACCGATTATTTTCCGGCCAATGCCGAACTCATCTATAACCGGGGGCTGATCTATCATGCGGCTGCCCGGCTCGACAGTGCGCTGATTTGCTACCGGCAGACCGTGAAACAGCAACCATCGTTTTATCCGGCGTATTTTCGGGCCGGTCTGGTGTTTCAGAAATGGAAAGGCTATTATCAGGCGTTGACGAACTTCCAGAAAGTACAACAGATTAAGCCTGATTACCCGGATATTGACACCTACATCGGGTTTTGTTTCGAGAAAACCGGGCAGTACGAAGCCGCCATTGCCGCCTACACCAAAGCCACCCAGCAAAACGCCCGTGATGCCGACGCACAGGCCGGGCTATACCGGGTACAACGCCGATTGACCTGGCAACAAAACGGCTATGGCAACCCAACCGATTACCTGCCCGCACCAACCCGAACCGAAACCGGCCCCGCCCGGCGCACCGGCCCGATTCTTGACACGGCGCGGGTACGGGTGCTGACCATTCAACCCCGAACCCGCCTGCCCACACGGGGCGACTCACTACCCAGAACACTGAAACCGTTGAACTAAAAACAGTTCGTGCAGGGCGGCCTGTGCCAACGACCAACTACCATGAACCAAATTCAAATTACCCTCCCCGACGGCAGCGTTCGGGAATACCCGGCAGGAGCATCGAGCCACGATGTTGCCCTCAGTATCAGCGAAGGCCTGGCCCGCAACGTGCTGGCAGCCAATGTAAACGGGACTGTTGTTGATGCCGGTCGCCCCATCGAAGCCAACCCCAACGGCAGACAAACAACGGTGCAGCTACTGACCTGGAACGACCGCGCCGGGAAAGAAACGTTCTGGCATTCGTCGGCCCACCTGCTCGCCGAAGCCCTCGAAAGCCTGTATCCGGGCGTTCAGTTTGGCATTGGCCCTGCCGTAGAAACCGGATTTTATTACGACGTTGACCTGAATGGGCAGTCGTTTTCGCCGGAAGACTTCAAGAAACTCGAAGACAAAATGCTCGAACTGGCCCGCCAGAAAAACGAGTACGTCCGGCGGGCTGTGCCAAAAGCCGAAGCCATCTCGTATTTTGAGGCCAAAGGCGATCCGTATAAAATTGACCTCTTGCAGGATTTGGCAGATGGCACAATCACGTTCTATTCGCAGGGCAATTTCACCGATTTATGCCGGGGGCCGCACATCCCCAACACCGGGTTTATCAAGGCCGTTAAGGTCATGAGCGTGGCCGGGGCGTATTGGCGCGGTAACGAAAAAAATAAGCAACTGACTCGTATCTACGCCGTTACGTTTCCCAAACAGAAAGAACTCGACGAATACCTGCACCTGCTCGAAGAAGCCAAAAAACGCGACCACCGCAAACTCGGCAAAGAACTCGACCTCTTCACGTTCTCGGAGCGGGTCGGCGCGGGCCTGCCGCTGTGGTTGCCCAAAGGTGCGCTGATACGCGAACGGCTCGAAAATTTTCTGCGGAAGGCCCAGGTTCGGGCCGGGTATCAGCCGGTGATAACGCCCCACATCGGCAGCAAAAAACTCTACGAAACATCCGGCCACTGGGAAAAATACGGTGCCGATTCGTTTCAGCCGATTCGCACCCCCGAAGAAGGCGAGGAGTTTATGCTGAAGCCGATGAACTGCCCCCACCACTGCGAAATCTACAAAGCCCGGCCCCGCTCCTACCGCGACCTACCCCTGCGGCTGGCCGAATTTGGCACGGTATATCGCTACGAACAGTCGGGCGAGTTGCACGGCCTGACGCGGGTGCGGGGTTTTACGCAGGACGATGCCCACATTTTCTGCCGTCCCGATCAGGTCAAAGACGAATTTATGAAAGTCATTGACCTGGTGCTGTACGTGTTTAAGTCGCTGGGTTTCAACGATTACAGCGCGCAGATTTCCCTCCGCGACCCCGACAATAAAACCAAATACATTGGCTCGGACGATTTGTGGGAAAAAGCCGAATCAGCCATCATCGAATCGGCAGCGGCCAAAGGGTTGCCAACGGTGATGGAATTGGGCGAAGCGGCTTTCTACGGCCCCAAACTTGATTTTATGGTGCGCGATGCCATTGGCCGCAAGTGGCAACTCGGCACCATTCAGGTAGATTACAACCTGCCCAATCGGTTTGAATTAGAATACACCGGGGCCGACAATCAAAAGCACCGCCCCGTCATGATTCACCGCGCCCCGTTTGGCTCGATGGAGCGGTTTATTGCCATTTTGATCGAGAACACCGCCGGGAATTTCCCGTTATGGCTTTCGCCCGATCAGATTGCGATTCTGCCCATTTCGGAGAAATACGAGGACTACGCCAATGATGTATTTTTTACGTTGCAGGAGCAGGACATCCGGGGTTTTGTGGACTTACGCGACGAGAAGATTGGCCGCAAAATCCGCGATGCCGAAATCAGCAAGGTACCGTTTATGCTCATCGTTGGCGAGAAAGAACAGGCCGACGGGCTGGTATCGGTTCGGCGCAAGGGCGAGGGCGATGTCGGCAGCATGACTGTTGCCGAATTTGCCGCGTTGTTCCAAACCGAGGTGAAGGTGTAGTTTTTTCTTCGCTGATTTTCAGTATATTTCCCGAAACTTTTACCAACCCGTTGCGTTATTCAATTTTATTACACTAAACATACTCTATGGCATTACAACAGCGCCGACCACCCCGTCGCGTGGTTGAAGAACCTTACCGCGTCAACGAGCGCATTCAGGCCCGCGACGTGCGGGTAGTCGGCGAAAACGTCGAGCAAGGTATCTACGACATTCAACAAGCACTCGCATTAGCCAAGGCCCAAAGCCTTGATTTAGTCGAGATTTCTCCCAACGCCACGCCCCCCGTGTGCCGCGTGATTGACTACTCGAAATTCAAGTACGAGCAGAAGAAAAAGCAGAAGGAGATCAAGTCCAACGCCCAGAAAGTGGTGATTAAAGAGATTCGGTTTGGCCCCAATACCGACGATCACGACTTCGATTTCAAGCTAAAACACGCCCTCGGCTTCCTCAAAGAAGGCGCGAAGGTGAAAGCCTACGTTCACTTTGTGGGCCGGGCTATCGTGTTCAAAGACCGGGGGCTGCAGATTCTCGAACGCTTCGCGAAAGGGCTGGAAGAGGTCGGTAAGATTGAATCAGAACCCAAACTGGAAGGAAAGCGGATGATTATGTTCCTGACCCCGAAAGTGGTGGCGGTCAAAAAATAAGATCTTAGGAGAAAAGGGACGAAGGGAAGGAAAGGGACGAAGAACGAAAGACGAAAGGTTCACAACATACCTTTCTTCCCTTTTCTCCTTCTTCCCTTTTCTCCTTCTTCCCTTTTCTCCTTCTTCCCTTTTCTCCCCTTTGTCCTTTCCTCCTTTTTCGTTACTTTTGCGGCCTGTTTCTCAGTTCGATACAGGTCAAGCGGTTCTAAAGCAATGCCAAAAGTAAAAACCAACTCAGGTGCCAAAAAGCGGTTTAAGCTCACCGGCACCGGCAAACTCAAGCGGAAGCACGCCTTCCACTCGCACATTCTGACCAAGAAAGGCACCAAGCAAAAGCGCAATCTGGCGCACACGGCTATGGTTGACGTTACCAACGAGGCCCGGATGAAGGCCATGTTGAACCTTTAGCTTGCAGAATGTATGATGAACAATGTATACTAATTGATTATACGTTGCTCAAAATTAGAGGTCGAGTGATCTCTGGTTTCCTGTTTCACCCGACAACTGGCCTTCAAGTGGAATGTTGAATTATTAGTGATGAGTGATGAATACCCATGAAAGTTATTCTTCACTCCCCATTCTTAACTCTTCACTACAATCCCGCCAACGTCAAAAAACTAACAAACAATGCCACGTTCCGTCAATCACGTTGCCTCAAGAGCGCGTCGGAAAAAAATGATGAAACTCGCCAAAGGATACTTTGGCCGTCGTAAAAATGTCTGGACGGTTGCCAAAAACGCCGTCGAGAAAGGTTTAGGCTACGCTTACCGCGACCGCCGGGCCAAAAAGCGCGATTTCCGCGCCCTCTGGATTCAACGCATCAACGCCGGTGCGCGGCTGCACGGGATGTCGTACTCGGTACTGATGGGTGCCGTGAATAAGTCCGGTGTCGAACTGAACCGCAAAGTACTCGCCGACTTAGCCATGAACCACCCCGACGCGTTCCGGGCCGTTGTGGAGCAGGTGAAATAGCGTTTAAACGCTTACGTCTCGATCACCTTCGTTTTCAGGCCCGCCCGTTTACCTTCGGGCGTTTTTCCCAGCAGGTAGATATCTATCTCTATCTGCCCAACGCGAAAAAACTGACGGTCGGTAAACTGACTTTCTATGAATTGCTTAACGCGCTGAAATTGTTCGGCGCGTTTTTTTTCGTCCTCGCCAAACCAGTCTTCCACAACGGCCACGCGCCAGAAATCGGCTTCGGGCCGTTCTTCGACTAATACATTCGGCGGCAGCATGAGCCAATCAGTTAGCTGACTCACAATCAGCGGTTCCGGCTGACCGAGGTAGCACGTGACCCACGTTAGCGGCTCATCCGATTCGCTGGGGTAAAGCAAGTCAGTCAGTAACAGATTTATCTGTGATTCAGGAGGTTGCGGTTTTTTCATGTTAAGTAGCATTTTATTTCCGCACAATAGTTGTGGCGGCTGCCTGTGCGCTGGCTAAAATGGTTAAATCGGCGATGGTGACGTGGGCCGGGGCCGTAACGGCATACACAATGGCATCGGCAATGTCGGTAGCCAGCAAGGGGTCAAAGCCTGCATAGACTTTGGCGGCCCGCGCTTCGTCGCCTTTGAAACGGATAACCGAAAATTCGGTTTCGACCGCGCCTGGCGCAATGTTTGTGACTTTGATACCGTGCTGGGTCAGGTCTAACCGCATCCCGGTGCTGAGGGCTTCAACGGCGGCTTTGCTGGCGCAATACACAGCTCCATTGGCGTAGGTCTGCTTGCCGGCAATCGAACTCAGGTTCACGATGTGGCCCCGGCCCCGCGCCACCATACCCGGCACAATGGCCCGCGTTACGTAGAGCAGCCCCTGCACGTTAGCATCAATCATCAGATCCCAGTCTGCCGGGTCGCCATCCTGAACGGCACTCATGCCGTGTGCGTTACCGGCGTTGTTAATCAGGATGTCAATGTCCTGAAAATCAGACGGTAGCGAAGCAACAGCAGATTCTACGGCGGCCCGGTCGCGCACGTCGAAGACCAGCGTGGTTACGGCAGTCAGGGGTTCGAGTTGGGCGCGGAGATCGGCTAAACGGTCTTCGCGCCGACCGCAGAGAATGAGCGAGTAGCCCAGATTGGCGAAGGCTTCGGCAGTAGCGAGACCAATGCCCGACGACGCGCCGGTGATGAAAGCAAGCATAGTAGGTTTATTAAAATCAAAAAATGGTATAGTTTTTGCCTCACTACACTTTACCTGCAAAAACGGCGGGAAGATAACGGCAAAAATCAGGCAAATGGCGGCAACTGTACAAAGAATAATTCCTGACTTTTCGGTGGTGATCCCTACCCGGCAACAACCGGCAGTGTTGATGAACTGCCTCGATGCCCTCAGTCGGCAGCAGTTTCCGGCCAATCAGTTTGAGGTAATTGTGGTTGAAGAAAGCTACTCTGCCGATACCGAACGGGCCGTCCGGCTCTTTGCCGACCACACCGGCATCGAAACCCGCTACCTGCCCCAAACCGGACAGCCGGGGCTGGCAGCCGCCCGGAACCGGGGTTGGCGGGCGGCACGGGCGCGGGTAGTAGCCTTTACCAACGACAACACCATACCGCAACCCAACTGGCTTTCGGCGGCTTCGAACTGTTATAAACGCGGGGCGCAGGTGCTGTCGGGGCAGATAAAAATGCCCGAAACTGCTCAATACTGCGCCGTTAATAACCGGACAACCGCCCCGGTAAGCCACGCCGACTTTACGGCGGGCAACTGTTTCTGTCTCCGCACGGCTTTAGAACGTATCGGTGGCTTTGACGAAGCCTTTGCCAATGCCTGGTATGAAGACAGCGATTTGCAGTTCAAGTTTATCCGGGCCGGTATCCCGATCCTGAAATGCCCCGAAGCGGTTGTTATCCGTACCGGCAAGACAGATGATATACAAACCCGGCTGACTCACAACCGCAACAGCCATTATGATGCCCTTCTTTTTAAACGACACCCCGATTTATTCCGGCAACGGGTTCCACCCCTGCGCGGCATACTAATCACCTACTACGGGGCGGTTGCCGGGGCGATGATTGGCCTGATGGCCTTATTATCATTCAGCCCGGCCACAGCACTAACGTTTCTGAGCGTCTGGTTTTTAATTACGCTGGACCTATTTACCCGGCAATTGCCCGCCCAACTAACACTTGATTCAATCCGGCAAACGGCCATTAAGGCGATTGCCACGCCTTTTTCATCGGTCTATTGGCAACTGTACGGAGCAGTGAGATACCGGACACTCCATTTTTGACACGCCACACCCGTCAGGAGTGCAACACCTTACAGAAGAACCGATTATCTACCCGCATCCGGGGGAAGGTTTGGGGCAGATTGTCGGCATCAATGAGCGCGTAGCCGTTGCGGACGTAAAACCGCTGGGCTGCCACCAATATATCAAGCGTGCCGAGGTAGAGCGTTTCCATGCCGCCCGCCAGCGCGTGATTTTCGAGGGTCTGGAGTAGCACCGTAGCCACCGCCAGGTCGCGGCCCCGGTAGTCGGCATGAACAAACATCTTGCGGATGGTGCCAAAACTCGCCCCGACATCAATGAGCGCAATTGTCCCAACAACCGCATCGGTTTCGGTAACGGCGCACCAAAACTCGCCCCGGTTGGTCTGGTAAAACGTTTCGATGATGAGCAGGTCGGGCTGGTCGGCAGCGGTAATCGGGATGCCAAATTCACCTTGCTGAATACCGAGGATGAGCGCAATCACCTGTGGCTGATAAGCAGCCGCGTAGGGTTTAATCTGAATGGAGGAAGAGGGCATTTGTCAGCCGGTTTACTAAAAAAATCCGGTCTGCGTTTTTCACAGACCGGCGGGTGTATTTAATCGTACTTCGGTTTTTTGTCGCGTTTTTCTTCCTTCTTTTCTTTGGGTGTTTTAGCGGGTTCTTTCTTGGCCGCTTTCTGAACATTCTGACCTTTTGCCATGATAATTTGGGGGAGGTTTAACTCGGTTTTGAGTGTCAAATTAACTAAAATCAGGATAAATACGCTAATCGCCATCATCCTGCCCGATAGTGTATTCGGGCAGTGGCTTGTGGTTATAAAACGCAAACAGCGCAATTAACAGTACGCCGAACAGCACGGCAATCAGCGAGATATAAATCGTGAAGGGCTTCTCGGCGGTAAGGGCAATTCGCACCAGAATGGTGGAAATAACAAACCCGGCATTGCGGAAGATGAGGTCGTAAGTGCGCGAATAAATAGACGACAGCATGAGCAGGAACACATCCACGAAGATCATCGCGCCGAAAAAATCTTTGTAAAACACGCCGTTGGGATTCGGGAAACGCCCGCCGTTACTGCCCGCCCGATACACTTCGGCCAGCCAACCCGCAAGGCTAACCACGGAAAGCACCAACAGTAGCCCACATAAAATTACGGCGGCTGCCTTCTTGATACGGATGTACCGGGTGCGTTTGGCCGATGGATCGGCGGGTAGTTTTTTAACCTGAGCGAAGATGCGGTAATAAATCACCGTCAGAAAAAACAGCAATAATGCTCCGATCAGGTCTAAACTGATTTCGCCCAGAAACTCAACCGTATAAATGGCGGGCTTGTCGAGGTCATACTCGGCGATGTCATGAAAAAAACTCCGAATGGCAATCAGGGTGATGATTTCGTACTGTTTGGCAATGAAAATGGCAATGCTTTTGGGCAGGATAATCACGAGCGTCAGTACCTCATAAAACAGAATAATACTGAACGGCGTGTAAATGGCTTTCAGGTAGTTATCGGGCAGTTGGGCCAGCATCGTTGAGCCAAAAACACCGTGCCTGACCAGAAAAATCAGGGAGAGGTGCAGTAAAAAACCCACCAGCGCAAAATTAATGGTAGCCCGTTCAACCTGCCGGACGTTGCTTTCTTTGGCTAACGAGTCATACCAGCCACTCAGCCGGATAAGCACGGGGGATGAGCGTATTTCTGATTCCATATCGGATTGTCTTGGGTTGTTTCGGTGGTAATTTTTTACCCGCCCAAGTTACTACCGAATCTCCGCTGCTCAAATTATGAAGGCATTTCCAACCATTGTCCCGGTAACAGCGTCTATGATGAAAATAACCAACGTACCGATGAAAAAACACGTCGCCTTTGCTGTACTCCTGCTCTTGACCGGCCTGCGCTGCACCCGGCCCAACCAGCCCGATGTTTCGCCGATTTACACGCCGGAGGTAGTCAGCCCGTCAACCGACCCGGCTATTGTGGCCGCTGATGTTGATGGCGTGGGCAAGGCCGTAATTGCCGGTCACTCCGTTATTGTTAAGCTCCCCGCCGATTATACCAAAAGCACCGTTCGGATTGTGTATAAAGTGACGGCGGCAGTGACCGAGATTTTCCCGGCATCGGGTTCTACCATACCTGTTCGAGGCTCGCAACCGCAAACGGTCTGTATTCAAAACAACGGGCGGGGGCAGTGTACGCTGTCGTATCAGGTGTTTGTTGAAACGGCCAGCCCCCTCACTATCGCAACCGATGCCAACAGCAGTATGCGCCAAACCCGGTTTGGGTATTCGCAGCAATATGGGCTTGATTTGGCCGTTGGCAACCTCAAGCCTTCCTCGTCAATTACCCGCACGTTTCGGCTCCGGCTCATCCATAAAACCACCGGCTATTTTTTTCTTGGGCAATCTACCTACCCAACCCTTGTTACGGGCAGCACCGGCAGATTGCGGCTGTCAGGGACGTTTCCCCCCGATATGCCCGTCGGCGAATACAGCGTTAGTATTCAAGCAGTTGCGTGCCAGACCGATGACATCGGACGCTGTGTGGGTGATATTAGCTACGAATGGTCTGACCTGACCGAGCCGTTTGTGCTGGTAGCTGGCGAACCCGTTGTAGGCCAATCTTCACTACGGACTAATAACACGCTCGTTCTAAAAGGGGTCAATTTCGATACGGCAAAACCGCTATCCGTGAGCCTGACCAACGATTTTACGGCTTTTTTTACCGGCCAGGCTGTGGTTCAGGATCAGTTTACGGCGGTACTTGCTATGCCTGCCACCTTCGCCAATCAGCAATTCCGGCTTGACCTTCTGCCATCGGGCGGTACACCTTACCGAGCATTATTACCGGCTCCGTCCAGCACCGCAACCCGCCCAATAATCGGATATGTAGGCCGGTTTGGAACGTTCCGTGCCACTCCGTCAATTACTTATCTTTCAGTACTAACACCCTTTGAGCCGGGTGATATGCTGGAAATTGACTGTTACCCACCCGCCGATATTGCCGAAATCCGGCTGGTTTCCGTATCCGATACCGCAAAAACCTACGCACTAACAGCCGGGAAACTGTTTTTCCCAACATCACTGGTGGGTTATGTTCAACTCTGGCAAGGCACAATTCCCACGGATACACCCAAAGGCGATTATGGGTTAGTCGTTCGTCGGATTAATAATCAGGCTTTATCGCTGCCGTATTATCAAAAAATCCGGGTCAACTGATTTTGGGTCAAAGACTCCCGGCTTATGTCGGCCACAGACCGGCAACCGGCCAGCCGCATCGTCAGGTCAAAATCGTTCATCAACTGCTGCAACACCTCGCGTACACCGGCTTGCCCGGCCAGCGTGAGGCCCCACACGTAAGGCCGCCCGACGCAAACCGCCGTTGCGCCCAGCGCGATGGCCTTAAACATATCGGCCCCGCCCCGGATACCGCTATCGAACAGCACCGGAATTTGCCCCGCCACCACATCGGCAATGGCGGGCAGGGCCTCGATGGTGCTGATGCTGCCGTCCACCTGCCGCCCGCCGTGATTAGACACCACAATGCCATCCATGCCGCAGTCAATGGCTTTCCGGGCATCGTCGGGGTGCAGGATTCCTTTCAGCAAAATGGGCAGTTTGGTGTGTTCGCGCAAAAACGAAAGGTCGTCCCAGGTCAGTGTCGGGTTGTTGTATATCTGGCTGAATGTCAGGGCTTCTGCCGTTGGTAAACCCGTTAAATCGGGCGGGAGTTGCGCCCGCATCTGGCTCACGATATGCCGAAAAACGGGGTCAGTCGTGTACTGGGCGATACCTTTATCCCACAAAAACGGCAGGTGCGCCAGGGCCAGGTCTTTGACCCGCCAGCCCAGAAACGTGGTGTCGAGCGTGACCACGATGGCACTGCATCCGCAGGCTTCGGCCCGGCGCACAAAGCTCAGTACCAGATCGCGGCTACGGCTCCAGTACAGTTGAAAAAAGTGCGGACTGTCACCCATCGCATCGGCGCAGGTTTCCATCGGCACCGAAGCCTGATTCGAGAAAATGTACGGAACACCGACTTCGGTGGCTGCTTTGGCAACGGCTAAATCGGCTTCGGGATGCACCATTTCCAGCACCCCAATGGGGCAGGCCAGCACCGGCGAGGGCAGCGTATGGCCGAAGAGCGTGATACCGGGCTGCTCGCTTTCGACGTTCACGAGCATTCTCGGCACAATCTGCCACTGATCGAAACCCGTGCGGTTGCGCTCGATGGTTTTCTGCAACCCCGCCCCGCCCCCGATGTAGGCGGCAGCTTCGGGAGTCATGGCGGCAGTAGCCTGGACTTCGAGCATTGCCCAGTCGGGCGAAACGGGCAGTTGCTGACCGAGGTAGCCGTTAAGGTAGGTCTGGCGTTGCCATTCTAAGGTTCTCATACTGACGGTTGGGTTATGAAACGGGACTTGTGGTTCACTGTTTACTGATGCTACGCAAGCTATTTATTAGCCTGATTTGTTTTAGTACAAACCCCGGCACCAAACGCCGGGGTTTACGCGTTTTATCAGTCGTGTCTATTTCTGCAATCTGTGGCTAAAAATCTGCTTCTCCTGCTCTGCGCCCTGTTGGTGGCCTGCGGCTCCTCAACCCCTGATTTCGTGCCGAAACCGAAAGGGTATCCCCGTCTCGATTTACCCGCCCGCCGGTATCAGCCGCTGCCGGGCGGGCACCCCTACCAGTTTGACTACAACACGGCGGCCCGCGTGCTGCCCGATACGTTTGCGCGGGCCGAAAAAGACTGGATTTTTCTGTACTATCCGCAGTTCACCGCCACCGTACAACTTACCTACAAACCTGTGCTGAACGACCCGAGACGGCTCAAAGCCATGCTCGAAGACTCGTATAAATTAGCCGGGAAACACAACATCAAAGCCTATTCTATTACCGAACAGGTAACGCGGCTACCGTCCGGGCAGTGGGCCAATCTGATCACACTCACGGGCGAGGTGCCGAGTCAGTTTCAGTTCATCACCACCGATACCACCACCCATTTTCTGCGCGGGGCGTTGTATTTCAACACCGCAACAGCCAACGACTCCTTAGCCCCGGCCATTGAGTACGTGAAGGCGGATATGATTCATCTGCTGAAAACATTACGGTGGCGGAAGGGAGTGAAGAATTAAGAGTGAAGAGTGAAGGATGATAAGTGGTGAACAGGATTGTGCCAGAGTGGGTATTCTTCACTTATCATTCTTCACTCTTCACTTATTATTGCTTATCTTTATTGCTCATTTCCAGACAGCAAATACAACAAATACACACCGGATTGACCGCCGGTTTCTCCTTCAGATGGCACGTACTAAATTCAATCCCAGTCAGCTTTCGATTGATTTTCTGGCCGGGTTCCGGCAGATGCTCGTGAGCCTCGGCAGCCCCGACAAGCTGCTTTATAACGAATCGGTTTTCACTAAACTTACCGATCAGTGGGAAGCCAAACGGACCATTCCGGCTGACCTCCTCTTTCATAAAAGCCCGGTGGATGCGGTGGCTTATCAACTCAAAAAATCAGACGACCGGCTCGTATTTCCCGCCGAACTGATTGGGGGCGAAATCCGGGGCGTTCAGAATCTGACGGGTTTTGCGGCCCTCTTTCGCGGGCAGGGCTGGGTGATTTTGCCCACCGAGCTATCCGGCATAGACAAGAACCTGAATCTCAATATCCTGACCGCAGCAATCGGACTATCGAAACTATATTCGGTCAGAAAAGAGCTGTTTGACGAAGCCGAACGGGTGGCTCTGGCGGCTTTGCTGCCCGAAGCCGAAATCCGTAACTTCTTCGGCTTACGGCTCTCGAAATATCCTGACGGTTTCCGCAGCGAAGTCTCGAATTATTTCAACCTGCCGTTTGCGTACATCCTCAAACGCGCTCAACAACTCGGCGTTGTGTCAGACACCGTAGCCGACGATGCCCGGCAGGTTCGGCAACCGTTGCGCCCCGCCCAGACGCGCCGGGCCGGCAGTAGTCAGGCTGCCTGATAAAGATGCCCTCAAACGCAAATCAGTCAGTCTCTCGCGGGACTGGCTGATTTGCGTCTGGGCTGGTTCTGATCTTACTTCTTCGTTACCCGGATCGAGATACGGCGGTTTTGAGCGCGGCCTTCCCCGGTGTCGTTGCTGGCAACGGGGTGTTCCTGACCGTAGCCTTCGGCATCTAAACGGGCGGCAGGAATACCGAGTTTGACTAATTCAGCCACCACCGATTTGGCGCGGTCGCCGGAGAGTTTCAGGTTACTGTTGGCATTGCCGGTGTTGTCGGTATAGCCGCCGAGTTTGACGTTTACTGCCGGATACACATTCATGA
Source organism: Cytophagales bacterium (assembly GCA_038230415.1). Taxonomy (GTDB): domain Bacteria; phylum Bacteroidota; class Bacteroidia; order Cytophagales; family Spirosomataceae; genus JBBRNH01. The sequence goes on along the minus strand of JBBRNH010000018.1, from coordinate 50,357 downwards.
TCTCGACGACGTTTTTCAACTGCTCCTGCGATTCAGGTTTGAGCGTCGCGCTGCCCGTCTCGAACGTTAGCCGGTCAAAATCGAACCAGGTGGTTTTATCAACCACGTTGTCAGACTTGATAAAGTTGATGAGTTTGCCTTCTACACCCGTCATGGCAACGCTCAGTTCTTTGCCGTTATCGAGTTTCAGGGTCGAGAGTTGAACCGGCGTGTTTGGTGTGGCAACGGCGGCATTATCGGCTGCGGTTGATTTTTCGAGGTCAACCGCGCCAACACCACCAACGGCCACCACGCCTTCTTTGGCGAAATCGGTAGTCTCCGATGATTTTACGGCGATATACGGCGCAATAACTAACGATACGATAGACATCAGCTTGATGAGAATATTCATCGAAGGGCCAGACGTATCTTTAAACGGGTCGCCAACGGTATCGCCGGTGACGGCGGCTTTGTGCGGCTCCGACTTTTTGTAGTACATCTCGCCGTTGATTTCCACGCCTTTTTCAAACGATTTCTTGGCGTTGTCCCAGGCACCACCGGCGTTGTTCTGAAAAATCCCCATCAACACGCCCGACACCGTTACGCCCGCCAGCAAACCGCCCAGCACTTCGGGGCCGAAGATAAACCCGATGATAACCGGCGTGAGTAAGGCAATGGCTCCCGGCAAAATCATCTCCCGAATCGAAGCCTGCGTCGAAATTTCGATGCACTTTTCGTATTCGGGCTTGCCCGTGCCTTCCATAATGCCCGGAATTTCGCGGAACTGCCGGCGCACTTCTTCCACCATTTTCATGGCCGCCCGGCCTACCGCAGCAATCGCCAAAGACGAGAAAATAAACGGTATCATGGCCCCGACGAACAGCCCGGATAACACGTCGGCTTTGTAAATATCGATGGCCGAAATACCCGAAATTCCCACGAACGCGGCAAACAAAGCGAGTGCGGTCAGCGCGGCAGATGCAATGGCGAAGCCTTTGCCGGTGGCCGCCGTGGTGTTGCCAACGGCATCGAGAATATCGGTGCGGCCCCGGACTTCTTCGGGCAGGTAGCTCATCTCGGCAATACCACCGGCGTTGTCGGCAATGGGGCCGAAGCCGTCAATGGCGAGTTGCATGGCCGTTGTTGCCATCATACCGGCGGCAGAAATTGCCACGCCGTATAACCCGGCAAAGTGGTAGGACGTATAAATACCAGCCGCCAGCACCAAAATTGGCAGCACCGTTGATTCCATGCCCACAGCCAGTCCGCCGATGATGTTTGTACCGGCTCCCGTTGCCGACTGCCGGATGATGCTCAACACCGGGCGTTTGCCCATTGCGGTATAATATTCGGTGATGGCACTCATCAACGCACCCACAATCAGACCCGTTACGATGGCATAAAATACGTCCATCCGCGTGAATTCAACACCCCGGATTTCCATTGTCACGTCGGGCAGGATGGCCGTTACCAGAAAGTAAGAAGCCACGAGCGTCATCACGATTGACCCCCAGTTGCCCATGTTCAATGCGCCCTGTACGGAGCCGTTATCGTCTTTGATACGAACCAGAAACGTGGCTAAGATGGAGAATATCAGGCCCATACCGGCAATCACAATGGGCAGCACGATGGGCGCGTGACCAAAAATATTCAGGGCGGTGTCGAGTTTGATTTCGCGGCCCAGCACCATCGTTGCCAGAATGGTGGCAACATACGAACCAAACAAATCGGCCCCCATCCCGGCCACATCGCCCACGTTATCGCCCACGTTGTCGGCAATAGTGGCGGGGTTGCGGGGGTCGTCTTCGGGAATGCCGGCTTCGACCTTGCCCACGAGGTCGGCCCCAACGTCGGCGGCTTTGGTGTAGATACCACCGGCAACGCGGGCAAAGAGCGCGATAGATTCGGCACCGAGCGAGAACCCGGCCAGCACTTCCAGCACCCGCTCCATGGGAATACCATTGACATCGGCAACGCCGTCGGCACCAACCAATGACCCGACAAACATATTGTAGAGGGCAATAAACAGGATGCTCATCGCCAGCACGGCCAGACCGGCCACGCCGATGCCCATTACCGAGCCACCCGTGAAAGACACGTTCAGGGCTTGCTTCAGACTGGTGCGGGCGGCATGAGCGGTGCGGACGTTGGCGAGCGTGGCTACTTTCATGCCAATATAACCGGCTAAGGCTGAGGTGAATGCACCAACGGCAAAGGCAACGCCGATGAACCAGTGCGAATTTTCGACGAGGGTGCCGGAGTAGGCTAAGAGCGCGGCCACCACAACGCCGAAGATAATCAGTACGCGCCACTCAGCGCGGAGAAAGGCAATGGCACCGGCGGCAATGTACCCGGCAATTTCCTGCATCCGGGCATCGCCCGCATCCTGCCGCGCCACCCATTGGTATTTAACAAACATCACTACCAGACCGATAAGGCCCAGGACGGGAACAATATAGAGACTTGAATTCATGCGCTGACAGCGTTTAACAGAAAAGTTTGGTTTTAACTTGGGATTACGCTAAAAAATTGCCCGCAAATATAGCCGATTCGGGCGTGACTACGCCAGACAAACCCACATCTTGGCTTCGGTAGTTACACATTACACGTATTGATAGACCAACACTCTACTTTTTGACTGGAGTGTTGGAAACCGACTACACACTACCTACTTTCGTTGCCGCGTATCCCCGCCCTGTCGTAACTGTTTCATCTGCCTGATTGGTCATACTGCATCAGCAGGCACTTTATCAGTACCGAATGCCGTATCTCGACCTATACACGACATCACTCACGGCCAAAACAGCCGCGCACCTGCTCCGCAGAGCCACCTTTGGGCCAACGCAGGCCGAAATCTCGGTCTTCACCGGGCAGTCGGCCACCGCAGCCGTGCAGAAGCTCATTACCAACGCCAACTACAACCCGGCCCAGCCCGTTGATTTAGACAATACCCGCACCACCGCCGGGCAACCATATCTTCGAAATGCGACCACCCCGGCGGGCGAATACCTGCCCTTCAACGGCGACCGTAACTTCGATTATGGCCTCTACATCAAATACTGGTGGCTTGGCCTGATGACCCAGCAGAGCGCGACCACCACCTTTGCCAATAGCACCACGAGTTTGTTGGATAAGCTGACGCTGTTCTGGCAAAACCACTTTGTGACCACCCGCGAAGTGGTTGACGATTACCGCTTTGTCTGGAGTTACCTGCAACTGCTCAGAACCAACGCTTTAGGCAGTTTCAGAACGCTCGTAACGCAGATTACCAAAGAACCTGCCATGCTCAAATACCTCAATGGCGACATGAACGAGGTGGGCGCGGGCAAGGCCAACGAAAACTATGGCCGCGAGTTGCAGGAGTTGTTTACGGTGGGTGCGTTTGACGTTGCGGGCAACAAAAACTACACCGAAGACGACGTGAAAAACGCGGCCCGCGTGCTGACCGGCTGGAAATACAACAACTACTGGACCACCGGCTCAACCTCGTTTGCCACCACCTTCACCAGCAGCAAGCACGACCCTGACCCCAAAACGTTCTCGAATAACTACGGCAGCATCTCCATTACTACGCCCAATCCGGTGCCAAACGGCTACGCCAATGTCGGCGAGTATGAACTGACTGATTTGGTGACGATGCTGCTAAACCACCCGCAGACATCGCGGTTTATCTGCCGCAAGTTGTATCGGTGGTATGTGAACCCCAACGTCACGGCTGCCATCGAAACCAATGTGATTATCCCGTTGGCCGCGCTCTTTGTCAGTAGTGGCTATCAGATTCAGCCCGTGATCGAGAAGCTACTCACGAGCCAGATTTTCTTCGATGAGGTCAACATTGGAGCCATCGTAAAATCGCCCGCCGAGTTGATGGTTGGCGCGACCCGGTTTTTTAACCAGCCCGTGCCGGGCCTGTTGCCGAGTGTGAAGCCCTACAAAACGCTGTTTGATTTTATCCACTGGCGGATGCGCGATCAGCAGCTTGACCTGATGGATCAGCCGACGGTGTTCGGCCACGAGCCGTATTACCAAACCGGCTACTCGAAAATCTGGATCAATACCACCACGATGGCCCTGCGGAATGACTTCACTGATGCGCTTATCTGGCGGTGGCTGATTGTTGACAGCACCACCACGCCAAACTACAAATACGGCATTGACCTCCTGGCGTGGGTTACACCCCTGCAAGCCAATTTTGGCGGTTTTGCCAGTACACCGACCAGCACCAACCAGTCGCCCGCACCCACCACACCGTCCATTACGTGCGTACAGGTGCTGGATGCGTTTCTGCCGAATCTGTTCGCTACCGATTTAGCACAAGCCCAGAAAGACTTTTTGATTGACAAGATTATGATGATGGATCAGTCGCCCCGCACGTCCTGGGAATTTGAGTGGAACCGATACCGCCGAACCGCCAGTTACCCGTCGGCCTACTCAGCCAAAGATATCAGCGATGCCATTGGTACGATCTACTGGCGATTGCAGACGCTGATGCGCTATATGCTCCGCATGGCCGAATTTCACCTGATGTAAGCGAAACCAATGCCCTACCTCGACCTGTACACCGACCAGCTAACGCCCCGCACGGCAGCTCATCTGCTGCGCCGGGCTACGTTTGGGCCAACGCAGGCCGAAATCGGCGCGTTTTCGGTACCGGGCCAAACGGCCACCACTGCCGTGCAGACACTGATTACCAATGTAAATTACAGCCCAACCCAACCCGTTGATTTAAACAGCAGCCGCACCACCACCGCCGGGCTACCTTACCTGCAAAATGCCACCACGCCCGCCGGTGAGTATTTGCCTTACGTGGGGGCCAACAACGGTGATTACAGAACATACATTAAATACTGGTGGCTGAACCTGATGATTCAGCCCGGCCCGGCCAATCTGCTCGATAAGCTGACGCTGTTCTGGCAAAACCACTTTGTGACCACCGCCGAGACTGTCAATGACCACCGCTTTGTCTGGAGTTACCTGCAACTGCTCAGAACCAACGCCTTAGGTAGTTTCAGAACCTTGGTTACGCAGATCAGCAAAGAACCCGCCATGCTCAAATACCTCAACGGCGACATGAACGAATCGGGCGTGGGCAAGGCCAACGAAAACTACGCCCGTGAGTTGCAGGAGTTATTTACGGTGGGCGCATTTGACGTGGATGGCAACAAAAACTACACCGAAGACGACGTGAAAAACGCGGCCCGCGTCCTGACCGGCTGGAAGTATTCTAACTACACCAAAGAAGCCTCAACTTCGTTTGCCACCACCTTCACCAGCACCAAGCACGACACGGGCAGCAAAACCTTCTCCGATAAATACGCCTATAAAAGCATTACGTCGCCAGCCACCGCCCCCCCCGGCTTTGCCAACGTGGGCGATTATGAACTGAGCGAGTTGGTAACGATGCTGCTGAATCACTCACAAACATCGCGGTTTATCTGCCGCAAGTTGTATCGGTGGTATGTGAACCCCAACGTCACGGCTGCCATTGAAACCAACGTGATTATCCCGTTGGCCGCGCTCTTTGTCAGTAGTGGCTATCAGATTCAGCCCGTGATCGAGAAGTTGCTCACGAGCCGGATTTTCTTTGATGAGGTCAACATTGGTGCCATCGTCAAATCACCCGCCGAGTTTGTGGTGGGACTGTATCGGTTTTACGAATTAGCCGTTCCCGTGATTACGCCGTCGGTTACGACGACGGTTACGCCAGTCAAAGCCACACTGGAGCATCTTTATGGCAAGATGCGCGATCAGCAGTTGGAGATTCTGGAACAGCCAACCGTGTTTGGCTACGAACCCTATTACCAGACCGGTTACTCGAAACTCTGGGCCAACACCGGCACCATTGTTCTCCGCAATGACTTAGCCAACCGGCTCGTTGACTCATACACCGTGTATCAGGGGCCATTGCTGAACCTCAATCCGTTGGGGCGCATTACCGCGTTGCAACCTGATTTTAGCGGGTTCGCTGCCACCCCGACTACGGCGGCTCCGTCTCCCGCGCCCACCACAGCCGCCGTTACGTGTGTGCAGGTATTGGATTCGTTTCTGCTGAATTTATTGGCTACCGATTTAGACCAGGACCAGAAAAATTTTCTGATAGACAAAATTATGATGGGCAATCAGGCTCCGCGCACAACCTGGGAGTTTGAATGGAATCTCTACCGACGAACCATAACATACCCGTCTTTTTACAGTAGTTCGGCCATCACCAATGCCAAAAATGCGGTAAACATCCGGCTGAAAAACCTGATGAAGTACCTGTTGCGTTTAGCCGAATATCAAATAATGTAAGTGGCAAGTGGTTAGTAGTCAACTAACTGACCACCTGCTACTAATTACTAACCACTTTTTGTATGAACCGCAGACAATTTATAACCGCAGCGTCGGCAATGGCGTTGCCGGTGGCCCTCAATGGTTTTGGCGTGAAAGCCTTAGCCGGTAATTCAACGCTGGTGCAGTCGCTGCTGGCCTCCAACGCGCCGGCCACCGACCGGATTCTGGTGATTGTGTACATGAACGGCGGTAACGACGGCCTGAACACCGTAATTCCCGTTGACCAATGGACGCAATACAACGCCCTGCGGACCAACATTGCCATTCCACAAAGCAAAATTCTGAGCCTGACCGGCAACGATGCCACCGGCCTGCACCCAGCGATGGGCGGTATGCGCGACCTCTACAACGATGGCAAACTGAGCATTATCCAGTCGGTAAGCTACCCCAGCCCCGACCAATCACACTACCGATCAACCGACATCTGGATGACGGGCGAAGACACAACGGCAAACTATGAAACGGGCTGGGCCGGGCGGTATTTGGAAGACCGCTATCCGGGCTACCCCACCGGCTACCCCAACGCCCAGATGGAAGACCCCCTGGCGATTCAGATCGGCTACCTAACCTCAACCACACTTCTGGGCAGTCAGCAGTCAATGGGCATCGCCATCAGCGACCCGAATAGTTTTTACAGTTTGGTGGGGGCAGCATCGTCCATCTCGCCCGATTACCTGCCCTGCAATAGCACCTGCGATGCCGCCGATTTGATTTCGTTTATCCGTAAGCAACAGGCCTTGTCGGTTGGTTATGCCACCGAAATCAAAAGGGCCTACGACCTCGGCGTAACCTCGGCAACGTACCCGGCGGCAGGCACAAATTCATTGGCCGACCAGTTGAAAATTGTGGCGCAGCTCATTCACGGCGGACTGAAAACCAAGATTTATTTTGTGTCTCTCGGCGGGTTCGATACCCATTCATCCCAGGTAGATACTGATGTGACATTGGGCGGACACGCCACGCTGTTGGGCAAACTCTCGGCGGGCATCAAGGTTTTTCAGGACGACCTGACCCTGCAAGGCACTGCCGATAAGGTAGTGGGCATGACGTTTTCGGAATTTGGTCGGCGGGCAAACTCCAACAACTCCAAAGGCACCGATCACGGTGTGGCCGCGCCGATGTTTGTCTTTGGCTCCAACATAAAACACCCTACCATCGGCACCAATCCCGATTTGATTAGTTTGGTTGCCAGCACCAACACCAATAAAGACATCCCGATGCAGATTGATTTCCGGCGCGTTTACACCGATATCCTCAACGACTGGTTTGGCGCGGGTGTTCCAAAAACCAACTCGCTGCTGTTCCGGTCGTCGCTGAACGCGCTCGATTTCCCAACGGTTTCGCTGTTTTCCGATACCGTTGAAACCCTCAAAACCGGCGACTGGGCCGACCGCACGGTGTGGTCGGTGGGGCGAAAACCGCTGGCAACCGAATTTGTGCGGGTCAACGCCGGGCATACCGTAACGGTGGGCGCACCGGCTACCGTCAGGAACATCAAATTAGACGGAACAATCAAGTTTACGGGGCCGTATAACCTGAAAGTGACGGGGTGATGAGTGAGCAATTTTTCGTATATTCACCCGATGAATCCCGAACTGCTGACACCTTTTGATAGTGAGATTGATAAGCTAACCAATTCAATAGAAAACGCCATAACGGGTGAAACGTTTGACACGGCAGCCGTTCTATTGGGCGTTCAGGACGCAAAGCGAATCAAGAAGAAAGACTGGCAGTTTGACTGGAAGAACGAGTCACGGGACGAGACAAAGCAAATTTACAAACTCACAACAGTCAACAACCCAACCATCATTCAGGGATTATTGAGTCTTGAAGATAAAGGAGATCACGTGTTTATGCATTTGCTGGAAAGTACCAGGTTTAACAAAGGGAAAGAGAAACTATATCTTGGCGTGGCAGGAAATCTTGTTGCGTATGCCTGCAAGATTTCTTTCGAAAAAGGGTGTCAGGACTTTATTGCCTTTGATTCAAAGACTGCCTTAATTGAGCATTATCAAAAAACGCTGGGAGCAACTGCATTTAGGGGACAGCGAATGTTTATCGAAACCTCGGCGGCTCTTGCCTTAGTTGATCGTTATTTTAAAAACTAAATAAAATGGGTTTAATCAAAGAACCAACAGACATTGACTTCGTGATTGAATCGAAGCCCTGGACAGATGAGGAACTGGCTGAATTTCGGATTTTGATGGCAAAGCTCAAAAGCCAGCGCGTCAAAGTACCACAAAAAGCAACAGCAAAGACTACCAGAAATCGTCGGATTGGCGAACCAGTCTAACCCATGCCCGGACGCTGCATTTTGGGCAGCGTCCGGGTATCTGTTCACTCAAACAACCTCCCCATGCCGCCCAGCACCGAGCCGCCTTCTTTGGTGGCATTGCCCCCGCCAACCGACAGCCGCTGAATGAGTTTCGAGATCGGCATTGACTGAATCCAGACGCGGCCCGTGCCACGCAGCGTTGCCACAAAAATACCCTCGCCCCCGAATACCATGCTCCGCAACCCGCCCGACCGCTCGATGTCGAACGAGACCTGCGGCTCAAACGCCACCACGCAGCCGGTATCCACGCGCAGGGTTTCGTTGTTGAGTTGCCGCTCGATCACCACGCCCCCGGCATGAACGAAAGCCATGCCATCGCCCTGAATTTTTTGCAGGATGAAGCCTTCGCCCCCGAAAAACCCGGCCCCGATTTTCTGGTTCAGGTGAATGCTCAGGCCGGTGCCGAGGGCCGCGCACAGAAATGCATCGCGCTGCACAATGAGCGTATTGCCATACAGGTTGCCGAGGTTCATGGGCATCACCGTGCCGGGATACGGAGCCGCAAATGCCACCTTCCGCTTGCCACTGCCCCGGTTGGTGAAGTGGGTCATAAACAATGATTCGCCCATAATCACCCGCGAACCCGCCTGAAGCAACTTGCCCATAAAGCCCTGATTGGGCTGGGAGCCGTCGCCCATTTTGGTCTCGAACGTAATGCCGTCTTCCATAAAGAGCATGGCCCCGGCTTCGGCAATCACGGTTTCGTTGGGGTCTAACTCGATTTCGACAATCTGAATGTCTTCGCCGATGATGCGGTAATCAATTTCGTGAGAGGTCATGGTTATAAACAGGTTTAGCGTTTGGTTTAAGATTTCCTGCCGGGCCGAAAACTACAAAACCCGGCACAATTGGCCGGGCAGTTTTTGTACGAACGGCGCGAAAATCAGTTTTTAAGGTCGTCTTCGCCCAATTCTTCGCCAAGAAGTTTCTCATCAGGCAGTTCTTCGTTGTCGGCTTCCAGGTCGGCATCGGGCGCGTCGGTATCAGTGGGCGCAGTGGCCGGGTCGTCGGGTTTTTCGCCCCGGAGGGTTTTCAGGTCGTCGCGGTGGCGGAGTTTTTTATCGTCAACGGCACGGTTGAGAAACTGATTGATTTTATCAATTTCAAAACTCGTGGTGATTTCACCGAACGAATTGATCTGGATATCAAAGCCTTCGAGGTCTTTATGGACGCGGGGCTTTTCGTTTTCGTCTATTTTTTTCTTTGCCACTTTTTGATGTATGAGGTACGATGTATGATATATGGTATACGGTGTATGATATATGGTATACGGTGTACGGTGTACCTATTGGGAGATACATCATATACCACACATCATATACCGTACATCGTCATTTCTTGTTTTGCTTCTTTGTCAGAATTACGCTTTTGATAATTTTAAGCATAGCCTCTGCATGAAGGTATTTGTTCAGGTTCACTACCCGGATTGCCAGGGCGAAACTTTTTTCTCTGGTGATGTTTGGTTTAAGAGTCATGGTTTACGGTAGGCATAAATTGAAAGAGTGAGGTAACGAATATCATACATCATACACACTATATCATATATCAGCCAACGCTTTTTCCAGCCTTGCCATCACCTCGTCTTTTCCGATAATCTCCATCGTCAGCATCATGTCCGGGCCGATGCCGGAGCCGGTCAGGGCGAGCCGCATGGCCTGCATCACTTTTCCCTGCTTAATGCCCGCCTGTTGCAGCGTGTCGGCCAAAAGATGCTTAATCTCGTCAGCCGCAAACAGGCCGTTATACCCCGTCAGTGCATCGCCGAAAACGGTGGCCGCCCGTTTTGCGTCGTCGTTCCACTTTGCCGACACAATGGCCGGGTCGTATTCGGTTGGCGCATAAAAAATGGTGCGGGCCTCGGCAAATAACTCGTTGGCAAAGGTAATACGGCCTTTGAGCAGGGCGGTAATTTGGGTCGCTTTTTCGAGCGAACAGGCAAAACCGGCTTCGGTAGCCTGCTGCATCACCACCGGAGCCAGGTCTGAATCGGGCAGTTGGCGAATATAATGCTGGTTGAACCACTTGGCTTTCTCGATCTCGAACCGCGCCCCGCCTTTGTGAATCTTGTCAATGTCAAAGGCGGCAATGAGTTCATCCATCGAGAAGATTTCCTGTTCCGTGCCGGGGTTCCAGCCCAGCAGAGCCAGAAAATTCACGAGGGCTTCGGGCCGGTAGCCATCCTCGCGGAAGCCCCGCGCCACCACGCCCGTTGCCGGGTCGGTCCATTGCAGCGGAAAAATCGGGAAGCCGCCGAGGTCAGCATCGCGCTTGCTGAGTTTGCCGCTGCCTTCGGGTTTGAGCAGCAGCGGCAGGTGGGCAAAGCGCGGCATCGTATCTTCCCAGCCCAAGTACCGATACAGCAGCACGTGCAACGGAGCCGACGGCAGCCATTCTTCGCCCCTGATAACGTGGGTAATGCCCATCAGATGGTCGTCAACAATGTTGGCGAGGTGATAGGTGGGCAACCCGTCTGATTTGAGCAGTACCTTATCATCAATGGCCGACGAATGCACCGTTACCCAGCCCCGCACGATGTCGTTGAGCCGGATTTCTTCTTTGAGGGGCGTTTTGAGCCGAATCACGTGGGCCTCGCCGTTGGCGATGCGGCTCTGCACCTCGGCGGGAGGCAGCGTGAGGGCGTTTTTCATCTGCAACCGGGTGATGGCGTTGTATTGAGCCGCCGGTGCGTTGGCCGCTTCGAGCCGTTGGCGCATCGCGTCTAATTCATCAGCCGTGTCGAAGGCGTAATATGCTTTGCCTTCTTCAACGAGCCGCGTGGCCTCGGCCTGGTAAATTTCGCGCCGTTCCGACTGCCGGTAGGGACCGTTTGGCCCCGGCTCACCGGCATAATCCACGCCCGCGCCTTCGTCAATCTCAATGCCAACCCAGCGCAGGGCTTCAATAATATAGGCCTCGGCTCCCGGCACAAACCGATTCTGGTCGGTATCCTCGACACGGAGGAGCATCTGCCCGCCCATTTTTCGGGCAAACAGGTAATTAAAGAGGGCGGTGCGAACCCCGCCAACGTGCAGCGGCCCGGTGGGGCTGGGTGCAAAACGAACGCGAACAGACATAGTGAAGAGTAAAAAATAGAACGCAGATGACGCAGATTTAAAGGAATTTTCGCAGATTCCTTTTCTGAAATAGGAATATAAAATCTGTGTAAATCCTTTTAAATCTGCGTCATCTGCGTTCTATTTTTCTGCGTGCTATAAAACGGCGATAACAGAAATTTCTACATTTACATCTTTCGGCAACCGGGCTACTTCAACCGTTTCCCGCGCTGGCGGATTGGCCGTGAAAAACGTACCGTACACCTCATTGATAGCCCCGAAATTGGTGAGGTCTTTCACGAAGATGCTGCTCTTCACGATGTTGGCGCAGGTCATTCCGGCTTCGCTCAGAATGGCCCCGATGTTTGCCATCACCTGCCGGGTCTCGGCCCGGATGTCGCCTAATGGGGCAAGTTCAGCCGCGATCTGGCCCGATACGAACAGGAAATTACCGGCTTTCACGGCCTGACTGTATGGCCCGATGGGTGCCGGGGCCTGGGCAGTGTATATGATTTCGGGTGTCATGATGTACTGATTTGGTTGGCAAAGGTACTACCAAACCGGCCCGGCCCGGCGAGTTTCTGCGCCCGTTACGTAAGCTACACAGCTATTTGAGCGAGACCCTCAGTTGGTAATCTGGCCTACCCGCACCGACGCGCCCGTGCCAAACTGCAACAGACCTCCGCCGTATATTACCCGTTGCGCCCGCGCTGCGTAGCCATTATCCAGCGTTATGGTGTGGTTTATCACCACCGGGTTGCACTCGCCCGGTACGCAACTGCACGACCACGTGGCCGGGTTATTCCAGAGGCCGGGCTGCACACTGTTAATGACTGGCCCGGTGCCGCTGATCATAAACACGCTGGCCGGTGCCGCGTTCGATTCACAGCCGTACACCGGGTTTATGGCCTGCACCGAGTAGTTGCCGGGATTCTGCACCGTAATACTGCCGGTCTGGGCATTGGTGTTCCACCGAACCGAATTGGTAGTAGCCGTTGCCATCAGCACCGCACTTTGCCCGGCGCACAGCGAAACAGCCAGCGGACTCACAACGGGCGCGGCTGGTTTTACGGTGGCTGGCACCGTTATGGCAGGCGGGAAAAATACCTTACCGGGAATAGTCTGGACAGCCGCAACAACCGTGCAATTCTCCGGCGAGCCGGATTGTGAAGCTAAGGTATTCACCTGAATAATGCTGCGGAGCCGGGCCGAGTACGTCCCTGTTCCCTGCGTCAGTGATTGCGTTACTTCCCCCGTGTTCCAGAGGTAACTGCCGCCATAACCGCCGGGCAGTGTCAGCGCAAGCTGGTTGTTGGGCGCACAGGAAATACTGGCGAGGGGTTGGGCTTGGGGGCCGGTTGGTTGCGTATAAGTCAGAAAAGCCGCACTGGCCCCGCTGCCCGGTACGGTAATAGTGCCGGTGATATAATTATACCAGGCCTGGGCCACCTGCTGCTGTCCGTTGGGCGAAAAGTGAATATTGTCGGGCCGGTCGGTGATGAGGTCAAGATCGGGGCCGGGCAAGTTATACGGGTAATTGGCATCGTGCGAAACATCGCGCTGAGCATCGCGTACATTGCTGAACGTAATGCCCCGGTACGACGACGTGGCAATGAGCCAGGCCATATTCGGCACCGAAAATTCAGTGCGGAATTTATTGATAACGCCGTAATGATACGTTTTGAGTTCGTTATACGTGCTTTCGTAATCATTCTCGCCGTGCTGGAGCAGCACCGCCCGCAGCCCGGTGGTTGGCACGTAAAGGTTCATCAGGTTGCGGAGGTTGGCGTAGGGCATCCGCAAATCATAGCGCACAAATGAATGGCAAAATGGTATGTCATACGCTGATTTGTAGGCGTATTCCATTTTTGTTCCGCCAAAACCCGCGTTGTAAAACAGCACCGGAACGCCCAACTGCTGCACCAGCAGATCGCCGAGTTTGCCCCAGTACCAGGCAAATTTGGCAAACGGAGACAGGCCCACGTAAGTCCCCAACTGCTCAAAACCAATCAGTCCCGGCAGGTAATCGGTGTTGGCCGTACCTTCATACTGCGAAAAAGAAGGCGATTGAAAAGTTGCCGAGTTGTTTTCATTGAGCCGAACACAGGTCACCCGGTCATCAACCGCACCATCAAGCGAAGCACAAAGATTGGGGCCGGTGTATGTCCAGGTGCCATCGCCACAACTGCTGCCCTGCGCGTTGGAGTGGCCGAAAATGGCAAACACCTCGCCCACGCCAAACCGCTCAACGGCATCGGTGCCAGCAACGGTGCTGCCGTTCATGCCCCGCACCTCTAACCGATACCAGCCCCCGTCCAGCGTAAAAAAACCATTAAACTGCCCGTTGGCGGGGTTGTTTTGCAGCGTGAGCCACGTTCCCTGCGTGTTGCTGATTCGGTTTGTTAGCCGGATTTCGACCCGGTCGATGGCCTGCGAAAAACTACCCGCAATCTGTACCGATGCCTGATTGGTGTTGTTGCGCTGAAGCACCATCCGTTCCATGGGATAGGTCACATCGAGCTGGGCAAAAACCGGACTTGCCAATAGCAGCCACCACAGTATTACCGCCATCACCTGTTTAGTCATTTGCATGATCTACTGCTCGTTTCACCAAAATACCAAACGAATGTACAGCGTTACGGTAGACTATCGGGCGTAAGTAATTGGATTTTAATGGTAAAATTACTTTGCGGTAACATCGCGGTGGCGGTGGCGAAACGAGAAGAACCGACCGGCAGTGCGCTCAAAACTGTGGTGGCCCAGTTCTTTTTCCATATCACTGAGTTCGATTTGCAGGGCGTTGATCGAAATCGAAATCTCGAAGGCCGAAATAGCCAGCGCGATAATCTGCAACCCCAACGCCGACCCAAACAGCCACCGCGACAGCATCTGCTGCCCCTGAAAAATAGCAAACATACAGATCGCACTGAGTAACAGGCTCATCACCGCCGTGATCTGAATGTTGCGGATGAGCAACAGCCGCCGGTGCAGATTTTTTATCTGGGCCACATAGACTTTATCGGGCGTGCTTCTGAATTTTTCGTGCAAATCCCGAATCAGGCTCGAAATTGCCAGAAACCGATTCGTAAACGCGATCATCAACAGCGATACGGTCGAAAATAACAGGGCCGGGGTGCTAACGGTGAGTTCCATAAACAGAAAACCTTTGCTTTTGCAAAACGATTCCGTTTTTTTGTAAAACCGACTAACGGCTCAATCGCTATGCAATTCGACGACGACGACGACAGCTTTCTGGACTGGGGTGATTTCGGCGGTAACTACGACCCCGAAGCCGCCCGGCACGAGCAGGATGCCCACAATCAGCGGGTGCGAAACCTGCCCGTTTTTCTGAAGGCCGAAGAGGTGATGGAGATCACCCAGGCCATTGTTGCCACCATTGACCGCGATGCCGACCTGCTGATGATGCACGAGCAGATGCTGGGCAACGCCATGATGCTGCCCGCCAAAATTGTGGGAGCCGAGGGCGGTGATCTGTTCTCGATTCGGATGGAAAACGCCGTCATTATCAGAATGTATGCCCGCGACCTGCAAACCCAGGTGTCGTTCTGCGAAGATGAAGAACTCTGCGAACCCGAATACCTGAACCTGCTACGCGACGAACTCGATAATTTCAGGATTCTATTTGTGAACTGGGTGAGCAGCTTCGACCGCACCAACGACATTGCCGACGAGTGGGGCGTGTTTTTCTGAGTAATCCGGAATTGCACTATCCGATTGGTAAATTGACTATTATTTTGCCGAAGGCCATATACTCAAAATTTAATTGGTTTTTTATTGATTTTATACGAACAAAACAGCGACAGAAGCAGTAAACACCTTATATTTGACCAGACAACAAGACCACGCGGAAGTCATGCGCCGGTATCCTGACCGATTTTAGTACGTTTCATCCCAAAATTCGTCCCGCGTTTATGAATCTAAACCGTCGTGACTGGCTCCGTGCCAGTATGCTCTCTGGTCTTGGCTTAGCAACGGCCTCCGCCGGCCACTGCGAACCCTGGCTCGATGCCGAAGCCGCTGCTCTGCCGCCAACTGCCAAAGGCGGCACCCTCAAGGCCCGGCTGTCGGCCAACGAAAATCCCTACGGGCCGTCGCCCAAGGTGCTGAAAACCATTGCCGAAGCCGCCCCCGAAGGCTACCTCTACGCGATGGAATACGCCCGGCAATTCAAAAAAATGGTGGCCGAAACCGAAGGCGTTCCCGAAGAATGTGTGCTTCTGGGCGCGGGTTCGGGCGAGTTGCTCAACGCTGCTGCCATGTATTTTGCCTACAAAACCCCGGCGGGCAACAACTTCGTTTTTCCTGACCCGACGTTTGAAGCCCTGCCCCGTGCCGCCATCAAACACGGCATGATTGCCGAACGGGTGCCACTCGTGGCCGCCGATGCCTACGACCAAAACCTGCAAAAACTCAGCGACCGCGTGACCGGCAAAACCAGTCTCGTGTATCTGTGCAACCCCAACAACCCAACGGCGATCCTGACCGACCCGGCTAAACTACGCAGCTTTATCTCGGCTACTGCCGACAAAACACCCGTTTTTGTGGATGAAGCCTACATTGATTACGTGGCAAGCCCCAAAGCGGCCAGTATGGTTGACCTGGTTCGGGCCGGAAAAAACGTGATTATCAGCAAAACATTCTCTAAGGTTCACGGCTTTGCCGGGCTGCGGATCGGCTACCTGCTGGCCCCCGCCGAGATGATCGCCAAAATTGCACCGTTTTCGCCCAACGGCGGTGGTCTAACGATGACCTCGCTGCGGGCCGCGCTGACGAGTATGCCCGACACCGACTTTATCAGGTGGTCATTGGGAAAAACTGCCGAATCAAAGGCGTTTCTGGCGAGAACACTGAAAGAAACCGGCTACGAACCCCTGCCCTCAGATGCCAATTTTGTGATGTTCCCAATCAAAATGAAGGGCGAAGATTTTGTGGCGAAGATGCTGGAACAAAGCGTGGGCATCCGGCAGTGGAAATTCGACGGGCAGTACTGGTGCCGCGTCAGTCTCGGCACCATGCCGCAGATGCAGGCCTTCGCCGACGCGCTGAAAACGGTTTCGTAATTGGCGTTGTAGCGTTCCTGAGTTGTTCAGGCAGTCAGAGTGCAAAAAAGTTGTTTAGTAACTCGACCACCCCCAACCCCCTCCTGTTTCAGGAGGGGGCTTTTGAAAAGTCCTGTTTGTAGTCCCCTCCTGAAACAGGAGGGGGTTGGGGGTGGTCGAGTGCTGCAACGCTGTAACTTTGCAACGTTACAACCCAGAAACCGTGTCTGTACTCATCGCTCCGCTTGCCGAAAGCCTGCCGCCCTTTTTAGAATCGCGTGATTTTTCGGCCATCGCCGTTATCGCCGACAGTCACACCTACCGGCTCTGCTACCCCGAACTCAAGCCGCTTTTGCCCCGCCACACCCTGATTCGGATCAAGGCGGGCGAAGAACAAAAACACCTCCAGACCTGCGAAACCATCTGGGATGCCCTCACCCGCGCTAACTTCGACCGGCACGCGCTGGTGCTGAACCTCGGCGGGGGCGTGATTGGCGACATGGGCGGGTTTTGCGCGGCTACCTACAAACGCGGCATTGCCTTTGCCCAACTGCCCACCACGTTGCTGGCGCAGGTAGATGCCAGTGTGGGCGGCAAACTCGGTATTGATTTCAACGGGCTGAAAAACCACATCGGCGTTTTTCAGCAGCCCGACGCGGTGCTGATTGACCCCGCATTTCTTAACACCCTGCCCGAACGCGAACTGCGCTCCGGGTTTGCCGAAGTCATTAAACACTGCCTGATTGCCGATGCCGATGCCTGGAACCGCATCCGGCGGCTCGACGTGGCCGATCAGAACTGGCCCGACTTAGTGGCGCACTCGGTAGCCATCAAGCAGCGCGTGGTGGCCGAAGACCCCACCGAAAACGGTCTTCGCAAGATTCTGAACTTCGGCCATACGCTCGGCCACGCCCTCGAAACGCACTTTCTGAACCAGCCCCGCAAGCGGCTCCTGCACGGCGAGGCCATTGCCGCCGGTATGGTGATGGAAGCGTTTATCGCTCACCGGCGCGGCATGATTGACGAAATACTGCTGGGCCAAATCGAAGAATACATTTTTGCCGTATATGGCCGGGTAACACTGTCTGATTCAGACGTGAACGCAGCACTCACCCTGACAATACAGGACAAAAAGAACCGGGCGGGCGAAATCCAGATGGCACTCATTGACGGACCGGGGCATTGCGCGTTCGGGCTGGCGGTATCAAAAGCAGAGATGCTCGGAGCCGTGAATTTTTACCGGGGACTACCGGAAAATTAATAGTAGGTGCCGGATTGACTTTGCCAAACATAAACTCCTATCTTTGGGTTGAACCAACAGGTAATCAATGCTTTTGACTATAATTCACTTTACTTGAAGCAGCGCATGAAGAAGTTTATCGGATTTTTGTTTGTGATGACCGTTGTGGGTCTGGCGGGGTGTATGCCCGGCAAGTTGTTTGTCGAGAATGATTACAGCTACGAAGGTCATTTCAAAGACTATAGCTCGTTCAACTTCCTGGAATGTGAATTTGTGGACTCCACGCTGCTCTGCTCCGATATTCAGGATGCCATTCAGCATCAGATGGAAGCACGGGGCTATAAAGTGAGCAACCGCAGCCCAAACCTGCTGGTATCATACAATATTTTCCGGTCTGACCTGCGTTTCCGGGGCTATCAACAGCCCGTTATCAAAGACTGGGTGGTGCGCGAAGACGACGATGCCACCTACAAACGCATTGACTACAACCTCGACGAAGGCACCCTCATGATCTCCCTCATTGATGCCGAAACGTATCAGGTAATCTGGAAAGGCTATGCCTCAAAGATGATGCGAAACCAGAACTTCAAGAATAACTACTTCAAGGGTATTGTCCGGTCCATTTTTGACCAGTATCCGCTGATGGCATCGGTAAAGTAATTTAATGGTGCATACAAGTAGAGCGGGTGGCCACCCGCTTTTTTTGTTTTTGCTTTTTTACAGCGGATTTCCACCGCAACGGCGGGCCGTCCGCTTTACTTATATGCACCAACCCTATCGTCGGCGATTGCCCCATATCATGCCGTCCGGCGAGATGTTGTTCATCACGTATCGGTTGCACGGCTCATTGCCGGCTGATATATTGAGCGAGATTCAGCGAGAACATCGGGATTTCCTGCAAAAACAGCAATGTGAGCAACCTGATTTAGCCAGTAGTACGATTCGCCAGAACGGGGAAGGACGTTATTTTCGGAACATCGAACAATTTATTGACAAAGCTGGTATCGGTCCCGATTGGCTGAAAGATGAGACCATTGCTGACATCGTTGGCGAATCCATCCGGTTTCGCGATGGCAAGTATTTTGACCTGCACGCTTATTGCATTATGTCGAACCATGTTCATATACTCTTAACCAACACCTGCGACGAGAAGCCTTTTCAGCACGTGTTGGGGAGTATGAAAGCGAACTCGGCAAAGCGGGCTAATCAAGTGTTAGACCGAACCGGGATGACGTTCTGGCAAGCCGAATCCTACGATCATATTGTTCGGGATGAGCGTTCTTTCTGCCGGATCATTACGTATATCCTCAACAACCCAGTGAGTGCTGGCTTAGTCTCGTCGTGGCAAGATTGGCCTCATTCCTATTGCCGATACGACGATTTTGTGTAGGGCGGGTGGAAACCCGCCTTCTTTAGCTTATATTTTACTTGGTAGCCGGTTTCCACCCGCTTTACTTGGTCAATTCCCCGAAGATCGCTTCAAGCCCACTTTCCTGCTGCCGTAACCCCACGAGCGTTAGGTTTTTATCGGCGGCAAGCCGAAAAATAGCGGCCCGCAAATCAGCCCCGGTTTGTGCCGAGATGCGATACTTGCCCGCGCCGAGTGGTTCAATCGCCTGAACATCAGGCAGGTTTTCGATAGCCAAGAGGTTATCGCTCCCTAATTCTTCATCAAATTCAGCGACCACTGCGGCAACTCCGGCACCGCCCGAACGCAAGTCGGCTAAGGGACCATCGGCCACGATTTTTCCGCGATTGATGATGATGACCCGGCTGCACAGAGCCTCAACTTCGGGCAGAATATGGGTCGAAAACAGCACCGTTTTATCCTGGGCCACCGCCCGAATCACCGCCCGAATATCCGTCAGTTGGTTCGGGTCGAGGCCGGTGGTGGGTTCGTCAAGAATCAAAACCGGCGGGTTGTGGAGCAACGTCTGCGCCAGCCCCACGCGCTGCCTGTAGCCTTTGGAGAGCTGACCGATGCGTTTGTGGGCTTCGCGGCCCAGCCCCACCAACTCGATCATCTCGCCGATGCGCTGCCGCAACGCGCTGCCCCTGATGCCGTGCAAAGACCCGGCAAAACGCAGAAACTCCCTGACATACAGATCAGTATAAAGCGGGTTGTGTTCGGCGAGGTAGCCAATGCTCCGGCGCACGGCCATCGGCGCGGTCTGCACATCAAAGCCGTTGACCGTTACCGTTCCCGACGTGGGGGCGAGGTAGCCGGTGGCAATTTTCATAGTCGTTGATTTGCCCGCGCCGTTCGGCCCCAGAAATCCGACGATCTCACCGGGCCGAACGGCAAACGAAATTTGGTCAACGGCCCGTTGTCCCGAATTAAATTCTTTAGTTAGATTTTCAACCGTGATGCTCATATTGCAAAGCTAACGCTATCTTTCGGGCCTAAGCTTTTCCGGTTAAACGTCGAAAATTTGAATAATGAATCTATT
The DNA here is from genome assembly GCA_038230415.1 of Cytophagales bacterium. Taxonomy (GTDB): domain Bacteria; phylum Bacteroidota; class Bacteroidia; order Cytophagales; family Spirosomataceae; genus JBBRNH01. The sequence continues at coordinate 29,907 of JBBRNH010000018.1, read as the reverse complement.
CCGTAAAAAGTCCGTCGCCCAAATTCTTACCGATTCCTCCTCGGCCAGTCATTCGTCGGGCCTGCTCAAAGTACTGGGCGTTCGTGATTTAACCTCACTCGGTATTGCGGCCATTATTGGGGCGGGTATTTTCAGCACCATCGGGCGGGCTTCGTTCAACGGCGGGCCTGCCGTGTCGTTGCTGTTTGTGTTTACGGCGGTAGCCTGCGTCTTCACGGCCCTGAGCTACGCACAGTTTGCCAGCACGGTGCCGGTCAGCGGCTCGGCCTACACGTATGCGTATGTGGCCTTCGGGGAGATTTTTGCCTGGATTATCGGCTGGTCGCTCATTCTTGAATACGCCGTTTCGAATATGGTGGTTGCTATTTCGTGGTCAGAGTATTTCACGGCCATGCTCTCTGGTTTCGGGCTGCATTGGCCGGAGTATTTCGCCACCGATTACGGCTCGGCCCATAAAGCGTTTCTGGCAGGTCAGGCGGGCGAAACCCTGACGACGAACCAAAAAATGCTGGCCGGGGCGTTTCAGGATGCGCCCGTCGTGGCCGGTATTCGGATGATTATGGACATTCCGGCGGCACTCATCACGGTGCTGATTACGTCGTTGGTTTATATCGGCATTCGGGAGTCGCGGGTGGTGAGCAACTTTTTGGTGGTGCTAAAACTGTGCGTGATTGCGCTGGTGATTGGGGCGGGCGTGTTTTATATCAAACCCGAAAACTGGACTCCCTTTGCGCCAAACGGCACGGCGGGGGTGTTGAGCGGGGTAGCCTCGGTGTTTTTTGCGTTTATCGGCTTCGACTCGATTTCGGCAACGGCGGAAGAATGTAAAAACCCGCAGCGAGACCTGCCCCGCGCCATGATGTACTGCTTAGCCATTTGCACCGTGCTGTATGTGCTGATTACATTAGTGCTGACGGGCATGGTGAACTACAAAGAACTCGGTGTGAACGACCCGCTGGCGTTTGTGTTCGAGAAAGTCGGGCAAAATTCGGTGGCCGGTATTATCTCCGTCAGCGCGGTGGTGGCCGTTACGAGTGCGTTGCTGGCCTACCAACTCGGTCAGCCGCGTATCTGGATGAGCATGAGCCGCGACGGGCTGCTCTGGCCGCAGTTCGCTAAAATTCACCCCAAATTCCGCACACCCTGGTTCTCGACTATCGTGACGGGGGTGCTGGTGGCGGTGCCGTCGCTGTTTCTGGACATGAATTTCTTTGTTGACCTGACGAGCGTAGGAACCCTGTTTGCCTTTACGATGGTGTGCGGGGGGATTCTGTATCTCGATGCCAACGGGCTGTCGGCGCAGGCCAAGTTTCGGGTGCCGTATATCAACGGAAAATTCGTGGTGGGGCTGGCATTAATGTTGGCCCTCGGCGTAGTGATCTACAACGGCTGGTTTGTGTCGTCTATCCAGACAAAACCCCTGCTGGCTTTGTTTTGGCTGATCTGGGCGGTGATGGCGGTGTTGAGTTTCCAGCGTAATTTTTCGCTGCTGCCCGTGATTGGCGTGCTGATTAACCTGTATCTGATGACGGAATTGGGCGTGACCAACTGGTTTATTTTTGTGCTGTGGTTAGTGCTGGGCTTAGTGATTTATTTTGGCTATGGCTACCGAAAGAGTAAACTGGGGATGCAACAAACCTCATCTTTACCGGCAGTATAGATTCTCCCCACCAATCGGGCGGGCAAGCAAGCGGGCCTGTTTACCCTTACCGGCGTATGCCGGTAAGGGTCGGTTGGGGGTATAATGCCGGGATTTTTTTACAGCGTCTGCACCGTGCGCTCTACAAACGCCGTTAACTCGGCCCCGGTGAGCAGGTTTTGCGACAGCAACGCCAGATCATACAGTTGTTTGGCGAGGTTTTTTTGCGCGTCGGCATCGGTGGTTGCCAGCACTTTAGCCGACAGCGGGTGATTGGCGTTCACGACCACGTTGTAGCCCCCGCCCATTGCTCCGAAAAACGACGGTTCGCCCGACATCGCCTGCATTTCCTTCATCCGGCGCAAAAACTCCGGCTGGGTGATGGTCACAGGCAGTTCGTCGGCGGGCATGGCGGCCACACTCACCGACGATGATTTATCGGTCAAAATTCCGGTGAAAACGTCTTTCAGTGTTGTGGTATCCGCTTCTGACAACACGCTGTCGTTGGCTAATCCGGTGTCAATCAGCTTGTCGAGCGTGTCGGCATCCACGCGCTGGAGCGTTATTTTGTCGAGTTTGCTTTCGATTCCCTGGATAAAGTGCGGGTCAATGGCCGAGTTCAGCACCAGCACATCGTAGCCGCGCCGGGTTGCCGACGTGATATAGCCGTCCTGCTGCTGCGGGTCGGTAGTGTAGAGCCAGATAACGCGGTCGTTTTTGTCGGTTTGATTAGCCTGCACGTGTTCGCGGTATTCGTCGAAGGTGAAGAATTTCCCGGCGGTGTTTTTGACTAATGCGAAGGCTTTGGCTTTCTCGTAGAACTTGTCGTCAGAGATGATGCCATACTTCACAAACAGCCCGATGTTATCAAACTTCTCTTCGTAGGCCGGGCGGTCGGTAGTGAACAGTTCCTGCAACTTATCGGCCACTTTACGGGTGATGTAGCCGTTGATTTTCTTAACGTTGGAGTCGGCCTGTAAAAACGACCGCGACACGTTCAGCGGAATATCGGGCGAGTCAATCACGCCATGCAGCAGCATCAGAAAATCAGGCACAATGTCTTTCACCTCATCGGTAATAAATACCTGACGGCTATAGAGTTGTATTTTCTCCCGTTGCAGCCGCAGTTCGTTTTTGACCTTCGGGAAGTATAAAATTCCGGTCAGGTTAAACGGGTAGTCTACGTTGAGATGAATCCAGAACAGGGGTTCTTCGGCCATCGGATACAGCTCGCGGTAGAACGTTTTGTAGTCCTCGTCGGTCAAATCTGCCGGAGCTTTCGTCCAGATTGGGGCGGTGTTGTTAATCGTTTCGCCATCAAACTCAACCGGCACGGGCAGAAACCGGGCGTACTTGTCGAGGATACCCCGGAGCCGAAACGTGTCGAGAAATTCGTCAGAATCGGGCGCAATGTGCAGCACAACGTCGGTGCCGCGTGCTTCGCGGTCGGCGGGCGAGATTTCAAACTCGGTCGAGCCGTCGCAAATCCACCGGGCGGCCTGCTCACCCTCGCGGTAGGAACGGGTAATGATCTCAACGTTTTCGGCCACCATAAAGGCCGAGTAAAAGCCTAAGCCAAAGTGACCGATGATGTTGGTTTTGTCGTCTGCCGATGCGGTTTTGTCTTTGTATTTTTCGAGGAATTCGGTGGCTCCCGAAAACGCAATCTGGTTAATGTATTTCTTGATTTCGTCGGCGTTCATACCGATACCGTTATCCGAAATGGTAATCGTTTTGGCCTCCTTATCGAGCGAAACCGTGACCTTCAAATCGCCGAGTTCGCCGACAAACTCCCCGAAACCAGCGAGTTTACGCAGTTTTTGGGTGGCATCAACGGCGTTGGAGACCAGTTCGCGGAGGAAAATCTCATGGTCAGAGTACAGGAATTTCTTGATGATCGGAAAAATATTCTCGGTGTGAATCGAGATATTTCCTTTTTCGGTTGGCATTTCGGTTGTTGTTGCTTCCATCGTATGTGCGATTTAGTTGCGTGTACTGAGCGGCTGGCAAAAGGCGTTCCGACGCAGGATAATCTGACACATTGGCAGAGGAAACGGTTAATTTACCCCCGGTATGCATACCAGCGCAGGTGATTCTGTCTTACTTTGCAGACTATGCCCCGAAAACAACCAACCCCCGCCCAATCCGACAGATCAGTCAATACGATAAAATCCTGAAAGAGAACCTGGAGGCTGCGATTCCGGCGTTGATTGAGCGAATTATCGGTATCCAGATTGCCCATTCAGAAGAGATTCCTGATGAAATCCAGCATACCAAAGAGCGCAAACCCGATGCGCTGAAACGCATTACCGACCAAACTGGCGAGACGTTTATCCTGCACCTGGAGTTCCAGGTCAAGAATGAGCCAAAAATGGTTCATAGAATGCACACTTACTGCGCCATACTGCTCGAACAGTACGAAATTCCGGTTCGGCAATATGTGTTTTACTTAGGTATGGCAGCCCCGCAAATGATAACTGAGTTGAGTATGGGTGATGTCTCGTTCCGGTATAATCTGATTAGTTTTCAGCAACTTGACTACCGGATTTTTCTGTCCTCACCCGTTCCAGAGGATATTTTGCTGGCTGTTTTGGCGAATTTTAAACCGGCAGAATCTCCCGTTGTATTAGGCCGAATTTTAGACCGTTTAGCCGAAACTGCCAACGGCCCGTTGGTGTTGGAAAAGTACAGGTCTCAACTGCGTGTATTGGTACAACTCCGAAACCTTAAACCAATTTTTGATGATGCTATGGATAATCTGACCGATTTCTTCAAGAAGGAAAACGACATCTATTACATACTTGGCGAACGCAACGGTGAAGCCAAAGGTGAGGCCAAAGGTGAAGCCAGGAAAGAGCGATTGTTTGTTAAAAACCTCGTTCGGCAAACCGATTTCAGCAATGAACAAATTGCGGCCTTAGCTGGTGTATCCGTTGATTTTGTAAAGAAAATTCGGCGGAGCCGTGCCGCGGACTAACCCTTGTGCCAACGCCAGCCTACACCGATATTTCATTAGCCGACTTTGAAGCCCTCCGCCAGCAACCCGGCACCGCCGTTGTGGACGTGCGCGACGAGTGGGAATTTGACGAGTTTAACTTAGGTGGGTTCAATATTCCCCTCGCCGACATCCGCGCCCGCAAAACCGAACTTCTCCCCTACCCTGCGCTGATTGTGGTCTGTACCAACGGCATTCGGAGCCGGGTGGCGGCCAAAGATTTTCTGCGCCAGCCCGAATTAGCGGCCAAGACCATCTATCACCTGCACGGCGGACTGATTGGCGATGTAGGTTAAGCGGGTATTTTTCCTCACAATTTATCGCGTTGCCGGATGCTGTATTCATCCTTCGGAAAGAGGTCAGTATTAATTTCCGCACTGATGGGCTGATTGCCCGGCAATGTGCTGGTGTGCGCCCGGTATTTGGCAATCAACACCCATAAATCAATGCCTGCCGAGCCATAATGAGCGCGGCTGAACGGGCTTTCGGCGCGTTGGCGAATGGCGTTCCAATCGGCCACAATCGGCTCATTACTACCGATTAAGACCAAGCCATCCACATAAAAAATGTATGGAAATACCGCCTGAAATGTGTTTTTAATCCGGCCCGTCGGCGACCACGTTATGGCGTAGCCACCGGGTTTCAGTCGCGACCGTAACAACTCAAAATACTCCCGCGAATACAGATTACCGGCAAACGCCGAGGTGGGCCGGAGCGCGTCGGCCTCGATCACGTCATACTGCACCGGGCTGTGTTGCAACGCGTACCGGCCATCCCGAAAAATCAGCCGTAATCGTTTATCGGTCAGCACCTTTATTACGGTGCTGTCCTGAGCAACGCGGCCATAATCAGCCACGATCTGCGCCTGATTGCTCACGATCTCGAAACAGTCAATCTGCCGGGTTTCGGGCCGTCCGCCCACGCCATGCACCGTTCCCGCCGAGCCTAAGCCAATCACGGCTACCCGTTCGGGGCGCGGGTGCATCATCACCGGCAAGGCTCCCAATAACGTGTGTACTTCGTCAATGGAATAAGGTAATCCACTCTGCCCCAGGCCGTTGACAAATACGATACCCGCCCGATGGCCGGGCATGAGCTTGATAACCGATATGCCCGATGCGTTTTCATTGAAGAGAATATCACCCGGCTTCTCAACACCGTTCATCCGCTGCCAAAGCCGGGTATTGTCAGGAATTGCGGTCAGGATAAGTACCTGCACAATGGTCAGCCCCGCCACTGTAACGGCGTTGATGTGTTTCCGGGCAAAGAGTACAAACCCGTAGCCGATACCCAGCCCGGCAATCAGTTTGATGAGCGTGGCCGTTCCCAGCATCGGAAAACCAATCCAGGTGACCCACCACGCACCCACCGCCGACCCCGCAATGTTCACAAACTGCAGCCAGCCGACTTTACGGCCCACCTCCTCAAACCGATCCTGAATCAGCGATTGTGACACGGCAAAGCTCAGCCCCATCAAAAATGTGGGTACAAACAATATAAACATCGGCATCAGGCCGTAGGTAAACAGCGCAAATCCCGGCGACAGCACCGGCTCGCCACTGTTGAGGTATTGCCACAAAAAATCAAGCGCGGGAACCCGACCAATGGCCGTCATGAACATCGCTACCGATGCTGCGGTGTAGGCATAGAGGCCGGTTTGCGCCCACAAAAATACCCGTTCACGTTTAGCAGGAGACCACACCCGGCCCGCTTGCTGCCCCAGACCAACACCCACCAGCGTACCCACTGCCATTGATCCTAAATACACGGCCAGCAAAATCGAAAACGTGAGCGAAACCGATTTGATGAGCGTTTCGAGCATCCTGAACCAGATCAGTTCGAGCGAGAGCGCGGCCAAACCAGACAGCCCATACTGCACCGACCAGGCCGTGAGTGCGGGCGTAAACCGCAACGGAGCCGGTTGGGGTAAGTTAATAGCCAGAATACCCGTTTCTGACTGACTATCAGCAAATTTTGGCAACCGGCTACCAAGCCAAACCGCCCCCAACACGCACAAACCGTTGAAAACTACGCCAACCCAAATCGCCGATTCATAACCCATCTGCCGAATCAGAACAAAACCCGTGACGAACGCGCCCACTGCCGCGCCGAGGGTATTCACAAAATAGAGCAGCGAAACGTACCGCCCCTGCGCCGGGCCATCGCCAAACCGAAATACCCGCGACAGGGCCGGGAGCGAAAAGCCCATCAGAAACGTCGGTAACAGCAACACGCCGAACACCACCGCATACAGCACCACCGGGCTGTTGTTGGCAACGGGGTTGTTGACGTACAGGAAATCGTACAGGATAACCTTGCTGATGGCCGCAAAGCCCATGATACCAGCCTCGGCCAGCAGAAAATAGCGGAGATTTTGGGCCGTCGAAGCGCGGTCGGCAGCGCGGCCACCCACAAAGTAGCCTACGCCCAAACCCGTCATAAACGCCGACACAATCAGGCTGATGCTGACTGTGTCAGAACCCGTATAAAACACCAGCAGCCGTTGCCAGATAACCTGATACAGCAACGCGGCAAAGCCAGACAGAAAAAACAAAACATAGAGCAGACGCAGAAACGGGGCAGTCGGGCGGGTATTGTGGTGATTCATGCCGCGAAGGTAAACGTGCGTAGGATAATCTTTTGCCCCGGTTTTAAAACCGGGGCAAAAGATTATGCCGAAATAAACCATCAGCCTTCCGACTTTTGCCGGGACAAAAACGTAACCCGTTCACTCAAACGCAGACGCAACACAATCACCTAAACAGAGCCTCTAACTATGGCGGCTCTACAAATCATGGCAGACAAAAAACTTTCAGGTCAAACGGCACTCGTAACGGGGGCAAACTCCGGCATTGGCGCGGGCGTGGCAAAATCACTCGGCGAGGCCGGGGCCAACGTGGTGGTCAACTACGTCTCGAAACCCGAAGCCGCCGACGCTATCGTGCAGGAAATCAAGGCGTTCGGGGTGGATGCGCTGGCTATTCAGGCCGATGTCTCGAACGAAGCCTCGGTGCAGGCTATGTTCAAACAAGCCGTTGACCATTTTGGTACGGTTGACATTCTGATCGCCAACGCCGGGCTGCAACGCGACGCGAAATTTGACGAGATGACCCTCGACCAGTGGAACTTAGTGATTAACGTGAACCTGACGGGCCAGTTTTTGTGCGCCCGCGAAGCCATCCGGGAGTTTCTGCGCCGGGGGCCGCGCCCCGACGTTTCGGCGGCAACGGGCAAGATTATCTGCATGAGTTCGGTGCATGAAATTATCCCCTGGGCGGGCCACGTAAACTACGCCAGTTCAAAAGGTGCCATCCGAATGTTTATGCAGAGTTTAGCCCAGGAATACGGCGACCGGAAGATCCGGGTCAACAGCATCTGCCCCGGAGCCATCCAAACGCCCATCAACACCGCAGCCTGGAACACCCCGCAGGCCCTCGCCAGCCTGATGACGCTCATACCCTACAACCGCATTGGGCAACCCAAAGACATCGGCAACTTAGCCGTGTTTCTGGCTTCTGACGATTCGGACTACATCACCGGGGCCAGCCTGTTTATTGACGGCGGCATGACCGTATTCGAGGGCTTTGCCACCGGCGGCTGATTGCGTATCGTTACCAATAACCTGACAGCAAACCGATTATGCTGACCGATGTAAAATTTCCGCTCACCAATGATGACCTGACTGACTGCGTAGATGCCGATGGGTTCTACACATTTCCGGCCTCGCTCGATGAATACTGGCAACTGTTGACCGAGGCTACCTACCGCGCCGATTATTACGACCACCACATTATTGCCACCATGAGCTACGAAAGCGACACGCACAGCCGGATTGCCGGGCGATTCAACACGTTGCTGAACAACATTTTTGATGTAAGACCCGGCTTCGTGGTCTATAACAGCAACCGCCCGGTGTATAGCGACTGTGAGAAAAGCCGGATGGGGGTTTTCAACGCCGATGGTATGGTGGTGGCCCTGCCGCGGCAGCCGTTTGAGTACAGCAAAGGACGGTCCGTCGCTACGGTTAGTGCGGAAACCAACCCGACGCTGCTGATCGAAATTCTGTCGCCCAGCACGAGCAGCTATCATTTTGGCACCAAATTGCCCTGCTACAAAGAAATTCCGTCGGTGCAAACCATTCTGTTTGTGTATCAGGACAAACCCAAACTGATTCTGATGGAGCGGCAATCGCCCAATCGGTGGAGCGAGACAACCATCGAAGCCGCCGACGACATCGTGACCATTGCCGATGAGCCGATCACCCTCCGGCAAATTTATCGCGACGTGCATTTTTGAATCACCCGGTTTCCCGCAGAAGCCCGCGCCGATTGGTGCGGGCTTTTTTATGAGCGCGGTATCACCGCCTTCGTCTTGGCAAGACGGGTGTGCTATCGGGCGGGATGCGGTGGTGCGTGGCCTGCTCATAGCCGTAGCACAACCGAATCAGGGTCGGTTCGCTGAAAGGCCGACCAAAAAACTGCAACCCGGCGGGCAGAGTCCCGTAAGTAAACCCCATTGGCACGGTAAACGCCGGGAAACCCGTTGGGGGCGACAGCGCGTTGTTGTTCGTTCCCGACGGCGTGTTGAGGTCGCCGAGGAGCCGGGGCGGGTAACTGAATGACGGATACACCAGGGCATCAACGCCGGTTGAGTCCATCGCCCGTATCACTAACTCACGGAGTTTGGCCCGCAGCCCTAAGTTTTTGGCCCAGCCCTTGTGTTGTTCCGGGTCAAGCGTATCGGCCTGCGCGTCGAGCAACGCTTTCTCCAAATACGGGTGGTATTGCTTCGATTTGATGATGGAAGCCAACGACTTGTGCGGAGCGTTTGGCCCCAGACTGAGCAGATACCGGTCAAAATCGCGCCGGAGTTGCGGAATGGTATCGAACGATTTGGTGATGGTGTCTAACTGCGGCACCCGCACCGAGTCAATAACGGTGGCACCGGCGGCCCGGAGTTCGTCGAGGGCGCGGTTAAAGAGGGCATAGACCTGCGGGTCGGCGTTTTTGGGCATACATAACTGCCGGACAACCCCAATCCGCGCCCCTTTCAAGCCGTTTTTGTCGAGAAACGGCTGGTAACTGGCGGGTATTTTGCCCTGACTTCTGATGGTTATGGTATCGGCTTTGTCGTAACCCGCCATCACGTCGAGCAGGCGAACTGCATCTTCGACCGTCCGGCAGATGGGGCCACCCGTATCGTTGGTGAGGGCAAGGGGTGCAATACCATCCCGGCTGATGAGTCCCAGCGTACACCGAAACCCAACCAACGCCTGATGCGCCGACGGCCCCCGGATCGAGCTGCCGGTATCAGTGCCTAACCCCACCGTGCCAAAATCAGCCGCGATGGCAGCCGCCGTTCCCCCACTCGACCCGGCAGTGGTGCGCTTGGTATCATATGGGTTCCGCGAGTAGCCCGGCAGTATCGAACTGACCGAATAGCTGCCGGTGTAGGCAAATTCGGCCAGATTCGCTTTAGCGATAAGGATGGCCCCGGCTTCGCGGATTTTACGAATTACAAAGGCATCGTCGGGCGGAATCGAGTTTTTCATCGCCAGAGTGCCATTCGTGGTGGGCATATCGTAGGTGTCATAATTGTCTTTCACCACCACCGGAATCCCGTGCAGCGGCCCAACCAACTTTCCGGTGGCGGCATAGAGCGAATCGAGTCGCCGGGCTTCGGCCAACGCCTTCGGGTTGATTAGGATAATACTGTTCAGATAAGGCCCCTGTTTGTCGTAGGCATCGATCCGGTCGAGGTAGTGCTGCACGAGTTGCACCGCCGTTAATTTTCCCCGTTGCATGGCTGAATGTAAACCGGCGATGGTGGCTTCGCGGAGGAGTTTGGGCTTGATTGGTGGTTGCGCGTGGGCCGACGTAGCGAGCCACAGAAGGCTAAACAGGACAAAGCGTAGTGATTGACTCATAATGGCAAATCAGGTGAATGGTTTCTATTTATTTGGTAAATTCTGAAAAACTCAGAATAAAATAGCACAAAAACAGAAATAATATTTCCTTGCCCAATTTGTCTGTTCTAACGCATTGAGGACGATTGAACCCGTTGATGCCGTATCTGCATAGACTACTCTCGGTTTTCACAGAATCTTAATCCGATTTTCGGTTTGGGTTATGCGTAGAGACGCATATTTGCGTCTGTTTTCGTCCGTCTCATCAGACGCAACAATGAGACGCAATTATGCGTCTCTACACACAACCCCAACGCCATGCAACCGAAACACACGCCGTTTAACGCTCCATCTGAAGCACAACGCATTGCCGAAGCCGCCGAACGCACCGTTCCCCTCGCCAAATGGGGCCCGTATCTGTCTGAACGTCAGTGGGGAACGGTGCGTGAAGATTACTCCGCCAACGGCGATGCCTGGAATTATTTTACCCACGATCAGGCCCGCTCAAAAGTGTATCGGTGGGGCGAAGACGGATTGGGCGGGATTTCTGACCGTCGCCAGAACGTTTGCTTTGCCGTTGCGCTCTGGAATCACCGCGACGGTATCCTGAAAGAGCGGCTCTTTGGCCTGACCAACAACGAGGGTAATCACGGCGAAGACGTGAAAGAACTGTATTATTATCTCGATAACACGCCGACCCATTCGTACCAGAAAATGCGGTACAAATACCCGCAGGCCCCGTTTCCTTACGGTTGGCTTGTGAACGAAAACCGGCGACGCGGCAAGCAAGACCCCGAATTTGAAATTCTGCACACCGGCGTTTTTGAAGACGGACGCTACTTTGATGTGGACATCGAGTATGCCAAAAACGACGATAACGATGTCTGTATCCGCATCACGGCCCGCAACCTCGGCCCCGACGCGGCCCCGCTCACTATTTTACCCACGCTTTGGTGCCGCAATCGGTGGGAGTATGAACCGGATTTTCAGCGGCCCGAAATTCATCGGCGGCCCGATATGCCGCACAGTGGCGCGGCTCAACTTATTCATCCCCGAACGGGTAATTATTACCTCTACTACTCGGCTACGGACACGGCCCTGATGACCGAAAACGAAACCAACACCAAACGGTTGTACAACGTCCCGAACCCATCCCCGTTTGTGAAGGATGCGTTTCACGAAGCGATTTGCCAGCAAAACGACGACCTGCTGGGGTTTTTGCAGGAAAACAATACCGGAACCAAGTTTGCGCCGGTTTATGAGCAGCTTATTCTGCCGGGCCAAACGTGGCAGGTGTGTCTGCGGCTGACTAATGAAATCAACACCGAACCGTTTGGCGAAAGATTCCAGCAAATCTTTACCGACCGTATTGCCGAAGCCGATGAGTTTTATGAACGGTTTGCCCCGAAAGACGCTACGCCCGACATGAAACAGATTCAGCGTCAGGCGTTTGCGAGCTTGCTCTGGAGCAAACAGTATTATCATTACGACATCACGCGCTGGCTCAACGGCGACCCCGGTCTGCCCGCCCCACCGCCCGGCCACCAACGCGGACGCAACCGAAACTGGCAGCACGTGAACGCCGAAGACGTATTGAGTATGCCCGATAAGTGGGAATATCCCTGGTTTGCGGCATGGGATTTGGCCTTTCACACCATCCCATTAGCAATGATTGACCCGGTTTTCGCCAAAAATCAGCTCATCCTGCTCATGCGCGAGTGGTATATGAGTCCGCAGGGACAGATTCCGGCCTACGAATGGAATTTTTCGGACGTAAATCCGCCCGTTCACGCCTGGGCCGCGCTGTCGGTATTTCGCATCGAGCGAGCCATCCACGGCAATGCCGACGTGCAGTTTTTGAAACGGGCGTTCCAGAAACTGCTCATCAACTTCACGTGGTGGGCCAATCGGCAGGATTTAGAAGAAAACAACGTATTCAGTGGCGGCTTTCTGGGGCTTGATAACATCGGTGTTATTGACCGCAGCAACCTCGCCCCCGGCACGTTGCTCGAACAAGCCGACGCTACTGCCTGGATGGGAATGTTTGCGCTGAATATGATGGATATGGCCGTCGAAATCAGCCGCTACGACCCGACCTTTGAAGACGTGGCAACCAAGTTTTACGAACATTTTGTGCTGATTGCCGAATCGCTCAACGACGAACTCTGGGACGAAACCGACGGATTTTATTACGATCAGCTTTACCCCGGCAACGGCCCGGTGATAGACCTCAAAGTGCGGTCGGTGGTGGGCTTGTCGGTGTTGTTTGCGGTGTCGGTAATCAAGCGCGAGAAAAGCGAAGTGCTGGGCGATTTTCTGAAACGGGTTGATTTTTTCAACAAATACCGCGTCAAACTTGGTAAGCCCATGCCCGAACAGCAACTCACCGATGAGGGTGATTTGCTGATTTCGCTGGTCTCGAAAGAACGGTTAGTGCGGCTCTTGCAGGTGATGCTCGACGAGTCGGAGTTTTTGTCGCCGGGCGGCATCCGGGCCTTGTCGAAATACCACGAAGCCAATCCGTTTTCGGTGGTCGTGAACGGGCAACGCTATACCATCGGCTACGTGCCGGGCGATTCGGATTCGGGAATGTTTGGCGGCAACTCCAACTGGCGCGGTCCGGTCTGGATGCCAATTAACTACCTGCTTATCAAGTCATTGAAAAAATACCATCAGTTCTACGGCGACTCACTGACGGTTGAATACCCAACCGGCTCCGGCACGTTTCTGAATTTAGAGCAGGTTTCCGATGAATTGGGCAAGCGCGTGGTGCATCTCTTTGAGCGCGACGACACCGGCCATCGCCCGGTTCACGGGCCGTTTTCATCGTTTTATGAACGCCCCGAAAACGCCGATTTATTACTATTTTTCGAGTATTTTCACGGTGATTCGGGGCAGGGAATCGGGGCCAGCCACCAAACCGGCTGGACGGGCGTAGTGGCCGAATTGCTCAACGACGAAGCCGAGGAGTGGGAATAATTTTGCCGTAAATTAGCGGTCTATGGCACGAGACATTTTCCATTCAGCGGTGAGAGTCGCCCTTGAAAAAGAGGGCTGGACGATTACCGACGACCCGTTAACACTCGCCTTTGGGGAGCGCAAACTTTATGTTGATTTAGCCGCCGAAAAACTCATCACCGCCGAACGTGAAAACCGCCGGATTGCGGTAGAGGTAAAGAGCTTTACGGGGCGTTCGGCAATGGCCGATTTAGAACGTGCGGTAGGGCAATATGTGATGTACACACAGGCATTGTCTAAATCAGCGGCTGGTCGGGTCTTGTATCTTGCTATTCCGAAAGAAATTTTTGCCGAACTAACAAAAGATCATGTTATTTCAATTCTAAGCGAAGAAATGGCAATTCGACTCCTTGTTTACAATGCACCTGAACAAATTATCACAAAATGGATCGGATAATTCGATACGCCAAAACGGTTCAAGAGGTTATTATTGAACACCAATCATTTGCCAATCAAGCGGGTAATCAGCACTATGAGTGCGTTTTTGACACGGCAAATAACCGCTTTTTACTGGTTGACGTTGGTTGGCAAAACGATGAGCGTTTTTATGCCATTGTTATCCATATTGACATCATTGAGGGCAAACTCTGGATTCAGCGCGATGCCACTGAAGACGGTATTGTAGATGCACTTTTGGCGGCTGGCGTTCCTAAAGATCACATCGTGTTGGGTTATCGCTCGCCGTTTATTCGCCAATTTACTGAGTTCGCCGTTGCCTGATCTTACCGGCCAAAGGTCAGCGTGGTGCCAACGCGGTAGCCCAATCCCTGGTAGCTACCGTTCTGAAACTGCCCGATCACCTCAACCCGAAAAGCCGGTAACACCTTCGGAATCAAGCCGTTCAGTCCGTAGCCGATTTCGGTGTAGTTGTTGAGGTTAGGCGTGGCGAGGTAATGGACAAACAGGTTTTCCTGCAAGTCGAGGAGCCGCAACCACGTGATCTGCGTCAGGAGCAGTTTGCGGTATTCGCCCAGAATGTGGCCCTCCACAAACCGCTTGCCCGTGCTGAACTGGTAATATGGCAACAGCCGGAAACTCGTAACCGCGTCGCCCTGCTGCGCCCAGAACTGATTGCCGGCAAAGTGCTTGAAATCCACGAAATAGGGCGTGTCGTTTCCCAAAAACGTACCTGCCGAAACCTGGTAGCTCAACCGGCTCCTGATGCCGGTTTCGACAGAATGGGCAAACATAGCCTGCGCGAAACCGTAATTATGGGCTTCGGCGAGACCCATCCGGTAGTTTAGGGTCAGTTCGGGAGCATTCTGATCTCTGATTTTCCGGCGAACGCCGTTGCGAATCGAGTACCGGATGCGGCCTAAGTTCAGTTTTGTCAGCACATTTACCGTTACAATGTTGTGCGTGGCAAAAGCCGTATTGGGTGCGCCCGGCGGCACGTCGCCATACTGCCCGTCAAATTCGACGTTGTTAGGCGTATTGGGCGTAAACGTCCGGTTTTTCCAGTCAATCCAGGGTTTCAGGTCTTCCCGGAAATTCTCAACGCTGGTTCGCCGGGCGTATTCGGCCCCCAAGCCAAACGTGAGCCGGTCGCCGGTGGGTTTTAAGTTCAGGTTGAGACTAATGAAATCTTTCTGGTAGAGTTTCATAAAATTCTGCTCAAACCAGAGTGTCGTAAAATCATTCAGGGCCGCGCTGATGGGGTTTTGGGGGTTAAACTGCACAAACTGCCGCCCGCCCGACAGTTCAGCATCTGCCACTTTTCCCCGAACACCCAGTACGCCGGAGCCGATAAATGCCTTGCGGCCAAACTGATACCGCCCCACACCGCCCACGTACCAGCGCGGCTCGGTTCTGAACAGAGCCGGGTCTCGGACCGAATCGGCCCGGCTGGCCCGGATGTTCAGCCGCAACCCGGCTTCGGCGTGGTAGCCCTCAACGGTGTTGTAGTGAATGTTGGCTAACGGCGTTGACCACACCAGCCGCGTCTGTTTCGAGAGCCGGTAGGTATCGCCGATAAACAACAGGTTCAGCACCGAGAATTTGGGTTTCTTTTTGGCCTTCAGGCTATCGGTTTTGGCCTTCGCCACCCGCACCACCCCTAAACTATCAAACCGTTTATAGCTAACAGTTTCGGCGGTGGTGAGCGGCACCGACCGTAGCGAATCCCAGAAGGCGGCTGTTCGTTTGCCCGCCAGCGAGTCCACAATAATCGAATCGTTCCGCACCACCTGAGTTTCCTGCCCCTGCTTTTTGCGTTCGCGGTATTGCTGTTTTTCGTATTCTTTGACGAGTTGCTTGAAGTTTTTGGTCGTCAGTTCTTTCTGCTTTTTTACGGTCTCCTCAAACGATTGGCCTTTGATGTCTCGTTTGGCAAGGTTGGTGGCCGAACGGTCTTTTTTCTCGTCAATCACCGGCACATCGTCCACAAAAGCCGGGTTCACGGTGAGTTGGCTAAAGGTCTGACTAACAGCAAATTGAAACTCGAAATCGGCACCATACAACGCGCCTTTTGTATCACCCCGGAAATTAGTCGGCAGCCAGACATTTTTAATCGGCGAGAACGTACAGCGGGTATTGGTCAGGAAACCTTCGCCGTTGATTTGCTCCAACTGAAAACTGTGAATGGCCCATGAGTTTTCGAGAATATAAATCACGCCCCGAAATACGCCCTCGCCCCACGAACGCGGAATGACCCGAATCTTGCTGATTTCCAGACCCTGCTCGCTGAACGTACCTTCGTACTCGAATTTATAATAAGAAAACGCGGCTGACGATAACGGCGACACGGCCCCGTTGATTTTTGGGGAATAAAACGACCCTGCCCCCAGCGACACAGCCGCCGATGCCACCTGGTTTACCTGCGAATTGCGGCTGGCAAGCACCCGACGGCGGTAAGTATTGGGCTGTTGAAACACGGTTTCAGAAACGGTCTCAAACAACAGGGGAACGCCCACTTTAAAATTCACCTCGCGCTCGGCTTCGGCTAATTGTTTCTTGAACAGATTAGCAATGGCGGGCAGTTTTTTTACCACAAACGAAGCCTTCATGTAGTTTCGGGTGGTGTAGTTCTGCACCTGCAACTGATGAAACCGGCTCTTGGCAATGGCCCGGCGCATGATGGTGTAGGCCGGGTCTTCGTTGCCCGATTTAGCCTGTACTTCCTGCAACCGTACCACCTGCTCAGTCATGGTGATAGTCTGTTCGGTGAAGCCAGTGCCAATCTCGACTGTTTTTTGCTGGGCCTGAAAGCCAAGATACTGAAACACAACCACGTATGAGCCGGGTGAGAGTGGCAGTTCATAGCGGCCTTCGGCGTTGGAGATGGTGCCTTGCGTCGTGTTTTTTACGGAGATAGCCGCGTAGGGCATCACATCGCCGTTGGTGTTTTTGATGGTGCCGCGCAGGCCGCTTTGGGCATACGAAATCGTGAATGCAATCGTAAAAAACAGAATCGTGAGCGAGATAAAGCGCATAAACAGAGCGGGGTTGGCTTGACCGGTCAAGTTAGGTTGAGAACTCGTGCAGGGCCATTAAATTGTGATGAACCCCGGCAACCCGCCCACAAAAGGCATGAACCATCTGGCGGGCGTTACCGGCCAGATGCCAAAATGGGGAGACTGGTTGCATGGGGATAACAGCACCCACGCGGTTGAAGGGCTGCTGTGTTGCTGAGGTTTCCAGATTTCACCTGATAGCACATCAAAAAACCCCGGTTATCATTCTGAATGAATGACAAACCAGGGCTTTTTGGTATTAACGTCCAGCGTTTCGCGTCAGGCTTTAGTTGCCAACACGGTCCGCCTTTTTGGTAACCATTTTGGCCTCAGCTTTTTTCTCTTTAGCCGCACCTTTCATTTCCTTTTTCACGGCTTTCTTCTCTTTTCGACGAGCTTCGGCAAGTTTAGTTTTGTCGTCAGAAATCAGGGGGATTTTCACCCGGTTTTTATCACTAACATCTTCGCGTTTTTCCTGGGCCTTGTGCATCTTTTTCTCGGCCTTCATTTCTTTCTTGGCCTCCTTAGCCTCCTGAACAGCCTGCGCATTGGCAACCTGAACAAGCATGAGCAATGCGAAGGAAATGGCAATCAGTACCTTTTTCATATTCTGTTGAGTTTACGTTAGCACAAATCTATCAACCGACAGACTTGTACTGACGAAAACAGGTGGAAGCAGATAGTGTTTATTTGTCCTGATGGTGTATCTGGAATAACCAGTAAGATTAACCAGACAATAGACTGAATAACAGCTTATTAACCGTTAGATCAGTTTTATTAGTAAAACTAAACTACCGTTATCATAGATTAGTTATTTCTCGTTCTGTGCGCCTGATGCCCGCTCTTTCAGAAAAGGAAATTGGGTCATATTAACCAGCATCGTAAGACGTAGTACGAGACTCTTTACCGCCCTGCTCCACTGTCGGTGGGATACGTGCCAACAACGGAGCCGTTACGAACGAGTAAGGCAGAACCGACCAGATCTTCACCCAGTTCAAAAGACCAAAGTTGTTTGCCCGTATCGGCGGCAAGGGCGTAGAGATGGCTGATGCCCTTGTCAGGATAGGGAGAAGTGTTTCCTATGTACAATACCCCATCGACAGATACGGGAGACCCAAGCCCCTTATCATCGGGCAAAGCCCACCGCTTTTCGCCAGTTATGGCATCTAAACTTGTTAATAGTCCTTTCTTGTCATCAGGTAGCAGTGCCATATATTCGCCATAGCTGCCTATATGAATCAGGCCCTTTGCCAAAATGGGGGTTGCGCTCAAGTAGCCGCCAGATAGTAGATACGTCCATCGTTTTTGGCCGGTAGCCGCATCAAGGGCAAAAAAAGTAGCCCTGTATTCTCCGTATGGCGTTATGCCGGTGAAATAAACTAAGCCATTTGCCACAAAAGGACTAGACCAATTACGATAGTAGGTGGAACGCTCATCTAAGAAGTCCCACCGTTTTTGTCCTGTTGAGGCATCAAAGGCAACTAAGCCCCCATTCAAATCCATTGCGTAGACGGTGCCGTTGGCAACAGCAGGGCTTGCCAACGTTGAAACATCTGCTGTTGATTTCCATTGCGTTTGGCCCGTAGTGGCAGACAGAGCGTACAGGGTTTTGCTCGACGTAATGTAAAGAACACCGTCTTTTATGGTTGGGAGCGCGTAGAATAATGCCTTGCCGACAAATGTCCAGCGTATTTTGCCGGTAGCGGTCTCGATGGCGATTAATTTTCCTGCTGAGTCAATTGCATAGAGCAGGTCATTTACGACCATCAGGTTTCTCAAGTTGTTCGGAATGGCAATTTCCCACCGATTAATCCCTGATCGGGCCTCTAAGCAGGAAATTGTCTTATCGGCAGCAACGTACAGCGCATTATCTGCAAATGTAAACTTATCGATGCTCGTGAATGCCCAAATTTGTTTACCCGTCCGGGCATCCAGAAAGTAGAGCGTTTTGGTCGCTGTAAGTGCGTATAGGGTCAAGTCAGCGGTTAATAAGAAGCCAGTAATGAGCGTGAACTCTCTTACCTGACCATAATTAGTCTCACCCTGATTATTGACAATATAGGCCCGATAGTAATAAGTAGTGCCAGCCAAAAGGCCCGTTATCCGAATTGATGTAGTATCGTTCCGCACCGTAGCAGACATGGTAGCATCTGAGCGGGTTGGCGTAGTGTTGGTTGTTGAATAACAGATGCCTATTTCTTGAAGCAAGGTCGAGTTTGAGGTAATGACATCTATCACCGCCGATGTTGAGCCAACGACCTTCGCCACGCCCGTCACCACCGTTGGTTGAGGATCGGGTTGTTTGGGCTTACAACCCGAAAAACTAAACGGCAAGGCCAACAGGCACAGCAACGACAGGCAGGCGTAGAATTTGGCTGACACGGGCAAAAGCGGGGAGGGTTTGTTGACTCCTGTTTCTCAGATTCAGGAAGAGCAGAAATGGTTGGAACGCCGGGTGATTTTTTATGCTCCTATCCCAAACAAAGCCCGCAAATCAGGCACAAAACCCGGCAATACGTTCGAGAAAAGTTGCCCCTCGTCGGGCGAAGCAGCTGAGAGTAAATCATACCGGCCATCGGTGAGGGCAAAGATTTCGATAAAGTCGTCGGCGGGTTCGATGAGCCAATATTCCTGAACGCCGTGCTGCTGGTAAAGGCGTTTTTTGGTCACGCGGTCGCGGAACACCGATGAGGGCGAAATCACCTCAACCACAATCGTTGGTGCGCCCATCACGCCGTCGTTGGTGATGATATTGGCCCGCAACGTTTCTATGAACACCAAATCGGGCTGGGGCGCGTCGGTGTCGCTCAAAAACACATCAACCAGGGCAAAGAGAACAATGCCAAGTTGCCCGAATTTTACATCTGCTTTGATTTGGTCATATAACTCAGCCAAAATCAGTTGGTGGCGGGGGGCAGGTGCGTTTTTTTTCACGAGTTCACCATCGAGCAGTTCGTACAGAAACGGGTCATTATCATCGAATTCGAGTTGGTGAAACTCCGCAACGGTCATTTGGTCGGTGGCAACGGCGGCTTCCATAGGTTGGTTGTTATGTGCTGTAGTATAGCCAAAGATACCAAAACAACGGCCCACAAAAAAGCCCCGGCTCAAGGCCGGGGCTTTCATTATCAATTAGTTCAGTGGCTATTAACCCGTTGATTTCAGCGAGAGAAAACCACACACTACAAACCACAAACTATGGTCAACCGCTTACGCCAGTCGGTTGATGCAGTTCAAATCCTCGAACGCCGTTTTCAGCCGCGCCACCATGCTGTCTTCGCCTTTGCGGAGCCACACGCGGGGGTCATAATACTTTTTGTTGGGCGAATCGGCTCCTTCGGGGTTACCGAGTTGGCTTTGCAGGTAGCCCTCTTTGGCTTTGTAGTAGTTCAGGATACCTTCCCACATGGCCCACTGCATATCGGTGTCGAGGTTCATTTTGATGGCCCCGTACTGAATTGCTTCCCGGATTTCGGCGCGGCTGGAACCCGACCCACCGTGAAACACGAAGTTCACCGGCATTGGCCCCGTGCCGAGGGTTTCCACGATATAATCCTGCGAGTTTTTCAGGATCACGGGCGAGAGTTTTACGTTGCCGGGTTTATACACGCCATGCACGTTGCCAAAGGCTGCCGCAATGGTGAAATTGGGCGAGATTTTGCTCAGTTCGGTGTAGGCGTAGGCCACTTCCGAGGGCTGAGTGTATAGTTTCGAGTCGTCAACGCCGGAGTTATCCACGCCGTCTTCTTCACCCCCGGTCACGCCGAGTTCAATTTCGATGGTCATGCCCATTTTTGCCATCCGCTCAAAATACCGGCAGCAGGTTTCGAGGTTTTCCTCAATCGGCTCTTCCGACAGATCGAGCATATGCGACGAGAACAAGGGTTTGCCCGTTTGGTCAAACTGCTTCTCGGAAGCCGTGAGCAGGCCATCAATCCAGGGCAGGAGTTTTTTGGCGCAGTGGTCGGTGTGCAGAATCACGGGAATACCATAGGCTTCGGCCACCGTATGCACGTGCAACGCCCCGGCAATACTGCCGATGATGGCGGCTTTCTGCCCGTCGTTGGGCAGGGCTTTACCGGCGTAAAAAATGCCGCCCCCGTTCGAGAACTGGATAATGACGGGTGAATTTACGGCGCGGGCCGTTTCGAGAACGGCGTTGACCGAATCAGTACCGACCACGTTTACGGCGGGCAACGCATAATCGTTGGCGTTGGCGTGGCGGAAAATTTCGGAAACGCTGTCTCCGGTAACAACTCCGGGCCGCGTACGGTCGGGTTGTGTCCGCTCAGCGGTGAAGCGGGTGGCGGTTTCGCTCATCATGCTTAGATACGTTTAAAAAAATCTTGGATTAACTACGTTTCAACCAACAACAGCGGTTAGAGCCGGAAAAATACGGGTTTTTGGGGAGTCAGTGCCGAATTGTTGGGAATCGGTCAAAATTCCAGTTGAAGCGGGTCAAGTCCCGTCCGGCGCAGAGAAGGATATTGTTTTGTCGTTTCACAGAAACACTTACGGTCGTTTTCCCGTCGCCCATTGTTTCGGTGAAGTTCAATTCAGCAGCCAGTGTTGGCCGGTCGATGATGAGCATATCACACCACTGGGCCGGTAATCGAACCAACAAAACATACTGAATTTCGGGCGTTATAGCCGAGAGTAGTTGGCGGGTAGGAATCGAGAACTTAGCTACATATCCGTTGGCTGTTCGGCTTGCCTGTGCTGTTTTAACCTGTACACGCCGTAATAATCCGTCGCTGTCTTGCACCACAAAAATGTCGTCGCCCCGGTCAACTTCAGGCACGGCAACATTCCAGCCACGCATCAAAAATTCTGACATCGCAAAAAACTGACCTGCTTTGCCAATGTAGTTATTAAACATTCGAGTCATGCCGTCACAGCAAAGAACTGTTTGCCCGTTACTGGATCAAGAAACATTACCTGCAAACGAGCTAAATCATCTTCTTTGAGTCCGGTCAGAATAGATGGAACATACGTTTTGAACCGTCCGCTGTAAACGTCAAAATCTAACGTTGGGTCAAAATAGACAAAGAGACTGCTGGTTGGATGAGCATACGGATACTCTTGCTCAATTGCCTGAAGTGAGGCAACAGGCAGCCCGAATGTAATCCCATCTAACTGCTTATTTACATGAATTTTTACCGTATTCATCGTTTTGTTATTTTGCTAAAAATACCCGTCCAGAAAACACAGTTGCAAGATAAACCAGTTTGGGCCAACTTAGCACCCTAAACCAAGCTAACCCGAACCGCCTGATGATTACCAAATTCTTCTGCCCGTATTGGGGTCTCGAAAGCCTTACCTACGCCGAAGCCGCCAAACGAGCCAAGGCCGTCGGCTATGACGGGATGGAAATTGCCGCTGCCGCTCCCAAACGCGCCGAAGCCGTGCAGGTCACCAAAACCAACGGCCTCGACCTGATTCTGATGGTCTTCAGCGGTGGCCCCAACCTGGCCGACTATGCCAAACGCTACCGCGAGGATTTGCTCGATGCCGCATCGCACAAACCCCTGTTTGTGAACTCACACACGGGCAAAGATTTCATGAGTTTTGAGCAGAACGCCGAACTCATCCGCACTGCCGCCGAGGTGCAGAAACAAACCGGAGTCCGAATCCTGCACGAAACCCACCGGGGCCGGTTCAGCTATTCGGCCCCGGCGATTCAGTACTATTTAGAGAAATTCCCTGAAATGCGCCTGACGGGTGATTATTCGCACTGGGTAACGGTGGCCGAATCTTATTTAGGCGATCAGGCCGAGAATATGGCCCGCGCCATTGCCCAAACCGACTATATCCACTGCCGGGTGGGGCAACCCGAAGCCCCGCAGGTGAGCGACCCCCGCGCCCCCGAATGGGCCAACGCCCTCGAAACCCACGCCAAGTGGTGGGATGCCATCCGCGCCCGAATGCAGAAAGAAAACGCCCCGATACTGCCCATCAGTTGCGAATTTGGTCCCGCGCCGGGCTATTTGCCGACGCTGCCCTACACCAATCAACCCGTTGTTAATCAGTGGGATGTGAACGTATTTATGAAAGATTACCTGAAAAAACGGTGGGCTTAAAATCAGTGAATAATGAAGAGTGAGGAGTGAAGAATAATCTCAGGCAAATTATTCTTCACTCCTCACTCTTCATTATTCACTTCTCAATGATCGCTAACCTCCTCCAAACCTTTCCCCGTTCGGGACGCATTGACTGGATTGGCATCCGGCCCGAACGGGGCAAACCAGTAACGGTGCTTGCCGAAGCAACAGCCTCGCCTGATACGGGCTTGGTTGGCGATCATTACGGCGGGCAGAACGGAACCCGGCACGTGACGCTGATTCAGGCCGAACACCTGCCCGCCATCGCGTCGTTTGCGGGTTTGGCCGGGGTTTTTCCCGAATTGCTGCGCCGAAATCTGGTGGTTTCAGGAATTAACTTGCTGGCTCTCAAAGACCAACGCATCCAGATCGGCGATGGCCCGGAGGCCGTCGTGCTACACATCACGGGGCAATGCCACCCCTGCTCAAAGATGGAGACCGCCTTGGGGCCGGGCGGCTACAATGCCCTGCGTGGTCACGGCGGCATGACAGCGCGGGTAATTCAGGGCGGGCTGATTCGGGTGGGCGATAGCTGCTTTATACAAACCCCTCGGCTTTAGCCAGGGGTGCGGGTTATTTCTTAAACTGTTTCTGCGATTCCAGCACGTTCCAGATCAGGTCATAGTCGGAGGTGCGGAGCAGGAAATCATCGTCGAAATTACAGAACGTCATAAAACGGTCGGCCTGCTCGCCGGTGTAGCCCGTGGCCTGATCCACAATAATCCGCAGACGTTCCATTGCCAGCGTGTGCCGCCGGTATTCCTGCATCACCACGCCCGCCTTCCGGTCGGTTTTTGATCGTTTGTTAAACGCTTCGTAGAGCAAGGTCAGGCCCGCGCCATCGGCCAGGCGGTCAAAGGCCTGTGCGCCGGTTATCTTCGCGCTCGCGGTGGGTTCATCTAACACCTGCTGAATCTCGCGCTTCACTTCTTCGTATCGTTTGGCCGTAACGGTCACTTCATTCAGTTCGATTACCCGCTCGGTCGGAAACGGCTGACGGTTGCACAAGATCATTGGGTTGTCGGTTCCGTTCCATTTTATGCCGGTTCGGTCGTGGGTGTAGCTCGTCAGGATGAGCGAATCGCCGGGGAGCGAGGTCAGAAAAAACCGCCCCGTTGCGTTGGTGCGGGCGCGTTGGCGGGTGCGCTGATTAATCACCGTTGCCTTGTCAATACCGCGCCCGGTGGCGGCATCAAGAGCCGTACCGACCATATACCGGCCCTGCGCCCGGCCAACGGTGGGGAAAAACAAACCGATGAATAACAAAAAAGCAAGCAGGTACAGGACGCGCATACAACAGGAAGTAATGAACTCAGTATATCATCAGTAACGCCCAAACCGCCCGGCAGTTGTTGGTAATGCGTGTTAAGATTGTTTAAAAGTCGTCGGTACTCATTGCCGTTTTCGACCCCGCCCATCCCAGATTTCTACGGTTTTCACCCCCGCGCCCAACGCCAGCGTCCGGCCCGATTGCGATAAAAACGACTGCCCGTAGCTGAGTTCGACACGCTGCTTGCGGCCATCGGCAAAAATCAGGTTGGCCCAGGCATCGTTCGGTTGCAGTTTCAGGGTTTTGGCGGGCGTTTTGGCATCCCTGAACACCCGCAACGCGCCCCGGTTCTGGCTGGCAAACAACAACTGCCGCCCGCGAGCGTCGGTTAGTTGGGCCAGTCCTTTGGCATTACCCGGCACGTAGAAACCACTTTCAGTAATTGACTTCGGCACGAAATTTCCGCGTCCGTCACCCCGGAGCCACAGTCCGTTGAGCGCGTCGTAGCGACCCATCGAAACCTCGGCACCGTAGTCATTGCCAACGAGCAGCACGTCAAGGTTCCCGTCGTGGTCAACGTCATCGGCCACCATGCCGAAAATCGGGGCCATCTGCGCTTCGGCGGGGAGCGGGGTCATGGCAAACGTGGGCTGGCCGTTGCTGTTGTTGCCTTTGTTTTCGATGTACATCGAGCGAAATTCATTGGCTGTCAGCACCATCGCTTTCTGGCGTTCTTCGGGCGTGAGCAGCGTTTCGATACTGGCCGTTGTAAAGTCTTGGTACAGTTGAAACCGCCGACGCATCGAAATCATTTGCTTGATCAGGTCGTCGCGGCCATGAAACGTGAACTCGCGTCGTTTGCCGGTTTCGTCAGGGATATAAATCGTCGGGATGGCATCATAAAAGCCGTTGTTGTCGAAATCGGCGGCATATACGCGGGCGGGTTCTTTGTCAGAAGCCCGCATCCGGGCGTTCAGGCCGAGGTTTCCGGCGATGTAGTCCGTATCGCCGTCGCGGTCAAAATCACCGGCCAGCAGGGAGTTCCACCAGCCAATTTTAGTGGCAAGTGATTGGTGATCAGTGGTTAGTAGTTTGCCCTTGTCATTCTTTAACAACGTAATCGGCATAAACTCCCCGGCGAGCATCAGGTCGGGCCAGCCGTCGTTATCGGGGTCGGTCCAGAGCGCGTCGCACACCAAGCCGATGTTTTTGAGTTGCGGAGCCACCTGACCCGTTACGTTGGTGAATTTAACCCCACCCCGTGAGGGAGGGGAGCTGTCATTTCGCAGGATATAGCTACTGACCGGCTTGGGGTATTGGTCAGGCTCAACGCGCCCGCCGACGAACAAATCCAGATCGCCATCATGGTCATAATCAGCCGCTTTCAGGCATGATTTGCTGACCGAAATCATCGGGAGTGCATTCACGGCCGACGTAAAATTACCCTGACCATCGTTCAGGTACAGTTTATCCTGGTAAGCCGCCGGATTCGTTTTGACCTCGCAACTCCCGCTGCTGACATACAGATCGTTATCACCGTCGCTGTCAACATCAAACAGCAAAACCCCCATGTCTTCGGTCAGTTTGTCTTTAGCACTGCCGCCGTAGAGCATCGGCACGGCGGGTTCGGGCAGCAGGTCAGACTCAATGAATTTTCCGGCTGCGGTCTGCAACAAAAACCGGCCTTTATTCTGAAACGAGCCGCCGATAAACATATCGTCAAGCCCATCGCCGTTTACGTCGGCAACGGCCACTGCCGGGCCAAACTGCGAGAACTTGTGGGGCAATAATTTCTGCGTGTTGAAGTCAATAAATTCCGGTTCGGTGTGGCGGTAAGTAATGCCTACCGAGTCGGTCACGTCGGTCAGCAACGGTTTTGGCTGAGCAGGTTTGGTGGGCGTTTCGCGGGCGTTTTCGTCGCTGACAGTCAGCACCTGATTGGCCGACACGTTACGAATTGTTTGCTGCCGGGCAGGTTTGGTAGCCGTTGCCGGCCAGATAACCCGAACGTCATCCAGCGTTTTCACGGCTCCCAGCCCAAAATGGGCAATCGGCTCAACCGTTGACAGATACCCCCGGTACGGCGAATGTTCATAGACCTGAATGGCGGGCGAGCCATCGGCATTTTTATACCGAATCTCGACAAACGCGCCCAGCCCGGCCCGGTTTGGCGACGGCCCGGCAAACTTCATTCGCAGGTAGTTGGCGTTCTCCGCTTTGCTCTCGATCAGGTTGTTGCGATAGACAAAGGCCGAATCGTTGATGTTGTTCACCACGTAATCTAAATCACCGTCGTTGTCGAGGTCTGCATAAGCCGCGCCGTTCGAGAACGACGGTGTTTTGAGACCCCATTTTTCGGTTACGTCGGTAAATTTTGGGATGCTGCCCCCGTCGTTTTTAAAGGCATAATTACTGATTTTCACCACCGGAATCTGTTCCAGCAGAAACGATTTACTGGCAACCGATGAACTCTTGGCCCGGAACGACTGAAAATCCCGATCAGTAACGTCTTTGGGAAAGCCGTTCGTTATCAGCAGGTCACGATGTCCGTCGTTGTCAAAGTCCACCGCACTCGGTGTCCAGCTCCAGTCGGTTTCGGCTACGTCGGCTTGCAGGCTGATTTCGCTGAAAACGGGCAGCGACCCCATCGCTCCGTCGAACCGCCCCGGCCCCCGGTTCAGTTGCAGCGTGTTTCTGACGTACTGATACGAGGTGCCATACTGCTCGTTGTTGAGATAGGTCTGGTAGTTGTTGGGGTTCATCAACATTTTCTTGCGGAAGTTGTCGCGCGGCAGCATATCAACGGCCACCATGTCCATCAGGCCGTCGTTGTTCAGGTCGGCCACATCGTTGCCCATTGCCGAATTGCTGGTGTGTTTGAGCGATTCTTTACCGCGCTCCATAAATCCGGTATGATGCCCGGCTGCGTCGTGTTGGTTAATGTACAGCAAATCGTCGCTCAGGTAATCATTTGTCACGTAAATATCCCGCCATCCATCGCGGTTAATGTCGGTGATGTTCAGACCCAGGCCGTAGCCTTCAATCTGTATGCCTTCCGGTTTCGAGACATTCGTAAAAACAGCGTGGCCCAACCGGGCATCGAAATCGTTGCGATACAGCCGGTCAGTTGTTGGCGAAGAACCATCCGACACCCGGTTTCGGTAGGCATTGGGGTAGAGTTCGATGGTATCAACCAGAATGTAGAGGTCTAAGTCACCGTCGTTGTCGTAATCAAAAAAAGCGGCATTAGTCGTGTGGCTATCGTCGGCGATGCCGTAGTCGGAGGCCATTTCTTTGAACGTGGGTATGTCGCCCGGTTTTTTGCACTGATTGATATAGAGCAGGTTACGGCGGTCGGCGGCTGTTTTCTTGACCGTTGCGCCCACGTAAATATCTTGCCAGCCATCGTTGTTGATATCAACCACCGCCACGCCCGAACACCACCGCCCGTGTTGGTCAAGCCCGGCTTTGGGCGTAATGTCATCGAATTTTAAGGTATTGGTGCCAGGTGTCGTGCGGTTCATGTAGAGCTTGTTCGGCACCTGATTGCCGGTGAAGAAAACATCAGTCCGGCCATCGTTGTCGAAATCGCCCATTGCCACGCCCCCGCCGTTATAGACATACTCAAAATCAATGATGTTCATGGTGTCGTTCTCGGTGATGTGGTTCGAGAACGTTATGCCCGTTTCGCTGGCCGGAAGCGCGGTAAACATGGGTTTATCGCAACCCGTCAGAAGCGCAGTAGTGAGCAGAAAGAAAAAGGGGCTGTTACGAGACATGGGCATACAATTAGAAACATTCATGCCTACAAAGATAAAAAAAAGAAGGCCCGGCAACAATGCCGGGCCTTCCGTAGAAATCAACTCAACGGGCTTACTTATACGCCGGGTTCTGTACTAATGTTGGCGTTCCCCCCTTAAAAGCATTGTCAATGGCGGTCTGCGGCACGGGAAAATACTCATTTTTACCCTTCGTAAACTTCACGCCTTTGAGGTACGTACGCTTGGTGCTTTCTACGGTCACGTAGGCGTTCAGCACGTCGGCAGCAATACCCCAGCGTACCAGGTCAAAATACCGGTGGCCCTCCATCGCAAATTCCAAGCGGGTTTCGTGCCGAACGGCTTTGCGGGCCATCACTTTATCAGCCCAAGCCGCCGTGTAGTTCTTAATTACATAATTGGCTGCGGGGTCTGCCGTTACGGTGTAGGCATCGCGGGTAGCACCCTGAACCGCCTTTTTAACCCAGTCAGCCGGGTTAGCAGCACGGGTCCGAATCTGATTCACCAGCGTCCGGGCACGCTCTAAACTACCCACTTCCACTTCACATTCGGCCAGCCACAGCAACACGTGGTCATACCGAATCAGGCGGTAGTTATTACCCGTCAGGTTCTGCCAACCCACCCCCAGCAACGTATTGTTTTTAGACGCGATGTGCTTCTTGGGCGAATAGGGTCCGGCGTAGCTTTGATCACGGATGAAATCACTGTTGTGAATTTTGAAGTCCTTGAACAGAATTCCCCGGCGACCAACCGACCAGTCAAGGCGCGGATCAAGCCGACCCGCGTCGGGCGTGTAGGCAGCCGTGAGGTCAACGCCCTGATCGTTTTTCACGTCAACGTCATTAAACGTATCCAGCAGTGGTAGACCGTTTGCGTCCGTTTTGTAGGCATTCACCAAGTTCTGCGACGGCTGATAAAAGCCGCAACAGCCCCAGGGCGTAGCGTAGGGGTGAGCCAGGCCCATACCCGCCGTTGCCGCGCCATCGTCCGAAGCTGACTTCGCGTACTGTACCTCAAAAATTGATTCGGGGTTGTTGCGCGTGTCAGAATCGAAGTTCTGTGAGAAGTTGTCAATCAGTTTGTACTTGCCAGTTGCCACGATCTGATCCAGCACCGTTTTAGCGGCCTGTAACTTGGCCGCGTTCGGTGCGCCGGTTGCAACGTCAAAACCCTGGAACATATACGTTTTGGCGAGGTGCGCCAGTGCTGCATATTTAGTCGGACGGCCCGGCTGATCCTGCGTTTCGGGCAAACCGGCTGCGGCCGCGATGAAGTCGGCTTCGATATTCGGCCAGATTTCTTTGTCGTTCGGCACTTTGGTCGAGTTCGGATCGCTCACATCGTACACTTTATCGTCAATATAGGGCGCGTAGCGGAAAATTTTCCGGGCCTCAAAGTGAAAATAGCCCCGCAGAAACTTAGCCTCGGCATCAATCTGCTTCCGGCGCGTTTCAGTGATGTCTTTCACATTCACTAAGTTATCCAGCACGTTGTTCGTCCGGGCTACGCCTTCGTACAAACCCCGCCACTTGTTTTTGATATGGCCGTTGGTGGGCAGGTATTCGTAGCGTTCTATGAATGACTCCTCCGGCTGATCACCCGAATCAGTGCCTTTGTAGGCATCATCGGACGGAATACCGCCGAATACCCAGTTCTGCACTTCGTTTTCCCAGGGAGCCTGTCCGTCAATGCCCTGCCCGTCGAGCATACCGTAGGCACCAACTAATAATCCCTCGATGCCTTTACTG
>JBBRNH010000017.1:0-74945 GCA_038230415.1 Cytophagales bacterium | reverse complement strand
TGCACGATGCCTTTGGGCAGTTTCTGGGCATTCCGGTGGTGGCGTTTTTGGGCCAGAAAATCCGGTCGTTGCCCACGTCCGTCACCATCGGCATTATGCCCGTAGCCGAAACGCTGGCCGAAGCCGCCGATTTTTATGGGCTGGGTTTTCGGGTGCTGAAAATCAAAACCGGGCTGCGCGTTGATGAAGACATCGAACGAATCCTGACACTGCGCGAAGCCTATGGAAACCGGATAACAATCCGGGCCGACGCGAACCAGGGTTATACTCTCGCTGATTTACAGCAGTTTATGAATAAAACGCAAACTGCTGACATCGAACTCATCGAACAGCCGTTGCCCGTTGGTTGGGAAGCCGACCTGCTGGCCTTGCCCCCCGAAACCCGTCGGTTGTTAGTTGCCGACGAATCGCTGAAAGGTCCCGAAGCCGCTTTGCACCTGGCGAAACAGCCGCAACCGTTCGGGATTTTCAACATCAAGCTGATGAAATGCGGAGGTATCCGGGCCGCGCAGACCATCGCCAACATTGCCCAAACCGCCCGGATTTCGCTTTTTTGGGGCTGTAACGACGAAAGCCGGATCAGCATTACGGCGGCTCTGCACACCGCCTTTGCCTGCGCCAACACCCGCTATCTTGACCTCGACGGTAGTTTCGACTTAGCCGAAGACGTTGTTTCGGGTGGGTTTGTGGTTAGCGAGGGGGTCATGCGGCCAACGGGCGGGGCGGGGCTGGGGCTTACCAGTATGCTGACAACAGAACACCAATGACGCAAATGCGTCAAGGAGACAAATCCCAAACGATGCTCCCCTACTTCCCTTTCGGCCAGCAGTTTAACGATAAAATGGGAACCACTCCCCTGCCCGACACCGACCCGCTCATCGAGATAGACGCGCATTACCGGGCCGAAGTCTCGCTCAAAAAACAACTCCTCACCGACCGGCCCGATTACTATTTTCAGGCATTACCCGGCCACGAGATTGCCCAATGGGAGGTGTTGGACGTGGTTTTGCATGACTTAGCCCGGCACAATCCTGACTACTTTTCGCTCCGGCAAAACGGTGATGACTGGTATTGGACGAACCACATTCTGAACCAAAAAACGACCTTCGTTTTTGGCGATGCCGCTACGTTGCCCGTTGCGCCGTTGGATTGGGTTGGGCGGCAGGTGCAGGAAGATTTGGTGCTATTGGCGGGCGATGATTCGGTGCTGGTGGCGGGGCAGTTGTGTTTTGCCAACGACTGGTGCCTGACCGAAAAAATGGGCCTGCCGTTCTGGCAAATCCACGCGCCGATTGTGCCGATTGTGGAACCGATGATCCTGGCGGCCCAGAAATTCATGGCCCGGCTCACCGTTGGTCGGCCCGTTTGGCGCATGAACTGGAGCGTGAAAGTGAGCAACGATTTAGACATGACCAGCCGCCACACGCCCGCCAATCGCCAACGCCTTGCCAACCTGCTGCCGGGCTTAACGCCCGACACCATCGGCCACCAGGTTTACCTCCGCGTCGAACGGCAAACCCTCACCCGCCTACCCCGGTCCGGCGCGATTTTGTTCGGGATTCACACCTACCAGAATTTGCTGGCCGACGAGATAGCCGCCCGGCCCGGTGCCGCCGACAAATTAGCGCGGGTCTTTGCCACCACCCCCCCCGCCATGCTCGATTATAAAAGCATGACCGGGTTCATGCCCGCGTTGATGACGTATTTAAGCCAAAAATCGCATGACTAAACTGGCCCGCACCATTACCCTGAACTCGGCTATCCTGCTGGTGGTGAGTGGCATTGTTGGGTCCGGGGTGTTCAAAAAGATAGCCCCGATGTCGGCAGCGTTAGGCTCGCCATTGTTGGTGCTGGGGTGTTGGGCGGTGGCCGGGCTGGTAAGTTTGGCCGGGGCGTTGAGCAATGCCGAGATGGCCGGGCTGTTTCCCGAATCGGGGGGAGAGTATCTGTATTACCAGAAAGTGTATAACCGTTTTTTCGCGTTTCTGTACGGTTGGGGCAGTTTCACGGTCACAAAAACGGCTATTATTGCGGCCTTAGCCTACGTGTTTGGGCAATCGCTGGTGCCGTTGCTGGCCCTGCCCGATGCGGTGGCGGGCGTGGCCGTAAAACTCACGGCATCGGCACTGATTTTGGGACTGAGTTGGGTTAATCACCGGGGCGTGGCCTTTGCCGAAACCCTCAGCCGTGTGCTGACATACATCATGTTTGGGGCCGTTGCGGTGGTGGCCGTGCTGGGTTTCGGGGCCGAAACGGGCAGCATTGCCCACCTCACTGAGCCGGGCCACACCGTTGCGATCCCCAATCCCGATTTGGCGAAAGCCCTCACAGTGGCCCTGCTGGGGGCTTTTTGGGGCTACGAAGGCTGGAACTGCATTGGTTTTATCGGCGAAGAAATCAAAAATCCACAGCGAAACCTGCCGTTGGCGTTGGGCATCGGCACCGCCATCGTGGTTGGGCTATACCTGCTGCTCAACGGGGTGTATCTGTACGTGTTGCCCATTGACGCGCTGGCTCAATTAGCCCAAACGCCCGACAAAATTGCGGCTGTTGAGATCGTTCGGCAGGCAAGCGGCTGGCTTGGAGCCACGTTTATTTCGGGCCTGATTTTAGTGACGACCTTTAACTCGACCAACGCTTCGATGCTGACCTCGGCCCGGATTTTTTATGCGATGGCCCGCGACGGGCTGTTTTTTGGGGCGGCTGCCCGGATTCACCCGCGCTACCAAACCCCGTCGGTGGCTATCTGGCTACAGGGTATCTGGTCGGTGGTGCTGGTGTGGTCGGGCAGTTTCGACCAACTGACGGATATGCTCATTTTTGCGTCGTTCATTTTTTATGGTGCAACGGCGTTGGGCGTAATCCTGCTCCGCCACAAACACCCCGACTGGCCGCGCCCCTACCGCGTGGTGGGCTATCCGGTGGTGCCAGCCCTGTTTTGTATTTTTTGCGCGGGGTTAGTCGTCCTCACACTCATAAGCCAACCCCGCGAGGCTTTAATCGGGCTGGGGCTGATGGCAACGGGCCTGCCGTTCTACTGGTTTTGGCACCGACTGCGCAATACTGAAACACCGTAAACGCAACGACCCGGCCCGATAGAAATCGGGCCGGGTCGTCGTCATGGGATAGCCTGTCGGTCGCGCCTATCGCCCTGACAGATTCAATTCATCAGTGCCAATCACAGCGTAATGAACGTTCTTCGCCATTCTTAGCAGACTACTTACTTCTTCTCCGGCAACAGCAAAAACCTGGCGACGTTGGCCCCGAAGTATTTATTGGCGGCTGCTTTGGTGCTTTCTACGGTCACGGCATTAAGCAGTTTGTCCTCCTGTAAGACTTCGAGCAGGTCGTCGCCGTTGTTGGATTGATTTGACAGGTAGCCGAGCCAGAAATTGTTGTCTTTGAGTTGAATCTCGGTTTCGCGCCGGGTCTCGATCTTGAATTTGTCAACATCTTTTAGGTCGGCCCCGTTGGTTTTCAGGTTGTTAATCAACTCCATTGTTTTGGCCGTGAGTTTGTCCACGTTTTCGGGGGCGCACCCAAAGCCGATGCGGAATGTGTAGCGCGGCACCGGAAATTTGCTGTATGAGCCGTTGCAACCCACACCATAGACCCCGCTTTCTTCTTCCCGCAGTTTTTCGATGAGTTTGATTTCCAGCACTTCAGCCAGCGCGTCAACCTGGGTGGCGTTTTCGGGTTTCCAGTCAAACTCACCGCTATACACGAGTTGCACGGTGGCTTTCGGATCAACGCCTTTATACACCGTTTTGGTGATTTGTCCCGCCGGAATTCGGATGCCCAAATCGGTAAACGTTTCGGCCTGACCACCGCCCGGCAGTCCGCCGATGTATTTCTCGATGAGGGGTTTCAGTTTGGTTTCATCAAAATTACCGACGAAATAAAACGTGAAATCCCCGGCGTTGGCGAACCGTTCGCGGTAAATAGCTAAGGCTCGGTCGGTATCAACCTTGTCAAAATCCTCCGGTTTTAGCGGCTGCCGGCGCGGGTTGTTGGCACCGAGTGTTACGGCAATCGTATCCTGAAACACTTTTTGGGGCGTAGGCGTGGTAATCTGATTCTGCACGAAACTCCGTTGGTTCGACAGGAAACCTTTCACCACATCAGCATCTTTGCGGGGCTGCGTAAAGTAGCTGTTCATCAGTTGCAAAGCCGTTTCGAGGTCTTTCGGAGCCGTGTTGCCGCCGATGCCTTCGGTTAGTTCGCTCACAAACGGATTCACGCTCAGGGTTTTACCGGACAAAAACTTACCCAACTGCACCTGACTGTATTCGCCGGTGCCGCCAATGCTGGCAATGGTCGAAGCAAACCGGGCCGACATAAAATCGGGCAAACCATACTTGCTCGTGCCGCCCTTGCTGCTGGCCGAAAACAGAATCTCGTCGTTTTTGAACGTGGTCGGTTTCAAAATCACCGTTGCGCCGTTTTTGAGTTTCCACTCCGTTACGCCGATGTCGGCAATTTTTTTGGTGCTGACCACCGGCCCTGCTGTTGGTTCTTTCGCCAGTAACGGCTTGGTCGAAACCTGATCCACGTAGGCGGTGAGACCTTTGCCGGTGTTGTCGACGTAGCCCAAAACCTGCTCGGCGGTGGGGAGTTTGGCTTTGTCTTTCTCCGGCGCGAGGATAATCACGGCGCGGTTTTCGTTGCTGAAAAACTGATTCACCAAGCCGTTCACGTCGGCTAATTCGATGCCGGGCAGTTGGGCATGGGCAAAGTCAGAATAGAACGAGATGCCGGTCGAGGGTTCGCCTTTCAGGAAATACTGCACGTACTGATTCACGAAATTGACCGATTTCGTTTTGTCGCGTTCGCGGTAGGCCTGCTCAATGCCGGTGATGAGTTCCTGCTTGGCGCGGGCGAGTTCGGTGGCCGTGAAGCCAAACTGTTTCACCCGGCTGTTCTCGTCAAGCAAGGCCCGAATCGCTTTTTCGACGTTGCCGTCTTTCGCCAGCGCAATGGAGGTAAAGGCATCCAAATCGCCCAAGAAGTTGCTGTAATTACTGATGCCAAACACAAACGGCGGGTCAGCGCGTTGGGTCAGTTCCTGAATCCGGTTGCCGAGCATAGCGTTGAACAAACTCCGGGCGAGGTCGGCGCGGAGGTCGTTCAGCGTGGTTTGCACGATTTCGGGGCGTTTATAAATCACCTGAATCACCGTGTTGGGTTGCTCGTTATCGGTCACAATCACCACTTTGGTATCTTTGTGGGGTGCAATCGTGTAGCGGGTTCGGGGTTTGGCGTTGGCAACGGCAGGAATCCGGCCAAATTTTTCGCGGATCATGGCTTCGGTTTTGTCCATGTCGAAATCACCAACGGCCATCACGGCCATCAGATCGGGCCGGTACCAGTCGCGGTAAAATTGGGTCAGCACATCGGGTTTAAACGTCCGCAGCAAGTCTTCTTTGCCAATCGGCAATCGGTTGGCATACTGCGAGTTATTCAGGATCAGGGGCAGAAATTTGTCGCGCATCCGCTGTTGTGCACCCCGCCCCAGCCGCCATTCTTCCAGCACCACACCCCGTTCTTTATTAATTTCGGCGGTGTCTAATGTCGCGTTGTGCGCCCAATCTTCCAGAATCTGAAACGACCGCTCCAGCAGCCGCGCCGAATCCGTCGGTACGGGGAGTTGATAGACTGTTTCGTCAAAACTGGTGTAGGCGTTCAAATCGGCTCCGAACCGCACCCCCGCCGATTGCAGGAAGCCCACCAATTCATTTTTGGGGAAGTTTTTGGTGCCGTTAAACTCCATATGCTCCATAAAGTGCGCCAGTCCCTGCTGATTATCGTTTTCCAGCACCGACCCGGCCTTCACCACCAACCGGAGTTCGGCGCGGTTTTTGGGTTCGGCATTTTTACGGATGTAGTACGTCAGACCGTTCGGCAGTTTGCCCACCTTCACGTCGGGGTCAAACGGAATCGGGGTCGTCAGCGCGGCAGGGGCGGCTGCCGGTTTGGTGGTCTTTGACGCGGGTTGGGCCAGGGCCAGGGTAGCGGTCAGCAGACACAGGCCAGCCGTGAGTTGTTGTTGGAAGCGCATTGGGTTATGTGATTTTATAGGGGGTGAGCTTACTTTTCCTTGTCATGGAGGGTTTTTATCACGCTTACCACGTCGTCGAAGTGCGTATGGCTACTGTGCAGAACAATAGAAATCAGGATAGACCCATCGCCATCAACAACGCGGGCATCAAATTTGAAGAACCGTGCCTGAATATCGGTGTAGTACCAATTCGTAAATTTCCGGGCGCGGGCTTCGTGTCTTCCATCAGCACTGTCGCAGATAAAAATAACGACCCGTTCGTAGTTCTGGAAAAAGTCATAAAAAACGGCCCGAATCGTTGGGGCCGTTCGCGGGTCTGCCGGTATTCGTGGCCCGTTGGGATTATCGGCCACCAGAATGATCATCTCGAAAGCATCAATATATACGTCAAGATGTTCCTCGAACATATACGCCGAAGGAACGAACCGGATTTCGTAACCAACATCATCTTTTGTAGTGAAGGCATATCTGTGATGTTCTCCACCCACAAAGCGGAACGGATAACTAAGGATTGGTTCGTTGGGCTGCATTTTCTTGTCTTAATTTTTCAAACACCGCCCGGTATTCAGGATCGTTTTTGTACCGCCATTTGGCATCGCGCTCGGCTTCTTTCTTTACGGCTACCAACCGGCGCAGTTTTTCGATGGGTGTCATGGGTTTGGGTATCGTTTCCATAGTTTACACAGGTTATTTTGAGCGAATATATTCCTATTTCCTGTAACAACGTCATAGATAGGCTTGGTTCGCCGACACAAAATGTCTCAACAAAACCTTGACGTATCCCGTCGTCTCATCAATCTCCGTAAATCTCCCGGTCAGCCGATGCGGTGTTATCTTTGTGCATCTCTGCATAAAACCCAATCTATCTGTGAACTGGCTTTCTGATAAACGAATCGTGATTATTGGCGGCACAACGGGCATGGGCCTGTCGGCGGCATTGGCTTTTGTGAACGAAGGCGCACGGGTGGTGGTGGTAGGTCGCAACCCCGACAGTTGCGCGGCTGCCGAAACCCAACTCGATGGCAACGGCCTGGCAATGTCGGGCGACGCAGCCGACCCGCAAACGGCTACCAAAGCCATCACCCTCTGCCAGAACATCTTTGGCGGGTTCGACGGGCTGTATCACGTGGCCGGGGGCAGTGGCCGACGAATGGGCGATGGCCCCCTGCATGAACTCACACTTGACGGCTGGAACGCCACCCTGAATCTGAACTTAACGTCGTTGATGCTGTCCAATCAGGCGGCTGTCCGTGCCTTCCGGGAGCAGGGCGACGGGGGCGTTATCCTGAATATGGGGTCGGTGCTGGGGTATTCGCCCTCGCCAAAGTATTTTGTGACCCACGCCTACGCTGCCGCCAAAGCCGCCGTGATTGGCTTTACGCGGTCAACAGCCGCCTATTACGCGCCCGATAACATTCGTATCAACGCCATTCTGCCGTCGCTCGTCGAAACGCCGATGGCGCAACGGGCCGCCAACGACGAGGAGATTATGGCCTTCATCAAAACAAAACAGCCCCTCGACGGCGGGCGAATCGGGCAGCCCGACGACCTCGACGGGGCCGCCGTATATTTTCTATCCGATCAGTCGTTATTCACCACCGGCCAGATTTTAAGCGTTGATGGTGGCTGGGACGTAACCGAAGGACAATACTGATGTATGATATAGGGTGTATGGTGTGTTTGCTCATTCTGAAATACATCATACCTCATACGGCAGAAACCATATATCACAAATGAATGTAATTGGCATTGACCTCGGCGGCACCTGGATAAAGGGCGTGCTGATGGACGCTCAGTCGGGCGAGGTTATCAAGCAATTCTATCACCCCACCAACGGCGGTACAGAACGGGAGGCCGCACCCTGGAAACAGGCCGTTGCCGAAACCGTTGCCGATCTCAAGGCAGCCTCACCGTCGGAGGTGAAATACGCCGGTTTGTCGGCTCCAGGACTGCCCAACGAGACCAACCAGTGCATCGCGTTTATGCCCGTTCGGTTGCCCGGTTTAGAGGGGTTTCATTGGGGCCATTTTCTGAATATGCCCGTCCGGGTGGTCAACGATGCTCATGCCGCACTGTTGGCCGAAACCCGGTTTGGCGTGGCGAAGGGCTACAAAAATGTGTTGATGCTGACCCTCGGCACCGGCGTTGGCGGGGGCATTTTGCTGAACGGACAACTCTATCAGGGACTGTATCAGAAAGCCGGTCACGTGGGGCATATCACCGTTGATGCCCTCGGCGAACCCGATATTATGGGCCTGCCCGGCAGTTTAGAAGACGCTATCGGCAACGCCACCATCGAACGGCGATCATTGGGGCGGTTTACGAGTACATATCAACTCCTCGAAGCCCACAAACAGGGCGATTATTTCGCGCAGTGGCTCTGGTTAGATTCGGTCAGAAAATTAGCCGTTGGCCTGTGTTCGCTCATCAACACACTCTCGCCGGAATTAGTGGTGCTGGGGGGCGGTATCACTCAGGCCGAAGACGACCTGATGCTACCCCTCACCGAGTTTATGGGTCTGTATGAATGGCGGCCCGGCGGCCACGCTACGCCCATCAAAATCGCGCAATTTGGCGACATGGCCGGGGCCATCGGCGCGGCTGGGTCGGCGGTTTAAGATGTTGATAAAAGAGGAAATGGAGAAAAGAGGAAAGACCTCAACAAGTCTCTTTCTTCCATTTTATCTTTCCTCGTAACTGTTTAGATATGTTTATGTTGGGCGGTGCCAGACTCGTTGCCCACCGCCCCTCGGCTGTGGGTATACGGATATAAACGGACGTTTTCGGCTGAAGCGGCACAGCCGAGGGGCGGTGCCGGACAGATTCTCAAAATAATTATCTTTCTTCTTTTCTCCATTTTGCACCTTAGATGAAAACTCCCCTCGCCCGCACCGGCCTTGTGCTGTTGGCTATGGTATTGCTGAATGTGCTGTCGGCATCCGTGTTTTTTCGGCTCGATCTGACTGCCGAGAAACGCTATACCCTCTCCGGCGCAACCAGAAAACTACTCACCACCCTCGATGATGACGTTCACGTTACGATTTACCTCACCGGCGATTTGCCACCCGGCTTCAAACGCTTGGAAAACGCCATTCGCGAAACGCTCGACGAATTCAAGACCATTGCGGGCAATCGGGTGACGTATCGGTTTGTTGACCCCGATGCACAAACCGACCCCAAAGCAAAAGCAAAACTGCTGGAAACGCTTGCCCAAAAAGGGCTTTTCCCCTCCAACGTAGTGGACAATGAGGGCGGCAAACGCACCGAAAAATTGGTACTGCCCGGCGCGGTGGTTTCTTACAAAGGCAAAGAAGCTGCGGTGTTGCTGCTGAAAGGCAACAAAGCCGCCACGCCCGAAGAGCAGCTCAATCAATCTTACGAAGGCGTTGAATATCAGGTAGCTGCGGCAATCCGGCAACTCACCCAGCCCGTTGGGCAGCGTCGGCGGGTGGGATTGGTATTTGGGCATACCAACGTGCCGCCCTCGCGCTTTGCCGATTTGCTGGCCTCGGTGCAGGAAAATTATGACCTGTTTTTCGTGGACCTAACCAAACCCGAACCCGTTACGGGCGTTGATGCGCTGCTGATTGCCAAACCCGACAGGCCGTTTTCGGAGGATGACGTGTTCAAGCTCGATCAGTTTGTGGTGAACGGCGGGCGGGCGTTATTTTTTGTGGATGGCGCAAAGGTGGACAGTGTGGGCAGCGAAGGCACCTTTGCCCAACCCCTCAACGTGGGTTTGGATGACCTGTTTTTCCGGTGGGGTGTTCGTATCAACCGCAACCTGCTCAAAGATTTATCGTGCAACGTAATTCCGCTCAACGTGGGTAACCTCGGCGACAAACCCAATATTCAACTTGTTCCCTGGCGGTTTTACCCGGTTATCAACTCGTTTGGCACCGGCCAAAATCCCATCACCAAAAATTTAGACGCGGTTTGGCTGCGCTTTGCCAGTACGCTCGATACGGTTGCGGCAACGGGCGCGGGCGGTCAGCCGATTCTGAAAACTCCGCTGTTGCTCACTTCGCCCTATACCAAACTGCTGGCGGCTCCGGCGGTGGTGGCCTACAATGAAGCCCGCCAACAACCCGACCCACAGACGTACAATGGCGGGGTTAAACTCGTGGGCTGTCTGCTCGAAGGGCGGTTTCGGTCGTTGTTCGCCAATCGGATTCTTGCGGGCGACCCCCGTAGCACGGGCTTTCGGGCCGACGGTGTTGCCTCGCGGGTGCTGGTCTGCGCCGATGGTGATTTGCTCGTAAATGACGTGAACTATAAAACGCAGACCCCCTACCCGCTTGGTTTCGACCGCTACACCCGCCAAACATTCGCCAACAAAGATTTTGCCCTGAACGCTATTGACTATTTGGTTGACCCCGGCGGACTCATCACGGCCCGTACCCGGCAGATCACGCTGCGGCCATTAGACAAAATCAGGCTCGTATCGGAGCGCACCGGCTGGCAGTTGCTCAACCTGCTGGGGCCATTGGCATTGATCGGACTGGTGGGTATCGTTTGGCAGATTGTTCGGCGCAGACGGTTTGGGATGTAGGGAATCCATCCAAAAACCGTATTTTTGTTCAAATACACCCACGCGAACGCTTCGGCGTATCGCCTAAACACAGACTCTATGAAGTTTATCGTCTCCTCCGCCGTTCTGCTGAAGAACCTGTCGAATATCAACGGCGTGGTAGCTACTAACCCTATCGTTCCGATTTTAGAAAATTTTCTGTTTCGCTTAGACGAAGGCACCCTGACCGTTACGGCCTCTGACCTGCAAACGACAATGACAACCTCGATTCCGGTCGAGTCGGCAGACAACGGTGCCATTGCGATTCCGGCCAAGCTACTCTTGGATACGCTGCGGAGTTTGCCCGAACAGCCCGTTACCTTTAACATTGACACCGAAACGTTTGGCACCCAGATTATGACCGACAATGGGCGGTTTAAACTCTCTGGCGAAAATCCGATTGATTTCCCAAAGCTGCCAACGGTCAACAAAAGCTTGTCGGTCGAGTTCAGCTCGAACGCACTGGCTTCGGCTATTAACAACACCGTTTTCGCCACCAGTACCGACGACCTGCGCCCGGCCATGACGGGGGTTTACCTGCAACTTGCTGACGATCAGGCCACGTTTGTTGCTACGGACGGCCACCGGCTGATTCGCTATAAACGGCTCGACATTCAATCGTCGGTCAGCAGTACACTGATTATTCCCCGGAAAGCGTTGCAGTTGCTGAAAACATCGCTGCCCGACAATGTACCCGTGCGGGCCGAGTTCAGCCAGTCGAATGCGTCGTTTACGTTTGGCCCTACGCAACTTATCTGCCGGTTGATTGACGAGCGATTCCCGGACTACGAAAACGCGATTCCGGCCAACAACCCCAATGTGCTGACCATTGGCCGCTCTGACCTGCTGAACTCGTTGAAGCGGATTATGATTTACGCCAACCGCACCACCCATCAGATTCGGCTTGCGCTGAAGGCCAACACGCTCACCATTTCTGCCGAAGACCTGGATTACTCAAACGAGGCCAACGAAAAACTCCTCTGTGACTACGAGGGCGACGACATGGAAATCGGCTTCAACGCCAAACTCCTGGCCGAAATGCTGGGCAACCTCAGCGCGAAAATGATTTCGGTGCAGATGTCGGCCCCGAACCGTGCCGGGCTGGTTATTCCCGCTGATAAAGACGAAAACGAAGATATTTTGATGCTGGTGATGCCGGTAATGCTCAACACGTTCGCCTAAGTAACGCGGGCGAAAGCCCGCTTGAGTGACACGAAAAAGGTGAGTTTCCGACCACCTTACACAAAAAAAGCCCCGCCAATTGGCGGGGCTTTTTTGCCTTAAAGCGATTCGATTACTGACGAATCACTTTAACGGTCTTCGATTGCGTTGGCGTTACAACCTGGAGGAAGTACATACCACCCGAACGGCCCAACCCTACGGTCTGACGCTCTTCGGCACCTGCTTTCTCAACCGTGCGCTCGCTCACGGCGTTGCCACGGGCATCGCTCATGCGGAACTGGAGTTGCTGACCGTCGGCACCGCGAACCAGAACCTCTACCTCACCGGCAGCCGTTGGGTTCTCCATTACCGTTACGCTCAGGTCGCTGCCTGTTTCAACACCCTGACGGGCGTAGCCACACGTAGCTTTCCAATCCCAGGTGAATGTGACTACCGTGCCAGGGTTGCTCGATTGGCGGCCCGACAGCGTGAACGGCCCGGCATCAGATGCCGGATTCACCGTGTATGGCCCAGCCGTTGCGCTCCAACCTGTGATGCCGATAGCCTGGTACTGCACCGTGCTGCCATCACCACCCGTCGAGTTAAACGTAAACGCTTTCGTCGTGCAGTTGTAAGTCGGGGCCGTCAGCGCGAAACCCGTTGGCGGGGTTACTGGTGGCGTTACCACACCACCGGCTGGGTTGATCGTCAGCACGAATGTCGTGCTGGTGGTCAACACCTGGTCAGAAGCGGTGAGCGTTACCGTTGCCGTTGCCGTTTGCGATGGCGTACCCGTGATGGTGCGCGTGCCGGAGTTGAAGTTCAGGCCCGCTGGCAAACCACTGATCGAGTATGTTATCGGGTCGTTCTCCGGGTCAACAAACGTGTTGGCCGGAATCTGATAGCTAAACGCGACACCCACCGTTCCGCTTTGGTTCGGGATGGCGTTGGCAACAACCGGAGCCTGGTTTGGCGGTGGTGATGTCTGGCAGAACGCTTTCGCATCGAACACAAACTGCACATTCACGCCATTCTGGGTCGCTTTCAGGATAAACGGCTGCGAGTCGTTAAAAACATTCACCGTGTATGGCCCAGCCGTTGTGGTTGGCCCGGTGATACCGATTGCCGAGAACGTGATTGGCGAACCATTACCACCCGATGTTCTGAACGTCAGCGAGCCTACACCCACACCCGGCGTGCCGGTCGTGTTCGGACACACGTAGGTCGGAGCCAGCATCTGGAACGTACCAGACACCGCCGGGTTGATCGTGATGGTAAACGTAGCACCGACCGTTCCGCCGTTGCCATCGTTAGCCGTGATCGTTACCGTTGCCGCGCCCTGCGTACCTGGCGTACCACTGATGGTACTGCCCGACAGGCTCAGACCAGCCGGAAGACCCGATGCCGAGAGCGCCAGCGCGTCCATATTCGGATCGCTGAACGTATTGGCCGGAATCACGTAGCTGAATGCAACACCCACTGTTCCGGTTTGATTCGGAATTGCGTTGGCAACAATCGGCGGTTGATTGCCCATCGTCTGTGGCGTAACGGTGATCGTGAATGTACCGTTGGTCGTATTCACCCCATCGTTTGCCATGATCGTCACCATTGATACACCCGTTGCCGATGGCGTACCCGTAATAACCCGCGTCATGGGGTTAAACGACATACCATTCGCCGGTGAGATGGTTCCCATGTAGGCTATCGCCTGTCCTTCAGGATCGGTGAAGGCAGGCACCGTGTAGGCGATTGCGTTCCCTAACTGTACAGACTGGTTCGGCAGCATCGGTGCCGTTGGCGGCAGGTTCACAACCTGCACGCTGCTGTTCACCTGAATGAAGAACGACACCGTTGCGCTCAGGTTACCGGGGTCAGTGGCCGAGATGGTCACACCCGTTGTACCCGTTGCCGATGGCGTACCGCTGATGGTGCGCGTTGCCGGGTTGAAACTCAGACCGGCTGGCAGGCTGCCAATACTGGCGTAGGCCAGAGCCTGGTTTTCAGGATCGGTAAACGCTGGCACCACAAAGCTGAACGCCGTACCGGCCACGGCTGCCTGGTTGGCAACCGTTGGGGCTACCGGCGGCTGATTGGTTGTTGCCGGATTGGCGCAGTAGCTGCGGAAGTTAAAGACGAACGATACTTCAACACCGCTCTGACGGGCCTTCAACGTCAGCAGACCTGAGTTGTTGGGGTCACCCAGAATCCCGACGGTGTTATCCACCTTCTGGTTCGGGTTCGTCGTCCAGTTCACCACACCAATTGCCTGGTATTCAATGGTTGTACCATTGCCACCCGTCGTG
Organism: Cytophagales bacterium; assembly: GCA_038230415.1. Lineage (GTDB taxonomy): Bacteria > Bacteroidota > Bacteroidia > Cytophagales > Spirosomataceae > JBBRNH01. The sequence continues at coordinate 60,853 of JBBRNH010000017.1, read as the reverse complement.
CGGAACGTAAGGTCGCCCGTCTGACAGTTGAAAATCGGCACCACCATGGTGAGTGGGTCCTGGGCGCAACTGATAACCGTTGCCGATGCCGATACTACCGGGCCAACGCAGCCGCCTGTCGGCGATACGCAGACAACCGAGTAGGTATAAACACCAGACGTTGAGCCGGTGGTTACGGTTGCTCCGTTGGTCACCACGTTCAGCGAACTTGTCCAGCGAACGGCGTTTGCACCACACTGGGCAGACAATACGGCTCCCGTACCGGCGCAGCCGGTGTAGTTGCTATTGCTCGATACCACAGGTGCCGGTGGTGTTGCAATCACGGTAGCGGTTGCCGCCGTTGAATTGCCTACACAACCTGCCGCCGATACGCACACAACCATATAGTTGTAAGTACCCGCCGTTGTTGCCGTTGTGACGCTGTTACCCGTTGCACTGCTGGCACCCGACCACTGCGCCGTTCCCGTTGCACAGGTTGCCATCAGCGTTACGCCCGTTCCGGCGCAGGCTGTTGTAGCACCCGTACCCAGCACCGGGGCCGCTGGTTTCGGATTCACCGTCACCGTTGCCGATGCGTTGGCCGTGCAACCCTGCGCGTTCGTTACCAGCACCGTGTAGGCCGTAGTCGTCGTTGGCATAACCGTGTAGGCTGCCGTCATCGGGCCACCCGTCCAGCTATACTGCGTTCCTCCGGTAGCGGTCAACACCGTTGACAAACCTTCGCAGATGGTCAGGTTGCCCGCTATGGCTGCCGTTACTGCCGGGTTAGCCGTTACCGTAGCCGTAGCTAAGGCGGTGCATCCCGTCGAGTTCGTTACAATCACGCTGTATGTACCCGGTGTGCTTACCGTGTAGGTCGCCGTTGCCGGGCCACCCGTCCACTGATAGCTGCCATTGGTGCCTGCGCCCGAAGCCGTCAGTACCGTGCTTTGACCAGGGCAGATGCTCAGACTACCCGAAATCATTGGCACCGGCTTGGCAACTACCGTTGCTACCTGAACCGTTGGGTTCGCGCTTTCACAACCCTGATTGTTCACACACACTACTGAGTAGCTGTACATACCGGGCATAGTCGAGGTCATCACCGACAGTGGTGAACCTACTGTGCCGTTTGTATTACCACTTGCCGACTTGAACCGGACGAACCCTTGTGTGCATTGGGCCGAGAGCGTTACCGCCGTGCCTTCGCAGCTTGAGTAGTTCGTTGGGCTGGTCACCGGCGGTGCTGCCACCAACAGGCTGATCGTTACCGTTGCATTGGCCGTTGCCGAGCAACCCGATGGTAAAGTATAAACCACCGTGTAGGGAGCCGACGTTGCCGTACCCGTGTTCATAACCGTCACGCTTGGGCCGGATGCCGTGCTGAATCCTGTCCAGGCAAACGTACCACCCATCACGCTTGGCGTAGCGGTCAGCGTCGCGCTTTGACCAGAGCAGATTGTCAGGCCGGGGTTGGCCGCAATCATTACTGTGGGCGTTGGCGTTACTGTTACCGTTGCCATTGCTGTTGACGAGCAACCGTTCGAGTTCACAACCGTTGCGCTATACACACCACCCGTTGTTACCGGAATCGTCTGCGTTGTAGCACCCGTGTTCCAGTTGTAGCTCACACCCTGCGTGATAGCGATTGTGGTGCTTTGACCAGCGCAGATCGTGAAACTCGGACTGGCCGAAATCAGCGCGGTTGGGTTAGCCGTCACGTTCACCGTTACGTTTGTCGAAGCGACGCAGCCCGTTGCGTTTGTCACTAACACCGAGTACGAAGTCGTCACCGTTGGCGAGACCGTAATCATGGGTGATGTAGCATTGCTGCCGCCTGACCACTGATAGCTTACGCCACCACCGGCAGTCAGCATCGTGCTTTGACCGGCGCAGATAGACAGATTACCGCCAATCGTTGCCGTGGCTGCCGGATTAGCCGTTACCATTGCCGTTGCCGTTGCCGTGCATCCCTGCGGGCCGGTGGCCGTTACGGTGTAGCTGCCCGGGCCGGCGTTGATCGTTGGCGTTGTCGGGCCGTTGCTCCACACGTAGCTGACACCACCCGAAGCAGTCAGTAAGCTGGTGAAGCCGGGGCATACCGACGATGAAGCGGGTGTTACGCCCGGCGTTGGCAGGGCATAAACCGTTCCCGAAGCCGGTGTAACCTGGAAACTCTCGCAACCCTGCGTGGTTACGCAGACCACTGTATAGTTATATACACCGGCTGTTGTTGCGGTCGGAATCGTAAGTGCGCTGCCAATGGTTCCGGTTGCGACGATTGCCGAACCTGACTTAAAGCGTGGCGCACCCTGCTGGCAATTGGCTGTCAGTAACACGCTCGTACCGAAGCAGGCCGAGAAGTTGTTGCTGCTCGTGACCGTTGGCGGTGCGGCTGCCAACAGATTCACCGTTACCGCCGTGCTGCTGCTGGCTACGCATCCCTGCGGAGTAGTGGCCGTTACGCTGTACTGCGGATTCAGGTTGCCCGTGTACTCAACTACTACCTTCGGGCCATAAACCGTTAGCCCGTTAGCCGTCCAGGTATAGCTGTCTAAGCCCGTACCAACCGAGAGGGTGGTGCTTAGACCCGAGCAGATCGTGAACGATGGGTTGGCCGTGATAACCACGTTTGGCAGCGGGTTCACCAAAACCGCAATGCTCGTTGACGAGTAGCAGCCCGTAGTGGTATTCGTTACCGTTACCGAGTAGGTGTTGCTGCCAACCGCTGGTGTGAAGGTTGCCGTGTTACCAGCGATACCACTCACATTTGGTGAGAAGGCATACATATTGGCACCACCTGCCGTCAGCATAATCGGTACGCCCTGGCAAACCGTTTGACTTGGCGTTACGCCCAACGTAGCCGTTACGGCTGGGTAAGCCCCAACCACCGCCGTTGTCGAACCCGTACAGCCCTGCGCATTTGTCGCCGTTACCGTGTATGTGCCGGTTACTGATGCGCTGATTGCTGCCGTTACCGCACCCGTATTCCAGACATAACTTACACCACCCGAAGCCGTCAGCGTTGATGTCGTTTGACCGACACACAGCGACGAACTCGATGGCGTAATTACAGCCGTTACTGCCGGGTTAGCCCCGACCGTTGCCGTTGTTGACTTCACACAACCCTGCGGGCCGGTAGCCGTTACGGTGTAGGTGCCGGTTGCCGTTGCACTGATGCTGGCCGTAGCCGCACCCGTGCTCCAGACATAACTCACACCGCCCGAAGCAACCAACGTAGAAGCCGTTTGGCCCACGCAGATTGACGAAGCCGTTGGCGCAATCACCACCATCGGCAGCGCGTAAATCGTAGCGACCGTTGACTGGGTGAAGTTGCTTTCACAACCCGTTGTTGGGTTCCGGCAAAGGGCCGTTGCCGTATAAGCACCCGGTGCGCTTGGCGTGGTATATGTCGAAGCATCAACAATACTTGCCCCCATCGGGCCGCTCACCCGCCAGCGATTATTACCCTGCGTACAGGCCGAAGCCATCAACGTGATCGTGTTCAGTTCACAGGCTGTCGGACTCAGCGCCGACGTAATCGTCGGTGGGTTTGGCAATTCGTTCACCAGCACCGTCTGCGTAGCTGAACTTGAGCAACCATTGGCGTTTGCCACCGTTACCGTGTACGTCACCGCCGTTAAGTTGCCCGTAGCGGTTACCACCTGCGGATTTGCGGACGCATTGGCAATCGGCTGAGCCGTATTGTTGGTACTCCACGTATAAGTACCCGCACCACTCGCTGTCAGCGAGAAACTCGAACCTGAACATACCGCCGTCACACTTGGTGTGATGGTGGCCGTTGGCGTTTGTTTCACCGTCAACACCGTTGACGTGGTAGCCGTACAACCGTTCGTGTTCGTCACCGTCACACTGTATGGGAAGGCTCCCGCCGTTGCCGTTGATGGCGTAATGGCAGCCGAGGTATTCACCCCATTCGACCATACATACGAGGTAAAGACCCCGCCCGCCGTCAGCGTTACGCTTTCGCCCGAACAAACTGTCAAACCAGGATTACCACCAATCGTAACAACCGGGTTGTTATTGAGCACCGTCGTTACCGATGTGCTGCTTTGGCAACCATTCGCGTCTGTTACCAATACAGCGTAGTTACCGGCTGTGCTGGCCGTGATTGTTGGGGTAGTAGCACTGCTGCCGCCTGACCACTGATAGCTTACGCCACCACCGGCAGTCAACATCACACTACCACCGGCGCAGAAGGTCAGATTACCCGAAATCGTAGCAACGGGCAGCGGATTCGAGCCAATCGTTATCGAAGTCGTGCTGACACAACCCTGTGCGCCAATCGCCGATACGCTATACGTTCCGTCTGAAACCGTGATCGGGTTGTTGGTAGAACCCGTGTTCCAGATGTATTGCACACCGCCCGAAGCGGTAAGCTGCGTTGTTTGACCCACGCACACGGCCGACTTACTTGCCACAATACTTGGCATTGGCAGACTATATACAGTTGCTGAACCCGATGATGGATTCTGGCTGATACAACCCTGTGGCGTTACGCACACCGCCGAGTAGGTATAGGTTCCCGGAGCCGTTGGTGTACTCACCGTCAGGTTGGCCGAAGCACCGTTGGTTACCACACCGTTCACCGTGAAACGCGGCAGGCCCTGCGTACAACCCGATGTCAGCATAACCGCATTGCCACCGCAGGCCGAGAAGTTGTTGCTGCTCGTCACCGGATTCGGTGCCGCAGCCAGGAAGCTAACCGTGATTACCGATGTGCTGGTAACGGTGCAACCCAGTGGAGTCGTCAGCGAAAGCGTATAGCTCAGCGTTGGCTGATTACCCGTGTTCATCACCACCTGCGTCCGCGTTGTGGCATTCACAATCGGCTGGGCTGTGTTGGTCGTTGTCCACATATACGAAGCCGTTGCATCCATAGCGGTCAGCGTCAGGCTTTGTCCTGAGCAGAGCGTGGCGTTTGGCGAGATTGTGATGCCCGGATTTGGCAGCGGGTTCACCTGAACCGCCACGCTCGTTGAGGCCATACAACCCGTTGTGGTGTTGGTTGCCGTTACCGAGTAGGTATTACTGCCAACCGCCGGCACAAAGCTGGCCGTATTGCCGCTGATACCCGATACATTCGGAGAGAACGTATATGTGTTGGCTCCTCCCGCCGTCAGCGTGATTGTTGTACCCTGGCAAACTGTCTGACTTGGCGTTACGCCTAACGTGGCCGTTACTGCCGGATTCATCGTTGTTGTAGCCGTTGCCAGACCCGTGCAGCCCGTGGCGTTGGTCACAATCACCGAATACGTGCCAGCCATACTCACCGGATAAGCTGCCGTTGCCGGGCCACCAATCCACTGATAGCTCGTGCCACCCGAAGCTGTCAGCACGTTGCTCGTGCCGGGGCAGATGCTCAGGCTACCCGCAATAGAAGCCGTTACCGATGGGTTAGCCCCGACCGTTGCCGAAGCCGAGTTCATACAACCCCGTGCATCCGTTCCCGTTACCGAGTAAGGCCCAACGGCGGTTGCACTGATGCTGGCCGTAGCCGCACCTGTGTTCCAGACGTAGCTGACGGCACCCGAAGCGAGGAGCGTTGAACCCGTCTGACCGACGCAGATTGAACTGGCCGTTGGCGCAATCGCCACCGTTGGCAGTGCATAAATCGTAGCCACCTGCGGAGCCGGGTTGTTATTACTTTCGCAACCAGCCGCCGATACGCAGATCGCGTCAACGGTATAGCTCCCCGGCGTTGTTGGGGTCATCACCGTGATCGAGCCGTTCGTTACGAGCGGAGTCATCAGCGAACCACCCGTAATGCGGAAACGGTTTGTACCCGTTGTGCAAAGGCCGGCAGTCAACGACGCGGGCATACCCGAACAAGCCGTGAGCGAGTTACCACTGGCGAAGAACGTCGGTGCCGGCAGTAGATTGATCTGCACCGTTGCCGTTGCTATCTTCTGGCACCCACTCGTGGTGTTTGTCGCCGTGATCGTGTAAGACACGAGCGTGAGCGAGCCGAAGTTGGTCACGTTTTGCGTCAGTACGTTTTGCGTCACGGCCTGAGCTGTATTGCTCGTTGCCCACACGTAGCTGTCGAAGCCCGTGCCACTGGCTACGAGTGCAATTGGCGACCCGGCGCAAATAGCGGTTGAGCTTGGCGCAATGGCGATGGTCGGGGCCGTAGCCACAACCACGGTAACCGGGGTTGCCGTTGCCGTACAGCCGTTGGTTCCGGTGACGGTTACGCCATACATACCCGCCGTTGATACCGTGATAGAAGGCGTAAGTTGTCCGCCCGGTGTCCAGGTATAACTGGCGATGTTTGCCCCTGCTGCCGTCAGCGTTGTGCTTTGACCTGAGCAAATAGCCGGGTTCCCGGTGATGGATACCGTTGGCGGTGTTTTCTGGATCACCGTTGCCGCAGCCGTTGCTGTGCAGCCAAATGAGTTCGTTACCGTTACGCTATAAGTACCGGGTGTACTCACCGTGTAGGCGGGTGTCATCGGGCCACCATTCCAGGCGTATCCGGTGCCGCCACTGGCGGTCAGCGTGGTACTTTCGCCGGGGCAAATAGACAAACTACTTGCCGCAATCGTAGCAGTAGTGGCCGGTGCGGGTGATATCACAACCGACGTTGTTGATACGCAGCCAGCCGTGCTTGTTCCTGACACCGAGAACGTGCCGGTAGTGCTGGGCGAGAACGTAGCACCGGATGTGGCCGGCGATGTCCAGGTATAACTGGCAGCACCGCTGGCGGTGAGCGTCGCGCTCGTACCGGCGCAGATGGTCAGGCTCGGATTGGCCGAAACCGCAATAACCGGCTTGGCATTAACCGTTGCCGTAGTGCTAACGCCCGAACTTGAACAGCCCGCTGTTGACACGCACGACACCGAGAACGGATACGTTCCGGTGGCAGTACTGCTCATGATACTGGCCGTTGTAGCACCCGTACTCCAAAGCGGATTGCCCGACGTGCAGTTTGCCGTGAGCATCGTAGCCGTTCCTTCGCAAGACGAGAAGTTATTGGCACTGCTAACCGTTGGTGCCGCCGGAATTGCACTCACCGTCAATGGCGAAACAAGCGGGAAGTTTGTTGAACAGCCATTGGCATCCGTTATATACACACCAAAGTTAGTAACGCCCGCCGTTGTGGACGAAAACGTGGTTGAGTACGGAGCCGTTACGCCAAACGCGGCTGGAAGCTGCGCGAACGGACCGCTTGGCGGAGGGAAGTAATTGATCTGAACGAAATTATAGGCCGTAGTGCCGGGCGTTTGGGGCGATAGTGTAACTACCTGACCCGCGCAAACCGTTGCCGGTGTGATTGTTACGCCCGAAATCACCGGGTTTGGCGGCACTACAACAGCACCCGGAAACTGCTTAAAAGCTGAGCAGGCAGGCGAACCATTATCCTGAACATAAACATCCATTTGCAACGTTGCCCCCGCCGATAGGTTGGCCGGGATTGTGAAAGTGGCCGTAGCAACTGACGTTGACCCAACGCTGGTGAACGCTACAACCACCGGGTTGGGTGGGATAAGTTGGACCAGACCATTGTAAAGCCGGAAATCGCCATAATTCAGTGGCAGGTCTCCCGGAGCAATAACTGCCGAAAACGAGACAGATGCACCCGCACAGCCCGTAATCGGCGTAACGCTGGTGATCGTTGGGGAAAACACGCACGAAATTAAAATACTTGCCACTGCCGTTTGGCCGGTGGGTGCAGCAACCTGCGGGGTTACTTTCGGCGCGGTGCGTGTCGCTTCTGGCGCGGTAGTTGCTTCGGCTATTCGGAGCGTATTGGTGAGCCAGCCGGGTTTGGCTAAACTCGCCACCGCCACCGACAGCCCAAAACTACCGAGACAGAGCATGAGCGCGGTCGCGATTTTGAGAAACGATAGTCGTGAGGACATATTGATCCTGTTAAGATGTTAAAAGAGAAAAAAAGAAATTGGGTAAAAACGGGAGGTCACAAGCGCACGTCAAGAGGCTGAGACGGTGCAACTATGATACTCATCGGTCAGAAGATGACCGAGCAGGAAGGCGATAAATGGACTGCCTAAACCAAAAGGGCAGTTTCTGTTTAAAAGAGGAGGTACTATGTGCAAGTTCTGTTAATCCATGAAGTTTATCGGTTAAATATGAGGAGGTTAGGTTAACTTACAAATAGCATTTAACCGGCACGAACATAAAATAAACCGTACTATGAACCTGCACATGCCCTGTTGTTTTTTATTAAGTGGTAGATTAGTTGGTTACTGACAAAAAAATGATTCAGGCAATTCTGCCAGTCATCATGGTTAAAGACCGGAGTTTTTCCGCTGCATCGGCGGTGAGTTGAGCCGACAAAAGCCGCCATGTCCAGTCGGCACCCGAACCACCGGGCGTGTTCATGCGGTGGGTTTCATCTGCGTTCAGAATGTCCTGAACGGGCAAGATTGTCAGTCGCGCCACAGACTGTACTGTCATTCGGATAAGATGCTCGGTCACGGTTTCATCATTGGGGTTTGTTCCCATATACGCAGCCAACCGGCTATGGTCACGCTCGTTTAAGCCCCTAAACCAGCCCCGCGTTGTGTTATTATCGTGGGTTCCGGTGTAAGCCACCACATTCTCGGCGTAATTATGGGGAATATGAGCCGAGGTGGGCAGGTCTGGGCCAAACCCAAACTGCGCCACTCGCATTCCCGGAATACCGTAGTGAGCCAAAACCGGCTGTACTTCGGCGGCTTTGGCTCCGAGGTCTTCGGCAATGATGGGCAATTGCACAAACTGCCGGTACATGGCCCGCATAAACTGTTCGACCGGGGCCACCTGCCACTGCCCCTGCCGGGCGGTTGGTTCGTGGGCCGGAATTTCCCAGTACTCGGCAAAACCCAGAAAATGATCGAGCCGGGTGAGGCTGTATAAGGCCATCTGATGCCGGAGCCGACGCGCCCACCACTGAAAATCGGTTTCTTCGTGCCGGGGCCAGTCATACACGGGGTTACCCCAGCGTTGGCCGTCGGCACTGAAATAGTCGGGCGGAGAACCGGCCACGTGGGTCGGCAAGCCCTGTTTGTCTAACTTGAATAGCTGCTGAAACGACCAGACATCGGCACTGTTATACTGCACATAAATCGGGATGTCGCCAATGAAATGAATCTTGCGGGCAAAACAGTAATTGACCAACGCCTGCCATTGCCGGTAAAACAGATATTGAAGCACCCGGATGGTTTCGACGGCATCGCGCAGCCGGTCAATCTCGCGGCCCAGCGCGTCGGGCTGGCGTTGTACTAACTCGGCGGGCCACTGCACCCAGGTATACACTCCGGTATCTTGTTGCAGGGCCGTAAAGAGCGCGTAGTCGTTGAGCCAATGCTGATTTTTGATGGTGAAGTCTTCGTAATCGGCGCGTTGAATTGGGCTGGCTTCGCGCCGGAAAGCTTCGGCAGCGCGGTTCAGCAACGGCCATTTCAGGTTCCAGACCGTCCAGAAATCGGCCCGGTGGCCGTCGGGCTGGCGGGCCTGCTCAACCACATCGGCGGGCAGCAGACCCTCATCGGCCAACGTCTCCAGACTAATCAGCAACGGGTTTCCGGCAAAGGCCGACGGGCTGCTGTATGGCGAAAATCCCGCGCCGGGGTCAACGGGCGTAAGCGGCAGAATCTGCCAGTAGGTTTGGCCCGATGCGGCCAGAAAATCGGCAAAATGATACGCTTCCGGCCCCAAATCACCAATGCCGTGCATAGATGGGAGTGACGTAATGTGGAGTAGCAGCCCGCTGGCGCGTTGGTGGAGCATTTAGTGAGTTGTGTTGAGTGAGTTCTTCCCTACAACTACATAAGACCGATTCCGTTCGTGAAATCCCGAAAATTGGCGGTTGTCTTATCCAGAATTTGCCTGATAATCAGACGATTCTGGGCGCACTTTCGTTATCCGGCAAACCCCTCTGCAAATGACATCCCGCATCTTACCCGCTCTCCTGTTGGCTGTACTACTGTGGTCATCAGCCTTATTACCCGCATTGGCCCAACCCACCCCGCCCGATTCTGTTGCGGTTTTTGTGGATGCTCCGGCCAAAACCCCGCTGTATCTGATGGTGGTTGATCCGTTGGATAATAGTTCGGCTAACTTTCTTGGCAAAGGGACCAATCAGATCGAAGCCAACACGGTTGTGCGTGACAGCGATGGGAAGACCGACGTTTTCTACCTGATTGATGGCCCGAGGAATTTACGATTTGTGCGCGACGAAACAAAGAAATTCTGGTTGCTAAAGTCTGGCAATGACCAGCGAGACCGGGAACTGAATTTTCACGTCGCCTGGCGAAAAGCGGTAGCACCGATCCAACCATCTGCGGCTTTCGGCAGTGATGGCGTGTGGCAGATAAATGACCTTGCCAGCCGGGAGAAACGCGCCAACACACTCCACCAGGCTAATCTGAAATTTCTGCACGATTACACTGCCCGCTATGCCTTGAGCCCCCGGTTTGTTCAGCTATGGACATGGGCCTTTCAGTACGACCGGCTGCGGATGCTGATTATGAGCAATCCCAAAAAACGCGCACCCGCCGACACCCGGAAACTCATACTATTGGCAAGCGAGTTTAGTAACGATTCGGCCCTGCACATCCCCCACTACCAGCGGGCAGCCTATTGGTTTTCTGAGATCGTTGCCAATGGCACTACTGCCAACCCAACACTAACTCAACGCTACGACGCAACTATGACCAATTTCAAGGGCCGCACCCGTGATTTTATGCTGACCAAGCTTATCGTGATGGGCATAGAAGGGGAGTCGTTAATACCCACCAAAGCCGAGTTTGCCACCTGCCTGAACCGCTACAATACCGATTGCCAAACGGAATCATACAAGGCATATATCGGCAAAGCCACCTCATTACAAAACGTGAACGTAGCCGATGGACACCTGCTCACCACAACCGGGCAATCGGTGCCGTTTAGTACTATTTCGGCCAACGCCCCGCTGACCTACGTTGATTTTTGGGCCAGTTGGTGCGGGCCGTGCCGCGAAGAAATGGCGGCCTCAAAAGCGTTGCGGGCCGACTACGAAGCTAAGGGCATTCGGTTTGTGTACATCTCGCTCGATGCCAACCCCGGCGCGTGGGAACGGGCAGTAAACCAGATTGGCCTGAACGCCCAAACCAGTTATCTGCTGCCCGGTGGCAAGAAGTCAGTTCTTGCCAACCGATTCAAAATAGGCACTGTTCCGCATTATATGCTCATCGGGAAAGACGGGCGCGTGTTGTCGGCCACTGCACCCCGGCCCGGAACGCCCGCCATCCGGCAACTGATTCAGAACAGTTTGAACTGATAAAACGGGCAGCCAGAAAACACCCCATCTGATTTTTGTACAAAAAACGAACAGCCGCAGTCATTGCCGATTTAGTCTGACGAGATCAACAGTAACGCCATTGGTGGTCTACTAAGACCAAGACAGACAACGACTTACCAACCAGCGAATGCCCGGTTACGGGTCAATGACATAAGGCAAATGCAAATTTGGTCAAGGTTTTGCACGATTTTTATCCTAATTTTGCGCCCTGAAATAGCAGAGACTTACTTTTTTTAAGATACCTCATACACAAATGATTACGGAAGCTGCAGTCAGTACGGGTAAAATTACGCAGGTGATCGGGCCGGTGGTTGACGTTAGTTTTGCGGGCGAAGCCGGTGGCCTACCCGCTATCTTGGATGCGCTCGAAATTACGAAGGCCAACGGTCAGCGCGTGGTGCTTGAATGTCAGCAGCACCTCGGCGAAGACCGCGTTCGGGCCATTGCTATGGACTCGACCGAAGGACTTCAACGCGGCATGGCCGTAAAAGCCACCGGCAGTCAGATTACGATGCCCACCGGCGACGGTATTCTGGGGCGGCTGTTTAACGTAGTCGGCGATGCCATTGACGGTATCGAGCAACCCAAAAGCGATGGCGGAATGTCTATTCACCGGGCAGCCCCCCGGTTTGAAGACCTCGCCAACTCAACCGAAATCCTCTTTACGGGTATCAAAGTGATTGACCTGCTCGCGCCTTACGTGAAAGGGGGCAAAATTGGTTTGTTCGGCGGGGCCGGTGTTGGCAAAACCGTACTCATCATGGAACTCGTCAATAACATTGCCAAAGCCTATTCGGGCCTGTCGGTGTTTGCCGGGGTGGGTGAGCGTACCCGCGAAGGCAACGACCTGTTGCGCGAGTTTATCGAGTCTGACATTATCAAATACGGTGACGAGTTTAAGCACTCGATGGAAGAAGGCGGTTGGGACCTAACCAAAGTTGACCTGGCCGAGATGGAAAAGTCAAAAGCGACGCTCGTCTTCGGTCAGATGAACGAACCACCCGGCGCACGGGCGCGGGTGGCTCTGTCGGGGTTAACCGTTGCCGAGGGTTTCCGCGATGGTGATGGCAGCGGTCAGGGCCGCGACATCCTGTTCTTTATTGACAACATCTTCCGGTTTACGCAGGCGGGTTCCGAAGTATCGGCACTGCTGGGCCGGATGCCATCGGCGGTGGGATACCAACCCACACTGGCAACCGAGATGGGCGTTATGCAGGAGCGGATTACGTCAACCAAGCGTGGGTCAATCACCTCGGTACAAGCCGTTTATGTACCTGCCGACGACCTGACCGACCCAGCGCCATCAACGACCTTTGCCCACCTGGATGCCACCACGAACCTGAGCCGGAAAATTGCCGAGTTGGGCATCTACCCCGCCGTTGACCCGCTCGATTCTACATCCCGGATTTTGAGTGCCGAAGTCCTCGGCGATGAGCATTACAACACGGCCCAACGGGTGAAACTGATTCTGCAACGCTACAAAGAATTGCAGGACATTATTGCCATTCTGGGCCTGGAAGAACTCTCAGAAGAAGACCGTTTGGTGGTGGCCCGCGCCCGCCGGGTGCAGCGTTTTTTGTCGCAGCCATTCTTTGTGGCCGAGCAGTTTACGGGTTTGGCCGGCGTACTGGTTCCTATCGAAGACACCATCAAAGGTTTCAACGCCATCATTGACGGTCACTACGATTACCTGCCCGAAGCCGCCTTTAACCTCGTCGGCACCATTGACGATGCCGTTGCGAAGGGTGAGAAACTGATGAAAGAAGCCGGGAAATAAGTGAAAAATGAAAAATGAAGAGTGAAGAGTAAAAATTAGTCTTAAGTAGGTCTATTTTTCATTCTTCACTCTTCACTGAACTATGCAATTAGAAATCATTACCCCCGACCGGAAAGTATTTGCCGGTGAAGCCTCGTCAGTAACGTTTCCGGGCAGCGACGGTCAATTTCAGGTGTTGAACAACCACGCACCGATGGTCAGTACGCTGGCAAAAGGGCCGATTATCGTCGGCTCGGCTACTGGCTCCCAAACGTTTATGGTTGACGGGGGCGTGGTAGAAGTATTACGAAACAAGGTGCTGGTCCTGGCCGAATCGGTAGCGGCATAAACAATGCAGAACCGGCAATCCTGCCGGTTTGACTCATACCAAAAACAAAGAGGGAGAAACCATACGGTTTCTCCCTCTTTGTTTTATCTTTCACTAAATTTCCCAAATACTATATCGCTCTAACCCCAATTCGTATGCTATTACATCCGCTACTTCGTGTTTTCGCCATTATTCTTACTGTTTGTTGCGCGAGTCTATCGCTCCGGGCGCAATCGGTTGACGAAACCTACAACCAGAAAATCAGGGAATACACCACCGACCCGCGTTTTTTGCCCGCGTCGGTGCTTGACCTACCCGACGACCCGACCGTACCCTCGCCCCGGAAGCATTTCGGGCAGATTATCGGTACGCCCGGCATTCTGCACCACACGCCCGACATTTTCGGCTACTTCAAAAAACTCGCCGATACCTCACCCAACGTGACGATGGAACTGCTTGGCACAAGCGAAGAAGGCCGCCCGATGAACCTCGTAATTATTGCCAGTGCCGACGCGCAGAAACGGCTCGACCACTACAAAAAACAACTCGCCCTGCTGGCCGACCCGCGCCAGGTGAACCCGGCTGATTTAGAGAAGATTCTGGGCGATACCAAACTCGTTTATTACCTCAACGGCGGGATGCACTCGCCCGAAATGGGATCGCCCGAAATGCTGATGGAATTGGCTTACCGGCTGGCAACGAGCCAAAACCCCGACATCAAAACCATCCGCGACAACATCATCGTGATTATCAACCCCGTCTCTGAACCCGATGGCTGGGACAAGCAGGTGGACTGGTATTACCGCTACTCGAAAGACCGCAAGGAGTTTGCCGATGGCTTTCCGAGTGTGCCGTATTGGGGCAAATACACCTACCACGACAACAACCGCGACGGGCTACAAATGTCGCAGGCGATCACGAGAGGGATGATGAAAGCCTACTACGACTGGCACCCGGTGGTCTCGCTTGACCTGCACGAATCCGTGCCGCTGCTGTATATCTCGACCGGCACCGGCCCCTACAACGAAACCATTGACCCGATTACGATTGGCGAATGGCAGACAATGGCCCACCACGACATCACGACGCTGGCTGCACAGGGACTGCCCGGCGTGTTTACGTGGGCATTTTATGATGGGTGGTATCCGGGTTACGGCCTCTGGATTTCGAACAACCACAACTCAACGGGGCGGTTTTATGAGACCTTCGGCAACGCCGGGGCCAGCACGTATATGCGCGACCTGGCCGAGCAGAAATACGCCGGCGACCCCGCCACGAGCAAAGAATGGTATCGGCCCGTGCCACCCACCGAAAAGGTGTATTGGTCGTACCGAAACAACATCAACTACATGGAATCGGGGGTGCTGGCTTCGCTGAGTTACGGGGCCACCAACAGCCGGTTGCTCATCAAAAATTTTTACCAAAAAGGACTAAACAGCATCCGCAAAGGCACCGACGAAACGCCCCGCGCCTTTGTGATTGGCAAAGAGCAACGCGACCCGGCCATGGCGGCTTACCTCGTGAATCAGCTACGGGCGCAGGCTATTGAGGTGCATAAAGCCGAAACCGGCAAAAACGCGGGCGATTACGTGGTGCTGCTCAACCAGCCGTACCGGAACCTGGCGGTGAGTTTGCTCACCAAACAGAATTACCCGAAAGAAGCCAAATTCCCGCCCTACGATGATATTGCCTGGACACTCGGCTACCTCTACGGCGTGGACGTGAAGGCGCAGGACTCGGTGAAATACGTGGCTTCTGACCTCAAAATGCTCGCTGCCGATGTGCAGTATAGTGGCAGTCTGGCGGGCGATGGCACCAACTACATCCTGAACTACAAAGGCCAGAACACCCTGCTGCCCGCGCTTTATTGGGCCAAAGCCCAGAGCAAAACGGCCAAAGCAATGGTGATGGACGAAAAAGTGATTCTGGCAAAAGACACGATGGCTGCCGGGGCGGTGGTGTTCAGTGGTTTAACGGCTGACCAGGCCAAAAAACTCACGACGCAGTTTGGGCTGGATTTGCGGGCTTCGGCCACGCTGCCAACCACAACCGCGCCGACCATGAAGCAGCACGAGGTGACGCTGCCCCGCGTGGCAATTTACCACAGTTGGTACAGCACACAAGATGAGGGCTGGGCGCGGTACACGTTTGAGCAACGCGGCATTCCCTACACCAGCATTGACAAAGACGATCTGAAAGCGGGCGACCTCCGCAAACGGTTCGATGTGGTGTTGGTGCCGCGCATGGGCGGCACGGCGGCTGATTTTATCCACGAGATAGACAAAAAATACAGCCCGATGCCGTTCACGAAAACCCCGGAATTTGCCGCCCACGGCTCGCCCGATTCAACGCCCGACATGACCGGCGGCCCCGGTTTCGATGGTATCAACAACCTGAAAACCTTTGCCGAAGCGGGTGGCGTAATCGTTGCGCTCGATAATTCGTCAATGCTCGTGGCCGAGGCCGGTATCACCCGCGCCCTCCGCACCAACACCACCGCAGCCGGGGCGGGGCTGTTTCACCCCGGTTCGGTGGTGATGGCGAAGGCCCGGTCGAACAGCCCGGTGCTGTATGGTTTCCCCGAAACGTTCCCGATTTTCAAGGGTAACTCGCCCTTGTTGCAGGCCGCTAAATACAACCGCTCCATGCTGTTGCTGCAATACGGCACCAAACCGCAAAAAGATGAAGAAGAATACAAAGGGCTGATTATGGGGATGCCCGACAAGAAAATGGTGAAGGAGCCGGAGGTAAAAAACCCCAGGAAAGAAGAGCCGTATGTGCTGTCGGGCATGGTCAGAAACGAGCAGGCCATCATCGGTCACGGGGCGGTGTTTAACGTGCCGGTGGGTGCGGGTCGGGTGATTGCTTTTACGTTTGACCCGCTGCACCGTTTTCTGAACCACCACGACGCGCCGATGGTCTGGAATACGCTCATCAACTGGAACCACTTAGCCGAGCCGGAAATGCCCGTTGCCAGCAAACCAACGGGCATAGAAACCGGAAAGAAAGGGGAAGAGTGATAGTTGGGGGTAAAACGGTTGTGGCCCGTAGCTGTTCTCTGGGTGAGGACGGCTGCGGGCCGCAATTATTTTCATATACCGTACCTCGTAGTGAGCGAACGAGAATATCAGTTTTTTAGCTATATTTCAACGAAAACGTACACGATTAAAAACAATAGAATGGTGCAAATCACTAATTACCCATCAGAAAAGCGCGATCAATTGGTTGATAAATATGCCGATAAGTTAGAAACTACCCAAAAATTTTCTCGAAAAACGGTCAGTTTTCAAGCCAATAAACAAGAGCCAATATACCGATGGTTTAAGTACAAAGAGGGATTTGCTTCGATTTTAGTGAAAAATATTCTTAAAGAATACTGCCCTGTTCCGGGTCGGATATTAGACCCATTCGCTGGAACAGGAACTACACTGTTTGCCGGGCGTGAGTTAGGGTGGAACACGGTAGGTATAGAGTTACTTCCTGTGGGCGATTTTGTTATGAGTGTGCGTCAGGCAATTGAGCATTTAGATGTAAAAGCATTTAAAAAACAAACCGAAACATTTTGGGACGAGCTTACCAGAATAGAGCCGGTCAAAACGTATATACAGCACATCGCTATCACAAAAGATGCTTTCCCACCAGAGACGGATTATTTTCTAAATAAATATTTAGCATACTGTGAAGGTATATCAGATAAGCATCTGCAAAAAATGTTCTTATTTGCGGCCTTTACCATCCTGGAAGAGATCAGTTATACTCGCAAAGATGGACAGTATTTACGTTGGGACTCCCGCGCTCCACGTGACCTGAAAGGGTCATTTGATAAGGGTAGAATATTCTCTTTTGAGGAAGCCATCAAGCGAAAATTAAGCGATATGGTTTCTGATTTGTGCCAAGACGATTTCCTGCCACTTTTTCATCAGCAAGCACCACCTATCACAAAACAAGGTACCATTAAGGTTTTGTTGGGGTCATGTTTAGACATATTGCCAACACTAACGTCTGATCAGTTCGATTTCATTATTACTTCCCCGCCGTATTGTAACCGATATGATTATACAAGAACTTACGCACTTGAGTTAGTCTTCTTGGGGTATAACCACGAACAAGTTCGAGAACTGAGACAAGCGATGTTGTCCTGTACTGTTGAGAATAAAGAAAAGGTGAAATATCTACGCAATTTGTACGAAAAAAATGGCCGGGCAGAAGCCTTTGAAACGATCATTTCGACTTACTTGAATACAGAAGCGATGATTGAAATCAACAGTGCATTAGATGAACTCAATACACTTGGCAAACTTAACAATCCGAATATTGCCAGAATGGTGAAAAATTATTTTCTGGAGATGTGCTTTGTCATTTATGAATCAGCCCGGTCTCTCAAAACTGGTGGATACATAGCAATGGTGAACGACAATGTCAGGTATGCCGGAGAAGAAATTCCTGTTGATCTAATCTTGTCAGAGTTTGCTACCCATTTTGGGATGCAAATAGAACGAATTTTTGTATTACCACAAAGTAAAGGAAATAGTAGCCAGCAAATGGGTACGCATGGCCGGACTGAGGTAAGGAAATGCGTTTATTTATGGAAAAAGAAATGATTTACTAAATAAAAAAGCATTCAGACTATCCTAAAATGTCTTATAGAAATCATCTCAAATCTGCCTCAGATTTAGTTACACTAAGAAAAGACACCAGTGCAGGTTTCATTAAAATGTCTTTGGAACGCAGCTTGCGTGCAACGCAGTTTGTTGAACAAGGTAGGGCATTAAGAGCGGCAACGGTTACTGTTCCAGATGTGCCGACGCTGTTGGCTAACGCTTCTATGCATGAGGCAATATTAACTGCCGCAGGTGTCTCAGAAAAAGCAAAGCAGTATTTCTTAGAAGCAGACCGACAGTTAGCGATGTCTGAGTTTGCCGAGAAATATTTGCATACAGCAGGTAACCAGTTCTCGGACGAGTTAGTGTTGCGGTTTATGCTGACACGGGGGGAGACATTAGGCGGAACAATGAAAAACGTGGTTGGTTATCTCGCAGAAGTGCGCTTGCTTAGAGCAGTTGTTGCTGCCTTAATCCTACGAGGGCAACCGTTTAATTATTTGAGTAGGGATGCGAATATGTGGTTGACTCCACAGCCAGACAGCTCTGAAATAGAACGAAATTCAAGAGGGCTTACCTGGGAAAACAACGGAAACCCTCGAACCTTGCTTTTGAATGTAAACGTCCCACAAGTAAGGAAAAACGTTGACCTATGCTTATTTCGATGCCACTCGGATGAGCTTTCGGGGAAATATAAGACAGCAACCCTAAATGACTCTGCCAACTATATTGGCTTAGGTGAATTAAAAGGTGGAATTGATCCCGCCGGAGCCGACGAACATTGGAAAACAGCCCGATCTGCGCTGAATCGGATTCGCTTGGTATTGACTGACCCGTCCATCTTTTTCATAGGTGCTGCCATCGAGACAGCAATGAGCATAGAAATCTGGGAAGATTTAGAAAAAGGAATTCTTAAAAATGCAGCTAACCTGAACCATGATGATCAGGTTGCTTCATTCGTTTCCTGGTTGGTGAGCCTGTAAATCAACTTTAAGGCTCAATGTTTCCCTCACAAAATCGCCTTCTTCTGCCCCGCATCCACGCCCTTCAAAAACGTAATCAGTCCCTGCATATACGTTTGCTGGTCGTCATACATCGCCATATGGCTGCCGTTGGGGCAGTAGAGATAACTGCCGTTGGCGAGTTGGGTTGCCATCCACTTCATATGGGCAGGGTCCATCGTGTCATGTTGGGCCCCGATGGTCAGCGTCGGCACCGTGATTTTGGGCAACTCGGCCTTGCGATCCCAGTTGGTGAGGTTGCCCGCAATGCCAAATTCGCTGGGGCCTTGCATGGTCACGTAGAGTGACTGATTGACTTTGCCGAGGGCGCGGTTCAGCGGTTCGGGCCACTGATCGAGGGGGATGCGGCAGATGTGCTTGGCGTAGAAATTGGGCATCAGCAGTTCCATGTAACGCGGAGACGTGTATTGGCCCTTCGCTTCGATGTCGTTTACTTCCTTCACCACCGCCGGGTCCATCTGTTTTGCCAGCACTTCATCAGCATATTTGCCATAGTCGGGGCAACTCGACATCATATTCGAGATCACCAAGCCTTTCAGGTTTTTCTGGTATTTGAGGGCGTATTCGGTTGCCAGAATACCGCCCCACGAGTGGCCGAGGAGGTAAAAGTTATCGGGCGTGAGGTTGAGCGCGGTGCGTACCTGCTCCACTTCTTCCACATAGCGCGACAAATCCCAGAATGTGGTATCGTTGGGGTTATCGGAGTTGCCGGTGCCGAGCTGATCGTAGTAGATAAACTCGATGCCTTCGGCGGGCAAAAAACTTTCCATCACCTCAAAATATTCGTGGGTGGCTCCGGGGCCGCCGTTCAGCAGCAGGAGTTTGATGCGCGGGTTGTTGCCGAACCGCTTCGTCCAGACCCTGAACGTTCGGTTGCGGGTCGTGATCGGGATGATGCGCACCCCACCGTTTGCCACCCCACCCGAATCGGCGGGCGCAAAGTAGGTTTTCAGCGTGGCGGTGTTGGGCTGGTTTTGCTGGCAGGATGTACAGAGCAGAGCCGCGCCGAGGAGCAGGAAATACAGGGTTTTCATCAGGAATCGGGTAATCGTGAATGTGCTGCCAATGATACGCATTATTCGGTGGTTCGGTACAGGCGCGGTCATTACGGCCAATAGTGAATTGGGATATCACTTCATCTGTTGTTCGCTATGACCTGGCAAGACTGGTCAGGGCTATCCGACCCACCGACTGTTTTTGGGCGAAACGGCGTTACCAGAGTCTATGCATCTGTACATTCATATTCCGTTTTGCAAGCAAGCCTGCCACTACTGCGATTTTCATTTCAGCACCAACCTCAGCCGCAAGGCCGAACTCGTGGCTGCACTTTGCCAGGAAATCGCGTTACGGAACGGTTATTTTTCCGGTTCTGCCGAACGGGGCAATAGTCAAACTCTCGACACTATTTATTTCGGCGGAGGCACTCCGTCTTTGCTGACGGAGCGCGAGTTAGGACAGATTTTTGAGACCATTCACCAGCATTTTGCCGTTTCGCCCGGTGCCGAAATCACCCTCGAAGCCAACCCCGACGATCTCACTGCCGAAAAACTCCGAACCCTACGTCCGTTTGCCAATCGCCTGAGTATTGGTATTCAGACGTTTAACGAAGCCGCGCTGCGCTGGATGAACCGCGCCCACAACGCCACCGAAGCCGAACGCTGCGTGGCACTGGCGCAGGATGCCGGTTTTGAGAATCTGAGTGTTGACCTGATTTGCGGAATACCGATTGTCTCAATTCCCCGGTCTGTGTCGGCACAGACCGGGATAGAATTGGTCTGTGCCGACACAGACCGGGGTGGCGTTTGGCCCCGTGATCTCGAAAAAATAGTGGCACTCGATGTGCCGCACATCTCGACCTACGCCCTGACGATTGAACCCAATACGGCTTTTTCGCGCTGGACGGATACGGGCAAACTGCCGCCGATAGACGAGAATTTAGCCGCCGAACAGATTCAGGATAGTAACAGAACCCTGATTGCCAACGGCTATGAGCATTACGAACTGTCGAGTTTCGGCAAACCCGGCCACCGCGCCCGGCACAACACGGCCTACTGGCAACAACGCCCGTACTTAGGCATCGGGCCGTCGGCACATTCGTACAACGGCACCAGCAGACAGTATAATGCATCAAACAATGCGCTGTATATCAAGGCGATACAGCAACGCGAGATACCGGCCACCATCGAAATCCTCACCCCCGCCGACCATCTGAACGAGTACCTGCTGACGGGCTTACGAACAATGTGGGGTTGTTCACTAACGGAGTTAAACCGATTGGCAGGCGGTGATTTTCAGCAGCAACAAGCTCATGATTTAGCCGATTTGTACCGGGCGGGCTGGCTCGTAAAAACCGCAGACAACCGGCTGTTACTCACCGACGCGGGGCAACTCTTTGCTGACCGCGTGGCGGCTACGCTGTTCGTGTAAAGACGCAATACCTTGCGTCTTTACTACCGGGCATCAAACGTATCGGGGTGGGCGTGTTCGGCAGGGTGATCCCGGAGCGTTTCCCAGATGGCGCAACTGACCAACACGATGCAACCGGCAAGCATTTCGGCAAATTGGAGAAGTTTCATACGTGTTGAGTGGTTTGTCATTTTCTTACCAGACAATACGCCAACGCCGACCGTTGCGTGGCAATCTGCTACTTTTGCTGTATTGATCCATTAGTTTCTCTCTGATGCAGCCCAACCGCCCCGTCAATCGCTTTCGTACTCAGCCACCGGCTGCCCCGCCCGCGTCGGTTTCGCGCCCGGCCAATCGAAGGCGGCTGTTTGCGTATCTGGAACGGTGGCGAAAATCGTGGCAGAAACAGCCGCTGTTACAACGGGTCTCCGGGCTGATCACCCGGCTATTTCTGGTTTTTTTGGTAGGGTCATTCGGCTGGGTTATCGTGCTGAAGTGGGTTCCGGTCTGGATTACGCCCCTCGTATTGTCACGGTGGATAGATACGGTTGGCACCGACGAATCGGGCCGAATTTATAAAAACTGGCGGTCACTGGATAGTCTCAGCCCGGAGGCAGCACTGGCGGTGGTAGCGTCTGAAGATCAGCAGTTTCCGGTGCATTGGGGGTTCGATTTTGATGAAATTCAGGATGCAATCAAAGAAAACCAGAACCGCAAACGCCCGCGTGGTGCCAGCACAATCTCGCAGCAGGTAGCCAAAAACGTGTTTCTCTGGAATGGCCGCAGCTATATTCGGAAGGGGCTGGAAGTGTATTTTACAGTGCTGATCGAGCTGATCTGGGGCAAACGCCGGATTCTGGAAGTGTATCTGAACGTGGCCGAAACCGGCCCGATGACCTTTGGCGTAGAAGCCGCCAGCCGCCGGTTCTACGGTCATTCGGCCAGCAGCCTCACCCGCGACGAAGCCGCCCGCATTGCCGCCGTGCTGCCCAATCCGCGCCAGTTTTCGGTTCAGCATCCCAGCAACTACATTCAGCAACGCACCCGGTTTATCGCCCGGCAGATGCGCCGGTTGGGTGGGCAACGCTACCTGAAAAACCTGTGATTGGGTTCGTTCAGCGTTTAAAACCCTGACGGGCAATCTATAAAAACCTACTTTTGCCCGGTAATAATCCCGTTCCTCTTGGACAATTCTACGGCTCCTGCCCCGTTTCCCGACGATACCATCAATGTTGTTATCCCGCTTTTTAACGATTGGGAAGCCCTCGGTATGCTCCTCAACCGCATCCGTAGTGTGGTGGCCGAACCAATCCGAAACCGACTTGCCTTCCTGATTGTGGACGATTGTTCGTCTATAAATTTTCAGGAACTGCCAACCGGCGTGGGTCATTCACTGTCTGTTTTGCGGCTCTATCGCAACGTGGGCCACCAGAAAGCCATTGCGCTGGGTTTGTCATACCTCGCCGACCAGCCGCAGCGTTTCCCCGCGATTGTGATGGACTCCGACGGCGAGGACCAACCCGAAGACATCATAAAACTCATAGAAGCCTCGGTGCGGCAGCCGGGCCGGGTGGTGTTTGCCCAGCGTAGTAAACGGCGCGAGAGTCTGCTGTTTCGGGTGTTTTACAACGTCTATAAAACCGTGTTCCGGCTGCTGACGGGCAAGGCTATCACGTTCGGTAATTTCAGTTTGATTCCCCCTACCCTGCTTCGCAAACTGGCCCACGTCTCCGAAATCTGGAACAACTACCCCGGCGGGGTCATCCGGTCGCGGTTGCCCTACACGGCTATTCCGCTGGAGCGGGGCGTTCGGCTGGCGGGCGAATCGAAGATGAATTTTGTGTCATTAGTGCTGCATGGCCTGAGCGCGGTGTCGGTACTGATGGACACCACCGCCGTCAGAATCGCGCTGTTTTGCGTGAGCATGGCCGGGGCTTCGCTTTTGGGTATTGGCGTGGTGGTTTATCTGCGGCTCTTTACCGATACCGCCGTGCCGGGTTGGGCCAGTTATCTGACGTTCTCGTTTTTGATCGTGATCTTGCAGGCATTCCTGATTTCGCTGCTGTTAGTGTTCATCGTACTGACCTACCGCACCCAACCCCAGTTTATTCCGGCCCGGCAATACCACGATTTTGTGGAGGCCGTTGACCGGGTTTATTAGCCAATCATCGCCACGGGTATGGCTGCTTCGTGGCTCAGTTCCCGAAATACATTTATCAGGCAAACAGACTGAAAATCAGGCAAATCCCGAACATGAATCGTGGCTTCGGTGAGCTGACCGGCACTCACAATCTGGGCGCGTTTAGTGCCGGGCAGCAGCGGGCAGGCGGGCGTAAACCACCGGGTTCCGTCAAAGAGCGCAATATTGGCAATGGTTGTATCGGTGAGATAGCCGTTGTGGGTGATGATTACCTCGTCGGCAGCGGGGTGTTGGGCCAGCAGCGCGGCAAACGCCCGGCGGTCGGCCCATTTGTGGGGATACATCAAATCAGGCCGCTCGGCCAGTGCCAGCCGTTTAATCAGCTTTGGGATGTAGGGCGTAACCGTCACCGAAACCACGCCTGATGCATCGGCTAAGAGCCTTCCCCGAAAAATACCCCGCTCGTGGCCGGGCGGCACGGCGAGGTATTCGGCCATGTTCGGGTCAGTTTGCCAACCGAAGGTTTCGCGCCCGGAGCGGTTGAGCCGGGCCTGATGCCAGGGCAGGTTTTGCCACAGGCCATTGCGGAGTTGAAGGGTTTCGAGCAGCATTATCCAAACGCCAGATACACTTTATCAATCAACTCCCGATACTCGCTTTCGGCATCGGCATAGACCGTAATACCACCACCGCTCTTAAAAATCAGGCCGTTGGGCGTTTGTTCGATAAACCGGATCAACACCCCGCAGTCGAAGGTTTCGCCATCGAAAAACCCCACAACGCCCGTGTAATAGCCGCGCTCGTAGCCCTCTACCTCGTCAATAATTGCCAGCGTCTGCGGTTTTGGTGCGCCCGTTATCGAGCCAGCCGGGAGCAGACCAAACAGTAACGTACCGATCTGTTTGGCCCAATCGGGCGGCAGCGTTCCCCGGATTTCGGAGCTTACCTGCAACAGATCACCCGCGTTCGTTGCCACCGTTTCTACATACCGATACCGCTCAACCCAAACCCGGTCGGCAATCTGACTGATGTCGTTTCGGATCAGATCAACAATCGTGGCGTGTTCGGCGGCTTCTTTGGTGTCGGCCAGGATACGCTGCCGGGCGTTGGGTTCGCTGGCCGGGATGGTGCCTTTCATGGGATGCGACCGGATGATGCCGTGCTCGATTCGGACAAAGGTTTCGGGCGAAAATACCACCAACTCACTCTGCATCAGCAACTTGTACCGGGCCTGGCTACGCCCGAAAATGTCGGCCAGCGATAAATCGGTTTCAATCGGTGTGGGCCGGGTCAGATTCACCAAAAAACTATTGCCGCGCCGGAGATGTTCCTGCACCCGCCGAAACCGGGGTTCATAATCACTAAACGGCAATGGAAAGCGGGCAAACCGGAACAGGGCCGGGACACTACTTGCCTGATTATCAAACCCGGTGGCAACGTTGGTATGCGGCCCGATGTGGTAAAAAACACCGGCATCGGCGGCTTCGGCAGGGGTCAGCACTAAAGGGCATTGCTGTTGGTAGTCAACAACGGCCAGAAACGGCGTTCGTGCTTTGCCCAGCGCGTTCATCCGGGCAATAGCGACCTGGGCGGCAGACGGAAGCGTATCAGCGAATCGGCTCATGCTGGATTGTGATTATGCCATCGCCACCTGCTTTTTCCGGCCCGGCTTCGGGCCGGTATGCGTCCGGTGGAGGTTGAAGAATCGGTAGATAATCGGGAAAATCAACAGCGTCAGAATCGTTGCCGTTATCAGCCCGCCAATCACTACGATGGCTAACGGTTTTTGGGTTTCGGAGCCAATGCCCGAACTCACCGCAGCCGGCAACAGCCCGATGGCCGCCATCATGGCCGTCATCACCACGGGCCGAATCCGGGATCGAACGCCATCGGCAATGGCTTCGTCTAAGTTCAGCCCGTCTTTCAGGTTCTGATTAAAGACCGAGATCAGGATAACGCCGTTCTGGACGCAAATACCAAACAAGGCGATGAAGCCCACGCCCGCCGAAATCCCGAAAATGGTGCCGGTGGCGTGGAGAGCCAAAATGCCGCCAATGAGCGCGAACGGCACGTTGAGCAGCACTAATGCGGCATCTTTCACACTGCCAAACAGCACAAACAGAATCACGAAGATGGCGGCCAAACTGAGCGGCACCACCTGACCGAGCCGTTTGCTGGCCCGCACCTGATTCTCGAATTCGCCCGTCCATTCGACCTCGTACCCGCGTTCAAATTTCACGGCTTCCTGCACTTTACGCTGGGCCTCGGCAATGGTGCTGCCGAGGTCACGCTCGCGGACGGAGAATTTCACGCCGATAAACCGCTTGTTTTTGTCACGATACACAAAGGCCGGGCCGGTGAGGGTTTTGATGTCGGCAATTTCTTTGAGCGGAATCCGGTCGCCCCGGATGGTTGGCACCATCAGCCGGCCAATATCGTCTTCGTTTTTGCGGAAATCGGGCTGATACCGCACCCGGATGTCGAATTTACGTTCGCCTTCGTAGAGTTGGCTGGCCGTTTTGCCGCCAATCGCCATCTCGATAACGGATTCGGCATCGCCCACCCGAACGCCATAAAACGCCATTTTCTGCTTATCAACGTAGATACTCATCTCCGGCTGCCCCACATTTCGCAGGATTCCCGCGTCTTTCACGCCCGGCACGTTGCGAATAGCGGCCAATACTTTGTCGGCGTATTTGTCTAACTCGCCGAGGTCGTTGCCGAAGATTTTAACGGCGTTGCTGGCGTTCATGCCCGCCACGGCCTCGGCCACGTTGTCAATAATGGGTTGCGAATAGTTGTAGTTAATGCCCTGAAACTGCTTGAGTTTCTTGTCCATTTCTTCGATCAACTGGTCGGTCGTGAGCGGATGTCCGTTTCGGCGGTCGGTCCAGTCGGCTTTGGGCTTCAGGTTTACCTGCATCTGCACGTAATAAAACCCCGACGGGTCGGTGCCGTCGTTTGAGCGGCCCGTTTGCGACAACACGCCGTTTACCTCCGGGAACTCCTGCAATTTTCCACGCAGAATGCTCACCATTTTGGTGGTTTCGTTGAGCGACGTACTCATCGGCAGTTTGGCCTCTACCCACAACGCGCCTTCGTTGAGTTGGGGCAGAAATTCGGTGCCGAGCAGCGTAGCCGACGCGAACGTGAGACCCATAAACGCCAACGCCAGAAACATACTCAGCTTGCGGTGGCTGTATGTCCAGCTGAAGCCGCCCGTAACGATGTAGTTGAAGAAATTGACGATGGGGTTGTTTTTCTCGCGCACGTTTTTCCGCAGCAAAATCGAACACAGCACCGGCACTAATGTCAGCGTAAAAAGCAACGCGCCGAGCAGGGCAAAGCCGAGCGTCCAGGCTAAGGGCGAAAACATTTTGCCTTCTACCTTCTCGAACGAAAATATCGGCAGCAGGGCCGTAATGATGATGAGTTTGGAGAAGAAAACGGCCTTGCCGAGGTCGGTGCCGGTTTTGCGAATCAGGCCCAGCTTGGCGAGCCGGTTAAAACGGGGCATCCCTACGGCGTGGGCCTTGTGGTCAAGCACCACAAATATCCCCTCGACCATGACTACGGCTCCGTCAATGATAATCCCGAAATCAACCGCACCCATCGAGAGCAGATTGGCCGACATCCCGCGCAGCCGCAGACAGACAAACGCAAACAGCAACGCCAGCGGAATAATGATGCTCACGATAACGGTGGTGCGCCAGTCGGCCATGAACAAAAACACAATTACGGTCACGAACAGGATGCCTTCGGCGAGGTTGTGCAGCACGGTTTCGGTGCAGTAGGCCATCAAGTTATCGCGGTCATAAAACGTAACCATCTTCACGTCGGGCGGCAGAATTTTGTCGTTCAGTTCGGCGATTTTGGTTTTCACCCGGCCCAGCACCTCCGACGGATTCTCGCCCTTGCGCTGCACAATGATTCCCTCCACCACGTCGTCGCTTTTGTTCAGCCCGACCTGCCCCACACGCGGCTGATTCGACTCGACAACCTGGGCTACGTCGCGCACCAAAACGGGCAAACCGCCCTGCTCGTCCACGATAATGTTCTCGATGTCCGGGATATTGGTCAGCAGCCCGATACCCCGCACCACATACGCCTGACCGTTTTTTTCGATTACGTCGCCCCCCACGTTCAGGTTATTCTGGGTCACGGCGTTGTACACTTCCGAGGGAGTAAGCCCGTATTTCTGCATCTGCATCGGGTTCACCATAATCTCGTAGGTTTTTTCGCGCCCGCCGAAAGCCACAATATCGGCCACGCCCGGCACGGCCCGCAGTTGGCGGTCAATCACCCAGTTCTGAATCGTGAGCAGTTCGCGAGTGTCGCGGCTGTCGGATTTGAGCGTGTACCGAAAAATCTCCCCGGTTGGGCCGTAGGGCGGCTGAATATCGGGTTCCACGCCTTCGGGCAGCGAGATACTGCGGAGCAGATTGTTGACCTGCTGCCGCGCAAAAAAGTCCTCGACGTTATCCTCAAAGATGATTTTCATCACCGACAGGCCGAACATGGTGATGGAGCGAACATTGGTTTTGCGCTGCACCGAGTTCATGGCGACCTCAATCGGCACGGTCACAAACCGCTCTACTTCTTCGGCACTGCGGCCATTCCACTCCGTCACCACAATAATCTGCGTGTTGGTTACGTCGGGAAAAGCCTCGATGGGCGTGTTGAGGTAGCTGAAAATACCGGCGATGGTCAGCGCACCGACCATGAAGAAGATGAAAAACGGGTTTTTCAGCGAAAACGTCAGGATGGCTTTTATAAGGTTATTCATCAGTCGTTGAGGGCATCGTAAATCAATAACTGCGACTGGGTAATCACCCGTTCGCCGGATTTCAGGCCGCTGCGGACGTAGGCAATGCTGCCCAATGTCCGCAGAACCAATACTTCACGGGTTTCGATGTGCTGCCGGTCCCGGTAAACCATCACAAACTGTTTGCTCTTATCAAAAATCAGGGCGGCTGCCGGAACGGTGGGCAACGAGCCACCTTCCTGAAACGCGAGCGTTACACTGGCGTTCATACCGGGTTTCAGCAGCATTTTTTCGTTGGTGAGCCGTACCCGTACCTGCATGGTTTTGGTGGTGGCATCAAGCACGTTGTAGAGTTTGTCAACCAACCCGCGAAACACCTTGTCGGGGTAGCTCAGGGTCTGAATCTGGGCGGGGAGGCCAATTTTTATCCGGCCAATATCCGATTCGTTCACGCTGGCAAGCACCCAGATTTCGTTGAGTTGCGAGATGGTAAACACGGCATTGGCATCGTCGGAGCGGAGTTGGGTGCCGCGATTGATGTTTTTTTCCAGCACGTAGCCCGAAATCGGGGCTTTTACCAACGCGCCCGACTGCCGGTCGGCCCCGTAAATCTGCAACACTTCGTTGAGCCGGGCGAGTTCGGCGGTTTCGCGCTCCACCTCCTTCTGAGCCGTCAGCACGTCGCGCTCTGAGCTGAGTTTATCGGCGAATAAATCTTTGGCGACCTGAAGATTTTTCTGCGCCAGCCGCAGTTCGGCCTGACCCTGCGCTAATTGGCTGTTAAACCCGGCTACTTCGCCCGACTGAATCACGGCCAGCGTTTGTCCCTTCCGCACAAAATCACCGAGTTCGGCCCGCACATCCAGCACGTTGCCACCCACGAGGGGAAAAACCTTGATAACCCGGTTCTCGTCGGGAACAACGCGCCCAATGAGCCGCAACTGACTTCGGATGGGCTGCATCACGGCGGCCTCGGTTCTGACGCGGCTAAACATGGTATCGGTCAGGGCAAAAGCGGCTTTTTTGCCCGTGTTGTCTTCGGCGGGTTTCGATTCGTTGGCGCAGGCGGCAAGCCCGGCCAGCAACCCGGCACAGCCGATAAGTTGAAGGAGGTTCATGGTATTACGTTTACTTACAACTATTTAGGTTGTGGTGTTTGCCACCGTCCCCAGGCTGTGGCGGGGCTTCGGTTGAATAAAATAAAGCCTGTTCTTCTGAAGCCACAGCCTGGGGGCGGTGGCAGACTTACAAACAATTACGTTTACCTAAACAAGTCGGTGCCGACCGTAAAATTGAGTTGCTCGTAGGCGTTAATGCGGTCGGCACCGAGCCGGTTTATTTGCTGCACGTTTTCTAAGTAGGCTTCAAACAAGTCCACAAACTCGACTAAGGAGATATTACCGCGCTGAAAATTGCGGAGAATACTCTGGTTCAGTTCGTCAAACTGGGCGGCAAACGTAGGGTCACTGGCGCGGTAGGTGGCCTCGGTTTGTTGAATTTGCTGGAGCGCGGCAAACACCTCGTTTTCGATGATGGTGCGGGCGTTTCGCTGGATAACACGCTGGTAATCAGCCTGCGCCCGTGCCGAAACGATGTTTCCCTGATTTTTATTGAACACCGGCAGGTCAATACTGAACGTCAGGCCGGTATAGTTGGGCGTGTAAGACGCATTCTGGTCATACATCGCGCCAACGCGAACATCGGGCGTGGCGAGGGCTTTTTGCAGCGAAAGATTCGCGTCGGCCTGCCGCACCAACGATTCGGTGCCGCGCAGGTCGGGGCGGTTTTCGAGGGCCAGACCAATGGCTTCGTCGGGCGTGGGCAGGGCGGCTCCGTAGCGGGCAATGTCGGTTGGCAACACCACAGGCCGGATAGCCGCCGTTGTCTGGAGCAGCGTTCGGAGGTCGCGTTGCTGGTTCGTCAACTGGTTTCTGAGGGCTAATTGGTCGTTCGAGAGTTTCAGCAGCAGCGCTTTTAGCCGGACTAACTCCTTCAGGGCCAGATTATTACGATTAAACTGCCGCTCAAATGCCTGCACGGTCTCGGTGAGCCGCGTTCGTTGTTCGGCATAAACCGAAAGGGTATTCTGGGTAAAATAAATGCCGTAGAACCGGCTCCTTAACTCAAAACGCAGGCTGCGGAGGAGGTCGGCGAATTGCAGTTCGGTGAGCCGGGCCTGTTCCGTAGCGAGGGCTACGCGCTTGTTGCGTTTGCCAGCCAACAGCAGCGTTTGCTGGAACGAGAATGATTTCTGCCCATCACGCCCCACATCAAAGACCTTATCATCCGCCGAATTATAAAGGTTTAGCTCAGCATTTACGGTGGGGTTACTCAAGAGCCGGGCCTGAATAATCTGGGCCTGTGCGGCCTCTATCTGATACCGACCGGCCAACGCCAGCAAATTGCGTTTGAGAAACAGACTGTCGGTCTGCCGCAACGTGAGCGGCAGCGTGTCCTGCGCCTGTGCCACCGTGCCAAGAAGCACGATTGCCCAGACTATGTATTTTTTCATTGGAGAAATCAAAAGGAGAATAACCGGATGGGCCAGGCAGGTTTGACCCCTGAAGTTAGAAAATGGTACGTTTCGGTTTTGTTGTATTTTACGGGGTGTCAAAATAACGAAATATACTTGGTCTCCCGGTAGGCAGTGCGGGCATTTTTAACGAAATTTAATCTTACTTTAACCAATTACTAATGACACGAATAGGAGAACCTGTTTGTGCGCCGGTACCGGATTGGCATACAGACTCAATACGGTCTGCCCGCGCTACGTTAGCCAAAAAAGCGTACTTTTACCAAAACCAACAAGCCACATCGCCGGGCGGTGGGGCTGGCTCATTCTCCGATGGAGTTTTTACCACCCGATTTAACCGCTTATGCCGACGCGCACACCGCGCCCGAAAGTGACCTACTGCACCGGCTCAACCGCCAGACACACCTCCAGGTGATGCAGCCCCGGATGCTCTCCGGGCATATCCAGGGGCGGTTTTTATCCCTGATTTCGTGGATGATACGGCCCCGGCTCGTGCTGGAAATCGGGACGTTTACCGGCTACTCGGCCCTGTGCTTAGCCGAGGGGCTGGCCGACGATGGGCGGTTGATTACCCTCGACAGCAACGAAGAACTCGAAACCATCATCCGGCAGTACTGGCAACAATCGCCGGTGGGTCATAAAA
This sequence comes from Cytophagales bacterium, assembly GCA_038230415.1. Lineage (GTDB taxonomy): Bacteria > Bacteroidota > Bacteroidia > Cytophagales > Spirosomataceae > JBBRNH01. Next base: position 29,372 of record JBBRNH010000017.1, on the reverse strand, counting down.
TCGAGTTGCGGCTCGGCGATGCGGCAGAATCGCTCCGCACGATGCCCGAAACCGATTTTGACCTCGTGTTTATTGATGCTGACAAACAAAACTACGGCCTGTATTTTGACCTCGTGCTTGACCGCGTCCGGCCCGGCGGCATTATCCTGGCCGACAACGTGCTGTGGAGCGGCAAGGTGATTGAGCCGGTGAAACCCGGCGACAACGACACGCTGGCGGTGCTGGCTTTTAATAAAAAAATTCAAACCGACCCCCGCGTCGAAAATGTGCTGCTGCCCCTGCGCGACGGCTTAATGCTGATGCGGAAAATCTAAAACTATGAAACAGCTCCTGACCTTTTCTTTGCTGACCCTGCTCACGGTTGTAGCAGTTGCCCAGCCCGACCCGAATAAGCCCTTTGTACCGACCCGCTTAGATGTGGCCGGTATCTCCGTCCGGCTCGACGAAGCCGCCCGCATCATTGTTCAGCAGGATGCCAACGCCCTTGTCAGCAACCCGCAGTTCTGGCGGCTTAAACTCGACCGCATCGCGCTGTATTTTCCGGTGATGGAGGCCATTCTGATTGACGAAGACATCCCGACCGATTTCAAATACCTCGCCGTGCAGGAGAGTTCGCTCGTGCCGGATGCCGTTTCGACCTCACAGGCCGTTGGTTTCTGGCAATTCAAGCGCGAAACCGCCACTGATTACGGCCTGCGCGTTGACGATGCAGTGGACGAGCGCAAGAGCATCACGGCCAGTACACACGCGGCTGCCCGCTACCTGAAACGTAGCAACGGCCAGTTTAATAACTGGATATCATCGCTGTATTCGTTTTACCTCGGCGCAACCGGCATCACGCAGCGCATCCCGACGGATTGGGCCTACGCCCGCGAAATCACCCTCGACGGCAACACTGACCGCTACGTGCTGCGGTTTATCGCCCACAAAATAGCCGTTGAAACCGCCCTGCCAACCTATCAGGCTACCAACACCTTTGCCCTGCTCGAATACCCCAACGGACGCGGCAAAACCTTAGCTGCGGTGGCCGGGGAGATCGGAGCCGACGAAAACGCCATCCGGCAACTCAATCGGTGGCTGCTCACCGAACCCGTTCCCGCCGACAAAGACTACGTGCTGCTGGTGCCGGTAGCGGCCAACCAGATCAACGATGTCCGGCAACGGATTGTAGGGTCGGGCAATACGCGCAACGTGCCGGATGCGGTGCTGAACGATGTGGGCTTTCCGGTTCTGAACAAAATTACGGCGGGCGTTCGGAGCAAAGACGACCCGATTCTGTACGAAATCAACGGATTGCCCGGTATTCAGGCCCAGGCCGGTGACGATGCCGGATCACTGGCAAAAAAAGCCCGCATCAGCTACTCCAGTTTTTTGCGCTACAACGACATGACCGACCGCGACCCGGTTGTGGCCGGTGAGGTGTATTATCTGGCGAAAAAGCGCAAGAAAGCCCTCGTGCCGTATCACACCGTGCGCGACGAAGAAACGATTCGGAGCATTTCGCAACGCTATGGCCTGCGGGTGAAAAAACTCATGCGCTACAACCGGCTCGACCGGGTGCAGAAGTTGCAGCTTGGCCGGGTGATGTGGCTCCGCGAACGGCGACCCAAAAACAAGCCGGTCGAAGTCATCAATAGCCCCACGCCACCCGTCTATGACCAGACTACGCCGGGCTACAGTAACCCCGCCGTTCCGTCGAACACCCCCATCGTGACCAAAACGCAATCGGGCGATCCCGACAGTGTTCCGGTTAGCGAGCCGGGCGGCATACCCACGCGCAACACCACCGTGCCGCGCAATGCCTCGGAACGGGTGTTGTATGAACCCAAGTTTGGCACAACCGATAACACGGCCACAACAGCACCAGCCACCCGGCCCGCCACTGTTCCCCGCCCAACTGCCACTGCGCCCGCGCCATCGGCCACCCGGCCCGGCATCACACCCCGCCCAACATCGGCCCCGCCCCGCCCTGCCGCCCCCGGCTCAATTGACCCCGCAGCGACAGCGCCCGACGAGAGTATGAACAACGATGCGCCCAACCGCGTGGTGATTGTGAGGCCCGCCGGTTCGCCCAATTCTGCCGGTCGCAATGGCTACGAAGTATTAGGCGAAGACCCGGCAGGCAACGTCTCGGCCCGGCCCGCAACGGCCCCGGCTACCACCAGCCGCCCGGCCACCATACCGACTGCTACGACGCGCCCGGCCACCACGCCCGCGTCAACGGCCCCGGTGGTAACCACCCGCCCAACCACTACGCCCGCAGCGAGTTATCCGGCTCCGGCCACCACTACAACCCGGCCACCAACAACGCCCGCAGCGAGTTATCCGGCTCCGGCTCCGGTTGCGACAACCACGCGCCCGGCCACCGCACCGGCAACAACCGGCAGCACCAAAGGCCGAACGCTGACGCACACCGTTGAAGCGGGCCAAACGTATTACAGCATCTCGAAACGATACGGCGTAACGATTGACGAGCTACTGGCGGCCAATGGCCTGACGTTGAACGACAAACTATCGGTCGGTCAGCCGGTTACGGTCAAAAACGTACCGAGTGGGTTCCCCGTTGGCGAGAGCGTAATTCCGGCCACAACAACGGGCCGCACCGCAATCAGCTCTGGCACGGCTCCCAAAACGGTGTTTCATACTGTTCTGAAAGGCGAAACCATGTTTCGGGTGTCCAAAATCTACAACGTCACTATCGAGCAGATTCAGGAATGGAACCGCCTGACGGGAACCGCCGTCAACGAAGGTCAACGGATTAAAATCGTGCAGTAGTCAACCGATTCAGACATGAAAACGCTGCCGGTTCACCTCGATGTTTTCGCCCTCATTATGATTCTGGGCGTGGCACAGGGCGTGTTTCTGGGGGCGTTTTTTTTATCGGGAGACCGCAGCCGCGATGTGGCTAATCGGTTTTTTGGCTGGTTTATACTGGGGCTAACGGGGATCATGGGGGAGATATGGCTGTGCTACACCAATTATATGTTCGGAATGCTCTGGCTGATTGACTTCTCGGAGCCGTTCAATTTCTGGATCGAGCCGCTGCTATTCCTCTTTGTATTTACCCGGTTAAACGGCCAACTGCCCCGGCACTGGGGCTGGCACCTGCTGCCGGGCGGGTTGTGGCTGCTGTATTCGGCCACGTGGCAGTTCCAGTCTATGGCCTTCAAATACAACGCCTACATCAACGCTTATCATCCCGAACTGCCCCAACTGCCCGCAAGGCTGCTCATCCCTTTTGACCCGCTGCACCTGCGACATTTCGGCACCGAACTGATGCTGTTGAGTTGTCTGATTTATGCCGGACTGTCGTTGCTGGTGCTGCGCCGGGCCTACCACCAAACCGGCGAACCGTTTTCTAAGGCCGGGCCGTTGGCACACCTCCGCAATCTGGTTCTGTTCAACGCGGCTGTACCAATTCTGCTGGTGGCCGTGAAACTCAGCTTTTACAACGATTTGGGCGATTACCTGCTCGCCTGCTGGATTACGGCGGCTATCTACGCGGCCAGCCTGTGGGTGATGAGTAGTTCGGCGTTCTTTCGCCCGGTGTTAGCGGCCCGGCCCTTGCTGACCGACGATTTGTCCGGCGAATTACCCGATGCACTGCCCGCCCGGAAGAAATACGAAAAATCGTCCCTCTCGGAAGAAGTAGAAGAAGCCGTGTTGCAGAAATTGGCCCGGCTGACCGAAACCGACAAGATTTACCTTGACAATACGCTCTCGCTACCCAGGTTAGCGGCCCGGTTGCACACCTCGCCCCACCACCTCTCGCAACTGCTCAACAACCGACTTGGGCAAACTTTTTTCGACTGGCTGGCCCGGCAACGGGTCCTGGAAGCGCAGCGACTCCTGCGCCAACCGGCCACCGCCGGGCTTAAAATTGATGACCTCGCCGAGCGCGTCGGCTACAATTCGCCCTCCGCATTTCACACCGCCTTCAAACGGCTAACGGGGCAGACTCCGGCTCAATTCCGCGACTCGGCGGGGGCGGTTCCCGTATCCTGAACCCCTTCCCGATAGGCGCGAACTGCGATTTCGTCGGCAGATAGTTTGGTGGTGAGTGCCGCAGCCCACCTTTGCCCGGCAAACCAAACCGCCTGTTATCATGCAGACCTCACCCGTTTCTCAACCCAACCGGCCACAACCGGAACCCGATAATGCCCTTGCCCAGCGTCGGTATGACCTCGACTGGCTGCGCGTGATTGCCATCGTCACGCTGCTGTTTTATCATACCGGCATGATTTACGTGTCGTGGGGCTGGCACATCAAAAGTGCCGAAACCAGTGAGTTCTTAGAAACCGTCATGCGGTGGCTGCATCGGTGGCGGATGCCGCTGCTATTTTTCATTTCCGGGGGCGGTACGTTTTTCGGGCTGCAAAAACGGTCGTTTGGCCGGTATGCCGGTGAGCGCGTCCGGCGGTTGTTTGTGCCGTTGGTCTTTGGGATGTTCGTGATTGTGCCGCCCCAGATTTATTACGAATGGCTGTCGGTCGGGCGGTTTTCGGGGAGCTACGCCGAATTTTACCCGAACGTTTTGGGACTTGAACCCTACCACGACGGTGGGACGGGCGGAGCCTTTAGCTGGCATCACCTGTGGTTTGTGGCCTACCTGTTTTTCTATTCGCTGCTGAGTATTCCGGTGTTTGCCTGGCTCAAAAGCACCGCCGGTCAACGTTTCACCGACTGGTTTGGCCGACTGATTGCCCGGCCCGGCGCGGTTTTCTGGGTGGGATTGGTGGTTATGTTCGTCAGCCAGATCACGCTGAAACCGTACTTCCCCGACGAAACGCACGGGCTGATTGACGACTGGGCGTATTTTGTCAAAAATCTGCTCTTATTCTGGTTCGGCTACCTGTTGGTGAGTAGGCTCGAATTTTGGCAACTTCTCACCGACCAACGCCGGATTTTTCTGGTCATTACAACTATCTGCACAGCCGCGATGTACGGGATTCTGGCCGTGTATGACACCGAAGGCCCCGATGTGCTGGCCTGGGAAATTGCGTATTTAGAAGCCACCGACGGGCTGACGATAGCGTCGGTGCTGGCAACCATCGGCTACGGCTACAACTACCTGAACCGCAACCACCCCGCATTACCCCGCCTGAACGAAGCCGTGTATCCGTTTTACATCCTGCACCAGACCGTAATCGTGGTTATCGGCTATTACGTCCTGAAACTTGATTGGGGCATCTGGCCGGGGTTTTTCGCGGTGAGTTTGTCAGCGCTGACCGTGTGCGTGACGCTGATTGTGGTGGTGATTCGCCCGTTTCGGCTGACGCGGGCCGTGTTTGGGATGAGGTAAGAATACCCGGCAAGTGCTTGTAAACCTGCCCGAAAAGCCGGAAATTAGCCCAAAAAACGGCATGACCATCCTCGAAGAACCCGGCACCATCACGAGCCTGAGCCAGTTAGACCCGGCAGGTGTCTATTCCTACGCCGATTACCTGCTGTGGCAATTTCAGGAGCGTGTCGAACTTCTGAAAGGCAGATTATTTCCGATGGCTGCGCCAAGCACCCGGCACCAACGGTATTCACGACGACTAAGTACGCAGATTGATCTCTATCTCACGGGTAAATCCTGCGAGTTGTTTGTGGCTCCGTTTGATGTACGGCTACCCGACCGGCTCCGAAAGCCAAAATATGACGGGGATATTTACACCGTTGTCCAGCCCGATTTATGCGTGGTTTGTGACCCGGCTAAACTCGATGACCGGGGTTGCCTCGGCGCACCCGATCTAATCGTAGAAATCCTATCGCCGGGTAATACGCAGAAAGAAACCGACAATAAATTCCGGCTATATGAAGAAGCCGGGGTGCGCGAGTACTGGATTGTTGATCCGGCTGACCGTTTTGTATTAGTGTACGTTCTCCGCAACGGCGAGTTTATTGGTCTGCAACCCGCCAGCGAAAATAAACTTCTGACCAGTACGATTTTGCCTGATCTGAAGATAGATTTAGCCGGTGTCTTCGCCGAATAACGGGGATTCATTTCGTGAACACAGCCCTGTTCTAATGCCACCCATTCATGTCTGACACAACGGCTTACGAGCAACTTGCGCTCCGGGAAATGACACGCTGGCAGGCCCGGATGTCAAAAACACCGTCGGCAATAAACCGGCTCTCGAAAGGACTGCAAACGAGGATAAACCGGCTCATTCCGCAGCGGGTGCATGAGATCATCACAACGGCCATCAAGCAGATGACCCGCGTGGTGCTGACCGGCTCCGAACTTACCACGCCGACTCCCTTCTCGCTGACGGATACGCTGGCCGACCGCGAAATCGCCGTTCGCAGTCGTATCAAGTGGTACAAGCGCGTGGGGGCGGCAGAAGGCGGGGTGACGGGGGCGGGCGGTCTGCTGCTGGCCTTTGCCGATTTTCCGCTGCTGCTAAGCCTGAAAATCAAGCTTTTATACGACATTGCCGCGCTCTACGGCCACGACATAACCGACTACCGCGAGCGGCTCTACGTGCTGTATGTGTTTCAATTGGCGTTTTCGAGTCAGGAACGGCGGCAGGCGGTGCTGGCCCAGCTTGAGCAGTGGCCCACCTTTGCGGCAACCCTGCCCAATGATATTCATCAGTTTGACTGGCAAACGTTTCAGCAGGAATACCGCGACTATATTGATCTGGCTAAACTCCTGCAGTTGGTGCCGGGCATTGGGGCGGTGGTGGGCGTGGTGGTCAATTGGCAACTGCTCGATCAGTTGGGCCAAACCGCTATTCAGGCCTACCGGATGCGCTGGGCAGCGGGCCGGGCGTTGCCGTAGCCCGGTGCCGGATTTCATAAACCAATCATCGTCTCCATGCCGTTCGTTAGCACATTGGCAAGGTTTCTGTATTTTTCTTGCAGTGACCGGGTTTTCGTCGGAAGTTTGTGACCGCAATACGCTCAAATACACAACATGGATCAACTTTTTACTGCCGAAAACATTATAAGTCTCATTACACTGACGTTTCTGGAGATCGTTCTGGGGATAGACAACATCATTTTTATCTCCATCGCGGCCAACAAACTTGCCCCCGCCGACCAGCCCAAAGCCCGCAACATCGGCTTGATACTGGCAATGGCGTTCCGAATTGTGCTGCTGTTTGGCATCTCGGCCCTCATCGCCCTCTCGAAACCGTTTATCGAGTTTGACCTCGGCTGGTTCAAGGCGGCACCAAGCGGTCAGGGCGTTATTCTGATCGTGGGCGGGCTGTTTTTGCTCTACAAAGCCACCACCGAAATTCACCACAAACTCGAAGGCGGGTCTGAAAATCAATCGCAGGCAACGTCGGCAGTGGGCAAAGCCACCATTTCGGGCGTGGTGACGCAGATTGCCATTATCAACATCGTGTTCTCCATTGACTCGATTCTGACCGCCGTTGGTCTCACCAAGAATGTGCCGGTGATGATGGCTGCCGTCATTATCTCGATCATCATTATGATGTTTTTTGCCGGGCCGGTGGGCAAATTCGTCAACGAGCATCCCAGTATTCAGATGCTCGGTCTGGCGTTTCTGATCGTGATTGGCTTTATGCTGATGGTCGAGGGCGCACACCTGTCCGAAACCGTCTTCTTCAATTCGCCCGTTGGAACCGTGCCAAAAGGCTATTTATACTTTGCCATCGCGTTCTCGCTGCTGGTGGAGGTGCTGAATATGCGGCTCCGCAAAAAACAACCTCCTGTACAGCTCCACGACTACATGGAACAGGCCAAAAAAGAGGGAATGATTTAACCGCGTAGAGACGCATAATTGCGTTTTACTTTCGCGCACCATCCGGCAGTGAGACGCAACTATGCGTCTCTACACGCCAATCAATTGCCACTAATTTGCCACTTACCGACCAACTTCGTGCTATTCTTGCCAGTCTCGGCGGCTTTGGGCCGGTGGCGGGGCTGTTGGCGGTTTTTTGCGGGCTGCTCATCGCCGAGCTGTTGCTGGTACGCGGGTTAGGCGCGAAACGGGCGCGGGGCTGGTTAGCCGCCCTCACGATTACAGCCGTGCTGGGAGCCGGGGCGTGGGCGGTGCTGCTGCCTGTGCGGGGATTTCTGTTTATGCACCTGCTTTTCATTGACAATCAGGCTGTGTTTATGCAGGTTGTTGTGGCCCTCGGCGCAGCATTGGTTGTTATGTATGAATCAGTAAATCGGGGCGGTAAACAGCCCAACAGTCCAACAGCCAACCCACTGCACGATCAACTCCCCCCCGAATGGCTGGCCCTGCTGGTGGCGGTGGTGGCGGGGCTGTTTCTGCTGGCCGAAGCCGTTAATCTGCTGGCAATTTATCTGGCTCTCGAACTCGTTTCGATAGGTTCCTACCTGCTCACGGCCCTGCCCCGAACCCGCCGGAGTTCAGAAGGCGGCATCAAATACCTGCTCTTTGGGGCTATCAGTTCGGCCATCATGCTCTACGGAATGTCGCTGCTCTACGGGCTGACCGGCACCCTCGATCTCACCGCCGATGCCTTTGGGCAGGCGTTGGCCCGGCAAGATGCGGTTGTGGTGACGGTTGCCGGGTTGCTCACGCTGGCGGGGCTGTTTTTCAAGCTCTCGCTCGTACCGTTTCACGTCTGGACTCCTGATGCTTACGATGCCGCGCCGTTGCCCGTTGCCGCGTTTTTTTCCGTCGCACCAAAAGCCGTTGCCCTGCTCGTGATTATGCGAGTTGTGACCGCGTTGCCCGAAACCACCGGCCCCAATCCATTGCAGGTGCCGCTGGCGGTGCTGGCATTGGGTAGTATTTTGCTGGGGAATTTAGCCGCGCTCTGGCAAACCGACGCGAAACGGATACTCGCGTACTCGACCATTGCCCACGCCGGTTTTTTGCTCGTTGGCGTGGTGTCTATGACCGGATCTGGTTTCGAGGCCGCGCTGTTTTACGCCGGAACCTACCTGATTATCAACCTATCGGCGTTTTTCCTGATTGACCGGCTGGCCCTCCGCAACGGCGGCAGCTTGACGATGGCCGATTTTGCCGGCCTTGGCCCGCAGTATCCGGTGCTGTCTGTTGCGCTGACGGTGGCGATGGTTGCGCTGGTGGGCCTGCCGCCAACGGTGGGGTTCACGGCCAAACTGCTCATTTTTTCTTCGCTCTACGAAACCGCCACTGCCGATGCCGGTACTACATCGGGCTGGCTGCTGGCCTTGTTCGGCATTGGGTTGCTGAACGCGGTGATTTCGCTGGCGTATTACCTCAAAATTCCGTTTCTGCTGTTTTTTCGGCCCCGCCCCAACAATGCTACATCCGCGCCCGCTTTGCCAATGCGCTTCGCCGATTGGTTAGCCGTTGGGTTGGCGGTGCTGACGGTGCTACTGTTCCTGCGGCCAAACTGGTTGCTGAACATTCTGGCCGGTTTTTAAACCCGATTCCTGGTATCCACTATAATCGTTACCGGGCCGTTGTTCAGGAGCGACACCTGCATATCCGCCCCAAACGTGCCGGTCTGAATGGGTTTGCCGAGGTCGGCGGTGAGTTGGGTAATCATGGCTTCGTAAAGCGGCACGGCAACGTCGGGGCGGGCGGCTTCGGTGAAGCCGGGGCGGTTGCCTTTTTTGGTGCTGGCAAAGAGCGTGAACTGGCTGATGAGCAATATATCGCCGTTGATACCGGCCAAATCGAGGTTCATTTTATCGTCGTCATCGCCAAAAATCCGCATCGCAACAATTTTTTTACTCAGCCACGCCACATCTTCGGCGGTATCGGTATGCGTAATGCCGAGCAAAACCAGCAGCCCCGGCCCGATTTGACCCGTGATTTGCCCGTCAATCGTGACGGATGCCTGCGAAACGCGCTGAATTACGGCAATCATCGTTAGTTGAAAAATGGGAAGCTCAACGCCACGTAGGCCAGCCCGGCCCGGTATCGAAACCGATCATTTTTCGAGACGGCATCCACCACGCCAAGCCGGGTTTCGGTCGTAATCCACTGATAGCCAACCTTCACACCAACGCGCTGATTGATCCGAACGCGACCGAAAACCTCCGTTGCCAGCGTTCCCATATCATTGTCACCGAGGAGCCGGACGTTGAATCCCCGCGCCCGGGTTGGCTGAAACTGGGCCTCGCCCCGAAACGGTACGAGGGTAGAATCGCCACCGCCTTGCTTGGAAAGCTGAATCCCACCCGTTGACGAGATCACGCGCCCGGTGCGGGTTCGGCCAAAAACAAAGCCCAACAAATCGGCACTGGCCCCAATCTCAACCCGCCCCAGGTTGACTTGCGCCCGGATACCGAGGTTGAGCGAGGTGTTGCTGGCGTAGTCCATCCGCAGGGTATCAAGGTTCTGGTATTTCAGCGGGGCCGTGAGCGCGTAAAAGCCCGTGCCGCCCCGCGTGAGCCGGGCCGGAGCCGTGTAAAAGTTCTGATTGTCAATGTATAAGCTCGCAAAGCGAACGGTATAACCCACAGAAAATAATTTCTTTTCGCCGATGTTCAGCAGTTGGTAGTACGTTGCCGACGGCGCGTAGGTGTTGGTTTTATACCCAAATCCAAGATCGAGACCGCTGGTGAGCCGCGTTGAAACGGGTGTCTGCGCGTGCGCGTCAGGAGCCAGAAATCCAAAAAACAGCAGGGCGAAGAAAACGGGAGATCGATGACGGTTGGGTTGTTGAGCCATTATGCGTTGTTAATTTTTCGCCCAAAAGTACACCGCCCAGCCACAGGTTAATCCAATTTCGAGTATCCGGTTTATGAGCCGAGTAACGCACACACTCGCCCTGCTGAATTTTTACCCGCTGTTACTTCTGTTTTTTTTATTCCCGAATCAGTTTCCGTGTCAGTATTCCCTGTGGTGTCTGGATACTCAGGAGATACATACCAGACGGGAGTTTACTGAGGTCAAGTTTGGTTTTGGCCGTTTTGCTGCTGTTCGGATGCCGCACCACCGCCGTACCGCTCAGGGTGTTTATGGCGAGTTGCTCAATGGCCTGGCCGTTGGTTAATTCAACGGTTAATTCTGAACCAACCGGGTTAGGGTACAGCCGAACCGCATCGGTCTCAACGAGATCAAAGCCTTCGCGCCCGCCCGCTGCCGCCACCACGTTAAACGTCCGGGTCACGAGCGTAGCTTCATAAAACTGCTCATTGCCGGGCTGATAGGCTATGATCGTTACCAAACCCAACGCGCTCAGTGTCACCTTAGTACCCGTTACTTCTGCCGGGCCACCAACTACCACAAACCCCACCGGCAACCCCGACGAAGCCGTAGCCGACAGCGAGAATCCACTCTGGCTCAGGGTGCGGTTTGGCAGTTCGGCAAACGCAATGGTTTGATTGGCGCGGGTTGGAATAACGCGGATGGCCTGGGTGTACCAGACGGGCCACGTAGCACTGGTGTACATCGTCTGGCGCGACAGGTTGGCCCGTTTTGTTTTGTCGGCCAGCAGTTTCACGGCAACAATATCTTTGTCGCCCGCCGTGTTTATTGTGCCGAACACAATCCGGTCGTCCGTCCGCGAATAGCTGGGGTAGCCGAGTGTGTTGTTTTCATAGACAACCCCCAGCGTGTTTTTAAGCAGGTCTGCCGCCATCACATAATAGGTTGCGTCGGTGCTGTCGGTACCCTCAACAAAGTAATCGAAGGCCAGAATATTGGGCGAGTTTTTAGAGAACGACGGGTTGCCGATGCTTTCGCCGGGGCCGGGTTTGGGCAATGGCTTACCGATTTTACCATCGGCAAAATCACCTTTCGAGCCGTCCCAGACGTGCAGCGCACCCACGTCCCAGTAGCCAACCGGGTCGCCACCCCGGTTTGGTATCTCACTGTAGGCATCATAAACGACGTATTCGCCCGAGTGGTCCCAGTCAAATGAATCAGAATATTTCACATCGCTGGTTGCCACCCCCTGCGTGTTGGTCGGGTTATAGAGCGTAAAGGTTTTCCAGGCTTTCTTCGTGTAACTGTAAACATAGACTGACTTATCGGCGGCCTTTTTCAGCAGGGCCAGTTTAGTGCCATCTTTTGAGATAGCAACGTTATCCCAGATCGTGTCGCTCAATGCAATACCTTCGGTCGGCGTACCCGTCAGATTAACGTACCGAACGCGCTTATCTGCCGACACATAATAGGCGTACTTACCATCGTCGGTAACGCTGGGCCGGTGACGCAGCCCCCGGTTCGTCTTCAGATCAAATTTGACGGTTCCCGTTGTTACCGTTGTTGAGTATAACCCATCGGCCTTGCTGCTTGCCAGCAGGAGTAAATCCGGCCCCTGCGCCACGGGCGTACTGGCCGTTGTTGTTGACTTGGGCTGGGTAGCTTCCACAATACCAACCGCATCGAAGGCGGCCTGAGCAGCCTTAACAACACTCGGCGAATTTCGGCCATAGAGGTCATCGGCGGCTTTCAGAACGGCCATCCGCAAATCGAGAAACGTGGCCGTTGTGGTCAGATAACCGGCGGTGAGGGCGCGGTAGTACGTTCTTTCGGCCCGCGAAATCCCAACACTGTCATTGGTGGTGAACAGATAGAAGGCATAGTTTGGGATGCCGCTGTTGATATGAACGCCCCCGTTATCTTGTGTGGTGGTATTGTACTGACCCATTGTTTTGGGCTGGTATCCCCGCACCGACGGGCCGTTCTGATTCGGGTTGCTCATGTTCCGCAAGGCTCCGCTGGGAAAGACCGATGGCAACACGACATCTTCGCCCATCAGCCAGTTTTTACGTTCGATCATGCAGCCAAAAACGTCTGCAAATGACTCGTTTATCGCGCCCGACTGCCCCTTGTATTCTAAATTGGCACTATTGCCCACCACGCCATGCGTCATTTCGTGGCCCGCCACGTCGAGCCCACCGGCCAATGGTTTGAACGAGTTCTTGCCGTTGCCATAGACCATATAGTATCCGTTCCAGGCAGCATTATCCCAGCTTGTGCTGTCTTCATTGGTCACGTTGATGAGCGAGAGAATGTTGCCGCCTTTGCCGTCTATGGAATTGCGGCCATGCACGATTTTATAGTACTGGTACGCGGTATTGGCGTTGAAGTGAGCCGAAACCGCCGTTGGTGTCCAGTTGGTGTTATTGGCCGACGAAATCAGCCCCAGCGATGGGTTCGTGTAGGGTATGTTTTTGCCGTCGAGCGTCACTATCGCGCCGGTCGCTTTGCTGGGCAGTACCGACGCTTTGGCATCGAACATCGGTTGCGCGGCATCAATCAGGTAGTATGCCGTACCAATCTGGTAGGTATTTATTTTGCGCGATGCCTTATTCAGATCAACCACTGTGGCCGACTGTGGGCCATCGGCCTGGCAGGTGCTGTTGTATTTATCCAGCACGGCTCCCGTTTCGGCATCAATCACATACTGCCACTGATCTAAAAAATTCGGGCGGATGGCAAGTTTGTAAGCCAGCCGCAGGGTGTTGCCGGGCATCGGATACAGGCACAGTTCACCCTCGGCGGGTTTCAGTTGCAGCATATTGCTGCCAAATGAGCGCACAACGGTTTCTTTGCCCAAATCGCTAAAGGCATACTTTGTGGCCTGCTTAATGGTTAGTTTCGGGGTGGTGCTGATGTCGGCTGGGGTGGGTTGCGGGTGGCCGTTCAGTACCGATACCTCGCCGTTGATTACGTGCGCCACCAAGTCGGCCCCGTTTATGGGAACGCCCTTATAGGTTTGTTTTAGCCAGATGTGGGTTTGCGCCAAGTCATCGGTCTCCGATCTCTGGATGGCAAAATTGTCTTCGGGGTTGTTGATCTGGAGCATCTCGCTCACCTGATTCAAAAACGTGTAGGTTGTTGCAGCCGCCGACACGCGGGCGTTGGCCCCGGTTTTTGCGTTGGTGGCGCGGGCGGCCCGCATATTCTGGATAAAGATAGGCCGCCCCGTTGCCGAGTCCCGCACAACGTGCAGATCAGGAGCAGTGAATGAAAAGGGCCGGGTCGGTTCAGTAAATGAGAAGGGCTGAACGGGTGCCGTGCTGATCGTTGGCTTGTCGTCGGCATCCCGTTGCGGATCGGGCATCGTAAGTTTCTGGAGTTGTTGGCTCCGGGCGGGCGCAGATTGGGGCGAGTCCGTTTTGCGTTTGGTGCCGAAGCCTTTCTGCGGAGTTTGGGCCAACGCCAGCGGCAGACAGCCGCAGACAAAAAGCGTAGTAAGTACTGGTAGTCGCATCATATAGTTGGTTATGGTTGAGGGTATTGACTAAGATTCACAAACAATGGGCAAACAACCGAAAACTAACGCGCTTTCCCGCATCGTCTGCTGCGTATTTAGCAAACGGCGGTTCGTTTAGAATGGCAAACGAACCGCGTTGGGCGGTGCCATACGTAACAGCCGTTAGTGAGCTAATACGCTACCGATCAATGGGGACATAAACGATAGAGGGGCTGCTGGTACTATACCCGCCCGTGCCGATCCAGTCAGCGGCTAAAGTCATGGTCATGCTTTTGCGCCCTGCCGCATCCCAGGCTATGCTGCCAAATGAACTACGGTAACTCGTAGTTGACGCAAAATAGGCCGACCCATAGTAATTTTTCACTTCCGTCGCTTTGAAATCGTCTTTCAGGGCATTGCTGGTGAGACCGCCAAATTGCCAGATACCGTTCTGGTAAAAGCAGCCGTAGGCTTCGGTGTTCTGTAACCGCTTGGGGTTGGCTTCTACCACCACACCCATTTGTCCGTTTGGCCCTTGGGTGGCCTGAAACCCACTAATTTTTGACCCAGGTACCCCAAAATTAAAAATGATCGTTTTCTGCCCAGAGGCCAGGTTGATGTCCCAGACCTGCTCGCTTTCGAGGGTGGATGAGGGGGGCAGAAAAATAAGGTGGTCAACGCCTTTTTCGTCAATGAGCAGTTTGGCCGGATTGCGGAACGAATTGCCTTTCGTGTACTTGGGATAGCTGTAGGCGACCTGGGTAGTCTTCCCGTTGAAGTAAACCACCTGATCCACTCCGTCTGCCGATTGGTTTTCGAAGGTTAAGTGGATGGTACCGGATGCATCAACATAACCGCCCAGATTTTCGATGCCCTGCCGGGGCATTTGCTCATACTGCGTCTTTTTTACCCAGGGAGTAGTCAGGTCATAAATCGTGGGTTTGCCCGTGCCAGTCAGCACTGCATTCCGAATGTAATCGCAATACCACCAATACCCACCGTAGCTTTCTTTCTGGGCTGCCGGGCCGAGTTGCGCCCAGCACACGGCTACTTTACCTTGCGGTGTCAGCGTAGCAAACCAGGTATCCTGCGTTGCCTCGGTTTCGCTGATGCGGATCGGCTGGCTCCAGGTGCCACCGTTCAGTACGCTATACGAGATCGTACCCAGATCATGACCGCCCGGCCCATCCAGATAGGCTTCCCGTTGCAGATACTGTACCGTACCGTAGCGTTTCCAGATGGCGTAGAGGGTGCCGGAGCCATCCTGCAAAATGCGGGCGTAGCCCGACCCATTGCCGGTATTGTCGTTACTGATGTTGACGGGTTTGCTCCAGCTACCGCCCTGATCGGTGGAGGTGCTGTAATAGATAAAGACGGGCTTGCCAATGTCGGGGCTTTCCTGAAAAACGACGTGATACGCACCGGCTTTGTCAATCAGGAAATCGCTGTAGCCCGCCTGCTCGAACTGCGAAATCTTTTTATCGGCTACCGATCCTGTCGGCTGCGGATCGGTATTGGAGTGGCAGTGTTGCAGGCAGAGTGCCAAGCAAACGAAGCAAAGCGAACGCATCCAGGTTGCCAGGCGGCTGTATTGGTTGTGCATTGGGTAAAGGTGGCTTCCACGCGGTTTAGTGATGCCGCAAAGGTCCGGCCTGCCCACGAACCACCCATACGGCATTTGCCGTATTTTTAGTCTGATTATTGCTGGTTTAGTCAGTAGTACGCAAAGGCGGAAATAGCGCGTTGGTTTTGCGGATACAACCCGGCCGCTTTTGTCTGCGAACTGGTGGTATCTTTGCCAGACAACCTGTTGCGTCTCTGCACCCCTGCATGAGCCGTTGTTTCTCCTGACAAGACCATGAACATTGGCGATAAAGTACGGATGCTCCGGGCCAAAGAAGAGGGCGTTATTACGGCCTTTATGCCGGGCAACTTAGTCGAAATCGAAATCGAAGACGGGTTCAAAATCCCAGTTATGCGGTCAGAATTGGTGCTGGTGTCGCCGTTGGAAGCCGAGCGACTGCTGCCCCGGCGCGAACGCATCACCGATCAGCAACGGCTCGTTATGCCCGCCGTGCTGTCGAATCAGGGCGTGTATCTGGCCTTTATCGCCCAGAATGACAAGGAGTTAGCCACTTATCTCATTAACAACACCGACTGGGAACTGCCCTTCACAGTGTATGAAGAGCGTGGCTCAGTCTTGAGTGGTTTGCTGGTTGGCGTGTTGCGACCAAAATCGGAAATCAAACTCAACGAGTATTATTCGTTTGCCACGCTCGACAACTGGCCCACGTTTCTGATGCAGGCGTTGTGGTTTCGGCGGGGTAACGTGGCCGGGCGGTCGCCGTTGCTGCACCGGGTGAAAGTCAGGGCGCAAACGTTCTATAACCACAAAGCCACGGTGCCGGTCTTAAACAAACCCGGCCACCTCTACCAACTCGACAGCGACACCAAAGAACCCACGCCAGCGGCCCCGGCTGTGCCCCGGCCCAAAACCATTTCGCCGGAGCAGTTGAAACAGGAGATGCTGAAACCCAAGAACGAAAATCCCACGCCCGCACTCTCGTTTGAACGCCCATCGTCGGTGATTGACCTGCACATCGAAGCTCTGTTACCTGCCGGGCCGGGCAACCGATTAACGAGCGAACTCCTTGATTTTCAGCTAAAAACATTCGATAAAATATTAGAAAACGCCATCGCTACCGGCATGGGCGACATCACGTTTATTCACGGCGCGGGCAGCGGCAAACTCCGCGACGAACTGCACCGACGGCTTGGTAAACACCCGCACGTCCGTTTTTTTGAGGATGCCCAAAAACAGAAATTCGGCTATGGTGCCACCAAGGTTACGATTAAGTGAAGGCCGGGGATTTTGAACAGCATTCAATCATGAAAGAGACACTGACAATTGGGCAGATTCGGGCAACTTACCCTGATCAATGGGTCTTAGTAGGTAACCCCGATTTGGGTGATCCTACCGTACTTGGTTCGGTAGTGAGCAAGTTAGTGAGCGGTACTGTTTTGTATAGTAGCAAAAACAAGCGGGAAATCGCTGACAAAGCCCAGGAATTTACGCAGCAAGTCGAACGCTTCACATGTGTCTATACGGGTGAAATGCCCAAAAATCGTCGAATTTGGCTATGAATACGTTTAGGTTCACGCTCAATGACGAGGACAGTCTTATTCAGGTTGATGCTCAGATCGGTCGGTCTGAATTTTACGCTGGCATTGGATACCGGCGCAACACACACCGTAATTGACTTTACGGTCATGCTCATGAACGGCTATACGGTAAGTCAAGTCGTGCGTATGGTTGATTTTGAGACAGCTAAAGGCAAAATCGTGGCCTATATTTTTCTCGTGCCAGCGTTGACCGCATTGGGCAGAACCGTTCGACAAGTAGAGATCGCTTCTTGCGATTTCATCGCAAACAATGTTATTCTGGATATAGATGGTGTTCTTGGCCTGGATTTTTTCAAAGGGACAGAAGTCAACATCAATTTCAACTCTTTTGAGATAACCCTACAATAATGCTTCCTAAGTATCAATGGGTTTGGGGGGTACTGATTACTTTTTCGGCGTGCCAGCCCGGCACCACTGTCCGCCTTGCGCCCAATGCCCCCAAAGCTGCCTATACCATGACCGAGATGGACGTTCGCAACGAGAAGTACCGCTCCACCGTCAACGTGCCGGTGAGCATCGCCCTGCGCGACGTTGAACGGCAGCTAAATGCTCAGGTCAACGGGCTGATTTACGAAGATAACGACTTAGACAACAACGGCGGAGACAACCTGATGACCAAAGTCTGGAAACGCGAACCGATCACCGTCTCGGCAAAAGACAGCCTGTTTCAGTTTGTGGTGCCGCTCAAAATCTGGGTCAGGGCAGGGGTTAAAATTCTCGGATTCCGGCAGACCGCCGATACTGAATTTGAACTGAACCTGCGTTTTTCGAGCCGATTTTCGATGGACCCCGACTGGTCGGTAAGCACCCAGACCCGCGCCGATGGCTACGACTGGATCAAGAAACCCGCCTTTAGCATCGCCGGGATTCAGATTCCGATTGCCGGATTTGTGGGCAGGATGATTGACAAAAACCTCGGTGGCATCACCACCACCCTCGACCGGCAGGTGCGCCGGGACGTTGACCTCCGCACACCCGTGCTGCAAGCCTGGAATACCATTCGGCAACCCTATCTGCTGTCTGATGCGTATAAAACGTGGCTGCTGGTGTCTCCGCAGCGCATCGTTATTACGCCCCTGCGATTCGAGGGCAACGTGATTCGGGCCAGTATCGGCATCGAGGGATACACCATTACCACTATTGGGGCCAAACCAGTCATCAAACCCGCTGTTTCGCTGCCCGATTTAACGGTGGTGCCGCAGTTGACCAATACCGATTTTCAGGTTGGCTTGTTGAGTGAAATCAGTTATCCCGAAGCCGCACAGTTGGCCGCCCGCGCCTTTGTTGGCAAAACGTTTGCATTCAGCGGCAACAAATACAGCGTGACTATTACCGATATCGACCTCTACGGTCAGAATGACAAACTGATTATAAAGGCTGGCCTATCTGGCTCCATCACCGGCAATGTCTATCTGCGCGGTCAGCCGTATTACGATGGCGAACACAAAACGATTTCACTCAAAGAACTGGAATATGATTTCGACACCAAAAACCTGCTGCAACGCACTGCCAACTGGCTCCTGCACGGCACGTTTGCCAACCTGCTCCAGAAACAGTTGACGATTCCGGTTGGGCCGCAACTCAACGAATTGCACCAATCGGTACAGAACCAGCTTAAAAACAATCAAATCGCTACCGGCGTTATGCTCAACGGGGTGCTTGACGAGGTCCGGCCCGACCAGGTTTACCTCACTCCGACCGCGTTGCTGGCCGTTGTATATGCCAAAGGCCGGGTAACGGTAAAGGTTGACGGATTACAATAATTGGGGTCATATATAGACCGATAAAGACTTTTTAGGGTCAACACACTAATTTTATTGCCTATTGGTTTTTATAAAAACGAAGTCTTCATAGTTTTGCGGCAATGGCGCGTAAGAAACGCCGTGCCAACCGAATCGGTACGGGCCACCTTATCGCCCTGGCGCAGGCCGGGGAGGAAAGTCCGGGCAGCATAGAGCAACCCTACTTCCTAACGGGAAGGCGGCTACCGGGCAACGGGTAGCCGACAGCCAGTGCAACAGAAAATAAACCGCCCGGTTAGTGGTCAGTGGCAAGTGATTAGTGGTTAGTTTAAATCAGCTAATCCAGAACTAACTACTAATCACTTGCCACTGACCACTAATCGGGTAAGGGTGAAAAGGTGGGGTAAGAGCCTACCGCTCGCCGGGCAACCGGCGGGGCATGGTAAACCTTAGGGGCTGAAAGACCAAATATGCACAGAACGTGGGGCTGCTCGTCTCCGTAGGTCAGGCAACTGACCGATGTCTGCGCGGGTAGGTCGAACGAGGTGGCTGGCGACAGTCATCCCAGATAAATGATAAGGCTGGTGAATGACCCCGGTTGGGGAAATTTGCCAGACAGAACCCGGCTTATCGGCTCGTACCGGGCGGGTTGGCATACCAAGAAGTGATGGAGAATCCGTTACCAACAAATTGCGCCTGATGTTTAACCGTTTAGATATGAAGAAATACTGTATTCACGCTTCGCTGCTGCTCCTGCTGATGGCAACCACGCTGAGCCATCCGCTCCGGGCGCAGACAATCACCGGCCCCTCGGCTACATCCGTCAGTTCGACAACGGGTCCGACCAGTTCGATAACAGGTTTGACCAGTTCGACAACGGGTTCGACGAAAAACCGGCCCTACGACGGTGACGTAAAAATGAACACGTGGTCGGTAACATTTACGCCCATGGTGACCCGTTTTCTGGGTGATTTGAGCTATGGTGTTTATAAAGCCGTGCCGGAACGTGGCCCCAACGACCCGCAAACGTTTGGGTTTGGCGCGTCGCTCAATAAGCAACTCAGTAATATCTTCGGCGTGTCGGCAAACTTCCACGCAGGTAAGCTGAGTGGTTCAAAGCAGCAGATTTACAACGCCTATTTCCGGTCAACGTATTTGCAAGGAACCATTCAGGCGCAGATTAACATCAAATCGCTAGCCTTTGGTACCAAAGTGCTGAAACGCTGGAAATGGGATGTTTATGGCGGGGCCGGTCTGATGTGGTTCGATACGCAGGTATATGACCTGACAACCAACCAACTCATCCGGTACAGTAATGACCGCAAAAATTACAGTTCCGTTACGCAGGGGAAATGGGAGGGCGATGGTTCGGTCTGGACCCGCGAGTTTGTGTTCCCGATTGGTTCGGCCATTCATTACGAACTGACTCCCCGGCTCGACCTCGGCGTTGACTATATGTTCAACAACGTCAACACCGAGAAGTTAGACATGACCGTAGGCTCAACTGACCCGAACTACAACTCGAACCCGGCCAACGTGTTCACCTTCCGCAAAGGCACCTCGAAGTTGGACAAGTGGGTAGGTTTCGGTATTTCGCTGACCTACAAACTCGGCAAAGATGCCATAAAGGTCGGCAAAGATGGCTTGTACGATACCGCGAAAGGCCGCTATCACCTGCGCTGGACGGGGCCGAACGACCTCATCAAAGACCCGTACAACCCAACCATGAACGATGCCGATTCGATTGCCAAAGCCAATATGCCCAAGCCAATTGACCCGCGTCTGTACACCGATACCGACAACGATGGTGTAGCCGACCTGTTCGACAAAGAGCCGCAAACGCCACAGGGCAGCGTGGTATCCGGGGCCGGGGTTGCCATGAACTTAGACAGTATTATCTCGTCGCTGTTGCGGTCGAAGTTTGCGCCGGAGTGCGAAAACCTGTTCAGCAACATCGAATTCGATACCGACAAGGCAACCATTCGCCCGGCTTCGCAGGAGACGCTGAAAAAGGTGGTCGAACTGCTCAACATCCGTACCAACTGCCGACTCGTGCTGACGGGCCACACCGATGCCCGTGCCTCATACGGCTACAACGTGCAACTGTCTAAACGCCGGGTTGATGCCGCCAAACGCTACCTTATCCGGGCGGGCCTGACCGACCCAAGCCGCGTCACGATAGAATACTACGGTGAATATCGCCCGATTGCGACCAACAACTCAACGCCGGGCCTCCAGGCTAACCGGCGCGTGGAGATGAAAATCGAACCAATGAGCGATCTGCGGTCGAAATACCCGGCTGGTTTCCGCTTAGACGATACCGAGGGCAAGGGTCGAAGCCGCCGTCGCCGGAATTAAAACAATAGGATTTTGTAAACACACAAAGCCGGGCATAATGTCCGGCTTTGTGTGTTTGGGGGTCACCTCAGCGTTGCTTTGTCATTCCGACGGTAGGAGGAATCAACGTTGCTAAGCCGAATAGATTCCTCCTATCGTCGGAATGACAAAAAATTACAAAAACTACGGAGTACAACTCCGCGTTGCTGTTTTTTTCGTACTTTTGCGGCCACGTTTACCGGGAGGACGGGTTCCTGCCACAAACAGACACAAGCACAATGGCTGTAAAAATTAGATTAGCGCGTCGCGGACGCAAACAAATGGCAATGTACGACATCGTTGTTGCCGACTCACGCTCACCGCGTGATGGTAAGTTCATCGAGAAAATCGGCACGTACAACCCAAACCATGACCCGGCATCTGTGTTGCTGAAAGAGACACGGGCGTTATATTGGCTAATGGTTGGCGCACAGCCGACCGACACTACCCGCTCGATTCTTTCGCACGAGGGTATGATGCTGAAAAAGCACTTACAGGTCGGCGTAAACAAAGGAGCCATCACGCAGGATGTTGCTGATGAGCGGTTTGCGGCCTGGAAAGAAGAGAAAGCAAACTTAGTGGCTAATGCGGCTGACACCAAGTCAGACAAGAAAGCCCAATCGAAAGTGGACCGTTTAGAAGCCGAGCGTCAGGTTAATCTGGCCCGTGCCGAAGTTCTGCGGAAGAAAAATGCCGTGGCTGTGGCCGCTTTTGAAGCCCCCGCCGAAGTTGCCGCACCCGTTACCCAGGTTGCCCCACCTGTTGCGGTTGCCGAGGTAGAAATGCCAATCGCTGCGGTTCAGGAACCGGCTGCTGAGACAGAAGCTCCCGCTGCTGAAACTCAGACACTGGCTGCCGAAGCCGAGACACCCGTTGTGGCTGCTGAAGTAAAAGCACCAGCACCCGTTGAGGTAGAAACACCAACACCGGCTGAGGTAGCAACTACGGTTGCTCAGGTTGAGACACCGGCTGCTGAAGCCGAAGCAACAGTGACGGAAACCACCGTTGCCGAAGCCGAAACGCCAACGGCAGAAGCCGAAAAACCGGTTGCCGAATAGCTTTTGGTATCCTGTACTATTTATTGGAGAGCCTGTTCGGTTGAGCAGGCTCTTTTTGCGTAGCGCGGCCCGAAAAGCCGCAATTAACGAGCGGCTTTGGGGCCGCGCCCCTATCATGACAAAAGACGATTGTTTCCAACTCGGCCATATCACCAAAACGCACGGCGTTCGCGGTGAACTGGTATTTTTTTTAGACGTTGACGACCCCAAAATATACGCCGATTTAGACTCGGTCTTGGTTGAGATCAAGGGCGAGCTTCTGCCCTATTTCATTGAATCACTGGCGATTGTGAAAGCCAGCCGCGCCATCGTAGCCTTTGAAGAGATCGAGACCATCGAGCAGGCCGAACGGCTCATCAACTGCCCGCTTTGGTTGCCCGTTGATAACCTCGAACCGATCAAAGACAACGACCGTTTTTATTTCCATGAAATCGTGGGGATGCAGGTCATTGACAGCAATCACGGCGAACTCGGCATCGTGAAGGGCGTATATGCCATGAACGCGCAGGATTTGATTGCGATGGACTACCGGGGGCAGGAGGTGCTGATTCCGATTAACAGCGACATTACCAAAACCGTTGACCGCGCCAATCAGAAGCTGAACGTGACGCTGCCCGATGGCCTGCTCGAAATTTATTTCGACAGCAAACCCGGCGAAGTACCCGACGATACGGACGACGTAGTAATCCCTGATTCGGATGAGGATTGATATCATCACCTGCCTGCCCCGGCTTCTCGACAGTTTTTTTGCCCACTCGATTTTACAGCGGGCGCAGGCGGGCGGCTTTGTGGAGGTGGTTACGCATGACCTCCGCGACTACACTGCCGACAAACACCGGCGCGTTGACGATTACCCCTTTGGCGGGGGCGCGGGTATGGTGCTGCAAATAGAACCCATTGCCCGCTGCATCCGCACGTTACAGGCCGAGCGCACCTACGACGAAATCATCTACGTTACGCCCGATGGCGAACAACTCCGGCAGGGGCGGGTGAACGCCTTGTCGCTGCGCGAGAACCTGATTATCCTCTGCGGGCATTACAAAGGCGTTGATGAGCGGGTACGGGAACAGTTTATCACGCTCGAAATCAGCATCGGCGATTACGTGCTGTCGGGGGGCGAGTTGGCGGCTGCGGTACTGTCAGACGCGATTATCCGGCTGCTGCCCGGCGTACTGAACGATGAGACATCGGCCCTCACCGACTCGTTTCAGGACGATTTACTGGCCCCGCCCGTGTATAGCCGTCCGGCAGACTGGGAAGGCCACCGCGTACCCGACATATTGCTCTCCGGCCATCAGGCCCGCATTGACGACTGGCGGCACGAACAGGCAATGGCCCGAACCGAGGCCCGCAGGCCCGATTTGCTGGGGGAGTGAAGAAAATTCTTGCCTATTTTTGACTGTATATTGCAAACCGACTATTTCCCGTTTCTTCGGTCTATGTATTTCCTCAGTCTGTGTCTTCACAGACTGCTTGTATCTGCCTGATTTATAGCGGTCTATGTATTTCCTCGGTCTATGTCTTCACAGACCGCTTGTATCTGCCTGATTTATAGTGGTCTGTGGAGACACAGACCGAGGAAACAGCAAAACTATAACCATAAACACCTAATGAAAGCCACAACCAATACACCAAAAAATAGAGAAGAAAAAGTAATTTGTTACGACTCAAGAGAAGAATTCCTGCGCGTCAAACGCGAACAGATGAAGGAAACATTTAGCAAAATTGATCCTGAACAACTCCGAAAATTCATGAACCGGGAAATCTAAACGGGTCGCTGATTAGCCAATCAGCGACCCGTTTCCGTTGTTACCATCCCTCAAAAATCCAGATGGCAGTTGGTCCAGCCATCGTCAAAACGGGTGCCAAACTGCTGATAGAACCCCAAGGCGGGCGTGTTCCAGTCCAGCACCTGCCACATCATGCCGGTGCAGTCGGTTTGTTTTGCCATGTCAACGGTTTCGTCGAACAGCAGTTTGCCCAGCCCCAGCCCCCGGTGCGTTTCGGTCACGATGATGTCTTCGAGGTACAACCGTTTGCCTTTCCAGGTCGAATAGCGGTAATAATACAGCGCGATGCCGATGAGTTTCTGGGTTTCAGTGTCTTCGGCCACGATCAAGCCAAAGAGCGCGTTGGGGCCAAAACCGTCTTCGGTCATCTGCTCAATGGTGTTCGAGACCTGATCGGCGGCTTTTTCATAAACGGCCAACTCCATAACCAACTCAAAAGCCTGCGGAATATCGGGGCGGGTGCCGGGACGAATGGAAATCATTGGTGGTAATGTATAATGGACAATGAATGATGGACAATAAATGGGGCAGGATTAACAATAACGACAACAATATAGCTACACCAAAAGGCCGTTATTCATCATCGCTGCTAACCGGCGAGAGGTAGCTGACCTGTTTCCGCCATTTATCCAGAACAGCCTGAAAATCAGTGGGTAAGTCACAGGTAAATTGCATAAACTCTTTGGTTCTGGGATGCACAAACCCTAATGATTTGGCGTGGAGTGCCTGCCGGGGCAGGAGTTTGAAGGCGTTTTCGACAAAAACCTTATAACTGCCGTTGGGTGTGCCGCGCAGCACCCGGTCTCCGCCATACGGAGCATCGTTAAACAGCGGGTGGTTGATGTGTTTGAAGTGCGCCCGAATCTGGTGCGTCCGGCCCGTTTCGAGGTTGCACTGCACAAGGGCCACATTCCGCAGGGTTTCGATGGTTTTGTAGTGCGTAACGGCCCACTTCCCCCGGCTTTCGTCGTCAAAAATCTGCATCACCCGCCGATCCTGCGGGCTGCGGCCAATGTATCCCGTGATGGTGCCATCGGCGGGGGTGGGCAGGCCCCAGACTAGGGCGAGGTACGTCCGTTCGATGCTGTGGTCAAAGAACTGTTTCGCCAGAAAGGTCATGGCAAACTCGGTTTTGGCGATCACCAACAGGCCCGACGTATCTTTGTCTATCCGGTGAATGAGGCCGGGCCGGGCCACGCCGTTTTGTGAGGTGGGCAGGTTCTGGAAGTGATACACCAACGCATTGACGAGTGTACCGTCCCAGTTGCCGTGCGCGGGATGCACTACCATACCGGCGGCTTTGTTCAGCACAAGTACGTCGTTGTCCTCAAAAATGATGTTGAGCGGAATATCCTGCGGCATAATGTCGGTCTCGCGGGGCGGGTGCGGCAACGATACCGTAATCACGTCGAGGGGGCGGATGCGGTAGCTGGCTTTGGTGGGTTTGTCGTTGACCCGAACGGACTCGGTTTCGATACCGGCCTGAATTTTGGTGCGGCTGGCGGTGGGCAACCGATCCATCAGGAAACGGTCAATCCGGGTCAGGTGCTGCCCTTTGTCCACCACAATCCGGTGGTGTTCATAAAGGTCGTCTTCGTCGGGTTCGTTTGCTTCAGAAACAGTTTGCGGGTCAATCATGCGGGTTAATCTGATTAGTTTTCCCCCGAAATTACCACGTTTCAGCCGATTTATGAATACACCTCCACTAAGTAACCCCTCGCCGTTATGCCGATTGGCCGACCCGTTTCCAACCCCGGTAGCGATTGACCTCTGGCTCAAACGGGATGATCTACTGCACCCGCAGGTGTCGGGCAACAAATGGCGCAAACTGAAGTATAATCTGATTGCGGCCCGCGCCAATGGCTTCAATACACTGCTGACGTTTGGCGGAGCATTCTCGAACCACCTCTACGCAACGGCGGCTGCCGGGCGACTTAACAACCTGAAAACCATTGGTGTTGTACGCGGGGACGAACTGGCTCATCAGCCTCTGAACCCAACGCTGACCTTTTGCTGCGAAGCCGGGATGACGCTTCATTTTGTGAGCCGGGCCGATTATCAGCGCAAAAACAACCCGGCTTTTCTGACCGACTTACAAACCCAGTTCGGCCCGTTTTATCACCTCCCCGAAGGCGGCACCAACGATCTCGCCGTGCGCGGCACCGCCGAAATCATGCCTGAAATAAACGCGCAATTTAGGTTTAGCCCCAATTTTGTGACCTGCGCCGTTGGCACGGGCGGCACAGTGGCGGGGCTGGCACAATCGGCAACGAAGAACACACACATACTCGGTTTTCTGGCGTTGAAACTCCCAACGGGTTCGCAGTTTCAGCTACCAGGTATTGACAGTTGTTTAATGATACCTGACAACTATTCCTTGATAACCGATTACCACTTCGGCGGGTACGCACGCACCACACCGGAGTTGCTGAATTTCATGCACTCGTTCGAGCAAAAAACGGGGGTATTAATCGAGCAGATTTACACCGCTAAGATGCTGTTTGGCCTGTATGATCTGGCCCGGCGGGGCTATTTCCCGGCGGGCGCAACAGTGGTGGCGGTGCATACGGGCGGCTTGCAGGGGAGACTCATCGGCTAAGAGATTTGCAGGTATTAAATTTCTGTTAATCAGTTGCTTATGTATTCAGAAATTGCCACCTTTCTGCCTAATTAAACAAACATCGTATTGGCATGAAAAAGCACATTTTCCAGACAGGAGTAGTGATGATGCTGGCCTTTGGCGCGGCTCAGGCACAGGATGTTACGGCACCAACGCAGGTTGTGCAGAAACTAAAATCGTATGAGTCGGTGATCAGCTACCGGCTGGGCAAACAGAGCGTATCGCTGGGTAACCTGAATCAGGTATTACAGCAAACCGGCTATCCCACGCTGCCGGGGCAATTTACGGTATTCGGATTCCAGACGGAGCAAACAAAATCAGGAAAACGGTGGGCATTGGTGTCGCAATTTGATTTCGCGCTGGGGCCAGCCAACCAACTCAGCACCACCAACGGCACCAATACGGCGCGGGCGTTTTTCTTTCAGTATGGTGTTGGGGGTGGCTACCGGATTATCAACACCGACAAGTTTGTGCTGATGCCTAAGCTGATGGTATCGCCCGCGTTTTTCCGGTTGAATGTGGACAAAAACGGAACTACGCAGCCTTCGTTAGCAACGATTTTGTCCAATCCCGGCAGTCAGCAATCGGCCCGGTTAGCAACCATGACCATCACCGGCGATCTGGGCCTGAGTGGTCAGTATCGGTTTGTATATGGGGCCACCACCAAACAAACGGACTGCGGCTCTCTGGTTCAGGAACGTTCGTTGGTGATCGGGTTCGATACGGGATACCGGCTTGGCCCCAACACGGGTTTTAACCGAAGCAACAACAGCGACGGCAACCCGACCGTCAATATGTCGGGTTGGTACGCCACCGTCCGGCTTGGTTTGGGCCGGCGATACACAACGGTGCAATAGCCCTGCCGCAGTGGCCGACTACTTTAGCCTCGTAATTCGAGTAGCAGCCGTAATATCCCGTATCAGCTCCATCAGGTATTCGGCTCCATGCATACCAGCAAGTGGATATTACCCAATGACTGGTGCATGGGAAAAAACCGTACCGACAACACAAAACGCCCCGGCTACTGAGCCGGGGCGTTTTGCACCTAAAACTAAACTTGTCCCTGACAGCAGAATGCTGTCGGAAAACGGCAAGCACACATCAGGTAGTAAACCTTAGTTTTTGTGTCAGGCAGCATTCTGCTGTCTGACACAAACCCACTTCCTTCAATTGGCTGGGTCAGCAGGCGTAGCCGTGTTGTTGTCACGCTCAGTACGCGGATACGGAAAGAAATTCCGGTTCCGCTCGGCACCCGTTGCGCCGGGGCCGGGCCGACCAAACCGGCGGCTGTCTTCGAGCCGGAAACCCTGAAACGATAGTTCGACCAGCCGGTTTTGCAGGATGTCGAGCAATATGGCATCGGCAGTATTGGCACCGGCGTAGGCGGGCAATCCAGCTCCCAAACCAAACGCATCCTGCGCGGCTGTTTTGGTGCGAACGCGGTTCAGGAATGTCACGGCGTTGGTCAAATCACCCTTCCGGGCGTAGGCTTCGGCCTGAATCAGCAGCATTTCGCCCGGCAGATACACCGGAACAGCCGTGCCGTTGGCCGTGTAAAACGCCGTTGCCACCACCGGCGTTACGGCGGTATTGCTGCTCACGCGGGTCAGAAATGCCAGCCGTTTATCAGCCGGGTCAGGAGTCAGCACACCCGTTAGGCCGAGATTGGCATTAGTGGGCTGAAACACGTTCAGGTTCTGAAACGAGGCTTCAAACAACGGGTTCCGGGTGTTATCGTCGAAGTTAAAGACCGACTTGCTCGTTAGCAAAACTTTGGCAGCCGCAGCAATGGCCTTATCATAATCGCCGGCAAAGAGCGCGTAGCGGGCAATCAACGCCTGAATCGTGTTCGGGATGTCAATGCCCGTTACCACTTTGCCCGTAAAGTTGGCCGACGGAGCCGCCGAGCTCACCTGCGTGGCAGCCGCTTCCAACGTTTTAACGGCTTCCTGCAAGGCCTGCACACGCGGCACAAACGGCGCGTTGGTTCCGGTAGCAATTACCGACTGCTCAAAAAACTGCGCGGTGGTGCCGAGGGCCAATGCCTTAAAGATAGACGCATAACCAACAATACCACTCTTGGTGCCGGGGTCATTATCAGCCACTTTGGTACTGGCTAAAATCAGTTCGGCATTGGCCCGCACGAGTTGGCTCTGCGTCCAGAGGTTCCGTACCACACCGTTGCCGTTGGTTACGCTGCCGCCCCCGGTTTGCAGGTTCAGTTCTTCGATGTTACCGGCGTTCAGTACGTTCAGTTCGCGGGTGGTCAGGCCCGCCCCGGCAACGGTGTTATACAGAACGCTCAACGCCCCGCCCGTTGTGTAGCGGTATTGCAGGCCGTTGCAGAGCGTAATCAGGCCATCGGGCGAACTCACCGCCTGCGATTGGCTCACGCTGCTTGGGTTCAGAAATTCGGCTTGCTGGCAACTCACCGCCGACAGCAATGTGACCAGTGTAGTGGTCAGAATCAGTAGTTTTTTCATGGTTTTAAAACGTTGCGGTGAGTTTAACCTGATACGTGCGCG
>JBBRNH010000016.1:0-75155 GCA_038230415.1 Cytophagales bacterium | reverse complement strand
GGTCGAATTTTTGCGTTCGTGCAGGTTTAGCCGCAACACCGCCAGCGTACCTAACAGGCTGAACAGCAGCGGAAACATAAACTGAAACGCAGTGGCGGGCAGCCGAAACGCCTGGAGTATCACTAAGGCGTATAGCAGCAGATAAACGCCTACGACAAACGAAAACGGGCGTATCCAGCGCAACACTAACCGAACCATCAGGCCAAACAGCCCGACTGCCAGCAGCGTGTAAGCCACCAAAAAACGGTCGGCCCCGTAGATACCATTGATGTAATACGAAAAGGACAGCCAGTTATCCTCGGCCACGCGCAGGTGGTAGGCCGGGGGCAGCAACTGCCGCACCGCCACCGTAATGGGCCAAAACAGCCCCAGGATAATCACCAGCATCAGCAGAAACAAACCCGCCCCGGCCAGACTTTGCCACACCGTCAGCACCCGTTTCTGGATACCCGTCGCCAGCGTTATGAGCAGCGTTATCGTCAGGAATCCCACAAAAAACCAATTCAGGCTCATCGGGTACTGCACAAAATGAAACCCGATGGTATTGAAAAATACTGTGTCGGGGGCTTTAGTCTGATCGAGGTTTTGGTTGCCCACGTAGCGGGTCAGGGCCAGGAGGTTGCTGCCGTGATGCTGTACCGAGCCGGGATCGAGGTTTTGGGGCGCGTCGGTGAGTTTGTGGTAATGCACAAACCCGTCAATATAAGCCGAGTTGATACCCGTGTAGCCAGCATCACGAAACACGGTGAAATCGGTACTGTTGGGCAAAATCCGATACACCTCATACATCAGCGAGGAAGCCAGCGGGTAGGGTGCGGCCTTAGCGAGCGCGTTTACCGCCCAGCCATTCTCCGAACTGATCTCGAACGACAAAACGGGGCCGCGCACGCCCCGCGCTTCGAGGTTCATCACAAACCCAACGTCTTTGGCCCAGGGGTGGCGCACAAACGCCTGAGCGCCATAAAGTCCGTATTCTTCGCCGTCGGTAATCAGAAAAATAACGTCATGCTGCAAAGCCGGGCCGTTTTGCAGGGCGCGGGCCGTTTCGAGAATGGCGGCCACGCTCGACCCGTCGTCGGCGGCACCACGGGCGTTGGGCTGCGAATCGTAATGAGCCAGCATGAGTACAGCCTTGCCTGGTTTCTGGCCGCGCAACCGGCCCATCAGGTTATAGACGTACCCCACGCTGCCGCCCCGCCGGTGGCTAACGGCGGTTTCCTGCACCTGCGTATCGAGTTTCAGCGATTGTAATTGCGCCAGCAGATACGCCCGGACGGTGGCGTGGGCGGCTGTTCCCATGGCGTGGGGTTCGCGGGCAATGGCGCGGAC
This sequence comes from Cytophagales bacterium, assembly GCA_038230415.1. Lineage (GTDB taxonomy): Bacteria > Bacteroidota > Bacteroidia > Cytophagales > Spirosomataceae > JBBRNH01. The sequence goes on along the minus strand of JBBRNH010000016.1, from coordinate 73,826 downwards.
GTGGGTCATGGCCCGCATTGCCGAGAACTCCGCTGCGGGCGCAGTGGCCGAAATGGGCGCGGGTGGCTGCATCATCCAGATGAGCCAGACGGAGAGACTGCCCAGCAACAGCAGGGCAAAAAGAGCAAAACGTTTGGGGCGGGGTATCATGGGAGAGACTACGGCGGTTTTTCACCAATTATACGCTATTCATCCCGAAGCCGCACAAAAACTCACCAACTACCCCCGTTTCCCTTGTCGGTGGTGAGGTAGGTGGTGTACTGGCGGCAGACGTTGATGCTGACCTGCCCGTCGGGGGTGGCTTCGACGTGGCTGACGTAGCCGCGTTGGCGCAGCAGTTCGCGTTCGGGTTTGAGCGCGTCGGCTTCGATGGTGAAGATGGGCAGCGAATCAGCCGTGATGGTGACGCGGGCCGGGGCGGGCTGCTGGGCGTGGGCGGTGCAGGCACTCAGGGCCAGCAGGAGAACGGGGGCAAATGGGTTACGGAGCATGAAAGGGGTAAAAAATGAATGGGGCATTATGTTGGATTTAAATTTTGTCAGATCGTTAATTGTGCTACCCGAACTTAGAAAGGATGTAATTCAAGTCAATGAATGCGCCCTCCATTTCTATTAAAGGATTGACTATTTTGCAATGATTAACGAAACGGTTGCTCTCGTTTAATACAGCCGTTCGGAAGTCCTTAAAATGAAATTGAGCATTAAAATATTCACCTTCGATACTAAAAATTCCTTTCTGTTTTTTTAAGGCAATAGATTTGCCATTATCCATACCCATCCAGCCGATCCGTTTGCCCTCATATCGGTCTATGACCAATAAGTAGTCTAATAATTCCTTTAACGTAAGCATGAGCATACAATGCCTGTCTTTGAATAAACAGATTGTGCAATCAATTTCGCCGACTTCAAAGTGGCCTGCTATCCAACCTGCACCTTCGCTTTTTAACTCTTCTGTATGCTGTGGCATAATTCTAAAGCTGACCATGTTATTGATTTTGTAAATAATTGTTATTTCTCACTTAGTTTGGCGACGGTATTCGTTAAATATATTAGTACCTCATTTTGTAGAACACTGGGATTTATCTCTATCCAATTTTTGATAAATCGTTTGTATTCTTGTAGAACAGCCAGTGTAAAGTAGTTGATGTTAAATGTTGTACTGAAACGGGAAGCTTCAAAAATTAAAAACCCTTTTTGTTTGAAAAGTGCAACAGAATTACCGTTATCTTCCCCGTGCCAATCAATACGCTTACCATTATACTTAGCAGCATCTGATAGATATTCCAACAGGTTTATTAATGTCGGAATTATCATACAATGCCTGTTTTCGAAAAAGCAAACAGAATAATCTATTTCACCTACCTCAAAATATCCTGCTATCCATTCAGGGTCTTGCTCAACCAATTGACTATGGTGCTGAGGCATTATTTTAAATTCAATCATATTACTGATCTATTTTATTTCTAAATCTGAATGGTAGGATCGTTTCCGAAAACTTCCTGAAAAACTGCGGCTAAGTAGTCATCCATGCTTACGATAGTTGTTGGCTCGGCTTCAACTGGCAATTCAGATTGAAGACGCAATTCGTACACATTGCCAGCTAAATCCGAGCGTTGACGAATGAATATAGTAAAGCCCAGAATATTGGTCTCAACGGCTGATAATTCACCTACAACAGACTTTAAAATAGCTCCTCCTAAGCACTTTTCGCTGATTAGTTGAGCGGCACTTAAAAAACTCAAGCCAGGTAAGGAGCAACGGACACTACCTCTAAAGTAGGTATCGGCGGGAGCAGTGTACATTCCTGTTAGTCGTGGAGTTATTACCACATCCCTACCTTTAATAGCTGGCAGTTTAGACAGTATTTTTTGAAACAGCAGTTCTAATTGAAAATTTATATTTACACATTTACCAACCTTTAATTTATTATGAATACCATAGGTTGCGATCTCCAAAATGTAGATACCTTCATCGTCAAGATTGCTGTACCCTTGTAGTGTTATAGCCATGTTTAAAAAATCATTATAAATAGCCGGTACTTCATCATAAACGGCCCTCTCTAAACCACCAAGTTGAATTCCACTCAATACATGAGCACTCAGTAACTGTCCTAATTTTTCAATGATTAGTTCCGATTGAAAGTGAACACTTCCAATGAAGTAGTTTGCTGAAATAGTTTTCATAAGTCCAAAAATTTATAGCCCCCTGGTATAATCTCGTCGACAAACTCCTTCTCAGACCAAACTTTAAAAGCGAATGGCTTGCGTGGGTCTATTCTATATCCGCTGAATTTTTGAAGTTCCATTTCAACTTTTTGCACGATTGGTATGATTCTTCCATCCCGGTTGATTGCATTGCGAAAAGCCCGTGTACCAGGATTAGGAAACTTGTTGTAAAGTGGATCATCCACTATAAAAGCATCCACATCCCAATCCGCCGGGTCAAATGGCCCTCCTTTATATTTCACTCCCGTTGCCAGAGACCCTCGATACCCGATCTTGGCATTAGGATATAACTTCCTGAGTTTTTTCAATTCGAGATTTAATAGGCCGTCAACCGCACTGATGGCATCAGCCCAAGAGGCTATAGCACAGGTGTTATGCACCAAAAACCCGGCTCTGCCAACCAAGAAGTTGTGATCCCGATATACTTCCAGATTATAGACTTTTTCGGCACCCCGGTTGCGCTTTACCTTTTCTGTCAGCGTTACCAACGCATTGTCTGCGGTCCGAATCGGTTCGCCGAGGTCAATGTCGCCGATGGGGATGTATGCCTGCCGCTTCTCTGAATAAAACGGGTGCGATGGCGTAGCCCCAATAACCTCGCCGTTGCTGAATGTATAGTCCGAGACGTTGCTGGTCTGGTGTTCAAATTTGCCCGTGAGGGGCCGATAAACATAATTGCCTTCGCGTTCAACAGGCCCAAAACGAGTGTCTATTAAGCTGGGGCGTATTTCCTTGACGGTAAACAGGCCCGACAAGCCCTGTTCGGTTAATTCGACTTGAACGGTATTGCCCGTTTTGCCAGCGTTGTGCGCCCGAATCCACCAGTGAGGTCGGCGAAGCCAGGCCGTTACGGTTGAGCCGTCTTCGCCCTGTTGTTCCAGGGTAAGCCATTTCCAGGTGTACGGGGTTATGGGTTCGTTGTCAACATCTCGCTGGTTATCAGGTAGTTCATCATTGTTATTGGCGTAGAGTGCTTCATCTGGAATTGGGCTGTATGTCTTGATCCAGTCTCCGGCTCTACTGTTTAGATCAATCTGGTAGGCCGCTTCTTTGGCCGTATAGTTGGCTATGGGCAGGGGCTTATCGCCCCAAACGTTCATCCAACCACCTGGCTTGCCAACCACATTGGCCGGGCCGGACATAGCCGTTCCCTGCTGACGCGCCACGCTCGTATGAGCAGAGGGGGCTTTATGATAGGCAATCTGTGTCTGAGCAGTCGTAAAACTGCCAGATAAGAAGCTAACCAATAAAAGGAGAAGCCACGTCTTCATTATTCAGGGATTAATTATGTGTTTTAGGTTCATAAATTGGTAGAGTCCTCGTCTGTATTATACAGCGACTTCTGAAATTCAGCATCCCACCATGATTTTATTTCGATGCGCCCGTCTTTATAAATGGTGGACTGCGCTTTATTCCAGCGTTCGGGTGTGTTTAAGGTTTCGGCATTCCAAGGGTGTAAAATATCAGCTAAATCCCAGCTGATACCATCGCGATAATTCATGTATTTAATAAAATTGCCATATCCGTCAACACAATCCCCTTGTAACTTGAAGCCTGGTTCATAAGTATAATATTCTATTTTAGATATTACACCTGAACAATCCTCTGGAATTTGACCAGTAAAAAAACTAGCGACCTTCGCCAAATAATCCATATTAGAGATTTTTTAATTACTAAGGTTTACAATTTCTTCTGGCCCGTTGCCAATCTTATATTTAACCTCAAATCCAATTGGCCTACGATCTGCCCCATACCTCATTGTAATTTTAACCATAATCTTTTGCGGTGAAGAATAAGGGTTTTTTCCATTTAACGCATTAACCCATTTCTTTTCCATTTTATACCAAGCCCCAGGAGGGTCAGGTTCTCCAGGAAGTGGGTCTTTCCAATTCCTGTTAATCCGGTTATTCATTGGTACGAAGTTGATTGCTTCGTGTGGCCCATTAAATTGATAGCCAATTAAGTGTCCCCCATCATCACCCACTCGTGGGTTCATTTCGCTAATTTGACCGGTGTAGTTAGATTCGCGGACTCCCCGCTTGCCAAGCTGCAAATCATCAATAACCACTTCGGTTACCCTACTCTGTGCATCCGTTTTGTAGCTGATTCCATCTACTTCATAGATCGCATCAGCGTCTAATAAGCCGTTCCGTTTGGTAGGACGGTGAATTTCGGTGTTTTTATTGTTGTAAGTACCTCCTGCGCTTTCGGCCCGCACCTTACACGCATTATGCACCCAAACCCCCTGCCTACCCACGAAGTAGGTATGGAAGTCGGCCACCTCAAAGTTGTACACCGTGACGGTGGTGTCAAGGGTGGCAACGCTGTCCACGTCCAGCCCGGAACGCGGCAGGTAAGGTACGTTAGCGGCAGTTGGGGCTTCGGCCTCTTGCAAGGCATCGCCTTTGTGCAACGCGTCGGCACCAACCCAACGGTTGCCTACCCGGAAAGGGTGTTCGGGCGTAGTCAGGATGGTATCGCTGCCGGTGAAGACTTTGGTCAGGCGGGTGGCGGTTTTTACAAACGTTTGTACCACGCGCTTGTAGGTTTGCTGGCCCGTTGTTTCGTCGCGGCTTAGTACCTCGTCTTGTGTTGTTACCCGCTCAATGGGTTTGATGCCCTTCCGGGTGTGAATGGGGGTTCCGGCTACGAAGCATTTATCGGTCGTTTTACAGTTTCCTTAGGCATCGTACTCAATTTTTTCTACGGACTTGGTACTGCCATTAGGCAATTCAATATCAACGTCTGTGATTTCACCGACTTTGGTGCCTATGTTGTTGTTCGGTTTGTATAATCTTGAGCCTTTGCCGTTGTGCGTAGTGTTCTAAAGGATTACTGCGTACTTTTTTATCGGTCGTTTGCAAACGACCAGCTATAGGCTAATATGCCGACGAATACACATCCTACCCTCACCAACTGCCCATAACCTTGTCAGCTTCGGGGCCGAGGTTGAAACACCGTCGGCAACGGGCCTCGTAGCTGTCGGTCTCGCCTAAAAGCACCCGCTCCTGCGATGGCACAAGCCGGTACGAATAATGGGCAATGTCGCCACAAACCACGCAGATGGCGTGAACTTTGGTGACGTATTCGGCAAGGGCCATCAGTTGGGGGATGCAGCCAAAGGGCTTGCCCGAAAAATCCATGTCTAACCCGGCCACAATCACGCGCTGCCCCTGATTGGCAAGCTGATTGCAGACGGCCACAATGTCGGCATCAAAAAACTGGGCTTCGTCAATCCCGATCACGTCACAATCAGCGGCCTGCTGCAAAATCTGGCCCGCTGTTTGCACGGGTACGGAGAGGATAGTGCTGGCGTTGTGCGAGACGATATTCTGCTCGTGATAGCGGGTGTCAATAGCGGGCTTGAAGATGGCTACGTTCAGTTTGGCAATGTTGGCCCGGTTGAGCCGCCGGATGAGTTCTTCGGTTTTGCCGGAGAACATCGAGCCGCAGATCAGTTCAATCCAGCCCGTGCGCAGGTGGGGCGGTTCGCGTCGTCGTGAGGGTTCAATAAACATACAGTACTGCTCGTTATCGGGGCATCAGCAGGTATCCGATCACGCTCATTCAGTCAGAAAATCAGGTTAGTTTAGGCAGAATCAGGCTTTTTTAGCAATTTACGCGGTAAACGTAACGCTGCCTTCTCAACACATACCCACAAAGCTAACGGCTTTCTCCGATGTCAAACAAGTTTCACCAAAACGCCCTTGCCGAGTACAGTCGCTCTTACGCCCGCCGGGTTTCGACGGATTTTTACAGCAACCACGCCGTTATCAGCGGCAAGCAAATCCTGAATCTGACGCCCATCGGCCAGATCAACATTTTCGTTATCAATAGTTTGTTCGATAAGTGGAAATCCGATGCCGAGAAGTTTCGCAGTCCGTATTTTGATTTTGCCCATCCCGAAGTCGAAGAATCCCTGCGCGGATTTATGAACGTAGTCTCCCAACACATTGCTATCCGGCGCGAGCATTTAGAGCCGATGCTGGCCGAAGCCGTTCGGAAAACATTGGTGCTGATTTTTGACCCGCGTAATTACTTCGACGACGTGCTGCGGAACCAGCCCGACTTCACGCTTACCGCCGAAACCGCCAAACAGATCACCCGCTACACCCAGATAAATAAGTTTGTGCCAGCCACCATCGAGCAGCGCATCAACGGCAAATCATTCGTGTATGTGAATCAGGCACTGAATTTTCTGGAAGAAATACTCTCGCAACGCGCAGCCGACCTCGAAAAACCCGATAAATACGTGGCCGTGCTGTCAGAAAAAATACCGCTCGACCTAACCGCCCTGATTCGGAGTTATGACCCCGATCAGTTGATGAGTTCGCAGGTGTCGCGGTCGTTTTTTGATACCGAGCTTGACCCCAGGCCGCCAACCCTGCCCGATCCGTATTCGCCGGTAGCGGCCCTGCCCAACCGCCCGGCCATGCCCGCCGTATTGATACCACCGGCAGAACCCTACCAGATCGAATCTATTGCCAGAGACAACAGCACCGACGAATCGCCGACGAATCCCAACTTTATCAGGTCGGTTGAGTATCAGGCAGACCCGCCCGATGCCGTTATCGTGGCGAATCAGTTTACCCCGGTTACCTACGTACCACCGGCCATTGCTGAAACAGAACTGCCTGTTTACCAGGCCCGTCCCGATATTCCGGCGGCACCCGCGTCGGTTGGTGAGGCTTTCAACCGTGCGTCCATCGAGAGCATTGCCAAGAGCATTTCGCTCAATCAGAAATTTCGGTTTATCAATCAGTTGTTCAACGGCCACACCTCGGCCTACGAACAGGCAATGGCCGAACTCGACAAGATGGAGAACTATGGGCAGGCGCTCGACCTGATTTCGTACCGCTACGCCAGCCAGTACCTCTGGGACATGAGCAGCGACGAAGTGAGTGAGTTAGTCGAGATTCTGAAACGGCGGTTTGCGTGATGCTGCGGGTCGCTACATCGTTTTTCGGGGCCGAGACCCGATAAGTCTATTAAATCGCTTAGCTTTGCAGAAGTTGTAAATTGCCACGCCATACATAGTCAGAATAGTTTGTGTGTGTTGGTAGTGGCCGGAAGATGTATGTTGTGATGAGATTACCCAACTGGCTTTGTATCGCCCTTATAGCAGGCATCGGTATTTCCTGCGGACAGAATCCGCAGCAGTCCCTTCGGCAGTCGGCCAGCCAAATGCGCTCCTGCGCCGATGAGCAGGCGGTGTCGGCAGATGAATTGACTAAAATTAAGCAAGCTATCAACGCCGATGAAAAAACCCGGCAGATTGATGCCATTTTCAAGCACAAACTGCTCGAAGGCTTCAACGGTAACGTGCTGATTGCCCAGCGGGGCGTGGTGCTGTACAAAAAATGCTTCGGGCTGGCGCACTTCGAGAAATCCTGCCGGGACTCGCTCGTTGACGATTCCAAATTTCAACTCGCTTCGCTTTCTAAAACGTTTACGGCGGTCAGCACCCTGAAACTCATTGAAGCGGGGAAGATCAGTTTTGAGGATACTATCCAGAAATTTTACCCCGATTTTCCCTATCACGGCATCACCATCCGCAACCTGCTGACCCACCGGAGCGGCCTGCCCAACTATGCCTACGCCTTTGACGACAGCATGAAGGTGAATTTTTACAAACGCGAAAAACCCTACCCCACCAACGCCACTATTATGCACTGGCTGGCAACGGTGAAGAAAGCCCCGAAACGATACAACATACCCGACCGGACGTTCAGTTACAGCAACACCAACTACATGGTGCTGGCCTCGATCATCGAACGGGTTAGTAATCAGCCATTTGAGACCTTTGTGCGGAAGAATATCCTGCTACCCCTCGGCATGCACCACACCTGGGTTGCCACCACCGCTAACGACTCGATCAATCAACTCCGAACGGCGGGCTACCAATGGAACCGCCGGTTGCCCAAAGATTATTACGACGATGTTGTGGGCGACAAAGGCATCTACTCCACCACCGGCGATTTGTTTCGGTGGTATCGCGCCCTGAACGGCGACTGTCTGCTGAAACGCGAGACGCTGGCCGAAGCGTTTATGCCCCGCAGCTTTGAGAAAAAAGGCGTTCGCAACTACGGCTACGGCTTCCGAATGCACACCGACGCGCTGAACCGCCCCGAATATATTTACCACAGCGGCTGGTGGAAAGGCTATAATTCGATGTTTTGGTTTAGCCCCAAAGACGAGTACGTGATTATTATTCTGGGCAACAAATTCAACCGCACCGTTTACCGGGTTCAGGAATTGCTGAATATTTTGCACGGCTCGGCCAAACCAGCGGTGCCGGTCGAAGAGGGCGATGTAGAGATTTGACTATTTGGTTGTTAGCTTCGCAGCTCACGAATACCCCTAACCGACCCATCGGACTGCCGACCCATCGGACTGACCCAATGACCAATCTACTGAAAACCCTGCTGGCGGCTGCGCTGGCCCTTCCTACCGGCACAATGGCTCAGGATGTTATCAACCTCTGGCCCAACGGAGCCATTCCCAACGCTATTCCCGGTGCTGCTATCACCGAAAAATCAGAAACCGGCACCGACGGTATCCTGCGAATCAGTCAGGTAAGCGTACCGACGCTCACCGTGTATCGGCCCGCCAAACAAACCTCCGACGCGGCCATTATGATCTGCCCCGGTGGTGGCTACTCGATATTAGCGTCGGGCCACGAAGGAGCCGATATGGCCCGCTGGTTCAACGAGTTAGGCATGACGGCCTTCGTGCTGAAATACCGCCTGCCCGACGAAAAAATCATGACCACACCCCACGAAGTCCCCCTCCTGGATGCCATGCAGGGCATGAAACTCATCCGGCAAGATGCGGCTAAATATGGCCTGAACCCCGATAAATTGGGAGTGATGGGCTTCTCGGCGGGTGGGCATCTGGCGGCTACGCTCTCTACCCATTATAACAAAGGCCCCAAAGCCGACGAGACCGCCAAACCGAATTTTGCCGTGTTGCTATATCCGGTTATCACCTTCGGGGAGAAAGCGCACCGGGGATCGGAAGAAAAATTACTCGGTAAAAACGCCCCGGCAGAGCTGGTCACGTACTACTCAAACGAGTTGCAGGTGACCGACAAAACCCCGCCCACGCTGCTGGTTCATTCGATGGACGACACGGCAGTTCCGGTCGAAAACAGCATTGATTATGCCCTGGCCCTGAAACAACACAACGTGCCTGCCGAAATGCACCTGTATCCCACCGGCGGACACGGCTACGGCCTCCGCACGGCGGGCAAAGGCACGGTGGCGGGTTGGCCCGCAGCCTGCAAAGGCTGGCTGATGGGCATGGGATTGGTGAAGTAACCGGCGATTTGGCTACTATTGCCCAAGACTTTCCTCCCTTCTCCCGGTTTCATAATGGCTCATTGGCGCGTTAAACTCTCCCTGCTGCTCAATTACTTTGTATTCGCTATCCTGCTCAACAGCGTCGGGACGGTGATCTTACAGGCTCAAAACAATTACGGCGTAACCGAGTCCGAAGCCAGTGTGCTGGAGGCCTTCAAAGACCTAAGCATTGCGCTGGTGTCTTTTCTGGTTGCTTCCTACGCCACCCGGATTGGCTACAAACGCGCCATGCTCATTGCCCTCGGCGTGGTTGCGCTGGCCTGTGTACTGATGCCACAAGTACCGGCCTTCTGGACAACAAAACTGCTGTTTGCGGCTACGGGAGCCAGTTTTGCCCTCATCAAGGTCTCGGTGTACGCCACCATCGGCCTCATCACCGACGATGCGGGCGAACACGCCAGTTTCATGAATTTCTTGGAATCGTTTTTCATGGTCGGCGTGTTGGCCGGGTATTTTCTGTTCAGCGCGTTTGTTGACGACACCAACCCGCAGTCGGCCAATTGGCTCACGGTTTATTACGTGCTGGCTGTGATTGCCGGGCTGGCGTTCGTTCTCCTGCTCACCACTCCGCTCGATGAGTCGGGCGTTCGGCAAGCGGCCAACAACTCCTTATCTGACGATCTGCTGGCAATGTTCCGGCTTGCCGTTACGCCCGTTGTGCTGGTCTTTATCGGCTGCGCCTTTACCTACGTGCTGATGGAACAGGGCATTATGAGTTGGTTGCCAACGTTTAACAGCAAAATTCTGCACCTGCCCATCTCGCTCAGTATTCAGATGGCGAGCATTCTGGCGGCTTCTACGGCATTGGGGCGGTTTCTGGCCGGGTTCGTTCTGCGCCGGCTGGCGTGGTATTGGGTGCTGGTCGGTTGCCTGATTATCTCGGCGGGCCTGGTACTGCTGGCCTTACCGTTAGCCGCACAAGTAACAGTAAATCAGTTAGTTAGGGGCTGGGGCGACGCGCCCGTTGCGGCTTTTGTGTTCCCGATTATCGGCTTGTTTATCGCGCCGATTTACCCGGCCATCAATTCCGTGATTCTGACCCGGTTGCCCTTGCATCAGCACGGGCCAATGGCCGGGCTGATTGTGGTGTTCTCGGCCCTCGGAGGCACCACCGGCTCCATTGTTACGGGCCACGTTTTTGAGCAGTTTGGCGGGCAAACGGCGTTTTACTTCTCGCTGATTCCGATTGGGCTGCTGCTGGTGCTGTTGACGGTTTTCTGGCGGATACAACGCCCGGCTTAAGGTGCCTATCGACCACCCCCAACCCCCTCCGTCAACCAGGAGGGGGCTACGCCTTCGGAACAAAAAGCCAAAGGCTTTGTAAGCCCCCTCCTGGTTGACGGAGGGGGTTGGGGGTGGTCAACAGGCTTACACCACCGCACCCTCCTTCAACCGTTCGGCGTTTTCGGCGATGCGGAGTTGCTCGATAAAATCACCGATGTCGCCCTCCATTACCGAAGTCAGGTTATGCACCGTCATCCCGATGCGGTGGTCGGTCACGCGGCTCTGCGGATAATTATACGTTCTGATTTTGTCGGAACGGTCGCCACTGCCGACCATTGTTTTGCGCTGCGAGGCAATAGCCGCGTTGTGTTTCTGGAGTTCAATCTCGTATAACCGCGAACGCAGGACGGTCAGGGCTTTATCGAAATTTTTGAGTTGCGAGCGTTCGTCCTGGCACTGCACAATCATTCCGGTTGGCAGGTGGGTAAGCCGCACCGCCGAATAGGTGGTGTTTACCGACTGCCCGCCCGCGCCCGACGAGCAGAACGTGTCTTTTCGTACATCGTTCATATTCAGGGCTATATCAACTTCTTCGGCTTCGGGCAGCACCGCCACACTGGCCGCCGAGGTATGAATCCGGCCCTGGGTTTCGGTGGCCGGTACGCGCTGCACCCGATGCACACCCGACTCAAATTTGAGTTTGCCATACACATCTTCGCCCTCAACCTCGGCCACAATCTCTTTGTAGCCGCCGGAAGTGCCTTCCGTGAAATCAACAATCGAGAGTCGCCAGCCCATCTTGTCGGCGTAGCGTTGGTACATCCTGAAAATATCGCCCGCAAAAATGGCTGCTTCGTCGCCCCCGGTGCCGCCCCGCACTTCGAGAATCACGTTCTTCGAGTCGTTGGGGTCGCGTGGAATCAGTAGTTCTTTGAGCAGTTCTTCCTGTGCGTCGCGTTTTGGCACTAATTCATCGAGTTCTGACTTGGCGAGTTCCCGAAATTCTTCGTCTTTTTCTGTTGCAATCACTTCTTTGGCCGCGCTGATTTCGACCAGCAGTTGCTGATAGGCGCGGTATTGCGTCACGATCTTGTCAAGGTCTTTGTATTCTTTACTCAACTTCATGAATCGCTTTTGGTCCGAAGACACTTCGGGCTGTACGATTTGTTGGGCCACTTCATCGAAGCGTTCGCTGATGGCTTCTAATTGTTCGAGCATTAATCTATTGTCGTTTAAGGTTTAACGTCTGAGGTTTAACGTGAATTGGCGTAAGCACCTTAAACGTTTAACCTTAGACGTTAAACGAATTTTTATCGGTTTATAAAATACTGCCCAAAACGGGCCAATTCGTCTAACTCCTGCCGGACGTAGGCATCAAAAAAGCGGTCGCCGACCTGATGGTGCAATACCGAAATCCCGACATCAATCAGCCGGATTCCCTGTGGCGTGAGCAAAATATTGTCGTAGCGGTCGCCGGGCAGGTTTTCGGGGCGTTGCAGGTCGCGATGAACGAAGCCCGCCCGGTGCAATTCCTGAACAGATTCTGCAAAAACGGCAAACCAAATTTCGCGCATTTCGACCTCATACGCCCGGAAATCAACCGGATACAGCCGTTCCATAACGAGCATATCGGCTTCGATGGTCGGGTGCGTATCGAGCCGGATAAATTGCACGACCAAACCGTTTATCTGGTTGGCAGTTCGCATCTTTTCGGCTTCGGAGCCAATATCGGAGCGCGTATCGCCGGTAAAGAGTTTCCCCACTTCGACATCCGACAGGGCCACAACCGTATTGTTGGCTCCGTAAGAGAGTTGACGCGGGTATTTTTTCGGCTCCATAAACTAAGAAAACAGCCACCGAACAGCAAACCGCCCGGCGATGTTAGATCAAAAACGAACCACAAATTTACAACGCCCCAACTAATTCGCGTCAACTATGAATCACCCCAAAAACTCTCCGCTATGGGTATTAGCGCATCTTGATTACGTTGCTGCTTTGCTGCTTTGCATCTCTGCCACCTTGTTACTCACGGCCTGCGACCCCGAACGGCTACAATACACCCGTGAGTTAAAATCGGAGATGAGCGAGAAGAAGCCCAAGCGCGTGACTAATGCCCAACTCAACGAAGCCGTGAACAGTTGGGGCGAGCAGATTGTGGCCGTTGCCGAGGCCGAACTTACGGCAAAACTTAAACAGGGCGGAGATAAAACAGAGCTGTGCCGATTAGAAAACCTGCCCAAAACAACGGCTCTCGCCGAGAGATACGGCCTGACGATTGGGCTACTCGGTGCGGCAGACGTGACCAACCCGCGCTTTGCCGCCAAAGAACGCGAGGTGCTGGATGCGTATCTGTATAATGCCGAGAATAAACTCGCCCAACAGCCTAATATTCAGAAGATTGCCGATACGTTATTTGTATATAATGCCGCTGTGCCAGCCGAAAATACGATCTGCCAAACATGCTTTGGCACCCAAAAAACACCGTTGGCCGTGTGGCGGTTAGCCTTCACCAAGCGCGAATTGGTGAAGCGGCTGAATCTAAAAAAGAAGTAGCGGGATCGGTGTATCTTTACCAGAAGACACAAAAATGATGAAAAGCAAAAGTTTTAAATTCTGGACAACGCAGCAACTCCACGAACAATTCGGACTGCAAAAGCAACCCCAATCGGCCCGACTGATGCAATGGCTAACGGCCACACAACCGCTGTCTGTGGCCCAAACCGAATGCTTAGAAATGTTGCGTTTGGACTTGCTCGAAAACGCGGACTACTGGAATGAAGAAGAACTAAAAATCAAATTCATAGGGCAAATTGTTGAATTAGCGAATTTGCAGGGGCCGGGGTTTCGCACCTTTTATGACCGTCCGGTAAGCGTGGTTCGGGATACGATTCGGTTGTTTGGCAAGTTAGATATGCTGGTAGCAACGGGGTTTCAAACGCCAACGCATCCATTCTTTTGTATCCACGAATATAAACAGGAAAACAACCGCGACGGCGATCGAAACGTCGCACCGCCCAAGGGCCAGCTTCTGGCCGAAATGCTGGCCGTTCAAACCCTAAATGCCACGCCCGACAATCCCATTTATGGCTGCTATGTGCTGGGGCGAAACTGGTTTTTGGTGGTTTTAGAGGGAACGCAATACGCCATCAGCGATGCATTTGTGGGTTCTCAGGCCGACATTCATCAGATTTTCCGGTCACTGCTCCACCTCAAAGACTACATCAATCAAGTACTCAATCCTATTGCCTGATTTCTGATAGTAATCAAAAACAACCCAAACTATGGAAGCCGTTGCAACCCTGCCCAAACTGCCCGAAACGCTCGACGACATCGTAGAAGGCGACATCCTGCGTATCCCCGCCACGTGGGACGAATACCTCGACCTGGTCGAAGACGTTGACTACAACATCCAGTTTTTAGAAGGAAACATTATTATCATGAGCCAGGCCACCGACACCCACGAGGCCCTAATTATCCGATTAGGCGCATTATTTCTTGCCTATTTCGATTACCTCGACGAAGACTGCCGCGTTCTGGGCAGCAACGTCAAAATTGTGATTCCTGACCGATTGGGTGATTTTAACGCTGATTTGTCAGTGGTGCGGGGGCCATCAGAATACGGGCCAAAGCCCACCGGGCGCGAATCGAAGGTCAGGATTCAGAATCCGCATATTGTGGTGGAGGTGCTGTCGAAAGGAACCTATAAATTTGACCGGGGCCAGAAATTGGCTGCTTACCAGACCATTCCCAGCCTGCAACATATCTTATTAGTTGACCAGCAGGCGGTGAATGTCTGGATTTGCTCACGCACCGACCGGCCCAACCAATGGTTGCAAACCCAGTTCCAGAGCCTGACCGACACGATTCCGATGGGCGACTTTTCGCTGGCTATGCAGGACATTTACCGCAAAATTGATCTCGCAGACTGACACCGAGCCGGGTAAATTTGGGGCTTCTGAGTGCTTTTAGTGAAAAGTAAATCAACCAAGCTGTTTATGAAAAACGAAGTAAATCGGCGCGACTTTGTGAAAGGTGCGTCATTGGCCGTTGCCGGAGCCGCTACCGGCGTGTTTTCTATTGTGCCGCGCCACGTTTTAGGTGGTGTTGCCACCGACGGCTCGCGGATTATTGCCCCGAGCGACAAGCTCAACATTGCCGGTGTGGGCGCGGGCGGCAAGGGTTTCAGCGACACCAACAACGCCTTTAACAAGGGAGCCAACAACATAGTGGCTCTGTGCGACGTGGATTGGGGCAACGCCCAGGTGAAGAAAAACTTTGAGCAACACCCCAACGCCAAACGCTACAAAGATTTCCGCGAGATGCTCGACAAGGAGGGCAAAACGATTGACGCCATAACGATCTCGACTCCTGACCATAACCACGCCATTATTGCGATGGCTGCTATGCAACGCGGCAAACACGTCTATGTGCAAAAACCGTTGACGCACAATATTCAGGAAGCCCGGATGCTGACCGAAGCCGCCCGTCAGTATAAAGTGGTGACGCAGATGGGCAATCAGGGTAGCTCAAACCCGGCCCAGAAACAGATGGTGGCGTGGTTTGATAAGGGCCTGCTTGGCAAGGTGCATACCATTAACCTCTGGACAAACCGCCCCGTGTGGCCGCAGGGTATTCCGGTGCCGACTGCCACGCCCGAAACCCCCGCCGATCTGGATTGGGACGTGTGGCTTGGGCCAGCCGAAAAAGTAGGGTACTCACCCGCTTACCACCCGTTCAAATGGCGCGGCTGGTGGAATTTTGGGGCTGGTGCGCTCGGCGACATCGGTTGCCACATCATGGACGTGCCATTTCGGGTGCTGGGCTTAGGCTACCCAACCGAAGTAGAAACGAGCGTTGGAGCCGTGTTTTTGAAAGACTGGACTCCCGAATACATTCCCGAAGGCTGCCCGCCGTCGTCGCACGTCGAGCTGAAATTTCCAGCCGCGGCCAAAAACAAATCAGCCGTGACCATGACCTGGTCAGACGGCGGGATTCGCCCCTTCCGGCCTGCGTTTCTGCCCGAAGGTGAACCCATGCCCGAAAACGGCGAAAACGGGATGCTGATGATCGGCGACAAAGGGCTGATGGTGTGCGGTTTGTATGGCAACGACCCCAGGGTCTATACCAAAAAGGGAGATAAATTTTCTATCCCGGCTCCGGCCACTACCGATCCTGCCATAAAACCCCTGCCCGAATACGGCCATCAGGTGTTCTGGACAGAAGCGTGCAAGGCGGGCTTCAACAGTGCCGAACACAACGGGCTTACGTCGTCGTTCGATTTCTCCGGCCCACTCACCGAATCGGTTTTGATGGGCAATGTAGCTATTCGTAGCTACATGATTCGGAACGCCAAAGCCACCGGCAAAGGGTTTGACTACCCGGGCCGGAAGAAATTGGTTTGGGATGGCGCAACTATGAAAATCACCAACTTCGAGGAAGCCAACCAGTTTGTGTCGCGGCAGTACCGCGAGGGTTGGAAACTGGCATAAAGGATGAGAACCGCAGTCGGCGGCTCGGACGGATGACGCGGATTTTAAGGGATTTTCGCAGATTAGAACACGGAATCTGCGAAAATCCCTTAAAATCCGCGTCATCTGCGTTCTAACCAATCACACGCTAAACGTTGCCAAGTTCACAAACTCCTGCACCCGCGCCTGAATCTCGGTCTGCGTTAGGTTCATAATCCGTTCGGCACCGAATTTCTCCACACAAAACGAAGCCATGGCCGAGCCGTAAATCACGGCCCGTTTCATGTTCTCGAACGATACATCATCCGTGCGGGCGATATGACCAATAAAGCCACCGGCAAAGGTGTCGCCCGCGCCGGTTGGGTCAAAAACAGACTCCAAGGGCAGAGCCGGAGCCGCAAAAATCTGGCCTTCGTGGAAGAGCAACGCGCCGTGTTCGCCTTTTTTGATGATGACCGTTTTCGGACCCATGCCCCGGATGGTTTCGGCAGCTTTCACTAAGGCATACTCGCCGGAGAGCATCCGGGCTTCCTCGTCGTTCAGCACCAGCACATCAACAAGCGGCAGCAAGGCCATCAGGTCGGCCCTGGCAATGTCAATCCAGAGATTCATCGTGTCAAGCACAATCAGTTTGGGGCGGTTATGCATCCGCTCGACCACCGTTTTCTGAATTGCCGGAGCCGTATTGCCGAGCATCAGGTATTGACAGCTTTGGTAGGATTCGGGGATAATCGGGTCAAAATCGCCCATCACGTTCAGTTGCACCTCCACCGTGTCGCGGGTGTTCATGTCGTTGTGGTATTTACCCGACCAGAAGAACGTTTTGCCGCCCTCCCGAATCTGCAAGCCGTCGAGATTGACACCGTGCGACCGGAAAACGTCCAGCATATCGGGCGGGAAATCGTCGCCGACGACGGCGACGAGGTTGTTGTCGGGCGTGAAATACGAAGCCGAGAGCGTGATGTAGGTCGCGGCCCCGCCGATGATTTTGTCGGTCTTGCCGAATGGCGTTTCGAGCGCGTCAAACGCCACAGAACCGATAGTTAATAAGCTCATAATCAGGTTTGTAGTTTGTGGTTTGTCATGCTGACGCAAGAAAGCATCCTGGCGCATTGTCAAGAGATGCTTCCTTGCGTCAGCATGACAAAAAACGGAGTTTATTTTTTCCGCCCGATGGGTGGGCAGCGGGTAAAGGGTTTCGTGCGATCAAATAAGTAGCGGTAGGTAATGTGGGTTTTGATGACCGTTGCGCCCAACTGCCCCGAAAACCGCACCATAATCGGGTTGAAATCGCCAACCCAGTTCATCTCAAAATCCTGGTATTGAAAATCAGGCACTTTGGCCGCTTCGTGCGGAAAACGCAGCCCGATGGCGGCTTCGAGACCTTTACCCTGGTAGGCCGGAGCCACGCCAAACACCACCCCAAAGGCTTTTCGATTGGTTTTTAGGAGCAGGTGCCATAAAAATATCAACTTGCCCCGCCAGTCCATTTTGCCGTTCACGTGCTTAAAAATCTGGTTCAGTTCGGGCAACGATACAAAAAACGCCACCGGCTCCTGGTGGTGATAGGCAAAGTAGATAATCCGCTCGTCAATAATGGGTTTCAGCTTTTGCATCAGCATCTGCGCCTGCGCTGCCGACATTTCTTTTACGCCGTTATGCCCGCTCCAGGCCGCGTTGTAGATATGCCGAAATGCCTCGGCGGCAGCGGGTAAATCGCGTTTGTCGAGGGTTTTGAAACTGTACTCCGGGTTGTCATAAATCCGTTGGGCGCGTTCTTTCACCGATGGCGCGAGCTGAACGCGCTCCCAAGTGGTGGGCATACTGAAGGTGAACTGCCTGAAATAATCCTGAAAGCCATATTGCTCAAAAAACGGCACATAATACGGTTTGGTGTAGGGCATACAGTAGTTCGGCTCGTGGTCGAAACCGTCCACCAGCAACCCCCACCAACGGTCGCGGTCACCGAAATTGACAGGACCATCCATGGCGGCCATACCTTGATTTTGGAGCCAGGCCTTGCCCGCGTCGAACAGCATAAAGGCTGCCTGTTGGTTGTTGATGCACTCAAAAAAACCGATGCCGCCCGTCGGTTGATCGTTGCCGAGGGTTGAGATTTCGTGGTCAACAAAAGCCGCAATTCGCCCAATGGTTTCGCCAGCATCATTCAAGAGCAGGTAACGAATGCACACGCCATGCTCAAATCGCTTGTTTTTGGTGGGGTCAAAAACTTCATCCACGTCAACATCGAGCGGGCGAATCCAGCAGGAGTCAGTTTTGTAGAGCCGGACGGGGAGTTGCAAAAATTCGCGCCGATGGGCCGGGTTTGCGCCGACTTCGATAAGGTGCATGAGTAAGAGCTGAAAATCAGGTGGCAAAGATAGCCAAAACGGACTTGGTTCGGTTTAGGCGGGTCAGTGCGTCAACCGGGGGTCGAATAAAAACGGCTCGCTTCGGAGCAGCGTAATGTGCTTAAAATCAGCGTGGGCCGGGTTTAGCAGGTAGTTCCACTCGTCGGGAATAATGGCTGATGGGACTTTCAGCACCGCCGACTGCCCCTGTCGTAACCACAAACTGCCCATCTGCTGACAAACCGGATACTGTTCGGGACTGTGCCAGGATTGGGGAAGTTGGTCAGGCACGATGGTTTGGATGGGCAACGCATCCGGCACGGCAATAATCATGACCCGAAACGCATCGGCCAGGCCTTCGCCCGTTCGGTGAACAACGTTTTCTAAGCAGGCCAACGCCCGCGAAGCCGCCGTATAAATTACGAATTGGCCGCGCTCGTTCCAGCGGGCTACCCCGCCCGATGCCGTAAGTTGATCGGCATACCGCGCTTTTGTAATGCGATAAACGTCCATCAGGCCAAATCACCGTATTCGATCCGAATGAGTTCGTCCTGAATCAGGTCCATGCCGCCCGATGTCTGCAAAAGCGCGAAAGGTATCTGATTATCAAGGCCGTAGGCGGGTTTGTCGAGCCACCGCCTGAATGAATCAACGGAGCCAAACACATCGGTGCCGTGTTCAAACAACGCCTTCATTTTCAGGAGTCGTTCGCCATCCTGCGGAGTTAGTTTGCGTTGTTCGCGCTGGTATCGCTGAAAGGTTTTCAGGGATGTATCGAAGACATCGGCTAATTGCTCGCGCCGGTAGCCGGTGATTTCGGCCAAATCAAAAAACAAGGCGGCTGGCACACCCGCAAGCGCGGCAATAACTAAGGCGGGGCGACTGAGGGTGTGCATATAACTGGAATTTTGTCTTGAAAACAAAGACAGTTTCCCTAAAAGTTCCGTACAATCAGCCGAACTCCGCTTTTGCGGGGCCAAAGCCGTACCTTCGTTGTCGCATTTAGGCGATACCCGATTTATGGCGTTTACGATAGAGACTGAGCGGTTGGCACTGCGGCCCGTTCAGCTAACCGATTTGCCCGCAATGCACCATATTTTCACGAACGAACTGGGCCGGAGATACCTTAGCGACAATCAGATACTAAGTCATGAGCAAGTGCAGACCTTTATTACCATCAGCAACCAAACCTTTTCTGAACGGCACTACGGCTTGTGGTTAATTCATATAAAACCGGGCGGTGAGGTGATTGGCGTGGCCGGTTTGTGGGCCATGACCGACGAAAGCCAGCCAGAACTGCTCTATGCCCTGCTGCCCGAATTTACCGGCGCGGGATTTGCTACCGAAGCCGTTGCCGAAATTATCCGCTATGCCTTCACCAAACTGTCATTCGGTTATATTGATGCCAGTTGCGATGTCCCCAATGTTGATTCGATTCGGGTGGCTGAGCGATTGGGCATGACCAAAATCAACGAAGAAACCATTAACGGCCTGCCACTCGTTTTTTTTCGGCAGGAAAACCGACTGTCAAATGACACAACCGCTTAAACTACACAATACACTTTCGCGCCAGAAAGACCTCTTCGACCCCATTAACCCGCCCTACGTTGGTCTATACGTCTGTGGGCCAACGGTTTATAACTACGTTCACCTCGGTAATGTCCGCACATTTCTGACCTTCGACATGCTCTTTCGTTACCTGACCCATATTGGCTACAAGGTTCGGTATGTCAGAAATATTACCGACGTGGGCCACCTCGTGGGCGACGGCGAGGAGGGCGAAGACAAAATCGGGCGGATGGCGAAACTCGAAAAGCTGGAGCCGATGGAGATTGTGCAACGCTTCACGAACGATTTTCACGCCGTGCTGCTGCAATTCAACTTCATTCCGCCCAGCATCGAACCCACCGCCACCGGCCACCTTGTAGAACAGATCGAAGCGGTGCAGACGCTGATTGACAAAGGATTAGCCTACGAATCGAACGGGTCGGTGTATTTCGACATCCTGAAATACAACGCCGAAGGCGGCAACTACGGCAAGCTATCGGGCCGGATTCTGGAAGACCTCCTGAACGAAACCCGCAGCTTAGACGGGCAGCAGGAGAAGCGAAACCCGCTCGATTTTGCCCTCTGGAAAAATGCCGCCCCCGAACACCTCATGCGCTGGCCCTCGCCCTGGGGCATGGGCTTTCCCGGCTGGCATTTAGAGTGTACCTGCATGAGTACCAAATACTTAGGCGCACAGTTCGACATTCACGGGGGCGGCATGGACTTGAAATTCCCGCATCACGAATGTGAGATTGCCCAGGGACATGGGCTAACCGGACAAGACCCCGTGCGGGTCTGGATGCACGCGAATATGTTGACCGTAAACGGCCAGAAGATGAGCAAATCGTTAGGTAACTCCTTCTTACCCGCCGAGTTGTTTGCCGGGAGCCATTACCTGCTCGAACAGCCGTATTCACCGATGTCGGTGCGATTTTTCATGTTGCAATCGCACTACCGCAGCACCCTCGATTTCTCGAACGAAGCCCTGAAAGCGGCTCAACGCGGGTATCGGCGGTTAGCCAATGGCCTGCGCGTGGCAAAAACGCTGACTTACGTGGCCGACGACACCGCAACGGTGGATGCCGTTCGACAGGCTGATATTGCCAAAACGATTCAGGGATTTTACGACGGCATGAACGATGACCTGAACACATCGGTAGCTATTGCTCAGTTGTTTACACTCCTGAAGTACGTCAATATGCTGTATATGAATCAGTTACAGCCAGCCGTTTTGGGTCAGGAAACGTTCGATTTGCTGAAATCGTCGTTCCTGAATTTCACCGAAAACGTGCTGGGCCTGCTCGAAGAAACACCCGAAGGCAACGGCGCGGTAGAAGGGTTATTGAGCATTTACCGGAAATACAAAGAGCAGAAACAGTACGACAAAGTGGACGAAATCCGCACGTATTTCAAGGCGCAGGGCTTGGTTATCAAAGACATGAAACACCGCGTTGACTGGGCTTATGAGGAGTAAAAGACCAAACGAATTATGCAATGGATAACGTAATAGCACAATACCGGGCAATAATCACTGACCTGCTGACTCAGTATGCCAATGCCCCCGCCGTTGTTCTTGGTGGCGAGCAATCCGAAGAGCAACTCATTCTGGACTCGGAGCGCGACCATTACCAAATTCTGACCATTGGCTGGGAAAACGGCAGGCGGGTTTATTATCCGATTTTTCACTTTGACATCAGAAACGGCAAAATCTGGGTGCAGGAAGATGCAACCGATTTTGATTTGGTAGGTCAACTCGAACGGCGGGGTGTTGCTAAAGCCGATATTGTTCTGGGCTTTCAGCCCCCTTACAAACGCGCCCTGTCGGGGTATGCCGTAGCCTGAAATTCACACTATTCACGCCGTTATGATGCCCAATCAGCCCAAACCTGTACGCATCGCTGACAATGCCCAACAACCAATTTTTATGAACAGACTCTTTTTACTCACGCTCGTTTTGCTGACCGCCCTAACCGCCTGCAAAACCAAAACCGACCAATCTGAAAACCAAACCGCAAGCACAACGTTGGTGCAGGCCCCAACCTTCACCGCTGATTCGGCTTATCAGTTTATCGCCCGGCAGGTGGCTTTCGGGCCGCGCGTACCCAACACACCCGCCCACGTGCAGGGAGGAGATTATCTGGCAGCCAAGCTGAAAGAGTTTGGCTGCACCGTGACCGAGCAAAAGTTCATAGCTACCACCTGGGACGGCAAAAAGCTCAACGCCCGCAACATTATCGGCAGCATTAACCCGCAGGCTTCCAAGCGTATTCTACTGGCCTCGCACTGGGATTCGCGCCCGCAGGCCGATCAGGACAGCAGTGCCGTGAACGCCAAAAAAGCCGTGCCAGCCGCCAACGATGGCGCATCGGGCGTGGGCGTTCTGCTCGAATTAGCCCGTACCATTCAACTCGCCGAACAGAAACCAGCGGTTGGTATTGACCTCGTGTTTTTTGATGCCGAAGACTGGGGCAATTCCGACAAAGCGCAGGGCGATAAAGAAGGCCAGATAGATTATGTTGGCTTTTGTCTTGGCTCGCGGTATTTTGCCAAAAACCCCTTCAAACCTGGTTATACACCCTATTACGGTGTTTTGTTAGACATGGTGGGGGCCAAAGGTGCCACGTTTCCCAAAGAAGGCTATTCGCGTGAAATGGCCGCTGGCGTAGTCAGCAAAGTTTGGGAAACAGCCAGTATGCTGGGCTTCAGCCAGTATTTCTTAGACCAAAACGGCGGGGCAATCACCGACGACCACCTGCCGGTGAACGCTGTTATGAAAGCCCCGATGATTGATATTATCCACTTGACTCCGTTAGTCGGTGGTTTTTTTCCGCAGTGGCACACCAGCACCGACAATATGAGTCAGATTGACCCCGCCACGCTCAAAGCCGTTGGGCAAACGCTGTTGCAGGTGCTGTATAATGAACAATAAACCGCTGATTACATTGATTTTACCGCTGATTACACTGATTTGTCCGACCCTGAACTGATGAAGATTCTTTTGATTGCTTTTCTGGGGCTGTTAATGCTTGGTTGTTACCCCGCGCCTGACACGTTTGGCAAGCTCGACGCTAAAGCCTGGCGCAGTGACCGGCGCGGCTGCAACGGCATTCGGGCTAAACTCGTGGGTGGTTTTCGGGCCGAGGTCGAGAATTTCAAAGGCCAATCAGCCAACAACATCGGCGGTATTTTGGGTGGGCCGGACATTAACCAAATTGCCGACCGGAACCAGAAATATTACGTCTATTATCTGCAACCCGGCCCGCAGTGCGCCGACACCAAAGCCCAACCATCGGCTCCAACCGTTGCCCTCCGCATGAGCGCGATGGGTGTTGTTACCGAGATCACGTTTCAGAATGGATTGCCGTGAGGTGTAGCGTATCACTACTTTGCCCGGATAGTCTCTTTCATTACCTGAACCGTTCGGGTTCTGATGGCCGAGGCTACAAAAAACCCCGTTGCTTTCTTACCGTTGGCGTTCATGATGTTTGTCGGCACGTTGGCGGGCGGCTGGGCAAACAGGCCACTATTGCCAATTTGGGTCCTGACCTGATCTAAAAAATCAAAATATTCTGCCGTAACCGACTGAATATCAACCCGAACCCGGTCGTTGAGTTTATACAGATCGTCGGGATTGGCCGACTGCCGGATGGGTCGGATAAACATCAGGCCATCGGTATCGGCACTGCCCCGAAATGCGCCGTTATAGGCCAGAATAATGTCTCCTATTTTGTTCTGAAGGGTATCGTTCCGGTAGAACCGAATTCGGTTGAAATCGGGCTGACCGGCTAAGTCGCGGGCATAAAATTCGGCCTGGTAGCCGGTTTTGCTGCTCAATGGGTTTATTTTTTCTTCCCGGAACACAATTGAATCAATGGGCGGTACTGAATTTAGCACCGAACTCGCCGTGTATTCATCGCCATTCCATTTCACGGCTAATTTGTAGGTTCGTCCAATTTTGCCCAGCGTGTCTTTCGTTGTGGGCGGTTGCCAGAGATAATAACCGTCGTTGTCGGGGTCGGTGAAGGCATATATTTTCCCGGTGTTGTCGGTCACGGTTACGGTTGCACCTGATGCCACGGGCGGCTTAGAACTGTCGAAATAGGCCGCCGTTTGCGTCAGCCGGATACTCTGTTTGCCGGGCTGGTCGGTAATTGTGCCGTCAACCGACAGTTGCGCCGGGCCGGTGTCGAGATCAGCCTTGATAACGGTTTCGCAGGCGAAAAAAGAAGCCGAAACAAGAACAGAGACGATAAAAAGAAGGAGCGTTTTCATGGCGAGTTAGAATTTGAAGTTGTAGGTAACGGACGGAATCAGGGTTGCAAAAATCGAGTAACGCACCGCCTGCGTTTCGCGCGATTGGTTCTCCACAGTCGTTAGCCGGATCGGGTCTATATCAGCCTGGACAGTTTTGGTGGGTGGCTCCTGCCGGAAATACACCGAGAACGCATTTTTCCGGGCATACGCATTGTAAACCGAAAACACCCAATTATCCTGATTTCGGCGGCCCGGTCTGCGGCTACCCTGCAAGGTGGCCGCGAGGTCTAAACGGTGGTAGGCCGGAATCCGGTAGTTATTGCGGAGACCGTCGGCATTTTGCGGCACCACAAATCCGTCATACTCAAATCGGTTGGTGGGGAACGTGGCCGGGGTACCGCTCGCAATTACGAACGTAGCCGAAAAACTCCACCGTTTCGATTTGACGGGGTCGTAGAGCAGCACCGTGTTCAGGGTGTGGCGTTTGTCGAACCGCGTAGCATACCAGGCTCCGTTGTTGATACCCGTTACCTGCCGTTCGGTTTTTGCCAGGGTGTAGCTAATCCAGCCGTGCAGCGGGCCGCTGTTTTTCTTGATAAAAAATTCGGCTCCGTAGGCCCGGCCAATGCCCGGCAGCAGATCGCCCTCTAAGTACTTATTCAGCCGGAGGTTAGCCCCGTCAATGTAGTCAATCTGGTTCTGAAACCACTTGTAATATCCTTCAACCGAGGCTTCGTATTCGGTTCCGCTGGGGCCGAAGTTGCGGAAATAACCAGCCGCCACCTGATCGGCAATCTGGGGCTTAATGTTGTTGGTCGAAGGAGTCCAGACATCGAGCGGCACCGAGGCCGTTGTGTTAGAAATCAGGTGAATATACTGGGCCAGCCGGTTGTAGCTGAACTTCACTGAACTGGTGTTGGTCACGTCAATTTTGGCCGCAAACCGGGGTTCCCAATTGCCATACGTCTGAATCGTCTGGCCCGATGTGTAGGCTTTGGTGCCGGTCACGGGTCGGCGCAAACCGGGCGTTACGTCGGTGGCGTAGGTGTAGGCTTCGCCCGGCCCCATAAACTGGTAAAACGAATACCGCAGGCCATACTGCAACTGAATTTTGGGCGTAAGTTGCTGCTCGTTACCAACATAAAGCGCGTTTTCGAGGGCGTATTTGCTGGTCAGACCAAACGACCGCGCCACGCCCGCACTGGCGGCAGTGGCCGTGCCGGGCTGGAAATCATAAAAAATGCTCTGCCCGCCAAACGAAATGGTGTTTTTCTTGACGAACCACGTAAAGTCGGGCTTGATGCTGTAATTGACAATCCGGGATTTCCAGCGAAAATAATCGCCCGAATTTTCGGGTTTTCGCTTCAGGTCAGAATCGAGCAGATAATCGTAATTACTGTAAAAGGCGGTGGTGTTCAGAAACAGTTTGTCGTTGAAGACGTGGTTCCAGCGGAGGGTAGCCGTGGTGTTGCCCCAGTTAAAGCCAAAATCAGACCCAAACGTGTCGCGGCCTAAGTAACCCGACGCATACACCGTATTATTGTCGTTGATCCGGTAGTTGACTTTGGCCGTGAGATCATAAAAATAAAACTTCGAGCCTTTCAGGTTGCCCGTCAGAAACGGCTGGGCCAGCACATCGGCATAACTCCGCCGGGCAGCCACGATGAATGAGCCACGAGCCACGCCCTCTTTGTTTTTGAATAATGGCCGTTCGTAGGCCAACCGACTGAAAATCAGGCCAACACCGCCCGTCAGTTCGGGTTTTTTGGTGTTGCCTTCTTTCATCCGAACGTCCAGAATTGACGAAATCCTGCCGCCATACTGTGCCGGAATTCCTCCTTTGATGAGCTTTACGTCTTTCACGGCATCGGGATTAAAGACCGAGAAAAATCCGAACAGGTGCGAAGAGTTAAACACCGGAGCCTCGTCTAAAAGCACTAAGTTCTGGTCTATCGAGCCGCCCCGAACGTTGAAGCCCGTTGCGCCTTCGCCCACCGTTGTCACGCCCGGCAGAAGCTGAATACTCCGAATCACATCAACCTCGCCGAGCAGAGCCGGAATGCGTTGAATGGTTTTGGTATCGAGCCGGTTCACGCTCATCTCGATGCTCTTTACGTTGTCTTCCTCGCGGGTGGCCTTCACCACAACTTCCTGCAAATCGAATTTCTCTTCGGCCAATTCAATATCGAGTTTCTGGTTCTGGTCAGAAAGCGTAACGGGTTTGGTCTGCTTTCCGTAGCCCACAAAGCTGATAATCAGCGTGTAGGTGCCAGCCGGGAGGGTGATGGCATAGTAGCCATAGTTGTTGGTGACGGCCCCGGTGCCGGTTTCTTTTACATACACCGACACGCCAATGAGTCCCTCGCCGTTGCGGGCATCTTTAATGTAGCCGCTCACGGTCTGCTGCGGCACGGCGGGCGTTGCGCGTTGATTGACCTGCCCAAATGCCGGGCCGAGGGTCAGTGTCAGAAGCCAAAGTAGAGACGCAATATTTTGCGTCTTTAATGAGATAGTCTGTTTCATTATCAGGTCGTTGTAGATGCTTTACCGAGGTATCAACACCCCACATTACTACTCAAAAGTAGGCCGGGATGTTGCGCCGAAGGGTCAGTTATTAGACGAAACCACGAAAATTCGGCGCGGAACGGCAGATTTATTGGATTAACGGTATTTTGTAGAGACGCAATAGTTTGCGTCTCCTCCCGCATAATCAAAAAAAAGAGACGCAATATTTTGCGTCTCTACACATTAATAAACACCACCACCGGGCAACAAGCAGCAGGCGTATATGCGCTCTACCCCTGAGCTACATCCTTGCGAATGGCAAGATTCGAACTTGCGACCACATCGTTAAGAGCGAAGTAACGCTCACTTACGGCACCGATGGCGGTGTTTACCCTTACCTAACCCTCCCAAAAAGGGAGGGAAAAGATAGACAGCGAGGCAACAGGCGAACCGGGTTGTTTTGTAGGAACCTAAATCCGAAGTAGCCCGATTCTACGGCACTCGCCGATGGCAATTAGTTGAAGGAATAATCTATGCACTCCGCGATTCTCGAAGTTCTCCGCAGCATTGTCCGATTATGCTAAGGGGGGATTTGTCATTTAGTATTGATTGTTGTAAAAAAACGGGAGCAACAGGCGCGGCAGGCCAAGTGGAGACGTTGCACGCCGGACTCGAACCGGATGAGTGGGCCGGACTTTCGCCCGGCTTTCTCATTCTCCGACCATCTTTGTTTGAGCGAAGTAACCCACCACTACGGCATCCCGCTTTTTTACAACACAATTTCATTTACCCGCGCCAGCGAATCCTGACCCGCTTCCAACGATTCCAGGACATCAAACACTTTGTCTGACCAGCCCGCAATTAGGTGTACATCGTCGGCCAGCACCTGCAACGGCGTGGTACCATAGCCAGCCAGGTCAAAGAGGTACAGTTTGGCGTTCGGCGCAATTTTTTTGTAGGCCGCCCACTGCACCGCCATCGCGCTTTTAGTGCGTTGACCCTGATTCGTATTCCACAACTGGCAGTCGGTGAATACCATCACCTTATCGGCAATGTGTTTGCGCTTCACCAAACCGGCCAGCACGAGGTGGCCGTTGGTTGAGTAACCCACTTCGCCTTCGCGTTTGTAGAATTCGTTCACGTTTGCCAGCACCCGCGATTCGGGCAGGTCAACCACCTTCCAGGTATCGCCAAACATGCCGCACAGCACGTTTTTGCACCGCGCCCGCAACACCATTCCCAGCAGTAAACCGATGTCATATAACAGGACTTTGCTTTTTGGCGAAACCGGCTGCTGCATCGAACCCGACACGTCGCAGGCAACCACCACGCGGGTTTCGGCATCGAAGCCACGCAACGCCGACGCGCTTTGCCCCACCGCCGTTTCCAGTGCGTTCATCAATCCGCTGATTTCTACCATTGTATGCAACCGGCCCCGCGCAAAATCGGCGATGCGCTGCACGATGCTTCGCTCATCCTGCCCGGCCTGCGTCATAGCAGCCAACTCGCGCCAGGCGGCCAGAAACCGAAACGGCAACTGCTTTGACCGGGCCACGTTTTTTGGGTCGGCTAAGTATGCGGCCACCGTGTTGAGGTGCTGCTCACTCACCTGCGCCTGAACCATGTTTCGCAGGTTGCGGAGGGTTGCCATGTAGCCCATTTTCTGGCTCTCGATCAAGGCTTGCCACGTCTGCCCAACAGCCGCCAACTTTTCGGCTTCCGACGAGTATGGCAGTTGTCCCATCAAACTCAACTCCGTTTCCCAGGTGTAGGGAGTCTGGAGTGTGTTGCTCACGAGTTTATCGAAAATGGCTTGTTGCGCCACGTCTTTCGCCGTTGGATGCACCAAAAACAAGGCATCGCGCAACCGAACCGCCGTATCGCGATTGTATTTGGCAAATTGGTATTCGTCAAATCGGTTGAAAGCCATTGCCAGCCCTTTCTGCACCTGTTTCGAGAGCCGGTTCAGTTTTTTGGTGTCTTTTCGCTCGTTTACCGCCGAGTAGTAGGCCAGCAATTCGGTAATCTCGTCGGGCCGTTGCACCACGCGGGCTACCGTGCGGGCCACGAGGTCGTCGCCGTTATGAATCCGGGCCAGTTCGACCGCCAGCATCACCGGGGCCGTGCGGAGGTTCATCTGCTCACGGGCATACACGGCTAATTTTGCCACGAACACGGGGTCAACTACTGCCACCAACGCCCGGATGCGGGCCAGCCGCGCATCACCCGATTCATAAAAGGCATCCGACAGCATTGTTGTCACCACCGCCGAATAGAGTTCGGTCATCGGCGACAACGCGAAGGCCACGGCACCTTCGTGGTTGCGGGTCTGATTCAGGTTGATGGCCGTAGCCGCCGATTGGTTGAATTTCATGGCTTTGGGTGTCAGTCGGTTTTAATTTGCCTGATTGACGATGCAAAGATTTAGGGCCAGTACGCAGCCTATTTGCGTAGGCGAAAAAAAATCAGAAAATTTACCACCCCCAACCCCCTCCTAAAGGCAGGAGGGGACTAAAAAAACAGCAAAGGCGAAGCCTTTGAAAAAGCCCCCTCCTGTTTTAGGAGGGGGTTGGGGGTGGTAAATCCCCAAAAATGCCAACCAACCGCAACGCCCTGATTCGCTACAAAACACTGGATGCGTGTTTGCGAAACCGATTCCGACGCTGGACGCTCGACGACCTGATTGACCACGTAGCCGAAGCCTTATACGACTACGAAGGCCGCGACGCGGGCATCAGCCGCCGAACAATTCAGGCTGATTTGCAGATGATGCGGAGCGATAAACTCGGCTATAACGCCCCGATTGTGGTGGTCGAGAAGAAATTTTATCAGTACAACGACCCGGATTACAGCATCACCCAAACTCCGCTCTCGGCCCAGGATTTAGACCGCATGAACGAAGCCGTTGAGATGCTGAAACAGTTCCGGGGGTTTTCGCATTTCGATCAGCTAACGGGCGTGGTGCAGCGGCTCGAAGAACACATCCGCACCAAAACCACCCAACAGCCATCGGTCATTGATTTTGAACGAAACGACCACCTGCGCGGGTTGGACTGGCTCGACCCGCTGTATCGCGCCGTGACCGCCCGCCAACCAATTTTGCTTGATTATCAGTCGTTTCGGGCCAAAGAATCCCGCCAGTTTATGTTTCATGGCTGGTGGCTCAAGGAGTTTCGCAATCGGTGGTTTGTGGTGGGGCAACGCCAGGATGAGGAGCAAATCGTGAATCTGGCCCTCGACCGAATCCGAGGCATCGGCGCGGCCCCGCCCGAAGCCACTTACCGGCCCGCCCCCGACGACCTGACCCCGGCTACGTTTTACCGCGATGCAATTGGCGTTAGCGTCTCGCCGACGATGCGGGTGAGAACGGTGCAGATTCTGGTCTCGCCCGAACACGCGCCGTATGTAGAAACCAAGCCCCTGCACCCCTCCCAAAAACTCACCGAACGGCGCGACGATGGCTGCGTATTTGAGCTATCGGTGCAATTAAACTTCGAGCTGGAACGCGAAATTCTCGGCTTCGGTGAGGGCATGACCGTGCTGGCCCCGGCCTGGTTGCGGAGACGAATTCAGGCACGGCTGGCGCAGGCGGGGCGAAAATATGATGGGAATGATTCTGGTTTCACAACCCAAACCCAATCCGAACGCCCGGATGCAGGTCTTTAAACGCACCGTTGAAATAGAGTTCGGGCTGAATCTTGATGAATCCTTTCTGGTAGAGCGTCCCACTGAGCCGGATTGTGCCTTTGGCGAAATAATTGCTGCCTTTAACGAGCATCCCGACCGAAAAGCTCGTTCGCAGATTGTTGAAAGCCGGGCCGCGCTGGTGAGACTCGTTCCGGTAAAACGCCACGCCCGCAGTCAAAAAATCGCTTCGTTGGATGGTCTTATTTGCTTCATCCGAATGAAACAGAGCCAGATAACCCACTGAATAGCCAATTGCTTTTGCCCGGCTTGTAACATACTGCACGTCTATATTCAGCGACGGAACCCACCGCGTTCGGACAAGGCCGACACCAACGCTGGGCTGAAAACTGATGTAAGGGTTTTTGGCTAAACCGGGGTTGATAAACTGCGTCTGGATGGATTCGCCCTCGCGTTTGTAGCGCAAATCAAACGCCATTTTCGGGCTGGTTAAGTCATGATGTTTGTATTGCCGCACCGATTTCAGAGCCTCCTGTAATTTCCCGTTCACTCCTCTTTCCTGCAAAATCCGGTTAACATCGCTCAGATTATTGACCAACAGATAGACGCTGAAATCGTAGTAGGCCAACGGCATCAGGGCCGACGACCAGACGATTTGCAACGTGTCTTGCCGGGTTTTTACCAGCACCGGGTCGGGTTGTCCGTCAGAAAACCGGAACGTAGCGGTGGTTTGTGGCGTGTATCGCAGATCAACCGTGCGGTTAAACGGGCCAAGCCGATACAGCGCGTGAGTTGCTCTGGTTTGGCCCTGTGTGGTATCAGCAATCTTCTGATAATCAGCCACTAACAGGCGTAATACCGAGTCAATATTCTGCCGGGCCGTGACCTGCCCAAACGTAGCAAAACCGACTACCAGCGCGTTTTTCTGACCTAAATCCACCTCGATGTGGCTCAATCCGTTGAAGCGGCCCCGTTTGTCTGGCCCGGCTAAGTGTGATTCCTGTTGGGCCATGGCGGCCCCGGCCATGCTCAACAGGAGCAAAGCAAATTGATATGTTCGCATGGTTATTGGATTGATTTGCGGTTTAATGGTATCAGTAACGCCGGGGACTCTCCGCCCGAACCAGCCGAAGCCGCGTTTCCGGTGCCTAACTTTACGAAATGGTTGGCACGATACCGGACTACATTCGATTCTTCTTCGGCGGCTAATTCATTGGCGTGAACTACCCGAAACCGTCGTTTCGGCGCGTTGGTAATGGCTGGTTTCTGCACCGCAACAACCGATACTGCGTCTGGCTCGGTTAGAAGCAGAGGTGGCGTTTCGGGTGCCGAAATCCCCGGTCCGCTATTGGTAGTTAGAGACTGATCATCAGCCAGTTCGTCAAATTTTTCGGCCAAAATCGGTTCGACTTCACCCTGACGTTTTTGGTAATGCTGCTTTTCCGGGAGGGCCGTTATTAATCGTATTTCAGTCGGCGGGACGACTACGTTCGGTTGGTTTACTGACAGATTTGGTTGCGCCGATAAGCCCGTTCTTGCCCCTGTTTTCTCTGGTGATTTCCCAATCACTACATCCCGTTTGAGTGATATTTGCCCCGACCACCAAAGCCCGCCCATCAGCAAGCCCGCAAGCGAAGCAGCCGCCAGCCACCAGCCGACAGCAGGCCGCTTTTTATTAGCAACAAGCTGTTTTTCAACAGATTGAAGCGCGATGGACTGAGCCGCCACGGACTGAGCCGCCACGGACTGAGCCGGAAGTTCAGGGCGTAGCCGTTCCCAGAGTTTGGCCGAATCGAAGGCCGAGCCGGGCGGGGGTGCATCGGGCAGCGTGTCGAGAGCCTGCCGGATTTGTTGGTCAAGACGATTGCCGTGTTGTTCGTTCATAGCCGTGTGTTGTTAGCCACTTTTGTAATAATGCCCGCGCCTTGCTCAGTTGCGACTTTGATGTGTTTTCCGAAATATGCAGTTGCCCGGCAATTTTGCGGTGCGTGTAGCCTTCAATGGCATACAGATTAAACACGGTTCGGTAGCCGGGCGGCAACTCCCGGATGAGGTCATAAAGTTGTTCGGCTTCCAGCCCGCCATCCGGTAACTCATTGGTATCCAATGGCTCCGGCGCGTCGTCGTCCCGAAAAATAGGCAGCGTCCGGTTGGCCCGCAGGTGCAGCAGGGCTTCGTTCACCACAATTCGGCGGAGCCAGGCTTCCAGGCCGTTGTCGTCGCGGTAAACGAAATCGGGCAGGTTGCGGAAGATTTTCAGAAACGCATTCATCAGCACCTCTTCGGCATCGGGTTCGTGCGGCACATACCGCAGACTCACCCGATACAACCGATTGGCGTATTGATCATACAACCGCCGTTGGGCAAAGGCATTCCCGCGCTGGCATTGTTCAATCAATTGGTGAAGCATCGTCTCGTTCTGGTTGTGATGGAAGACCGGCTGTTGATAGAAATACCGAATTACCGGCGAGGGTTGCCTGGGGCATAAAAAAATCCCTGCTCTGTGAAGACACAGAGCAAGGATTTGAGTATTGTGTAGCACCGGCAATCCTGCCGGTGGGCCGACAGGCCAATACGCCGAATGCCACTCATTTTTGCGCGTATCAGCCTGCGGCTTGCCGACAGGATTGTCGGCACTACGTTACAATTCACGACTAACCACTCGTAAATCAGGGCTTTACCGGGGCTTTTGGGGCTATTGCCGGGTTTGGCGCAATAGCAGGTCGGGGGGCCGGGGCGGGTTTAGGCGGGCGGGCAGGCCGCATCCGGGGCATCGGCGGCATCGGCGGCATGACCAGTCCATTCAGCCGACCTCTCGCGTCGTTATACCGGCCCATTGCATCGTTGTACCGACCCATCATGTCGCCGTGCCGACTCATCTCGTCAGACAGGCGGTTGGTTTGCCCGTCAATTTTCTCCATTTCAGCTTCCAATTTCTCCAACGGTTGCCGGGCTTCGCGGAGTTTGGCGTTCTGGGCTTCGAGGTTTTGGTTGAGGTCGGTAATGGCTTTTTCCTGGGCCACAATTTTCTGCTCCAACTCGGCTACCTGCTTTTCAACGTCGGCTTCGGTCAGCTTTTTGTTCTCGTTGTTCATCAACTCGCGCTGCTTGTCGAGGAGATTCTGGCGGGCATCGCTGAGTTTGTTTTTCTTCCAGTTCAGGAGTTCCTGTTGCCGTTCTAACTGTTCGGTCTGAAACCGCAACCCTTCCACTTGCAGCCGTAGCGCGTCGGCCTGCCGCTGTTGGAGGGCCATCAGGCGGTTCAGGCTGTCGAGTTGGCGACTATGAACCCGCATCACCACATCGCGGTTCCCGGCTTTTCCAACACCCCGGTCGTTGAAAAAAATCTGGTCGCTATTGGCGTTCACTACGCCATTCACCACAATGTTGGTGTCAATCGCAGTATGTACATCGGCCAATATCTCATCAATATTCACCGAAGCCAGCGCGTCGGCAGAAATCTTTTCGAGGTCAATGTTTTTGACCGAAGCCATCGCGTCAGCCACAATATTGTTGTAATCTATGTGGGCTAATCCGCTTGCCAGGCCATCCATACCACTGTCAAACGAATTAGTTTTTTCGATAACCGTCAGCAAAATATCCCGGTCAGGTTGCGGCACGGTATCGAGGTTAATCTTGCCCGACAGTGCGCCATCGAGTTCGCGTTGCAGCCGCGCTACCGATTTTGCCGGTAAGCGTTGGCCGTGCCAGACCACATAACTCAGTTTTCGGTCGTTCGATGTGCCAAATTCGGTATCGGCACTCACCGAAAACCGGCGCATGGCAACGGGCCGGGTGACTTTTGCCTTCGGTTTGGGTTGTTTTGATTTCTGCTCCTGCGCCACGGCAAAGGCCGACATTGCCAGCACCAGTAACGTTGCCAGCGTTAGCCCGGCTAAGCTCCCGTTCGATACGGCGGGCCGCACCGATACGCCCAGCACCCGCCGAACCCGGTGCAACAACTGTTTTTTGGGCGACGAGAACGCCATCGCTAACGCGGGGGTCGGGGTCAGCCGCGCCAGCCGAAATTCTTCGACGTGCGCCAATGCGCGGGCCAGTGTCCGGCCATCGGCACAGAGGGTCAGAGCCAGATCGTCGCAGCAATTTTCGCGCTCTTCGCGTACCCGCGCCGAGAGCCACCACAGGGCAGGATGGAAAAAATACAACACTTCGATAACCGACTGCAAGAGGTTGATAACGAAGTCATTACGTTTAACATGGGCCAGCTCGTGGGCCAGAATCGCTTCGACTTCGGCCATACTCAGGCCCGCCACTAAGCCAATGGGCAGCAGCACAACGGGTTTCAGGATGCCCACCACCACCGGCACCGCCACCCGCGCCGATTCGCCAAGTTGCACCGCCGGGTTAAGGCTCAGTTGCCCGGCCAGCCGGTGCAGGGTTTGGGTGAGAGCGGCATTAGCGGGTTTAGTAGCCGACGTTTTCAGCCGTTGCACATACAGCCAGCCGCCCACCAGCCGAACGCCAAACACGGCCACGCCCACTAACCAGAGCAACACCACCTCAGTTAAGTGCGCGTTGAGCCAGTGCTGCACCGTTTGCTGCCACGATTCCGGCGTTTCGGCCAAGGCCGTGAGCCATACCCGCCGAACCGGATTTGTTGGCGGTGTTGCCGGAGCCAGTTGGGCCAGTGACTGCACGGGTCGGTAATACAAAGCAAACGTCACCACTGAGGCAACAACCTGGCACAACAACGTCAGCACCGCCACCCGATACCGCAGCAAACTCGCCCGGTGGCGCAGCACATACAGGAGCAGGGCGGCAGGCAGCACGAGGGCGAAACCTTGCCAGAGGGCGTGGAGCAACGTCCAGCCGAGAGCCACCAACAGCGGCTCGGAGAGAAGCGAAAACAGGTTCATTTGGTTAGTTTGTCTAAGAGTTCACGGATTTCGGCTAATTCGTCGGGGGTAGCTTTGTGGTTGCCTAACGCCTGCATCACCAATGTGGAGGCCGAGCCTTTGAAGGCGGTTTCAACAAAGCGGTCGAGGAGGGTTTGCTGCGTATCGGCCTGATTCACAGCCGCCGTGTAGGTGTGCGAGCGGGCGGTTTCGTCGCGGGTGAGCAGCCCTTTTTCGTGCATCAACTGCATGAATTTGAGCGTGGTTGTATAGCCAATCTCGCGGAACTGGCCCAGGTTGTCGTTCACCTGCCGAACGGTGGCGGGGCCGTTTGCCCAGAGTACGTGCAGGATTTCGAGTTCAGAATCGGTTGGTTTCATCGTTTACGAATTGTTTCGTAGCAAATAACTACGAAGTTTTTCGTAAAAACAAATAAAGGACAATAAAGACAAAAAAAGGACGCAGGAAAAAAGTGTAAATAACTGTTTATCTGTGCTTTTCTCTTTTCTCTTTCGTCCTTTCATGCGCTACTTCCGCACCCGAAACAACTCTACCAATTTCGGCACGAAATCTTCCTGTGCGTTTAGGGCTAAATAGTTGGCGTTGTATTGTTTGCAGAGTTGCTGAAGGCGGTCGCGGTTTTGGGTAAATCGGTTTTGTAATTGCTGGCGGAACCGGGCCGACGACGTGTTGACCCACACCGACCGGCCCGTTTCGGGGTCAAACACCGGCACAATACCAAGCCGGGGCGGGCTAATTTCGCGGGCATCGAACAGGTGCAGCACCACTAAGTCGTGCTTACGGGCAAGGGCTTTCAGCGACTGTTCGTAGCCGGTATCTAAAAAATCGGAGAGCAGAATCACCACGCTCCGCCGTTTCAGAATGTTGAGCGTGAACAGCAACGCGTCGGTAATAGCGGTTTTAGTGGACACGGGCTGCAACTTAAACAGGCTCATAATCAGCGAGTAACCCGTTTTCATGCCGTTTGATGGCCGGATATACGACTCTTTCTGATCCGAAAAACAGTACATCCCCACATTGCTGGCCTCATGCACCGCCGACATTGCCAGCACGCCCGCTATCTCTTTGGTTGCGTCTAATTTGCTGCGTTGCTGCGGCCCCACCTGCTGCGACGCGCTCACGTCAATGACAAAAAAAACGGTTTGATCTTTTTCCTCCTGAAACACTTTCACGAACGTGCCGTGACCTTTTGAGGACACGTTCCAGTCAATGGCCCGCACATCGTCGCCGTATTGATAGGTGCGGAGGTCGGTAAATTCGAGACCGGTGCCTTTAAAAATGGACCGAAAACTACCCCGCATCTGCGAGTTGACCGCCTTGCGGATGCGGATTTCGTACTTGCGGAGCCGGGAAAGAAATTCGTCCATCGTGGCGAGGGGCTGGGGCCGGAAATACCGCCAAAATAGGCTATTTTTACTGGTTAATCGCTCAGTAAACGCCAAAACAACCCCAGATGATTGCGTATTTAGACGGAACCTTAGCTTATAAAGAACCCACGCAGGCTGTTATTGATGTGCATGGCGTAGGGTATTCGGTGTCAATTTCGTTGCAGACCTATACCACGCTGCCCGGCGGTGGCGACCGCGTGAAACTCCTGGTTTATCACCTCTTCCGCGAAGACTCTCAATCGTTGTATGGGTTTGCCGCTGCCGATGAAAAATCGCTCTTTCAGGAACTCATCAGCGTGTCGGGCGTAGGGCCAAACACGGCCTTAGCCGCCCTCTCGACCATGCAGCCCAACGAATTGCGGATGGCAATTTTGTCGGAAAACGTTGGGGCCGTGCAGCGCATCAAGGGCGTGGGGGCCAAAACCGCCCAGCGTATCATCTTAGAACTCAAAGACAAAATGAAAAAACTTGGTGGTATTCCCGACGGGCCGACCTACCGCGCCAATGCCGCCAATCCCGTTCGCGAGGAAGCCTTAGCCGCATTGGTTGCGCTGGGTTTTCAGCGTCCGATGGCCGAAAAAACAGTGGATGGTATCCTGCAACAGGAGAACGGCTCGAGCCTGACGGTCGAAGATTTGATTCGGCAGGCATTGCGGTAAGCGTACTGTCTTTACAACAAAGCCGCCCGTTCAGGATTGAACGGGCGGCTTTGTTGTGAGCGATGGGCATTAATTCAGCCGTTCGTAAATCCCGGCTACGCCCTGCCCGCCACCAACGCAAGCCGACACCATGCCGTATTTCTGGTTTCGTCGGGTCATTTCGTTGAGTAACTGCACCGACAGCCGCGCCCCCGTTGAACCCAGGGCGTGACCAATGGCAATGGCTCCGCCGTTGGGATTAATCTTGGTCCGGTCGAGGCCAAGTTCCTGAATCACCGCGAGTGACTGCGCGGCAAAGGCTTCGTTCAGTTCAATCAACTCAATGTCGTCCTGTTTGAGACCCGCTTTTTGCAGCGCAATCGGGATAGCAGCCACCGGGCCGATACCCATGATTTTGGGTTCGACACCCGCCGATGCATACGACATCATCCGGGCAATGGGTTTGAGGTTCAGTTCATTCACCAATCGCTCCGACATCACGATTACAAACGCGGCTCCGTCGGAGGTTTGCGACGAGTTACCCGCCGTTACCGAACCGCCCATGGCAAACACCGGCTTCAACCGGGCGAGTCCTTCGGCACTGGTATCGGGGCGGGGGCCTTCGTCCTTGGCAACCGTCCATTCGCGGACTTTTTTCTTGCCCGATGCGGCATCGAAATAGGTTTCCTTGACGTTGATCGGTACAATCTCACCCTCGAACTTGCCCGAAGCCTGAGCCGCCAACGCTTTCTGGTGCGATTCGAGGGCAAACTCGTCCTGGGCATCACGGCTGATGTTAAACTGCTGGGCAACCTGTTCGGCGGTCAGGCCCATACCAATATAATAATCGGGGTGTTCGCTGGCGATGTTATAGTTGAGGGCGGTTTTCCAGCCCATCACCGGCACCATCGACATTGATTCGGTGCCACCGGCAATCATGCAATCGGCCATGCCCGCGTGAATTTTTGCCGAGGCAATGGCGATAGCTTCTAATCCAGAACCACAGTAACGATTGATGGTCAGGCCCGGCACCGATTTCGGCAAGGATAATAGCCCAATGTAACGGGCCATCTGCATACCCTGTTCGGCTTCGGGAACGGCGTTACCCACAATAAGGTCATCGACGCGGGCAGGGTCAAGCTGTGGCACCTGCGCCAGCAGGTGTTTGATAACCTCGGCGGCAAGGTCGTCGGGGCGGGTCAGGCGCAGGCCACCGCGCGGGGCTTTGCCAACGGCGGTGCGATAACCGGCTACGATATAAGCATCCATGAGTTTAGATCGGGATTTTGCAGGGATAACATGATTTCAGAATGAATCATTGCCCCAAAGATACGAATAACGGTATGCGTGCATACGGTTCAGGCTCCCACCAAATCAGCTTCTTCAACCCAAACCTGCATGGTGTTGAGCGTCATGGGGCCAAACTGCGTCACGAAGGCCACATCGGCTGCGTCGCGCCCGTAGGCAACGGTGATTCGGTTGCCACGCGGCTCGGTTTGGGTGGCATCGAAGGTGTACCACCGGCCATCAATAAAAGCCTCGAACCAGGCGTGTAAATCCATCGGTTTTAGTTCGAGGAGATAGCCGACCACCATCCGGGCCGGCATATTGAGGGCGCGGCAAAGGGCCATGCCGAGGTGCGTAAAATCGCGGCAAACGCCGGTGCGGGTTTTTGCCGTGTCTGCCGCCGAGGTACTGGCATTGCTCGTGTTGTACTGATACTGGATGTTTTGGTTGATCCACCGGCGGATGGCCTCAACTTGGTCGTAACCCGGTTCGGCGTTGCTGGTAATGTCGGCGGCTAAGTTGCCGAGTTTGTCCGACTCACAGTAGCGGCTGGGCAGGGTAAAATGCAGTACATCATCGGGCAGTTGGTCGGC
This sequence comes from Cytophagales bacterium, assembly GCA_038230415.1. GTDB lineage: Bacteria > Bacteroidota > Bacteroidia > Cytophagales > Spirosomataceae > JBBRNH01. The sequence continues at coordinate 34,463 of JBBRNH010000016.1, read as the reverse complement.
GGGGGTATATGATGCGCCGTGCGCCGTGTCAATCTCGTCGGGGGTTTCAACGGTGGCCGTAAATTGAATCGAGAACGGCCCGGTGGGAGCCGTCAGCCGTTGGCAGAGGTTGCCGTAGAGATCAGTAAACTCCGTAACCGGCACATACGGTTCGATCTGAAATTCTTCGCGGATGATCCACTGCCCGGCCCCGGAGCGCGGGCGGAGCATGAGCGTCAGGGGCGTATCGGCCTGAGCCGTAAACGCAAGGGAGCAACCGGCGTTAAGCTGCATACGTTATTTTGAAAGAGGGGGTTGTAATGACAGTGACAAGCGGTTTAAAGGCAAAAACGCAGTGTCTGCTTAGGCTATTTGTAGAGCTGGTCTTTCACCAATCGTATATCATTGAACTCCGGCAGGGTTATCAGACAATCGGGTGGAATAATGCCCCCAATAATCCAGTTAACGACTACCTGATGGGTTACGCTGTACTTCTCAGCGTAGCGTTTGATGGTTAGCCAGTCTGCCGTGTCCACCACAAAGCCGTTTGCCTGTAAAACTTTCAGGCTTTCTGCCGATTCGCGTTGCGCGTCGGCTAATATCCTTGCAAAATCAATCTGTTCCGTTACCATCGTCAGGAGGAAATATGGTTGCCGAAGCCACACCTATTAGTCATTATCCGCTTTTTGCTTTTTCAGCCACTCTACTGCGTCTTTGTGAACGAGATAGAGTTTAAACCAGTACGTCAATTCATTCCGGGCATCTAACCGCTCAAATTGCTCATCGATCATGCGCTTGGCCCAGTCTCGTTGTGAAATCGAAATCTGGAGCATCCGGTCAAGTTCGGTTCGTGTCATGTTTTGCTAAAGATTACATGATAGAGCCAAGTCTTGTTCAGTTGATAAACAAATTCTTCGTACTCGCTGTGGCTTCGCCGGGAATCGAACCCGGATCTAGCGTTTAGGAAACGCCTATTCTATCCGTTGAACTACGATGCCAAAATTATATGAACGGACTTGGCCGGGAATCGAACCAGATCAAGCGTTCAGGAAACGGCTCGGTCCGACGCTTCGGTTTTATCCGTTGAACTACGATGCCAAAAATAACGCGGGTTTCCACCCGCGCTACACACCGGCAAAATTGCCGAAACCTGGTCAGTCTGCCAAACTCACAAACGGAGCTTCGTCACTGTCTGCCGCCGACTCGATGAGTGGCACATCAACCCAGTTGGGATAAATCGAGAAGTGCTTTGGCTTCACCAAGTCATAGACCAATTGCCGGAGTTCATCTATATTCTCGCGGGTTTGGGCTGAGACAAACACCACGTAATCGGCTTTTTTGGCTAAATACGTCTTCTTCAAATACGCCAGCGCGGTCTTCTTCTGGTCGGCAACCGGCATGGCAACAGCCAGATTACCAACCGCATCGAGTTCATCTTCTTCGGGTTCGGGCAGCCATTCGTCTTTTGGCACAAACTGGTCTATCTTGTTGAAAACCAAGATGGTAGGTTTATCTCCCGCACTAATATCAGCCAGGGTTTTGGTCACTACATCAATCTGTTCTTCAAACGACGGGTGCGATACGTCAACCACGTGTAGCAGCACATCGGCTTCGCGCACTTCATCCAGCGTAGATTTAAACGACTCGATCAGCATCGTGGGCAATTTGCGGATAAACCCAACGGTGTCTGTCAGCAAAAACGGAATATTACCCAGCGTGACTTTCCGCACCGTCGAATCAACAGTGGCGAAGAGCTTGTTTTCGGCGAAAACATCGGCCTTTGCCAGCGTCCGCATCAGGGTTGACTTGCCCACGTTGGTGTAACCCACCAGCGCGACGCGGGCCAGCCGGTCGCGTTCTTTCCGGCGCGTAACACTCTGTTTGTCAATTTTGTCGAGCTTTTCCTTCAGGAACACAATCCGGTCCTGCACAATCCGGCGGTCGGTTTCGAGTTCTTTTTCACCCGGCCCGCGCATCCCGGTTCCGCCCTTTTGCTTGGTTAAGTGCGTCCACATCCGGGTCAGGCGCGGAAAGATGTATTGGTACTGCGCCAGTTCGACCTGCACCCGCGACTGCGCCGTTTGCGCCCGCATCGAGAAAATATTCAGAATCAACAGGCTGCGATCCAGCACTTTAACGTCTGGTAATTCGGCCTCAAGGTTCCTGACCTGCGAGGGCGTGAGATCATCGTCAAAAATGATGGTATCAACCGGATTGGCGATGATATAGGTCTTGATTTCCTCAAGTTTACCCTTGCCCACGAAGGTGCGGGTGTCGGGCCGTTCGAGTTTTTGGGTGAAGGTTTTATGGGTAATCACGCCCGACGTTTCGGCCAGAAACGCCAGTTCGCTCAGGTACTCCTGCGTTTGGGCGGAGGTCTGCTTTTGCGTCGTGACGGCTACCAGCACGGCTGTTTCGGGAAGTAGTTGATTGTCAATCATCGGAAAGTGTCTTAGCCACTGAAAACGCCACACATCCGCCAAAAGTTCTATCGGTCATGCCGGGATGTTTGCCGGTTCGTCGTGCCGAAATACTGATTCATCGGCTGCAGGGTTGGCGAGTTGCGCCCGCATTTCGTTGGCGGTCAGGCTGCTCCCGTCGTGGCTCCAGCCGGGCGGGGCAAACAGGTACTTCAGTTTCTGCGACAACGGGCCGGGCTTGCGGAGGTCATTGGCAAGGTTTTGCCATTCGTGCAAAATAATATGGTCGGGGCGTTGGTGCACAAGGCTGGTCGTCAGCCCGTACCGAACGGGTTCGGCGGGGTCTTCGTCGGCAAAGGTGCCAAAGAGCCGGTCCCAGATAATGAGCATCATGCCCATATTCCGGTCGAGATACGCCACGTTTGAGGCATGATGCACCCGGTGATGAGCGGGCGTTACCAGAATCCATTCGAGCCAGCCGAGCCGGATGTCATACTGGGTATGTACCAAAATCCCCCACATCTGCGTGGCCGAATAGACAAACAGAATGTCTTCGGCCCGGAAGCCGAACCAGGCCAGCGGCAGGAAATACACGAACCGATATACCGGCTGGAACACCGACGACCGGAAGCCAACGGTTAGGTTAAACTCTTCCGACGAATGATGCGTAACGTGGGCTGCCCAAAACAAGCGGCAGTAATGATCAACGCGATGAAGCCAGTAAAACGCAAAATCTTCGAGCAGCAGCAGCAACGGCCAATACAGCCACGTTGTGTGTACTTCGGCCACTCGATGCTGCCAAAACCAAACCAGAACGCCCACGTAAAAACCGCGCACGAGTAAGTCAAGCCCGGCGTTGGTGCAGGTCAGGAGGAGATTGTGGAAAATACCGCGCCATGAATAAAATTTACGCCCGTGCCAGGCACTCAGGATGATTTCCAGCAGAATTACGCTGGCATACAGGGGCGTAGTAATGATAAGCAGCAGTGATTCCCGCGAGGTAATCATGGTTAAGTTTTTAAGTTGATGAGTTTACCACCGGGTATGTCCGTCGCCCGTCACGATCCATTTCTCGGTCACGAGTTTTTCGAGCGCGAACGGCCCGCGAGCGTGGAGTTTCTGGGTTGAGATACCGATTTCGGCTCCCAGCCCAAACGCGGCTCCGTCGGTAAACCGGGTTGAGGCATTTGCGTAAACGGCGGCAGCATCTACCTCAGTCAAAAAACGATTTATGTGGTTTTGGTTCCGCGAAATAATCGCTTCGGAATGTTTTGATGAGTATTGCTGAATGTGCGACAAGGCATCATCGAACCCCGAAACGACTTTTACGGCGCACTTGAAATCTAAAAACTCACGGCCAAAGTCACCCGGTTGAGCCGGTTGCAGGTTGGTGAAACCCGCCCGTTGCAGAATGACAAAGCTGGCTTCGTCGGCAAATATTTCGACATTCCATTTCGTGAAACCGTCAATCAGGCGGGGCAGAAAATCGGCGGCAACGGCGGCATCAACCACCACGCAATCGAGGGCGTTGCAAACCGACGGGCGCGAGACTTTGGCATTGACCACAATGGCGGCAGCCTTGTCTAAATCTGCCGAGGCTTCGACGTAGGTGTGGCAAACGCCCGCGCCGGTTTCTATCGTTGGCACCAGCGAATGTTGCCGGACGTACTGAATCAGCGAATCGGAGCCACGCGGAATAATAATGTCCACATAGCGCGTGGCCGTGAGCAATTCCTGCACCACCGCCCGGTCGGGCGGCAAGAGCGTAACGGCGGCTTTTGGTACGTTATGTTCGGCCAATACGCTCTGAATCAGACCAACTAAGTATCGGTTTGAGAAATCGGCTTCTTTGCCGCCTTTCAACACGCAGCCGTTGCCGGAGCGCAGACAGAGCGCGGCTACGTCAACGGTTACGTTGGGCCGGGCTTCATAAATCACGCCCACCACGCCGAGTGGCACGGCTATCTTGCGGAGATGCAGCCCCGGCTCCAACTCCCGTTCGAGCAGCATAACTCCGGCAGGGTCGGGCAGCCGGGATATGCTTCGCAGGCTGTCGGCCTGATCTGTAAGGCGGGATTGGGTCAGTTTCAGCCGGTCATACTTGGGGTCATCGGCGGGCATTCGGTCTAAATCGCGCTGGTTTTCGGTCAGGATTTGGGCCGTATGTTCGGTCAAGACCTCGGCCAATCGGTCAATCAGGGCCGTTTTTTGCGCGTCGGTCAGTTGGCGCAGGGCGGCAGCGGCCTGTTGAGCTTCCTGCAACAGGGGCGTAATGGTGTTGGTCATGCTCACAAATTCCTGTCAATGCGAAATAAACTGGTACTTGCGCCGAAAGTGTCTGTTTACCAGCCGGGTAGCAATGAAAATCAAGCCAAATACCACACGCGGCAGTAGCCCGCCCACCGGAATCAGCAACGCCGAAACCCCAAAAACGATTACCGGAACCGAAGCCCGCACATAGCTATATTGCCGCTCAACCGTTGTTATGCTGTCATTCAACTTGGCACGGGGGTCGTTAATGTGCTGCCAGAGCCACATCTGCAACAAACCGGCTGCCATAACATTGATGCAATACAGCAGAAATGGCAGGTCATAGAAGAAATAGTTGCTGAAAAAAGCCGACGTGTAGGGCATAATCACAATGGTCATCAGAAACAGCAGGTTGCGCGAGAGCAGGGTGCTATCATACCGGATAACGTGATTGAACTGCCGGTGATGCGCCCGCCAATAGGAGCCGATAACCAAAAAACTGACCAAAAACCCAGCCCATTCGGGAATCTGATCCAGCGTTGCGTCCCGGAGTTGCCGCTCAGTAGCAAGGCCATGACTGTCGAAATGTGGCACTTTAATCTCGATGATGAGCAGCGTGATCGCAATGGCAAAAACCGCGTCGGTGAACAAGATTATCCGCTCTACCTGAAAATGATCTCGTTCAGAAGGGAAATGTTTAGCCATAAATTAGCAATTGGGTTTGGTTCCTGCCGGGCAAGTTACGGTATCCGCGCCCTTTTTTGCTCACAAATTCCCCTTCTTCAACTCAGCAACGGCAAAATTGGTGGCCCGTGCCGTGAGAGCCATAAACGTAATAGAGGGATTTTGCGTCCCGGTCGAAGCCATTGCCGCGCCATCGGTCACGAACACGTTTTTGCAGTGGTGCAGTTGGTTGTGGGCGTTCAGGAGCGACGTTTTGGGGTCGCGGCCCATTCTTACGCCACCCATTTCGTGAATGTCAATACCCGGATTGCGGTGGTCGTCGGAGGGCCGGATGTTTTTACAGCCCGATTTGGTCAGCATCTCCTCGCCCTGCGCCAGAAAGTCTTTGATTACCTCCTCGTCGTTATCGGTGTAGCCGATGCTCGTGACGAGTTGCGGAATTCCCCACTGATCCTTTTGGTCGGTACTCAGGCGGATATGGTTTTCGTAGCGCGGCACGGTTTCGCCCTGCATCATCATATACACGTGCCAGGGGCCGGGTTTGGTCATGCTTTCCTTGAAATCGGCCCCAAAACTCGCTTCAGTTGGGACACCCCGCCCCCGGCCCGCGCTGAACGCCACCATGTATCCGCGCTGAAACCGGGATGCCGGCCCAGTCGTTTCCTGCTTGTTTACGTTGCGGAAATTGGGCATAAACGCCGTGGTTGGCCGCCGTCCGAAGTCGTAACTGTCCTGAAAATCATCGTGGTTGGCCGTCATCGAACCCCGGTAGTTATGAAACGCCACGTACCGGCCCAGCAGTCCGCTGTCGTTACCGAGTCCGTTGGGAAACCGGCGCGACGTGGAGTTGAGTAACAGCAGGTTGGAGTTCAGGCAGGCCGCGTTTACGAAGATAATCTTGGCGAAATAGTCGGTTGTGGCTTTGGTGTTGGTGTCAATCACCCGAACGCCAACCGCTTTTTGCTTGGTCTCATCATAAATAACTGACTCGACCACCGAGAAAGGCCGCAACGTAAGTTTGCCCGTTTTGGCCGCCCAGGGCAGGGTAGAGGAGTTCGACGAGAAATACCCACCGTAGGGGCAACCCCGGTAGCAAAGGTGCCGTGCCTGACACTGCGCCCGCCCCTGATCGTAGTGAATCTGCTTGGGTTCGGTCAGGTGGGCGCACCGACCGATAATCACATTGCGGTCTTTATAGGCTGCCGCTACCGATTTCTGAATGTGTTTCTCTAAGCAGTTCAGTTCCCAGGGTTTCAGAAACTCGCCATCGGGCAGGGTTTCTAAGCCGTCTTTATTGCCCGAAATCCCAACGAATTTCTCGACGTGGCTGTACCAGGGCGCAAGGTCGGCGTAGCGAATGGGCCAGTCAACGGCGGCACCGTCGCGGGCGTTGGCTTCAAAATCGAAGCGGCTCCAGCGTTGGGTTTGCCGCGCCCAGATCAATGATTTCCCCCCGACCTGATAGCCCTTGATCCAGTCAAACGGTTTTTCCTGCACGTAAGGATGCTCGGCATCGGGCGAGAAAAACTGCTGTGTGCCTTCGTCTAAGGCATAGCATTTGGTAGCAATCGGGTTTTGCTGATCAAATTCCAGCGGCATCCGGTTGCGGTGCCGAAAATCCCAGGGGTCGTTGGTGGCCGTTGGGTAGTCGGTGATGTGCCGAACGTCGCGGCCCCGTTCCAGCACGAGGGTTCTGAGTCCTTTTTCGCAGAGTTCTTTAGCGGCCCAGCCACCGCTGATGCCAGAGCCGACGACGATAGCGTCGTAGGTATGTTTGTCTTTACCGGGGCCGTTGATGTATGTCATGGCGGTTGGTTGGGGGTTTGTGATCGGATTAATCTAAGCCAAAAACTATTTTGAGTCATTGAATGTAACTGCAACCCATTCTTTTGCTTCGGAATCCTCCTCATACTGCTCGGCATAAAGCCGGGCTGATTCGATAAGAACCCGGTCTTTCTGGACAGCTTCCTGCAAGAGTTGCAAAGCCCGTTCTACCAAAGCCTCGCGGCTATCGAAGCCATACTGCCGGAAGTGGTCAATTACGCTTACGACATGGTCGGCTAATCCAAGTTTGGTTTCGATAATCATATTGGTTTGTTGTGATTACTGCAAAAGCCTGTTTTGTTGATTTCCCGCGATCACATCACTTATGTGCATGGCTTGATTAGTATCTAAAATTCTCATTCGTCATCTCGGAAAGGCATTGGCCGGTCTTGCCGCGATTCGCGCAGGTGTTCAAGCACGTCAAGCGTGTTGCTTCCTCCCTGCATAATGCGCTGATAGGCTTCGTTCCATTCCTCGTCCGACATCGCCACTTGTCTTGCCATTGCGGTTTGTGGTTTAAAGGTAATGATCTCTAAATCAGCCAAATCTTCCAATAGCCGAACGCCTTTAGGGTTTAGAATCTCAAGTATGTATGTCTCCATAAATCGGGCAGATAAACCTGTTCAGCGGGTTTTTATGCAAGATAAATAATTCTTCTCCTATCGCGACCAAATCAACCGTTTTCGCACCCGCGTCACGCCTGCCTGCAACAAACTCAGGTTGGTCAGGCCCGTCGGCAACCATGTGTTAAGCAGCGCCGTATCGAACTCGCTGCCCTGCGCTTTGTAGCTCGTAATGCCATATCCGTAGCGCAACCGCATCGCGCCGAGGTACGGTTTTTGGTATCATGGCGGTTGGTTGGGGTTTATCTGAAAACACAAATTTAGTAACTCAGACAGCCCGATTAACATCGGCTGATGAGTCTGCGAAAACTACAACCTGCGTGCCGGTAAATTACCGTAAACAGCCGCCCCGACCAGCTTGATTATCAGCTTGTTGTCTCAACAAACAGGAGCCTGTTTTGCCCAGTTTTTTTATGAACAAAAATGACCTTAACGTGCTGTTTTTTTGTTAGTTAAACATGGAATTTCACACAGAAATAATGCCCGAATCGCTGCCCTGCCGCATCGGGATCAATGACCGGATTGTTACCATCGGCTCGTGTTTTGCCGACGCTATGGGTCAGCACTTGATTGACCACAAACTGGCCGTTTTGAACAACCCGTTCGGCACGGTTTTTAACCCGGTCTCCATTGCCAAACTCCTCACGATGGCTCTGCACGGGCAATCGCCCGATGAGCGGCTGTATATGGAGCGCGATGGAATCTGGCTTCACCACGATTTCCATTCCTCACTCTGGGCCAACTCGCAAGATGACCTGCGGGCCATGCTGACGGACAAATTAGCCGATGTTGACGCGGCCCTTCGGCAGGCCGACTGGCTGTTTATTACCCTCGGCACGGCGGTGGTGCATCGGCACATTGATACCAGCGCGGTGGTTGCCAATTGCCACAAAATTCCGGCAAGCCAGTTCGAGAAGTATGTCTATAACATTGACCACGTGCGCGACAACCTCACCAAACTCCTCAAAACCCTGCGTTGGGTTAATCCCGGATTGCGGGTGCTGCTCACGGTTAGCCCGGTGCGGCATGTGCGCGACGGACTGACCATCAACGGAGTCAGCAAAGCACTCTTGCGGACGGTTTGCCACGAACTGACTGCCTGGCATGACTGGGTCAGCTACTTTCCGGCCTACGAAATCATGCAGGACGACCTCCGCGATTACCGCTTTTACGAAGCCGACCTGATTCACCCCAACGGGCAGGCCCACGAGTACATTTTCGGTAAATTCGCCGATTGTGCATTCAGTCCTGAACTGCGCCGGTTTGTGGCCGATTGGTCGGCTATCCGGCGCGACCTGAACCACCGCCCCTTGCACGGCATGACCGATAGCTACCAGCAATTCCTGCACGGTCTCCTCGACAAACTTGAAGCCCTGCAACCCGGTGCCGATGTTTCGGCGGAACTGGCAACGGTCAGGAGCCGTTTATTCGACTATGTCTGACTACCAACTCTCTACCGAACTTGTATTGGCCGCCCTCAGCCACGTTGAGGAACCTGATCTGAAACGCGATATTGTCTCGCTCGGTATGGTTCGCGATATTACGCTCGGTGTAGGGTCGGTGCGGTTTACCATTGTGCTGACCACGCCCGCCTGCCCGCTCAAAGAACTGATTCGCAAGCGGTGCGAAGACGCGATTCATACCCACATTGGCCCCGGTATCACGATAACGGTTGACATGACTGCCGACGTGACTTCGACCCGCTCGAATGCGCCGTTGCTGCCGGGTGTAAAAAATATTATTGCCGTGTCGTCGGGCAAGGGGGGCGTGGGTAAGTCAACCGTAACGGCCAACTTAGCCATTGCCCTGCACCGCTCCGGGGCTAAAGTTGGTATTATTGATGCCGACATCTACGGCCCGTCTATCCCGACGATGTTTGGAGCCGAGGATATGCAGCCGCTGATTTCGGTGGTGGACGGCCAAAATCGGCTCGAACCCATTCAGCAGTACGGTATCAAACTGCTTTCTATGGGCTTTTTGGTGGCTCCGGGGCAGGCTATTATCTGGCGCGGTACGATGGCGGGCCGGGCCTTGCAGCAGTTTTTCTCGGATGCCGACTGGGGCGACCTCGATTACCTGCTCATTGACCTGCCGCCCGGCACGGGCGATATTCACCTGACATTGGTGCAGAGTGTGCCGGTAACGGGCGCGATTATTGTGACGACTCCGCAGAAAGTGGCTATTGCCGATGCTACAAAGGGACTCGCCATGTTTCGGCAGCCGCAGATAAACGTGCCGGTGCTGGGTGTGGTCGAAAATATGTCGTACTTCACCCCCGCCGAACTGCCTGACCATCAGTATTTTCTGTTCGGAAAAGGCGGTGGCAAAGCCTTAGCCGATGCCTTTGATGTGCCGTTGCTGGGGCAGATTCCGCTGGTGCAATCGATCCGGGAAGCGGGCGACGAAGGCCAGCCCGCTATCGTGACCGGCGAACCCATTGCTGCCGAGGCTTTCCGGTCAGCGGCAGAGGCATTGGCCCGGCAGGTTGCTATCCGCAACGACACCGTTGAGCAGACCAAACGGGTGGTGGTTGCGTAAACCAACCGGCCATCGTAATTTTACACAGACACATTAAAACTACAGAGATGACAGCCACACGCACCGACCTCGCGGCCCGAATCGAGAAAGCCTTAGACACCATCCGGCCTTACTTAGCCGCCGACGAAGGCAATGTGCGGGTGCTGGAAATTACCGACGACAACGTGGTGCGGCTCGAACTGCTCGGCTCGTGCGGCACCTGTCCCATGTCGGCCATGACGTTTAAGGGCGGGCTTGAAGAAGCCGTGTTGCGGGCCGTGCCGGAGATAACGCGGGTGGAGGCCGTGAATCTGACAATTGCATAAACAAACCACCTAACGTATTGACCCATAATTAGATGAACCCCAACCAACGCCTTGACCAATTAGAATCGTTGATGGTGGACATGCTGAAAAAACAGGACGAACTCGCCCTCAAAAGCGACTACCACACCGCCCAGATTAAAGCCCTCGCGGCCCTGATTATAGACGTGAATGTGAGCCTTACCGTGCATAAAATGGACACGGATAAGAAATTTGAGCGCATTGACAAACAGTTTGAACAAGTGGAAAAACGGTTTGAACAAGTGGACAAACGGTTTGAGCAGGTTGATAAGCAATTGGCGGAGCATGGGTCGAAATTAGACCTGATTCTCTCGATCCTGCAAAACCGTAACGGCCATTAACCGACTTCTGCCAACAAACTCAAACCTGCGCCCACACCAAACGGCGCGGGTTTTTTGTTTCTTTGTGGTTCAATAAAATCAATTTCTCCGGTGCGAATAGGTGTTTTTTTCGGTGGCCCGGCGCGTGAGCGCGACGTGTCGTTCATGGGTGGCCGCACGGCCCTGCGCCATCTCGACCAACGGCTGTTTGAGTCGGTAGCCGTGTTTATCAGTGGTTCGGGCCGCTTTTTTGTCGTGGACGAATCGTTCTGGGATGCCGACGCGCTGCGCGATGCCCTGCCGCAAGACCAATCAGGCTTCTCGGTGTATGACGAATCGTTGGGCGATGACTGGTGTTCGGGAATGCCCGAAATCAGGCCCGGCGACTTTCACCGGCATTTCGACTGCGTGTTTCTCGCCGTGCATGGCCCCGATTGCGAAGACGGTGCCATTCAGGGACTGCTCGAATGGTACAAGATTCCGTACACCGGGCCGGGGCTGCTCGGCTCGTCGCTGGGGATCAACAAAATCCTGCAAAACGATCTGATTGCGCTCGTGAATGGGCAGCAGAAAAAAACGCTCACCATCAGCCGCGATGCCTGGCAGCAGTGCAACCACGCCGAATTTTTTCAGTCGCTGGTAGCGCACATCGGCTTGCCGGTAGTCGTGAAAGCCCCGCATCAGGGGTCAAGCATTGGCGTGGCAATCGTAAAAGAAAATGACCTGACCGCGTTTTCTGCCGCCGTAGAAACCTGTTTTTTTCAGAGTATCGTCACTGCCGAATACTGGAACGCCCTGACCAACAGCGAGAAACGAGCCTACGCCCAGCGTACCACCGATCTTGATAAAGGCATCGGGTTTCCGCTCATCATTGAGCAGACCGGCGAGCGGATCACCCATCCGGCCACGCTGATCGAGCGGCTGAATGAACAGCTTGTTTCGGCTGATTCGCTCATGCTGATCTCCCAAAATGCCGAAGATGAGGTGCTGTTTGAGGAGTTTATTGTGGGACAGGAGTTCTCGTGCGGGGTTATTCAGGACGACGATCAGAATGCCTTTGCCCTGCCACCGACCGAGATTTACAACGCCGTTGCGTTTGATTTCGAGACGAAATACAAATCAAACACCGCCAAAAAGCGGATTCCCGTTGGTACTACCCTCGAAAACAACCGCCAGATTCAGCAGGTCGAGGCTGAGGTGTTCAGGCGGTTGGGTATCAACGTCTATGCCCGGACGGATGGTTTTCTCACTGCCGATAACCGGGTGTTGCTCCATGACCCGAACACGATTCCGGGAATGTCGCCAACGTCGTTGATTTTTAAGCAGATGGCTGAAATTGGGATGGACATTTGCAACACGCTGACGTACTTGATCCGGCAATCGCTCCGGGAGCGCATCCGAACCGGCAAAGACACCGTGCGTCTGCGGCACCTGCTGATTGATCTCGATACGGAACTCGCCGACCGAAAAGCCAATCCTGCCCCCGAAGAAACCTTGACTTTTGGCCCGACCGATGCCGAGTTTGCCATCGCCAAAGCCGACTACAACCGCCTTGCCGCTACCGGAGCCGTGCGGCCCGTGCTGGTTTATCAGCGCAGCAATGCCAACAGTGAGCCGGTGCCGGTGCATTTGTTGGTCAAAGAAACTATTGCCGATCTGGACGAATCTATGCGTCAGCCGCGCCACCCGCTGATTGAAGAAACCATCGAACGCACCCGGCACATCACCGGGCGGTATTTGTGATTTTCAGATTGTTGACCTGCGATTTTTACGGATTTACAACGCCCGCAGCACTAAGTTCCGCCAGCGGACTTTAATGCCGCCCCCGTCGTGAATCTGGAGCGCGATGGAGCCATTGGCCGCCCCAATTTTCTCGTCGTGCAGGTCAGCCATCGGTTGCCCGTTCAGAAATGTTTGCACGTGGTCTCCTTCTACACGGATGCGGAGTTTGTTCCACTCGCCGGGTTTCAGAATGGTTTCTTTGTCGTCGGGAATTTGCAGCAGCCAGCCGCGCCCGTACGATTCGTAGATACCGCCCGTATCGTGGTCTTTCGGCGCTACCTCTACCTGCCAGCCGCTGATTTTGGTGCCATCTATGCCCGACCGGAAAAACACGCCACTGTTGCCGTTGGCTTCCTGCCTGAATTCTAACGACAGATCGAAGTTTTTGTAGGCCTGTTCGGTAGCAAGGTAGCCGTACTGTTTGTCGGGGCCGCTTTCGCAAACGAGTTCACCGGCATCAACGTACCATTTTTCGGTGCCATAGATTTTCCAGCCGGTGAGGTCTTTGCCGTTGAAGAGCCGGATTTTTTTAGCCGGTGCAATAAAGGCAACTGTGCTGATAATCAGCAGAAAACACAGAAAACGGGTCATAGTGATAACGGATTGATTTGTTTTAAGAAACACGCTAAGAAATAATCATTTTCACTGCTTTGTGGCGGATAAACGCCGGGCGTTCAGTCATGGAAATCGGCTCGCCGAGCAGGTCACGAATCACGACCGACGCGCAAATACTGCCGAAGGTAGCCGGTAAATACGAGATTGTGCCGTATGCCGAGCGTTTGAACGACCCGCCATCCGTCAGTAGCAATGATTCATTGCGGACGGGTTCGGTCGAAAAAACGGCCTTGATTCCCGCCCCGACAGACAGGCGTTTCAGCCGTTTTCTGACGTACTGCGCCATCGTGCAAGACCACGTGTCAAACAAGTCGGTGACATGAATTTGGGTTGGATCGAGTTTGCCACCCGCCCCCATCGAACTCACAATCGGGAAGCCGCGCTGGTAGGCCGCCTGCAACAAAAGGAGTTTAGGCGTGATGCTGTCAATGCAATCCAGGACGTAATCGAACGGGCCACCGTCTAACAAAGTCGGCACCATCTCCGGGCGAATGAATTCGGTTATCACCCGCAACTCAATATCGGGGTTGATAGCGGCCAGACGGTCGGCCATAATATTGGCTTTGAATTGACCGTGCGTGGTGGCAAGGGCGGGCAGTTGGCGGTTTCGGTTGGTGGGGTCAACCACGTCGCCGTCCACAATGGTGAGGCAACCAACACCGGCGCGGGCTACAAACTCAGCGGCAAATGAGCCAACCCCGCCCAGCCCCACAATCAGGACATGAGCGCGGGCGAGTCGGTCGAGACCCGTATCGCCAATGAGTAATTCAGTGCGGGAAAGCCAGCTACGGTCGGGCATTGTATCGGTTTACGGTTTGCGGTATTCTGTTTACGGTTGGCGAAGATACACTTGCCGGGCGTTTGCTACCACCTGTTGCCGCAACGCCACCACCGGAACACCCAGCCGAACGGCAGCCGCTTCATAAACTTCGCGGATGCTTGTTGTCTGATTATCAGTCTCTAACAACAATTTATCAGCCGGGATATGCACGATGGCGGCACTCGCGGGCGAACCGGGCCAAAGCAAAGCCGCGCCGAGGGAGACGTAAAACCCGGCATCGAGCAGGCGCGTTAATACCGATAGCCGGTGGTTGAACCCGTGCAGCACCCAGGCCGGATATGCTGGCTTGCGGAGGGCTGTAACCTCGGCAAATGCCCTGACGCAATGCACGATAAGCGGCTTGCCAACTGCTGCGCTGATACGGATTTGTTCCTGAAAAACGGTTTGCTGAACGGCTAAATCCGGGCCTTTTATTCGGTCAAGGCCGCACTCGCCGATGGCCCAGACGGTGGGATGCGTGGCCCATTGCCGCAGCAGATCAAGGTGGTTTTGTACGGCGGCTGCGTTGGCATGCCAGGGATGAACGCCCACCGAACAGGCCAAAAAGTCGCCGGGCGTGCGCGAATCCTGCCCAACAATAATGTTCTGAACGGCTTCGGTTTCTGCATCGGCGGGCAGAGCCTGGTGCGTGTGGGCATCGAAGTAATTTGCAGCAAGAACCATTTCCCGTAGTCAGTTTAGCTTTTATCAGAAACGAATAAAACGGTCTTTGGCTTCGCCACGATAACGGCCAAACCAACTACTGGGCCACTCATGCTCATCCCAGAAGCAGAGAGCATCCCGCTACGGCTCCGCCGATGAGACCGGCAATCAGCCCACTGTTCAGCGTTCACCAAACGAAAAAAGCCGGGAAATTTCCCGGCTTCGTGATTCGTCAGATGGTCTCTTTAGCCTTTATTGTGCCGCGCCTGCTTTCCGCCGGGCGGACAGCGGATGGGCCGACAGGGGTTTGTGTTCGTCTAAATTGATGACGTGAAATTCACCCCCGGCGGTTTTGAAATCGCGCTCGTAGTTGTGTAGGTTTTCCATCACGGTGTGGTCAACATAGCGGGCGTGGTGCAAGTCAACGGTAATGTGTTGACCGGCTTCCTGCGGAATTTGGTCTAACATTCCCTTGATGGTCAAGTAGTTGGTGAATACAGCCGCCCCGTTGATAGTTAGGGTGTGGTTATGCTCCGTAGAGACCATTTTCTGCGCCGGGTTAAAGAGATACTTCACCGGCAGACCCAAAACGAGTTGAATCACAAACTCGGCCAGGATACCAACGGCAATGCCAATCAGTAAATCCGTAGCGAGGGTGGCAATAATCGTAACCACAAACACAATTAACTGCTCTGGCCCAATCTGGTACATATGCCGAAACTCTTTGGGATTTGCCAGCCGATAGCCTACCGAAATAAGAATGGCTGCCAGAGCTGCCATCGGCACCAATTTGATAAGCGGCACCAACGCCACCACAAACACTAATAAAAACGCACCATGAAAAAAGTTGGCCCACCGGGTTTTACCGCCGTTGGTGAGGTTGGCCGACGAACGGGCTACTTCTGAAATCATGGGTAAGCCACCCAGAAAGGCTGATGTGATGTTACCAATCCCAACCGCCGTGAGGTCTTTGCTCAGGTTCGATTTGCGTTTGAAGGGGTCAAGCAGATCAATGGCTTTGCCCGTCAGCAGCGACTCGAGCGAGCCGATGAGGGCAAACATCGCCAGATATTTCAGGGCCGTTGGCAGTAAGTCACCCGTCCAGGCTCCAAAATCAACGTTTACGGCCAATTTAAATTCGCCGGGGTTGACCAACGGTTTTAGGTCTCCATACTGGGTTTTGTCGGAAAGCTGAAAATAAAATCCGAGGGCAACGGCCACCACCAGCACCACCAATGCGGGCGGAATCTGTTTTATAGCTTTGTTTTTGATGCTCGGCCAGCTAAACATGATAACGGCACTGACTAAGCCAATAACGGCAATGTGCCAATTGAGGTTGGCAATGCTGTGCGGAATCATGGCAATCAGTTCGAGTGGTTCTTTGCCCTTCGTGGCCGATGGCGGAGTGCCCAACGCCCAGTGAATCTGTTTCGACATGATGATGATGCCAATGGCCGCGAGCATCCCGTGAACAGCCGCCAACGGAAAAAAGTCGGCGAGTTTTGCCACTTTCAGCACCCCAAACAGTACTTGAACTACCCCGGCCACCAGAATCACGCCGAGGGCGAGGTGCCAGCCGAGTTCGGCATTGCCCCGACCCAACTCTTCGACTGCGCCGGCCACAATCACGATTAGCCCGGCAGCCGGGCCTTTGATGGTTGGCTCCGAACCGGCAAAAAACGCCACCACCAGCCCGCCGATGATGGCTGTCAGTACACCCATAATCGGCGGAAAACCACTGGCCGAGGCAATGCCGAGGCTCAGCGGTAGGGCAATAAGCGATACCAGAAAGCCCGACAACAGGTCAGACTGCCAGTTTTGGGTCAGGCCAGCCAGACCTTTGGCTGGTGTGAATTGGGTAATCGGTTTCGCTTGCGCTTCCATGCAGTTGGTGATTTTTGAGAAGAAAGGCTGTGAGAAGAAAAACTGTAAGACGAAAGAAAAAAGACTGTGAGACGCAAGACAATTCATGAAAATCATCGGAGAACCAACCGTCTTTCTTCTTACGTCTCATAGTCTTGCGTCTTTCGTCCCATAGTCTTGCGTCAATGTCGGGTGCAATGTTCGGCGGGTAGCATTAAGCCGTTGTTAAGTGCGGATTAAAAGGCAATTAAACCCGGTTTAATCACATCTTAAACTGGCTTTAATCGGCTTTTAACAAGGCGGGTTCACCTTTGCAAATACCAATAGGCATGATTAGACAACCAGCGATGAATCAGGAGGCTACACCACTTAACGCAATACATCATGGGCATGCCATTTCCGACACTAAAACCGGGTTCGATGAACACGCCGTGCTGCACGAAATCAAGCACTTTTTGCCCGCACAGGCTCCGCTCAAAGATTTTATTCACCACAACACGCTTCATGCCTTTCAGAACCTGACATTCTATGAGGCCCTCCGAACGGCTTCGCGGGTGTTTGGCTACAACGTGCTGTTATCGCTTAATGAATATCGGGCGATGTATGCCAATCAGCGCATTAGCCCGACAGTACTGAAATCCGCGATTGCCAACCAAAAAGGCGCAGACGGAGTGGAGACCTGGACGCAAAAACTGCTCACCGGAAACTACCCCGAAACCAACCTGCCCCGAATCGGCGCACTCCGAACCAACTGGAAAAAGAAATACCAGATAGACCTCGACTCGCTCGTTCACCCGATTCTGTTCCGAACCCTGTGCAGCTATCTCGATCAGGGCATTGCAATCTGGGCCTTTCCGGTGCGGGAGACCTCGTTTCTGGCCGCCATCCGCGAGATGGAACGCGGCAGTTTTGCCAGCTTTTTCAGAACCGGGCGGGCTAAAAACCTGCTACTCGATACGCCTTGCGGGATCGCCGATTTGCTCCAAATCTTAGTCGGCAACGAAGCCCTGTACGAACGCTACCTCTTCGATCAGCAGTTTGCCCATCAGGGTTGGTCGGGCATGATTTCGACCATCGAAAACGAACCGCAAACGCTCCTCGACCGCAAAAACCTCTCGACGCACGACATGATTGTGTTTGAACTGCTGCTCGAAATTGATGCCCTCGACGCGCAGTTTGGTAAAAAATGGCAACCCCTTAGCCAAAAAATCAGCAAACTACCCACGCCGTTGTTTGCTGAGGTTGCCCAAACCGAACGCGACGAGGTGCTGTCGCTCTGGCAACAGGCTTTCGAGTGGACGTATTACGATCAGGTTCTGGCCGGGATTCAGCAGGAAACCGTGCCGCACGAGATAGCTGCCAAATCGTTTCAGGCCCTGTTTTGCATTGACGACCGCGAAGGCTCACTCCGGCGATACCTTGAAAAACTAGATCCGAACTGCGAAACATTTGGTACGCCCGGCTTTTTCGGCGTGGAATTCTTTTACCAGCCCGAAGCGGGCAAGTTTTACGAGAAAGTATGCCCGGCCCCGGTTACGCCCAAGTTTCTGATTAAGGAAGTGGGCAGCAGCCTGAAACGCGAAAAAGACGCGCACTTCAGCAAAGACACGCACTCGTTTTATAGCGGCTGGCTGATCTCCCAAACGCTCGGTTTCTGGTCGGCGTTTAAGTTATTCCTGACCGTTTTTCGGCCTTCGAGCAGCCCGGCAATGGCTTCGTCGTTCAAACATATGGATCAGTTTTCGGCCCTGACCATCGAACACAAGCCCGACGACGCGCCCGAAAACGACCTGCAAATTGGCTTCACCGTTGCCGAGATGACTACGCGGGTCGAGAACCTGCTGAAAAGCATTGGCCTCGTAAAAAACTTTGCGCCGTTGGTCTATGTCGTCGGTCACGGGTCAAGCAGCGTCAACAACCCGCACTATGCCGCCTACGATTGCGGGGCGTGTTCGGGCCGGGCGGGCTCGGTCAATTCGCGGGTAATCTGTTTCATGGCAAACCACCTCCAGGTTCGTGAAAACCTCCGGGCGCGGGGCATTGACATTCCCGAAACAACCCAGTTTATGGGTGCCTTGCACGACACCACCCGCGACGAAATTGCGTTTTTCGACCAAAAATCACTGACCGCCACCAACGGTGAGAAGCACCGAATCAACGCTGATACCTTAGCTAACGCCCTGGATTTCAACGCCAAAGAACGCTCGCGACGGTTTGACTCTATTGATACCAAATTGACCGGCAAGCAGATTCACGAAAAAGTAAAAATCCGGTCAGTGTCGCTGTTTGAACCCCGCCCCGAACTCAATCACGCCACCAACGCGCTCTGCATTGTGGGTCGCCGGGCCATGACGAAAGGCATATTTTTAGACCGCCGGGCGTTGATGAACTCGTTCGATTACTCCATTGACCCCGACGGCGTTTACCTGCTCAACATCCTGAAAGCGGCAACGGTGGTCTGTGGCGGCATTAACTTAGAGTACTTTTTCTCGCGGGTTGACAACCAGAAATTAGGTGCCGGCACCAAACTACCGCACAACGTGATGGGCTTGTTTGGCGTTGCCAACGGCATCGACGGTGATCTGCGGCCCGGCCTGCCGAGTCAGATGATCGAGGTGCATGACCCGCTCCGGCTGCTGATGATTGTGGAACATTTTCCTGACGTGGTGCTGAAAACGATCCAGGTTGTCCCCGGCGTGTATGAATGGTATCAAAACGATTGGGTAAACTTAGTGGCGGTGAACCCCGAAACCCGCGAAACATCGGTCTTTAAAAACGGCGCATTCGTGCCGTATCAACCCGCGCCCGACCACCTGCCCGAAGTCTCGGATATGGGTGTCTTGGTCGAAGCTAATACCGATAATATTCCGGTGGTATTACTGTCTTAAAAATCCAATATGATTTCATTCCTCCCCTTTTTTATTATCCTGCCATTGGCCGGGTTCTTAGTCAGTTTGTTGATACCGGGTAAGCGCGAAATTCTGATTTCGGGTGTGGCCGTTGGCACGGTTAGCCTGCACTTTTTTGGTGCGCTGGGGTTTCTGGCCTACTGGCTTTTTAGCGGCTATCCCACGCTCGACGTGAAAGAAATTGTACTGTTCAGCAGCACCGGCTACGAGTTTTTCGTGGACTTTGATTTCGACGCGATCACAGCGGTTTACCTTTTTGTCGGGTCATTCTTAACGTTTTTGGTCACGATTTATAGCCGGGCGTATATGCACCGCGAGGCTGGCTACAAGCGGTTTTTCAACACGATTCTGTTCTTTTATTTCGGCTACACGCTCACCATTTTTTCGGGAAACCTCGAAACCCTGTTCATCGGTTGGGAGATTCTGGGCATCTCATCATTTTTGCTAATCGCCTTTTATAGAGACCGTTACCTGCCCGTAAAAAACGCGGTGAAAGTGTTTTCGATTTACCGGATGGGCGACGTGGGTATTATTCTGGCGATGTGGATGAGCCACCACCTCTGGCACCAGAACACCACGTTTTTGCAACTCAGTAATTATGAACTCGTGCATGAACACCTGCAAAACCACAGCGTTATTGGGGTCCTGATTTCGCTGATGATTTTGTTGTCGGCGGCTGCCAAGTCGGCGCAGTTGCCGTTCTCGTCGTGGTTGCCGCGAGCAATGGAAGGCCCCACACCGAGCAGTGCCATTTTCTACGGGTCGCTGTCGGTGCATCTGGGTGTTTTTCTGCTGCTGCGAACCTATCCGTTTTGGGAACAGCAGATTTCGGTCAGGATATTGATTGGGTTATTGGGGCTGACCACCGCCGTAATTGCAACGGGTATTGCGCGGGTACAGTCGTCGGTGAAGAGTCAGATTGCCTACGCATCCATTGGGCAAATCGGGCTCATGTTTATTGAGGTAGCCGCCGGATTGGAGTATCTGGCCCTGTTTCACTTTGCCGGAAACGCTTTCTTGCGGACGTACCAACTGCTCGTCTCGCCGTCGGTGGTGAGTTACCTGATTCGGGAGCAGTTTTATAATTTCACGCCCCGCGCCCGGTCTATCGAGTCGTTTTTCCCGAAAAAAATGGCCTACACGTTTTATGTGCTGTGTTTGAAAGAATGGAACCTCGATTCGATCATGTACCAGTATCTGTGGAACCCGTTGAAGCAAATCGGGCGCAAACTCGACTTTCTGACCGTGAGCCGGGTGCTGGCGTTCTTTATTCCGGCCTGTCTTGTTGGCGTTGTGGTCCTGATTAATGAAGAAGCCATACCAACAAACGTTGAGGTATATCTGCCGTTTGTGTTCTCGTTTTTGGGTTTGGTAACGGTTATCAAAGCCTTTACGGAGCGCAAAAAAGCCCGCCTAAGTTGGGTGCTGATCTTGATGAACCACGCCTTTGTGGCCCTGGCGATCTCGTTTAACGAGCATTTCAAATATGACCAGGTCTATCTCTACCTGAGTGGTGTGGCCATTGCCGGTTCGATTGGTTTTGTGGTCTTGAGCCGGATGAAAACGCTGGAAAACAACATTGACCTGAATCAGTTTCACGGCCATTCCTACAAGCATCCTCGAATGGCATTGGTGTTTTTGTTGTGTTGCCTCGGTGTGTCGGGCTTCCCCATTACGCCCACGTTTATCGGCGAAGACGTGATTTTCACGCACATTCACGAAGATCAGGCGTTGCTGGCGTTCTGCACAGCGTTGAGTTTCATTGTGGACGGTCTGGCATTGATTCGGATTTATGCCCGCGTTTTTTTGGGGCCGCACGTGAGGTCGGTGCATGAAATGGCGTATCGGTCGTCGTAAATGGTGCGGTCATATTGTGATCTCATCGTAAATAAATCGCTCCTTATTTTGTTGCCACCAATTTGTATTAATTTCTTCGGCGAGTGCCAAAATAGAGTCGTCAAAATCAACTTTCTGGGCCAACTGCACCAACTGTAACGTTTGCAGTAAATCAAGTAAGTCATCTTTGCTTATTGCCGTTTTGGCAATACTAATCACGTATTGATCGGGCTGGTTTTGAATTGTTATTGCTTGCATAAAATTGTTACTTTAAAACTACTTCCTGCGTCCAAAAAACCGCAACAAATACAGAAACAGGTTGATAAAATCGAGGTAGAGCGTCAGTGCGCCCATGATGGCTTCTTTGCGGTCTTCGTCGGTACCGGCGTTGCCGATGACGTTCATCTCCTTAATTTTCTGGGTGTCGTAGGCCGTGAGTCCCACAAAAATCAGCACTCCGGCAAACGACGTTATCCAGTATAGTATCTCGTTGTGCAGGAAAAAATTCACCACCGAAGCCAGAATCAGGCCAATGAGGGCCATAAACAGCAGACTGCCCCACGAGGTCAGGTCGCGTTTGGTGAAATAGCCGAAGGCACTCATCGCCCCGAACATCCCCGCCGTGATGAAGAACGTACTGGCGATAGAACCACCCGTGAAAACCGTAAAAATTACGGCTAAGGTCAGCCCGTTGATAGCGGCATACCCCAAAAACAGGGTGGTTGCCATGATTCCCGACATTCGCTGCACGGCTGCCGACAGCCATACCACCATGCCGAGTTCGGCCAGAATCAGGCCATAAAACACAATTCGGTTGCCAACCACGATGTTCAGGAGTTCAGGTGTGGAGGCTGTCCAGATCGAGACAGTAGCCGTGATGAGTAGCGCGACCATCATCCAGCCATAGACCTGAGCCATAAACGCGGCCTGTTCGCGCTCAATATCTTCGGGGGTCAGGGCGTAGGCCCGGATGCGGGGTTGTTGTTGGGATGGTTCCATAAGTTGGGGATGTTTGGTGTAGAGACGCATAGTTGCGTCTCCTGTTTTGGCTATTTTCGGGTATGAAAGTACGCTATAAAAAAACGGGGACGCAATAGTTTGCGTTCCCGTTTTTTTTGGGTGGCTGTGACGAATGAGACACAAGCATGCGTCTCTACGTGCATCACCGCGCCACCAGCATCCTTGCCGTGAGCCGTTGTTTGTCCAACGTTTCGACCGAAACAAAATAAGCCCCCACCGGCAACTCGCGCACACTCATCCCCAGTCCGGTTGGGCTAAGAATACTCACAGGCACCGATAGTCGGCGGCCCGTTGCATCGGCCACGTTCACGGCAGACACACCCGCGCCGAACGCATCGGCTTCCAGCACTACATCATCAACGGCGGGGTTCGGAAACAGCCGCAACGCCATCGGCTGGGGTTCATTAGCCAGGATCAACTGCTGGAAAATCAGCGATTTATCAAACGCTTTGCCCAATACGCCATCAACAATGGTTGATTTTTCGCCCAGAAAATCGCTTAGGAAAGCGGCATAGACCTGGCGGTAATCGGTCTGAATTTTGATATTGTTGTTGTCGAGGTCTTTCAAATCGGGGTTTTTGCCGATAACCTGGCGCTTCACGGCGTTACCGAACGCAAACAACGGAGCAGCCGCGCCGTGGTCGGTGCCGTAGCTGGCGTTGGAGATCGCCCGGCGGCCAAATTCGGAGAACGTCATGCCGGCTACGCGGTCGTCAATTCCGAGCATTTTCAGGTCGTCCATGAATGACTTGATCCCGTCCGAAACCTGTTTCATCAGGTTGGCGTGCTGGCCGGTGGTGGTGTCGGTGGTATTCACCTGATTGGCGTGCGTATCGAACCCGCCGATGGAGACGTAATAGACCTTCGTCCGCAAGCCACCGTGAATGAGCCGCGCCACAATTTTTAGCTGATCGGCGAGGGTGTTGCCGGTGGGATAAGTGGCGAGGTTCTTGCCCTTGGTGGCGGCTGTTTTGAGTTGCCCGGCATATTGCACCGACGAAATCTGTTGTTGCCGGATAAAGGCAATCTGCTTACCCGCCGGGGTGCTGGTATCTCCGCCCCCGTCAATCGAAACCTTATCGCCCACCAACTGCGCGAATGTGTCGGGGTTTTGAATAGCAATTGCCATTGACTGCACCGGGCCGAGCAACGCCGTTGAGGCAATGTAGCTGATCTGCACGGCCAACGGGTCGGGCATATCGGCGGTCGGAAACTTGTCGGGGTAGCCCGGATATTCCTGGTCAAGATACCGCCCGGCCCAGCCTGTTGTGAGGGTTTGATTGGCGTTGGCTCCGGTAAACCAGATGTCGCTGGCCCGGAAGTGCGAGAAGTTCGGAGCCGGATACGACACGCTGTGGACAATGCTCAACTTGCCCTCGTTGTAAAGCGATTGCAGGCCGGTCATGCTGGTGTGCAGGCCGGTGGTGAGGTTGTTGTTGAGTTTCAGGACTTTGGCTTCGGGCAGGGCAATATTGGCCCGGAGCGTGTTGTACTGACCCATTTGATCGAGCGGGATCACCATGTTCAGGCCATCGTTGCCGCCACTGAGTTGCACCAGCACCAGTACGCGGTCGTTGAGATCGGCGAGTTTGGCGAGGGCTTCGAGCATCGGCGACTGCTGCCCGTAGGCCCGCGCCCCGTATCCGCCCAGAAATACCGGTAGCAGCCCGGCAGCCGTATGTTGTAGAAAATTGCGACGGTTCATAATTGTAGTGGTTAGCAGTTAGTGGCAAGTGATTAGTAGCTCCGCAGGTTTTGCTTGCCACTTGCCACTAACCACCAGCCACTGATTTAACACATTTGATACTCGGCCATACGGAACAGATACAGGAAAAGCGCGTTGAGTTTGGTGGTGACGGCGGTTGTTTTGGCGTTGCTCTGGTCGGCCAGATACGCTTTCCACTCGTCGGTCCATTCGTAGCGGGGCAGGCCCGGCACCAGTACGTTGTCAATCAGAAAGTCTTTCTGAGCCGTCGTCAACGGCACGGCAAAAAAGTTGGCTGTCAGGTCGTCAATCAGTTTCACCGGGTCGGCGGGCGTGGGCAGGGCTTTTACAATTGCCAGCGCGTTGGGGCCGTAGGTAATATTATTGGCTTTGATGTTCCCTTTTCCAAACAGGTCGGTATAGTAAGCACGGAGTGCGAGGGTGTTTGCGCTGATCCATTTCTGGTAAAAACCCGTGTCATAATAAGCCGCCCAGCCAAATACGCTCGGCTGATCCATCACATCCTGGGTTTGTTCACGGGCGCGGGCGTTTAAGAAATTGGTGACGTTGTTGAAATTTACCGGGTCTTTTACGGGGTCGGGCAGGGCAATACTGAACTGCCGAAACGCACCCACAATCAACTGCAACGGTGATTTGATAACGGCTCCAATCAGGCCCGTGTCATAAAACTGCTGACTGGTGAGCAAGGTGGTCAGCACGGGTTTCAGCTCAAACTTACCCTCAATAAACACCTGTGCCAACGGCCCGATGAAGTTGGTTTCGATGTCGGTCGTGATGGCATCATTGATAAAATACCGATACAATTTGCGGCAAATAAACCGGGCGGTCTCGTTCTGTTTCAGAATCATATCCACCAAATCGGCCAATTCATCGTCGCCGGCGGTAGCACCCGTGCGGCCTTTGATGATGGTGTTGCCATAAACCGCCGAGAATTTTTTGTCGGTCGCGTCGTGGCGGTTGGCCGTAAACGTGGTGGTGATGGCGGCTGTGGTCGTGTTTCGGTAGCCGGTCTGATTCCAGCCGGTCAGCACGCGGGCTGCGGCTTTCACGTCATCTTCGGTGTAGTTGCCGCCCCGCCCAATGGTAAATAACTCCTGCAACTCGCGGCCATAGTTTTCATTTGGCGACCCGACAACGTTCTGATTACCATTTAGATACAATAACATGGCCGGGTCTTTGGTGATCTCGATCACAAACGTGCGGAAGTTACCGAGGGCGTTTTTCCGCAGCAGCACATTCTGCTGGTAGATCAGCCGGGCATCGTTAACGGTGGCGGCAGTGGAAACAAAGTGGTTCTGCCAAAACAGCGTCATCGTTTCCCGGATAGACACCCCCTCGCGCACCATCTGACCAACATACCAGTTTTTGAGGTAGTTGCGCCAGGGACCGTCGAGGGTGTTATCGAAGGGCAGATCGTAAAATGTCTTGCCGGTGGTTGGGTCAAGCGGGGCATCGGGTACGGGCGCATCGGCCAGTAACCTCGCCAGGGCAACGGCGGGTGTAAGGCCGGTGAACGCCTTAATCTGCGCGGCAGACGGCCCAGGCGTGGCCCGGCGCAGTAGGTGAGCCGCCTGCGAAGCCGTAAGCGGCTGGGTAACGGGAGTTATCAGTGCCATAAATGAAATTGATAGATCGGGAAGCGGAGTGCATCGGCCCTGCAACGAGCCGACCCTGCCTGATTTGACAGCGAAGATACGCCAATGGTTGCGCGGGCCGTGTTAAATTTAGGTGAAGGAAATGGCAGGGCGTTATCTTGCGTCAACTCTACAAAAAGCCGCTGTTATGCCTACTGATTTTAACCTCGACCGATTGCCCAAAGACCTGCAAAACCAGTTTCGGGAATTGTATGATGTAAACGTGGCCGATGAACGGCCTGGCTTGTCGCTGAACACTGTTCATCAGGGCGATTGCCGGGGTAAACTACCCCAGATTGCGTTAAATTCGGTAGCCGTAAGCATCTGGTCTCCACCATATTACGTCGGCAAAAATTACGAGAAAGACTGGACTTACGAAGAATGGCAATCGTTGTTGCGTGATGCTATTACCCTTCATTTTCCTATCATCAAGCCCGGTGGTTTTCTGGTTATTAATATTGCCGACATTCTGTGCTTTAAAGACGAAGCTATGCCCCGGATTCAGGCCGATGTGGTGAAACGTAAAAAGATTGACCTCTCGCGCGATGCTATCCTACAGGCCCTTGCCGAAAACCCGGCTATGAACCGCAACGAACTGGCGAAACACTTCGGGTGCAGCGAGCAAACCATTGACCGCCGGTTGAACGGAAACAATATCCGGGGCGGTAAAACCGAAGCTCAAACGCGGGTAAAAATCGTGGGTGGCTTGCTCGAAGAATGGGCGTTGGCCGCCGGTTTTTATCCGTATGACCGGCGCGTTTGGGTCAAAGATGCCGCCTGGGAAAACTCGCGCTGGGCCAGTTTGTCATACAAAGCCGTTGATGAGTTTGAGTACATCTATATATTTTGGAAACCCGGTATTACCCGCCACGACCGCGACCGGCTCACGGCTGACGAGTGGAAAAACTGGGGGTCGCGGGCCGTGTGGAACATCCCGTCGGTGCGGGCCAACAACGACCACGAAGCCAAGTTCCCGCTCGAACTGCCAACGCGTATTATCCGGCTCTTGTCTGACCCCGGCGACATTGTGCTGGATTGTTTTATGGGTAGCGGTACAACGGCTATTGCGGCCATTATGGAAAAACGAAACTACCTCGGTGTTGAACTCGACGCTACTTACGTGACACTGGCAAATCACCGGATTCAGGAAGAAACGGGCCTATTTGGGCAGCTATACAACCATGCTAATTGACCCCGACCTACTGGCCGAAAATCCTGAACGGATTGACGCTATCGAAAAAGCAACACTCCGATTGGTTACGCAAGCGGTGTTCGATTATCGCCGACAGGCCCAAATTATCTTCGCCAATGAGACCGATAAAGTAGCTGATATTGGCGAAGACATTACCCGCGAAGCCCTCGACCGAATGGGCGTTTCGCGGATTGACCAGCGATTGTTCGGAAAGGTTGATTACAAGCGGGCCAAGTACCTGT
This sequence comes from Cytophagales bacterium, assembly GCA_038230415.1. Lineage (GTDB taxonomy): Bacteria > Bacteroidota > Bacteroidia > Cytophagales > Spirosomataceae > JBBRNH01. The sequence goes on along the minus strand of JBBRNH010000016.1, from coordinate 7,200 downwards.
TCTTGCCTGACTTTGCAATCCGCCAAGCCTTATTTGTTGATTCAAAAGCCGAAACGACGAGCGGGCAAGGGACGGCTACACTGCAAATCACGCAGATCTCAATGCGCGTCCGGCAAATCAGAACCGGGCAGGAAGTTGACGAACCGGGCCGATTGCCGAGTACTATCAAAATTGGTGAAAATACATTTCTGAGTACGACTGTCTTCGTCAAATACAACTACACTGAAGACAAACTGGGCCATCAGAAAACGTTGCAGAGCATCACCGTAGCCGCACTGCCAAGCGGTTTATTGCAAAACCAGTACAACCCAACGGCTACTGACACGATCTTTATTGCCGGACGAAACGCGCCAACCCTCGGCGAAGAATTCAGAACCCGGCTCAGCTTCAACCTCCTGAAACAGAAGGCTAATTGGCGGGTGCAAAAATTTCTGGCTTCAGACGCGCAACTGGTTTGGGCCGACTAACTGCCCACCTCATCGCCCGCCCCGGTCGTCGTTCCTGATTTTTTTGCTCTCTTTGCCGCCCCCGCTGCTCATCTGCCCGAACCGCCACTCAAAGGCCAACTGCACCTGCCGGTTAACGTAGTTCATGGTCGAAACGGTGGAAAACGTAGGGGCATTTTGGCGGCCCGTTGTCACCACATCGCGGCCAAAGGGGTTGGTCACGCGCAGGGTCAGGCTGGCTTTTTTGTCCCAAAATTCGCGCTTGCCCGACACCTGATAAAAATACCAGCCACTGTTTTTGCCTTGCAGCGAAATTTGTCCCGTACTCACAAACGAATTGACTTGCAACGTGGTAACGGGTGTGAGTTTGTGAGTAAGATTGGTGTTCAGGCTGGCTATCCAGCCCGCGTTTTGCTGGCCCAAAGCCGGGCTGCGAATGTCAATATACTGAACCTCAGTGCCTACGTTTACGGTTAGTTTTTTCACGACCTCGCCCGACAGGTTCACGTTCAGGCCATAGAACCCGCTTTTGCCAACGTTTTGCGGCTTATTGGTCGAAACACCACTGGCATCTACGGTACTCAAATACTCGATTGAATTGTTGGTCTGCCGCCAATACAACGCAGAGTTTATCGAGATGCCGCCTTTGGTATTCAGGTTGTGGCCGAGTTCGGTGGCGTGGCTCAGTTCGGGGTTTAGATACGGGTTGCCCGTCGTGATGTTTTTGGGGTCCGACTGATTCACCCAGGGGTTCAGGTTCCAGATTTGCGGGCGTTGAATCCGTTGCGTGTAGCTAATTTTGAGGGTGCTGATGCCAATGCCTTTCGAGAGCGTGACGCTCGGAATCAGGTTGCGGTAGCGGGTGTCGAGTTGAGTTTGGGTGGTTCTGAAATCACCCGTAATCAGCGTTTGTTCGAGCCGCAGCCCCGCGTTCAGGTTCCATTTGTGGCGGTTGCTGAAACTCAGAGCCGTGTATCCCGAAATAACCCGTTGCGTATAGGCAAAATCGTTCGAGAGGGCCGCATTGGGCATAAACGCGCTGCTGCCGTCCGCCGATTCATCAACCCGGAACTCGCTGCCGATGTCGCGCGAGATGGCCTTCGCCCCGATGTCGAGTTTGATGGTGGTGGTGTCGCGCAAACTCCGCACAACAAACGGATGCCCGTAATCGGTCTGGAACGTAAACTCTTTGTTGCGGCTGTAGTTGCTGCTGCGCTGCCGGAAAATCAGGGCTTCGGTGGTCGAGTAACGGTCAGAATCGTAAAAATAATTGTCGGGCATCCGGCTGTATTGCATCAGCACCGAAAACTCACGGGCGTTGTCGTTACCGGGTTTTTTCAGAAATGTTTTGGTATAGCCGAGGTCAAGCTGCCCGTTGCCGTAGGGGTTTCGGAACTGGGCATCGGTTCTGAATTGCTGCAAAATTGCACCAGACGGATCGGTTAGTTTATTGGTGGTGCCGCTGTTACTGGGGAAATCACCACCCCAGACATCGGCAGAGAGATTGATCCGGTTCAGGCTGTCGGGGTCATAATCAAGGCTCATCTGCCCGGAACCGTGCGTTATCAGATTATTGCTCGTGCTTTGCTGGCTCAGGGTATTCACGGGCTGCCCGTCAACGAGTGTTGTTCGGGTCATGCTGTTGCTCATGATCTGCTGAAACTGATTGGCGTTCAGGGCGATAGACGCGCCGATTTTCTTTTTTCGGAGGGTCAGATTGGTGCCGAGGTTGCGGTATTTCAGGTCAAAATCGGCGGCAGTTGCGCTGACGGTTCCGTTGAATCCCTGCAACGCTTTTTTGGTGATGATGTTGATAATGCCAGCCGCACCTTCGGCATCGTATTTCGCGCCGGGGCTGGTGATAACCTCCACCGATTTTATGGTGTTGGCGGGCATTTGTTTCAGCGCGTCGGCAAGGTTGCGGGCCATCATGGCCGAGGGTTTGCCGTTTATCAGCACCTTAATGTTGCCACTGCCGCGCATCTTCACGTTTCCCGCCACGTCAACGGTCAGCATCGGTACTTTTCGGAGTACGTCGGCGGCAGTGCCTCCCGCGTTTGAGATGTCTTTTTCGGCGTTATACACCAATCGGTCGCCTTTGTCTTCGATGAGCGCTTTCTGGGCCGTGATGGTCACCTCGCCGAGACTTTTGCCTTCCGGGGCTAGCTGAATCGAACCCAAATCTACTGTTGGCGCATCGGCGGTAATAGCAACGGGCAGGGTTTTGGTACGGTAGCCGACAAACGAAATTCGGAGTTGATACGCGCCGACGGGCAAGCCGGGCAGCACAAACGCGCCCGCGCCGTCGGTGGTGGTGCCGGTGATGAGTTTTTGCGAATTGCCCGGCTGGGTTTCCATCAGCGCGACGGTGGCAAACGGCACGGGTTTGGTGGAGACAGAGTCGGTAACGGAGCCGACGAGCTTACCCGGCTTAACTGATTGAGCAACCGTACTATGAGCGCACAATAAAGTGAAGAAGAGAGAAGTAAATAGGTTTTTCATGTATATTAGTACAAGCCTGTTGAGCAGTATGCGGGCAAAGGTATCAGGCTGAAAGACTGGTAAAACCTGTTTAAGTCTATTTAACAAGTCCTTAACATCTTTTTACAAGTTGACTGCCAACAACACGCTCCCCAACGAGGTGTCCGATTATCCAACAGATGAAAAGTAGTGGTGTATCGTTGCATGAACGCTTTATACGAATAGTCTCGTATGTTTTATTTCGCATAATTTCTGAACTCCGTGTTGCCTGAGAGAACCGTATCTTTGGTAAAAAATAACCGGCCATGGAAACGCTTCTTTTTGGCAACTGCGCCCTAACAAGTTTAGACAAACGGTTTGGTTTGCAGCAGGTATTCTCGCCAGGGCCGCTCAACGAATGGCTCGATTCGTCGGTTGACTTATCGGCTTACGAGCGTGAAGCTTGTGAGCACTTACGGGCTTTGCTGCGGCTAAATATGTTTGGCTGGAATGAGCAGGAACTATCCCTGCACTTCATCGGGCCATTATTTAGCCTGGCCGAGATTTCGTCTCAGCAATACAACACGTTCGCCAACCGCCAGATTGGGGCAGACATCGGTGAGTATTACCTCACCGGAAAACCTGATGGCATGGTCGCATCGGGCTATCGGGAGCCGGAGATTCCTTATTTCGCTTTTCAGGAATACAAAAAAGAGATTGACCCCGATGGCGACCCAGCCGTGCAGTCGTTAGCCGCTATGCTGGTCGGGCGTACACTTAATGCTGATAATCGCCCGGTTTACGGCTGTTTTGTAATCGGTCAAAACTGGTATTTTATGGCCTTGCAGGGAAAATACTACGGTATCAGCCCTGCGTATTCAGCGTCAAGCGACGATATTGTTGAGATTATGCGTATTCTATTAACCCTCAAAGCCATTGTTGAGCGGTATGTGTTGCAACCACCCGCTTATTTTGCCCAATCACCTGCTGTTGCCTAATTTTGACCGATTTATAGTTTTGACCGGCTATCTGGTTTCAGAACGCATAACCCAACGCATAAACCATGAGAGAAATACAATTCCGCGAGGCCCTGCGCGAAGCCCTGTCCGAAGAAATGCGCCGGGATCAGTCAGTGTTTTTAATGGGCGAAGAAGTCGCCGAATACAACGGTGCCTATAAAGTCAGCCAGGGAATGCTCGATGAGTTCGGCCCGGAGCGCGTGATAGATACGCCCATCGCCGAGTTGGGTTTCACCGGCATTGGCATCGGGGCTTCGATGAACGGTCTGCGGCCCATCATCGAGTTTATGACGTTCAACTTTTCGCTCGTTGCCATTGACCAGATCATTAATTCTGCCGCCAAAATGATGTCCATGTCGGGCGGGCAGTATTCGTGTCCGATTGTGTTTCGGGGGCCAACGGGCAACGCCGGGATGCTGTCGAGCCAGCACTCGCAGAATTTCGAGAACTGGTTTGCCAACACCGCCGGGCTGAAAGTAGTGGTGCCGAGCAACCCCTACGATGCCAAAGGCTTGCTCAAATCTGCCATTCGCGACAATGACCCGGTGATTTTTATGGAGTCAGAACTAATGTATGGCGATAAAGGACAAGTGCCGGAAGAAGAGTATCTTATCCCGATTGGCAAGGCCAACGTTGTGCGTGAGGGCAACGACGTAACGATTGTCTCGTTTGGCAAAATGATGAAAGTAGCCAACGAAGCGGCTAATGAACTCGCTAAAAACAACATCTCGGCAGAGGTGATTGATCTCCGCAGTGTGCGGCCCATTGATTATGATACGGTGCTGAACTCCGTCAAAAAAACCAATCGGTGTGTGATTGTGGAAGAAGCCTGGCCGTTGGCGGCTATTTCGTCGGAGTTGACGTATAATATTCAGCGCCATGCGTTTGATTATTTAGACGCGCCGGTAGTTCGGGTCAACAACCTCGATTTGCCCTTGCCCTACGCCCCAACGCTCATCGAAATCATTCTGCCAAACGTGAAAAAGACGTTGCAGGCCGTTGAGTCGGTGATGTACCGGAAGTAGTAACGTGGCTGGAAATCTGCGTGTCAGAGCAAATTATAATTGAAAAGCGGCTTTCCAGCCTCTCTACGACGTAAACAGCCGGGCTATACAGGTCGGCTGTTTTGTTGACCGATACCCACAAAAAAAGCCCGCGTCGGCTTGGCGCGGGCTGATTAGTGAATCATACAGTAAAAACGCGCCACCAGCGAAAATGTTTTGTGCCTGAAAAATTATGCAATAGTTTTTCAGAAATTTGCCATCTTGAATAAAATTGAATAGAATCGCTTGTTTATGCAGGTAGTCACCAAAATAATTTACGAAATCACACTCCAACACATTGGCTCGCTGGCAACCATTCGGGAGCGCGAACCGTCGGTTGTGTTTTTCTCTAACCTTCGTAAAGCCGTTGATGCCATCATCACCGAGTTGTTGCTCAACAACTGGCCGATGAAAATCAATTATACTGCCGTGTATCGGGGCGTGAAACAGCGCGGTTTCTACACCTGCGATTTCGATGTGGCGGGTACAAAAGTGTTCCGAATCAAAATCGTTCCGCGTACTATGAACCCGGTGTTGCCGCGATTGGGAATTGATGAAAATCCGGTCTCTACGGTTTTGTAATCGTACTACTTAACCGTAAGAGTTCAATTTCGGCGGCTTTGGCATTGAATGACGCATCGAACAGCCGCGTCTGGGCCTGAACCGCGTTTCGCTGCACGTCCCGAAATTCAACGGCAGTGGAGTTGCCAACCCGGTAGCGTTCGTAGGCAATATCAATATTCTGGGTGGCAATCTGGTAGTTCTGCACCTCTAAGTTCAATAATGTCAGGCTGTTGCGGTATGTCTGGTAGGTTTGTTCGAGCGCGGCCACGAGTTGCAGCCGAAGGTCGGCGAGTTGGTCGGCCACTACGCGCTCGTTAATCTGGGCCACTGTGGTTTGCCGCCGAAAATTACCGCCATTGTAGACCGGCATAGAAAGCCGAAGTCCTACTATTAGCCCGTCGTTACGGCCCCGTCGCGCCCCAAAACCAGCCTCGTTATCAACGGGGTTGAAGGCATAATTGCCTAATGCGTCAATCTGTGGCAACAAGGCTGACCTGGTGAGCCGGGTGTTCAGCGCGGCTATTTGCTGGCTGATGATAGCCTGAATCACTTGCGGATTCTGCGCGTTAAGCGATTGCCGTAACTCATCGAGGTTGATGTCGGTACGGGCAATAATTGTATCCCGCACGGCAAATTCGGTGGCCGGTTCGCGCACTAACAGCGTATTTATCTGAATTTTGGCGTTTCTGACGCTCTGCTCCTGAGCCAGCAGCGCGGCACTGTCGGCGTTATAGTCAACCTGTGCGCTCAAAAAGTCCACTTTCGAGCGCGTTCCGACTTCATAAGTAGCGCGGGCCAGTTCGAGCCGTTCACGCGAAATGTCGAGGGCCTGTTTAAAGGCAATCAGCCGTTGCAATTGCCGCACCACGTCATAGTAGGCGGTGGTAGTCTGGGCCAGCGTTGCTTCGATATTGGCGCGGGTAACGGCTTCGCTCTGCCGCACCACCTCACCCAGCCGGGCCAGCGTTATCTGCCGTCCGTAGCCGTTAAACAGCGTATAACTGGCAGTGGGGCCAACGGTGAAGTTGCGGTTAAACGCCCCATAAACGCGCTGTGGTGGTGTTGTGCCAAAAAAATCCTGCCGAAAATTCTGCAACAAAAAGTTTTGCTGAAACCCAAACGTCACCAATGGTGCAAACCCGGCATTGGCCCGGACGTTATTCGTGACCGAGATAAGTTGTTGCGAGCGGGCGATTTTAATCTGGTAATTTTTCTCGACGGCGGTTGCCAGCGCGTCGGTCAGGTCGAGCCGTTCGCCCGGTTGAGGCAGCGTACTGATGGTAACGGTGCGTTGCAAAGCGCGTTGCACGGGTGTTGGCCCCGGTGCGGGCTGAGTTTGAGATTGGGGCTTGGCGGGTGATTTGACGGGTTTGACGGGCGATTGGGCAAGAGCCGAAAAAGGAATCAGAATGAAGAGCAGTAAGCGGAATTTGTTCATGGAGAGCCAACTTTGAGCGAAACATGGCAAAACTACACATTCTGCCGTTTTCGGCAGAATTACACGCCCCGCAATCGGTTGAGTTCCTGCCGCAGGGCTTCTAACTCGCGGTCTCGCTCTAAAATCGTTTGCTCATTCTGGTCAATGACCGAATCTTTTTCCTGAATCAACTTCTGGCTCTGGTCAATGACCGAATCTTTTTCCTGAATCAACTTCTGGCTCTGGTCAAT
>JBBRNH010000015.1:0-76154 GCA_038230415.1 Cytophagales bacterium | reverse complement strand
GAACCATTCAATCGCTCTATTTCAGCAACGTTACCTCAACGGGTGCTTTGCTCACCTGGAGCAGTGCAAACGCTACGTCGCGCTATAACGTAGTGTATCGGGTGGCAGGCTCGCCAGCGTCCACCACTGTCAGTGCGCTTTCGGTCACGTCGTATCAGCTCAATGGGCTGACCAACGGCACCATCTATGAATTTGCCGTGCAGGTTGTTTGCAGCGACGGATCATTGTCGGCATTCTCGGCTCCGGGGTCGTTTACCACGCAGTGTATCACGCCTACATATTACTTTGCCAACAGCCCCGGCAGCAACAGTATCCGGCTGGGGTGGTCAACAGTCGGGGCCGACACGCGCTACGACTTAGTGTATCGGGTGGCCGGTTCGCCTACGTCAACCACCATCTCATCACTGACCGTTGCGCCGGGCCAAACCACCCTGTATTACAACCTGACGGGGTTATCCACCAGCACGGCCTACGAATGGCAAGTCAGAACGGTGTGTGCCGATGGGAATGCGTCGGCCTTCACCCAACCGCAATTCTTTACCACAACAACCTGCTCACTACCCGACTATTCGTATGAAGTTTATGTGCTGAACACATCAGCGCGGGTGACGTGGGGAGCCAAAGCGGGCCTGAGTTATGAGGTGCAGTGGCGACCAACCGGCAATAGCACCTGGCCCGCGTCGGCAACGGTAACGGCCACCGAAGACAACTACCTGTACTACACGATTACCGGCCTGACCAACAACACCGGCTACGAGTGGCGGATGTCCACACGCTGCCCCGACAACACGCAGTCAGTTTACACAACTCCCCGGTCGTTCACAACAACATGTCCGTCAGCTACCGGGTTATACACGTTCAATGTATCGTCAACCGGAGCAAGCCTGAACTGGAGCAGCAATGCGGTATTGGCCTACCGGGTGCGCTGGCGCATTGCCAACAGTGCGGGCGCGGCCTGGAACGAAAGCAACCCGCTGCCCGTCGGCACGAATACGTTTTCGTTAACGAACCTGACCAACGCCAACACCTACGAATGGCAGGTCGGGGTGGTCTGCGATGAGGGAATTATCGGCTACGGCGCATCAATCACGTTTGTGACGGGTTGCCCGGTTTCGACCAATGGCTATTCGTTTGCAATCACCGACCGCACCGCCGTGTTGAACTTCTCGGCGGGTTATAACCTGCCCGGTCTGCGCTATGAGGTTCAGTATCAGCCCCAAAACAGCACCGGCTGGACGCTCGTGAGCAACATCAACAGCACGACCCTGTTACTCACGGGCCTTTCTGCCGCCACCGGCTATACCTGGCAAGTGAGAACAATCTGTGCCGATGGTAATGCATCCGGTTTCAGTAGCACCCGCACCTTTACCACGCTGGCAGCCTGCCCGTTGGTTTACACGCTGAAAGACGGCTACTGGAGTGATTCGTCGGTCTGGTCTTGCGGATGGGTGCCAACGGTAGTGCATGATGTGGAGATTCGGCACGTGGTAACGCTTTCTAATACCTACAACAGTCAGGCCCGGCGCGTGGGGTATGCCGTAGGTGGCAAGTTGGTGTATCTGCCGGGCGGGGTGCTGCGGCTGGGGCAATGAGTGTGTCGCTACCGCTGCCTTTCAGGTAAGATTTGGTTAGTTCGCGTAGAACAGATATAGCGTCGTTATCCGAAAAAATAGTTTCGGGTAACGACGCTTTTTTGCACTAACATTCCAACCAATTGGTAGCTTTCATGCTCTTAGCGACAAAACCAACTACACACTCCGACTATGCTTTTTTCTACTACCCGTGTCCGGCTCCTGCTGCTGCTTGTTCTGCTGGCTATCTGGCAACACCCGGCTCTGGCCCAGCAACCCCAGCCCCGCCCCCTCGACTGCGGCACCCGCGAGCTGACCGACCAGCAAAAACGCGACCTCGACGCAGCCGCCAAATTTGCCTTTCAGATCAAAAAAGCGCAGAACAACAAAGCGTTTACGGGCATCACCTACGTCCCGATTCGCCCGCATATCCTGCGCCGGAGCGATGGCACGGGGGGTATGTCGGTGGCAAGTCTGAACAAAGTCATGGGCCTGGCGAATAAGTATTTCATGCTGAACAACAGCGGTGTTCAGTTTTACTTAGCGGGTACTGCCCCCGATTACATTGACGACGATACGGGGTATAATGCGGCAACAATACCGAATGGCCGTGATGCGACCAATGCCCTGAATATGTATTTTACGCCCTCTGGCGGAGGTTATGCGTATTATCCATACGATGACGTGTACGCCACCCGGTCTGTAATCGGCACATCGGGCGGAGATGACTATACGGGCGGGTATCTGATTCCGCATGAACTGGGTCATAATTTTAACCTCATTCATACCTTTGAGGGTAACAGTTCTACCACAGCCGAATTAGTGACGCGCGGGGCCGGAGCCAACTGTAGCTACGCCGGTGATCTGGTTTGCGATACCCCCGCCGACCCGTATAACTTGCCGGGAGCCACCTTCACCTATAACAGTGCGGGCTGTCAGATTTATACCGGAACCGTTCGGGATGCTAACGGCGAATTGTATAACCCGCAGATGGGCAATCAAATGTCTTATTATTCCTCCTTGCTAAACTGCCCTCATTACTTTACCGCCGGGCAGTATGACCGGATGCAGGCCGGGCTGGCCCTCCGGCAGAGTTATACCAACACTAATCTCACCTACGCGCCGGTAGCGGTTACGGCTCCGGGCAACCTGTCGGCTACCTTAACAACCGGCGGCTCGGCGCAACTGACCTGGCAAGATAACGCCACGAATGAACTGGGCTACTTTGTGGAACGCTCTACCTCAGCTACCGATGGCTTCGGAGCCATTGGTGGCGTTGGCCCCAACGTAACCGCGTTTACCGATCAGGGGCTGACCAGCAACACCGTCTATTATTACCGGATTCGCCCCTCAAACGCCACCACCGGAAGCCTGAGTACGGTGCGGTCGGTAACAACGGCGGCCATTGCGTGCCGCCCCACGTATACGATTGGTTGCGGCAATAACGACGGGCTGAACAGCCTGATTATCAACCGCGATACACTAAGCTGGTATTCGGGTTGTTCGGGCGCAGCGGGGTATCAGGAGTTTACGCAGCGAAAAACCACGCTCTATGCCTACCAGTCGTATTCGTTTTCGGCCCGGTTACTATCGGCCAACAACGCCGGATTTGCCATCTGGATTGATGCCAACCGGGATGGTATTTATGACGCGGCAGAACGGATATACCAGCGTAGCCCGGCAACGGGGGACCTCGTAGCGGGCGACCTTATTATTCCGGCTACTGTAACGGCGGGGCCGGTGGGGATGCGGGTAATGACGGTGGCCGGGGCCACGCCCGACAATGCCTGCGGCAGCTACTTGGCGGGCGAAACCGAAGACTACACCCTGAATATTATTACCACCTGCCCGGCCACGACCAACCTCACCACCGTTGCTGTTTCTACCGCCGGGGCGCAACTCGCCTGGGCCAACGCCGGTGACGGGCTGCGCTATGACCTCCAATGGCGGCAACCGGGCAGCACAACCTGGACAACCATCAGCGACCTGCCCCGCCCGACGTATGCCCTGACGGGGCTGCAACTCGGCACGGCCTACGAATGGCAGGTGAAAACGGTCTGCGCCCCGGTGAGTTCGGCGGGGTATTCGGGGTCGGCCACGTTCACCACCCGCACCACCTGCGAGCCGCCAACCAGTCTGACAACCCGGTATCCGGGATATACCAGCATTCAGTTTGGCTGGGTAGGCGTGGGGCCGGGCGTTACTTACGACCTGCGCTACAAACCACAAAACAGCCAAACCTGGCAAACCATCGCTAATTTGCCTTATACAGACCCGGGGATGCCGTTGACTAACCCATCGGCAGTAACCATTTATAACTGGGGAGTACGCACCAACTGCGGCTCAGTGGGCAGCACAAGCTTTGTTGATGGCCCCGATTTTACGCTCCTCTGCCCAACGCCCACCAGCCTGACCACAACGGCCCGCACAGTTAACTCGGCCCAGCTAAACTGGCAAAGCTATTCGGGGCTAACGGCTCCCAACACCCTGCAATGGCGAATAGCCGGGGTGTCGGCCTGGAATTCGGTTACGGGCATCACCACCAATTCATACAGCCTGACGGGGTTGCAACGCGGCACGGTTTACGAATGGCGGGTCGGTAGCATCTGCACGGCCATCAGCCAGTCGAATTATGCCGGGCCGGTTACGTTTATAACCACCGGCTGCCAGCCCACGTTTGCGTATGGGTGCAACTATGGAGATGGGGTAAACAGTTTTACCTTCAACGGAGTCGAACTGAGCCGAAATTCGGGGTGCGCGGCCAGCAGTTATAGTCAGTTTACGGCGGTAACGGCCACGGTATCGCCGGGGCGGTCGTACAGTTTTGCGGGAACGCTACTGAGTCAATCAACCCAGGAAGGCATTACGGGCTGGGTTGATCTAAACCGAAACGGTGATTTTGAACCCTCGGAAGCACGATACTTCCCCAGTTACCAGGCTGCCACCGGCCTATTCACTGGAGCATTGAGTATTCCAGTCGGTACAGCCACCGGCCCGTTGGTACTCCGGCTTATTCTGACGGGTGGTGCGTTGCCAGCAAGTGCCTGTGGCAGTTATTATTACGGAGAAACAGAAGATTATCTGCTCAATGTGGTCCCGGCAACCACCTGTGTATTACCCACGTTGACCCTAAGCGGCTCAGTCGTTACCGCGCCGGGCGGCTACACAACCGTGAGCATCGCTCAGACCGGCGACGTTCCCTACTCGTTTACGATAGCCAACAGTGCCGGGGAAATAAATTCGGCCTACCCCAGTGTAGATTATCCGTTGCCCAATTATTACGTCAATCCTTACGGCACCACCGTTTATTTTCCCCTCAGCGTCAGCAATGCCTGCGGGGTGGGTACGGTGAGCGGCTCGGCAACGGTGGTGGTGCAAAATTGTGAGCCGCCGACGGGTCTGTTCGAGAGTGAAAAAACGCTTTCGTCCATCCGGCTCAACTGGCAACCGTCAGCCGTAGCGTCAAAATACAATGTGCGTTTCCGTGAAGCCGGAGCCAGTTCATTCACGTATTACGATACTTACGGCAATTTCGGTAATTACTCACTGTATTCACTAACCTACGGCAAAGCCTACGAATGGCAGGTGAACACGGTCTGCACCAACGGCAGCAGCACGAGTTACACGGCCCCGCGCTCCTTTACGATGTCTTGCCCGTAACCGTATAGCCTTACCGAAGTTGCATCGGGCGCGTCGTCGGTGTATTTGCAATGGGGCTACGTTGGCTACCCGATTAACTTCACGGTGCAGTACCGCCTGGCCGACACCTCGCCCTGGACAAGCGCGACGGGCCTGAGTAGCAGCACCTATTACCCAACCGGGTGGGAAGCCGGCCAACGCTACGAGTGGCGGGTTCGCACCGACTGCGCCAACGGCAACAGCACCGCCTTTAGTCCGTCGCGCTTTATCACCGTGCCGTGCAATGCCCCGACCTATCTGAATGTCAGCGGCTTAACGGGCAGCACGGCACAACTATCCTGGGGATATTACACCAATACCACTCCCTATGAATTGCAATGGCGGTTGCAACAACCAATCAACAGCCCCTACTCGTCCGCTACGATCATAACAAATTCGTATTCGCTAACGGGCCTGACCGCCGGGGCGGGCTACGAATACCGGGTCAGAACGGTGTGTTCGGCTTCGGCTACGTCGGCTTTCACGGCTCCGTACTCCTTTACGCCCCAGTGCGGTGCGGTCAACTATCAGTCTGCCTACAACATCACCTCAACGGGGGCGGTGCTTCAGTGGAGCAGCCCAAACTATACCTCAACCTACAACCTCGTTTACCGGGTGGTTGGCGGGCCGGTATCCACAACGGTTTCGGCCCTGACCGGCACCACGTTCAGCGTAACGGGCCTGTCAAACAGCACGGCGTATGAATTTCTGGTGCAGGTGATTTGCCCCGACGGGTCACTGTCGGTCTTCTCAACGCCGTTTTCATTTACCACCCAGTGTACCATTCCACCCAACGTATATGGGTATGCCGGTAGCAACTCGGCCAACCTGGACTGGAGCAGCTACGGCAGCGATACCCGCTATGAACTGGTGTACCGCGTTGTTGGCTCGCCCGTATCAACCACGGTTACCTCACTGAGCAGTTCAGGCAGTTATGTGTATTATGCCCTGACGGGATTAACCACCAACACGGCCTATGAATGGCAGGTGAGAACGGTGTGCGCCGATGGCAACAGGTCGGCCTTTACGGCTCCGCAACCCTTCACCACCACCGCGTGTCAGGTGCCGTATGCTGCATACGAAAGTTACGTTATCAGCACCGTAGCACGGGTTACCTGGTATTCAATAACGGGTTTTCAATACACCGTGCGGTGGCGGCTGGCGGGGGCATCGGTCTGGTCAGCATCGGCAACGGTGCCGGCCTCGGCAACGGCCTCGAATACATTTTACCTGATTGCCGGGCTAACCAGCAACACGGCCTACGAATGGCAGGTTGGCACGCTCTGCCCCGACGGAACCCAATCGGGTTTTACGGCCATTCGCTCGTTTACGACCAACTGCCCGGTTACTACCACTACATCGGTGTATAACATCTCGCCCACGGATGCCTCGGTTTACTGGTCAGCCAATAGCGCACTGAACTACACCGTCCGGTGGCGACCGGCAAACAGCGTCACCACGCCCTGGAACGAAAGCGGTACGTTAGCCACCGGCGTTTACTATTATTCGCTGACGGGCCTCACCAGCGGCACCACATACGAAGTGCAGGTAGGAACAGTCTGTGGTTCGGGCATCGTGGGCTACGCCAATTCGGTGACGTTTGTGGCTCAGTGCCAGCCGCCTGCGAGTCTCTACGCGTTTCCCATTACCGACCGAACGGCCCTGCTCAACTTCTCCGGCTATAGCGTGTTGCCGGGCATCCGGTATGACGTGCAATACCAGCCGCAGGGCAGCACGGGCAGCCCCACGATGGTAAGCGGCATCGGCAGCATCACCCTGTTACTCACGAGCCTGTCGGCGGTAACGGCCTACACCTGGCAAGTCAGAACAATTTGCACCGATGGCACCTACTCGGCATTTTCGACCCTGCAATCGTTCACGACCCGGACGGCCTGCCCGGCGATGTACACCATCCGCGACGGATACTGGTCCGACTATTCGATCTGGTCATGCGGGTTTGTGCCTTCGTCGGCGCACGATGTGGAGATTCGGCACAGCGTTACGGTATCGAGTTATTCCGCTAATCAGGCCCGCAAAGTGGGGTATGCTGTGGGTGGTAAGTTGGTGTATCTGCCGGGCGGGAAGTTGCAGTTGGGGCAGTAAACTACGGAGAGTAGTAAATACGGCTGGCCGGAGATAAGTCTTCGGTCAGCCGTATTTTTTATAAAAAATTCCCTACTTATTTCTATTCGTTACTGACTTATCACTATTTTTGTCGTCAAGACCATTCATAACTGTACCTACTTGATGAAACGCCTACCCGCCCGGCTCTGCCTGTTGCTGTTGTTCTTTTTTTGCCTGTCACAAACTGCTTTTGCCCAAAGGCCCGATTCTATCCCGGCTTATCAACCCCCGCCGTCCCCGCCGGTTCACCCCGAAAACAAGTTTACCTCTCTAAAAGCAACTCCAGCCGGCGGTTGTTCACCCACCTTTACCTACGGCTGCTCGTATAGCGACGGGCTGAACAGTTTCGCGGTAAACGGCGTACCCCTCAGCACCAATACGGGTTGTTCGGCATCGGGCTATAGTTCGTTCACGACCACCACAACCAATGTTTCGCCGGGCAAGTCATACAGTTTTTCGGCTACATTGCTCAGTTCAGACTATCGGGAAGGCGTGGCTATCTGGGCCGACCTGAACGGGAATCAGTTGTTTGAGACGGGCGAAAAAGTCTATGAAACACCCGTACTGCAAATAACCGGCTCGGTAGCGGGCGCGTTCACGATTCCCGCAGGCACCGCCACCGGGCCGATGGCGGTTCGGGTGATGGCTACCTATAACAGCCAGAACCTGAGCCTGTGCGGCAACTACCTGTATGGCGAAGTCGAAGACTATGTGCTGAATGTGGTCTCGCCAACGGGCTGCGACCAGCCAGCCGTGCTGCTCACCGGCCCAACCATTATCACGCAGGGCCAAACGGCAACCCTGATTACGTCGCAAACGGGTGATGTGCCGTATTCGCTAACGATTGGCAACAGCAGCAACGGCAACGTTCAGGTATTCAGCAATCAGACTACGGCAACGCTGTCGGTCACCGCAGCCCCCGCCAACACCACCGTGTATTCGGTATTGGCCGTGAGCAATGCCTGTGGCGTGGTGGCAACGGGTGGCAGTTCGGCAACGGTGACGGTGCAAGGCTGCGATACCCCGTCGGGCCTGAACGAAAGCGAAAAAACGACGTACAGCATCCGGCTCAACTGGCGGCCCGTTCTCACGGCCAGTTATTACACCATCGTCTGGCGCGAAGCGGGGGCGGCTACCTCAACCACCTATACCTACGGCAGCAGTTCGACCTATACGTACCTGAATCCGTTGGCGTATGGGAAGGCGTATGAATGGCAAATTCGGACAAACTGCACCAATGGCGTTAGCACCCCTTTTTCGGCAGTGCGGTCGTTCACCATGAGTTGCCCGGAGCCATTCAGCCTGACTGAAGTAGCGTCTGGCTCCGGTGAACAGTTGCAGTGGGGGTATCAAAACAGTTCGGCCACGCCCGTTACTTACACCATTCAATGGCGGCCCGTGGGCGGCTCGTGGCAAACCATAAACAGCATTTGCTGCTCGTCATATACCCTCAACAATTTAAGCATCGGCACAACTTATGAGTGGCAAATCAGAACCAACTGCCCCGACGGAAGCAGTACCGCCTACTCCGCCATCCGAACGTTTACAGCTTCCTGCGGGCCACCGTCATATAGTTATGTGGACTACAAAACAGCAACCACCATCCGTTTGTATTGGGCAATTTCGGGCAGTACAACCTACGCCCTGCAATGGCGACCCCAAAGCCCGGCCAACAGCCCTTTTACGTCCGTTACCGGATTAACAACGAGTAGTTATGGCATTACGGGGCTGACAAACGGCACGGGCTACGACTGGCAGGTACGCTCAATATGTTCGGGAGGAACGCAGTCGGAGTTCACGGCTTTGCAGTCGTTTACCACTGCCTGCGGCACACCCTATATTAATACGCCCAATGTTGGGCCGAATACAGTCGGACTTTCCTGGCAAAACTATGGCACGGGGGTTGGGTATAATTTGGTTTGGCGGGCCGTTGGTTCACCCACCTCAACAACAGTTACCGGACTGACAACCAGCACATACAGCCTGACGGGACTAACCACCGGCACGGCATACACTTACCAGATACAGACCGTTTGTGTCGATGGCAATGTGTCAGGACTCACCGCCCCAAACTCCTTCACCACGCAGTGTACTATGCCCGGATACACGTCTTTAGGAACGGTCTATAGTAACTCGGCCTACGTCTATTGGGGGCCTGTGGCCGATCCAGCTACCCGCTATGATATTATATATCGGGCCGTCGGGTCGCCTGTGTCAACCACAGTTGCGTCTTTATCCAGTACCAATAACCAGATTGGATATACCATTCCCGGCCTTCTGAGCAATACCGTTTATGAATGGCAGGTACGCGCCCGGTGCAGCGATGGCAGCAGTTCGGCATTTACGGCACCGCGAAGTTTTACCACAACCCGGTGCAGTGCTGCCGCGTTATATACCCCTACGGTTGGCCCCAACATAGCCAGTGTTTCCTGGCAGAACCTCGGCACGGGAGTGGGGTATAATTTGATTTGGCAGGCGGTTGGCGCACCTACCTCAACCACAGTTACCAGCCTGACTACCAGCACGTATAGCCTGACCGGACTAACCAACGGCACGGTTTATACCTGGCAGGTACAAACCATCTGCACGGATGGTAGTGTGTCGGGATTCACCTCGCCGAACTCGTTTACCACGCAGTGTACTACGCCCCCTTACGCTTACTTATCAACGGCATATAGCAACTCGGCTTACGTGTATTGGGGAACTTCCGGCGACCCCGCCACGCGCTATGATTTGGTGTACCGGGCCGCTGGCTCACCGACCTCAACCACCATTGCCTCGCTGACCAGCACCAGTACGCAGATTGGATATACCATTCCCGGCCTTCTGATCAATACCGTTTACGAGTGGCAGGTTCGCACCCGGTGCAGCGATGGCAGCAGTTCGGCTTTCACAACCCTGCAAAGTTTTACCACAACGGGCTGCTCGGCTCCATCTGGTCTGGCAGAATCAGGTATTACCAGTTTAGGAGCATCCCTGTATTGGAACTGGTTAGGGGCGGGTGTGAGCTATGATGTGGTGTATCGGGCGACTGGTTCACCAACCTCCACCACGATTACGCTTACCAATAATTATGTCAATCTGACCAATCTGATAAGCAGCACGGTTTACCAATGGCAGGTGCGCGGAATTTGTACCGACGGGTCAGTGTCAGTATTTTCTCCCGTTAAGTCCTTCACCACCACGGCCT
The DNA here is from genome assembly GCA_038230415.1 of Cytophagales bacterium. Taxonomy (GTDB): domain Bacteria; phylum Bacteroidota; class Bacteroidia; order Cytophagales; family Spirosomataceae; genus JBBRNH01. The sequence continues at coordinate 65,591 of JBBRNH010000015.1, read as the reverse complement.
GCCTGACCCCAACGGGCCTGACCGAGTTGCACATTGCCTCAACAGGTGCCTTAGTTAGCTGGAATACAGATGCTGGTTTGCAATATGTGTTGCAATGGCGGCAGGCGGGCAGCACAACATGGCCGTTCTCACAAACGGTTTCATCCACTTATTCTGGCACAAGAAACGAACAAATTTTTGGACTGATAGACGGGGGTACTTATGAATGGCAGGTTTCGGCACGCTGCCCCGACGGTTCGGTATCGCCCGCTACCAGCCGCACGTTTACAACGGGTTGCAATGCCCCCACGAGACTCTTTAACCTGACTACTACCTCAACCGGGGCATCGGTATATTGGTCAGGTGTGTATGATGCTACGTACCGGGTGCGGTGGCGGCTGACCGGGGCTACTACCTGGGTAGAAAGCAGTACGTTCACGGGTAGCCGGTATGCCATTACCGGCCTCACAAGCGGCAATGTGTATGAGTGGCAACCAGGGTTAGTTTGTTGGAATAATTCGGTGGCCTATCCCCCCAATTCGCTGACCTTTACCACTACCTGCAGCGCACCGGGCGCATATATCCCCAACGTAAATGATACATTTACGACACTGTACTGGACCTCCGGCGACACCGGCACGTTTTATGACGCGCAATACCAACAGGCCGGGGCCAGCACCTGGGTTTCAGTAACGGGCATCAGCACAAGTAGCCTGTTACTTACTGGTTTGACCCCTTCAACAACGTACACCTATCAGGTTAGGGCACGGTGCGGTGACGGGCAGGTATCGCCGTTTAGCTATGCTTTCTCCTTCACAACATTACCGGCCTGCGGCATCATCACCAGCATTCGGGATGGGTATTGGTGGGATAACAATACCTGGTCGTGCAATCGGATTCCCACCGCCACCGACCCGGTTGAGATTCGGCACACCGTAACGATGCCCAACTATTACACCGGCTATGCCAACCGGCTTGGCTACGGCGCGGGCGGGCGGCTGATTTACGAAACACAGGGGAAGTTGCGGTTGGGGCAGTGAACAGTTATCAATGAGCCGTTGTCAGTTATCAATGGTCAATACCGAACTGATAACTGATAACGGCTCATTGATAACTGCTTCAGCTATACCGATCATTGCGCCAGGGGTAGGCCGTGTCGGAGTAGCCGCGCTCTTCCCAGAAGCCAAGCCGGTTGGCGGTCAGAAACTCGATACGCTTGATCCATTTCGAGCCTTTCCAGGCGTACAACTGGGGCGTAATCATCCGCAACGGGCCGCCGTGTTCGCGGGTCAGGGGCAGGCCATCGGCGGTATGCACCAGCAGAACATCGGGTTTCAGGGCTTCTTCGAGCGAGACGTTGGTCGAATATCCGTCAAAGCCGTAGCACATGATGTGCGTGGCCGAGCCTTTGGGGTCAACGAGTGCGGCCAAATCCATGAACCGAACGCCCACCCAGGGAACGTCGAGCCGCGACCAGGTGGTGACGCAGTGAAAATCACTCGTGTCTTCAACCTGCGGCAGGGCCATCAGGTCGTCCCATTTCAGCCGGACGGGGTGATGCACGTCGCCATCGATTGACAGTTGCCATTTATCGAGCGGAATATCGGGCTGGTAGCCCAAATCCAGCACCGGCCATTTTTGGGTCACGGTCTGCCCAACCGGCACCTGCGGCATCCCGTGTCGGTTGGCCGGGCCTTTGCCGCGTGGCTTTTCTACACCGGCAGTGCCATCGGCCATCGAGGGCGTTTGGGCCATTTTGGTCTCAAACCGGCGTTTGAGTTTCATCCGGGCCTCCACAATACGGTCGAGTTTAGTGTCGTCGGCGGGTGGGTTTTGTTGGGGTACTTCGGGCGTTTCCATACGTCAATGCTTGTGTTGATGAGATAACAGGTCAGGGGGGCATTAGGTTTGTGGCACAACTTTTTGATTCTTATCGTGCTGGAGGTGATCCTGTTGTTTATTATCCCGAAAGAGTAGCCACTTATAGAGGGCTGGTCATTGAGATAACGGGGTCAAAAACGAGCAACTGACCAGTGGGAGCCAACAGCACATTGCGGGTATGGAGATCACCGACAATAATTCCGGTTTCAGCATGAATGTAATTGTTGTTGGGCAAGGCCGTAAAGCCAAATGGAGCCAGATATGCCATTACCTCCTCTGGTACGGCTCCCCGAATGCCCTGCACTGCCTTCTGACTTACCACTCCATGAAGCCAACCATCTACGTCCATCAGGCCAAGAAACGTGTAGGCCGTTTCGGGAAATAACCAGTTGTGGAGCATCAAGTTGTTGAAGTAGGCCAGCCAGGTGCGGTAATAGTTCAGGTTATTGCGCTTGTAATAAATCCCAACCTACACATAAACCTGGTGTTCGGCTCCGCCTTCGCCCCCTTGAACTTGCCAGGCATCACTGAACGGCTCGTCGGGTAAGAAACATTCGTTGGCATTGGCCCACCGACGAAGCAGTATTTCCTCCCCTGTTCGCAGGGCTTTGGTCAGCGCGGTTTCTTCGGCTGAGGTTCGTGGGGATGCTCCCTGAGCCGCTTTGCTTGTTCGATGCACGCTGCCAATGACATCAAGGGCTGCTCGGAGACGTACTTGACCATTCGCTCGCTCTGCTGCCGGTGGTACTCGTTGAGGTACATATCGCTGGGGTTGTTGCTCATTATCTTGCATGATTGGGTACTTATCAACACAATCAATGTGCTGCCTGGTTCTGTTAACTTTTTGCTTTAAGTTCTTATTGGACCGGAGATGATACTATTGGAACACAAGATAACGGATACAGGTAGCACCGGCTTAGGTTTTCGGGCCAAACCCCGCGCTGACTGAACAAGAACGCCCTCCCGGTTGTATGACTGTGCAGATACAATCTGTTTTTCTCCATGTCAACACGTACTGACTCGACCACTGATTTTGCCACTGCCGATGTGGTGCTGATTGGCGCGGGTATCATGAGCGCGACCCTCGGCGTACTGCTCAAAGAACTCGATCCGTCATTGACAATCACCATTTTTGAACGGCTCGACCGGGCAGCCGCCGAAAGCTCCGATGCCTGGAACAACGCCGGCACGGGCCACTCGGCATTTTGCGAACTGAACTATACGCCCCAACGCGAAGACGGCACGATAGACACCGGCAAGGCCATCAAAATCGCCGAATCATTCGAGGTCTCGAAACAGTTCTGGGCGCACCTGCTGCTCGAAGGGTTTCTGCACGACGCGCCCGATTTTATCCGGCCCATCCCCCATTCGAGTTTCGTTTGGGGCGAAGAAAACGTGACCTACCTCCGCAACCGCTACGAAGCCCTGACCCAGAGCCACCTCTTTCGCGGGATGCAATACGCCGAAGACCCGGCCACGCTCACCGACTGGATGCCGCTGGTGATGGAAGGCCGCGACCCCGAACAGCCCGTTGCCGCCACGCGCATGGACCTCGGCACCGACGTAAACTTTGGCGCACTGACGCGCTGTATGTTTGAGAAATTAGCCGAAATGCCGGGCGTAACCATGCACTTCGGCTACGATGTGCGCGACCTCTGGCCGTCAAAGAGCGTGGGTGGCTGGAAAATACGGGTCGAAGAACACGGCTCACACCACCATCAGGACATCCGGGCCAAATTCCTGTTTATCGGCGCGGGTGGCGGTTCGTTGCGGCTGCTCGAACAATCGGCCATTCCCGAAGCGCGGGGGTTTGGCGGTTTCCCGGTAAGCGGGCAATGGCTCAAATGCGTCAACCGGACTGTTATTGACCGGCACCACGCCAAAGTCTATGGCAAAGCCTCGGTGGGCGCACCGCCGATGTCGGTGCCGCACTTAGACACGCGCATGATTGACGGTAAGCAGGAATTGCTCTTCGGCCCATACGCCGGTTTCTCGACCAAATTCCTCAAAAGCGGCTCCTATCTCGACCTGCCCAAGTCTATCCAGCTTAACAATATTGCGCCGATGCTGATGGCCGGGCTGCACAACATTCCGCTCACGAAGTATCTGATCGAGCAGGTGTTTCAATCGCCTGACGACCGGCTGGATGCTCTCCGCGAGTATTTCCCGAATGCGCAGATGGATGATTGGGAACTCGAAATGGCGGGCCAACGGGTGCAGGTTATCAAGCGAGACGACGAAGAAGGGGGTATTCTGGAATTTGGCACCGAGGTTGTCTGCGCGGCAGATGGCAGCATTGCGGCTTTGCTGGGCGCGTCGCCGGGCGCGTCAACCGCCGTTTCGATCATGCTCGATTTACTGGCGCGGTGTTTCCCGGAACAATTGGCGACTGAAAACTGGCAGAAAACCCTCCGGCGGCTGATTCCGTCCTATGGCGGTTCGCTGGCAAATGATGCCGATTTGTTGCAGCGTGTCCGCACCGAAAGCCACCGCGCGCTGGGGTTAGATATGCCCGAATTAACGGCACATCCTGGTGGCGGTGCCAAACCTGTTCCCCACCGCCATCAGGCTGTGGGCGGCTCGCAGTAATTGGTTCACCCACCCGGAACGGCACAGCCGAGGGGCGGTGCCAAACATAAAATCTTAACCAGCACAGGTTAGGATTTTTTTATGCCCGCCGTGCAACCTCCCCCAACTCACCGGCATCTTTAGTCTGAATACCGCATAAACCGTCCCGACTTCTCCCAACAAATACCAATCATCTACACAAACCGACCGCCTGTGTAAGAAACAGTAGCTTGCAATGCCGACTACCTACATTTGCCCTGTACTCTTGCTTGAACAGTACACAACAACAATCACGACGAACAAGTACCAGTGAACAACAACCTTCTTACAACTATGAAACACGCTACGACTTTTCTGACAAAAAATCCCCTTTCCCACCGGGCAGTCCGATGGGTCAAAGGGCGACTCGACGCTTCGATTGGGTCAGGGTACGCTCACGTTATGACTTTCTTGCTCGCCCTGCTCACAACGGGTCTGGCAATCGCCCAGCAACCCGCGTCACCCATTAAAATCAGTGGCAGCGTGACTGACGCAACCGGCAAGCCCCTTGAATTTGCGACCGTCATGCTCCTGAAAGCGACCGATTCGACATTGGTACGCGGGGCTATCAGCGATGCCAACGGGCATTATGACATAGAAAGCCGGGCAACGGGTCAGCATCTGATGGCCGCCCAGCAGGTGGGTTATGGCAAAACGTATAGCGCACCGTTCGCCGTCAGTGCCGATCAGCCAACCCTGATTATCCCAGCGATTGCGCTGATCGAAGAGGCTAAAAAACTGAACGAAGTGACCGTGACGGCCAAAAAACCGTTCATCGAACAGCAGGTTGACCGGCTGGTGGTGAACGTCGAAAACAGCATCGTCTCGGCGGGGAGTACGGTGCTGGAAGTGCTGGAAAAAGCCCCCGGCGTAACCGTTGACCAGCAAAACGAGCAGATAAAAGTGAACGGCAAGCAGGGCGTGATTGTCGAGATTGACGGCAAACGGTCGTATATGTCCATGCAGGAAGTGGTAACGATGCTCCGCAACACGCCCAGCGACAACGTGGAGAAAATCGAGATTATCACCAACCCATCCTCGAAATACGACGCGGCTGGCAACGCGGGCATCATCAACATCCGGTTCAAGAAAAACAAGAACTTCGGCACCAACGGCAACCTGACCCTCGGCACCGGCTACCAACTGCAACCCGGCGGGCGCGGGCGCGGCAATGCGTCGCTGGCGCTAAACCATCGGCAAGGCAACATCAACGTCTTCGGCAATTATAGCGGGGCGCGGTTTACGGGCGCGGGCGGCAACGACATCTTCCGCAGTATTCCTTACAACGGCACCGTCACGTATTTCGACCAGAAAAGCACCCGGCTGAACGACGGCATCAACCACAATTTCAAAGCGGGTTTAGATTATACGATCACCAAAAAAACCACGCTGGGCATCCTGGCAACGGGTTTTATCGAAGACTGGCGGCAACCCAACGCCATCACCAAAACCGACATTCTGGATGCCAGCCGGGCCGTAACGCGCCGGTTCGTGACGGGAACGAGCGTAAAAAATCAGTGGAAAAACGTCAACCTGAACGCCAATATCAAACACGATTTCGATGGCAAGGGCCGCGAGTGGACCGCCGATGCCGACTATGTGCAGTATCAGGGCAGGTCAAATAACCTGCTCGGCACCCAGTATTACGCGCCTGATTATCAAGCTACCGGCTCACCCGATTCCATCCGAAACCAGATGCCCTCAACGATTCAGATCGCCGTGTTCAAGACCGATTATGTGCATCCATTGAAGAAGGGCAAAGTTGAGACCGGCCTGAAAACCAGCTATGTTGTCTCGGATAACGACCTGACCTTCGAGACTAAATCAGATCAGTGGGCCGTTGATTTGACCCGTTCCAACCGCTTCAAATACACCGAAAACATCAGCGCGGCCTACGTGAATTACAGCACCAGGCTCGGTAAAAAAACGCAGATTCAGACCGGCCTTCGGCTCGAACACACGCTGTCAGAAGGCAACTCGATCACCCTCAACAAGGTGAACCGGCGCAACTACACCAACCTCTTCCCGACGCTGTTTGTGACCCAGCCGATTGATTCGAGCAACACGCTGACGTTTTCGTACAGCCGCCGGATAGACCGCCCCAACTACCAGACCCTGAACCCGTTCGTGTTTTTCCTTGACCCCTACACCTACCAGCAGGGCAACCCAAACCTACGGCCTCAGTTCACCAATTCGTTTCAACTGACACACGTGTTTAAGGGCAAAGTCAACACCACGCTTGGTTACGCCAAAACCACCGATGCCATTATCAGCGAGATACCACGTCAAATTGCTTCCGAGAATAAAACGTATGTGACGAGCGAAAACATTGACAGCCGCGACAACCTGAACCTGACCATCAGCTTTCCGGTGTCAGTAACGAAGTGGTGGACGATGCAGAACAATCTCACCGCGTTCAGAACGCGCAACAAAACGGTCTATAACAACGAGTTGGTCGAGTTGACGTGGAGTTCGTGGAATGTGTATTCGAGCCAGAATTTTACCCTCAGCAAAACGCTCTCGCTCGAAGTATCGGGCTGGTATAACGGGCGGGGCGGCTACGATTTCTGGATTGCCCAGCCAATGGGGTCGCTCAACGTGGGTCTGCAAAAATCGGTGATGGAGAAAAAGGGACGCATCAGCCTGAACGTCAGCGATTTATTCTGGACGCAGCAGTTCCGGGGCCAGACCAAGTTGCAGGATATTGATTTCTCGGTGCGCTCGTATTGGCCCAGCCGCCAGGCCCGGCTGACGTTCACGTACCGCTTTGGCAATCAGAACGTGAAAGGCACCCGCGACCGCAGCACCGGAGCCGACGACCTGAAATCACGGGCAAAATCGGGAGATTAGTGGCAGGTGATTGGTGGTCAGTGGCAAGTTGGCTGACGCAGAATTACTCGTGCGTCAGCCAACTTGCCACTGACCACCAATCACTTGCCACTACAGCACAGAATAGGTTAAGAAAACCGGAAAGCCGCTCCCGAATTGAGGGGCGGCTTTTTTGTGCTTACTTTACCGCCACTAAATCCGTACAAAATGCACCTCCAATTTTTTGGCGCGGCCCGGCAAGTCACCGGCTCCAAGCACCTCCTGACGCTCAACAACGGCCAGAAAATCCTGCTCGATTGCGGTCTGTTTCAGGGCATTAACACCGACGACCTCAACCAGACGTTTCATTTCGATGCCGCTTCGGTTGATATTCTCGTGCTGTCGCACGCCCACATTGACCACACCGGGCTGGTGCCGCGTTTAGTGCGGCAGGGGTTCCGGGGGCCGATTTACTGCACCCCGGCTACGGCTGATCTGTGCCGGATTATGCTCATGGATTCGGCCCGGATTCAGGAAACCGATCTGGAACGGGTCAACAGACGGCGGGCAAAACAAGGCCGTCCCATTCTCGAAGCCCTGTATGACGCTACTGATGTGCAGACCGCTTTGGGCCTCATGCAGACCGTGCCGTATAACCAGCCCAAAACCATCAGCCCCGGCGTTGACCTGCTCTATACCGACACCGCACATATCCTCGGCAGTGCGGCTATCAGCCTGACTATCAGCGAGGAGAACAAAACCAAACGGCTGTTTTTCAGTGGCGATATTGGCCGCCCGAACGATCATATTCTCCGGCAATATGACCCGTTTCCGCAGGCCGATTACATCATCTGCGAAAGCACCTATGGCGACAAACGCCACGAACCCGAACCCGACATGAAGGCCCACCTGCTGCGGGTGGTGCAGGAAACGTGCGTGAAGCGGCAGGGCAAAATTATTATTCCGGCCTTTTCCGTTGACCGCACCCAGGAATTGATTTACGCCCTCGACCAACTCGCCAGCGCGGGCGAATTACCGACGCTGCCCGTATTTGTGGACAGCCCGATGTCGGTAAAAGCCACCGATGTCATGCGCGACCACGAAGAAGATTTCAACCCGGAGATTCTGGCCTACATCAAGAAAGACGGTGATGCCTTTAACTTCCCCAACCTGCATTATGTCTCAGACGTAGAAGACTCCAAGGCAATCAATCAGGTGGTTGGCCCGGCTGTCATCATCTCATCGTCGGGCATGGCCGAGGCCGGGCGCATCAAACATCACATCAAAAATAACGTTGAAGACCCCCGCAATACCATTCTGCTGGTGGGCTACGCCGGGCCGGACACCTTAGCCGGAGCCTTGAAACGGGGCGACAAAACCGTGAATATCTTCGGCGAACAGTTTGATGTGAATGCCGAGGTGGTGGTGATGGACTCATTTTCGGCGCACGGCGACTGGGTGGAGATGTTGCAGTTTCTGCGTTGCCAGAACCCGGTATTGGTCAAAGGCCTGTTTCTGGTGCATGGTGATTATGACACGCAACAGGTTTGGCAAACCCACCTCGAAGAAGCCGGTTTTACCAATGTCCACATCCCGGATATGCTGGAAGCCGTAAACTTGTAGCACCTGTCCGAAAACGACCTGATTGGAGACTACAAGCAACCGGACGAAAAATTTCATCCCGGTTGCTTGTGAAAAACACGGGTGTTATACTACCTTTGCAGTCCCAAATAGGGGTAGTGCAGCTGCCGAAGTGGTGAAATTGGTAGACACGCACGTTTCAGGGGCGTGTGTCTTTACGGACATGCGAGTTCGAGTCTCGCCTTCGGCACATTACCTAAACCTCAACTTTCTGATAATCAGTTAGTTGAGGTTTTTTATTTCCGTCCGGGGGACGGATTGGGGGACGGAATCAGCGAAAAGCCTTTCCGGGGGACGCTTTGAGCCTATCACCAACGGCGCGGCCACCTCTGCCAGTAAGCCAATGCCTTAAAGCCGTGAACAGTGAACGAATGGCGATTGACAATAAAAGACCTGTTCAAAACATAGCACAAGAACCGCCAAACTTGCTACTTTAGCCACCTATTCAAAACGTACCACTTTTACCCCGCCTTTGCTCCATGAACCAGCTTTTTTATGGCGATAACTTAGCCATACTCCGTAAGTACATCAAAGACGAATCCGTTGATTTGTGTTACATAGACCCGCCGTTTAACTCCAAACGGAACTACAACCAGATTTACAACAACGTTGGCCGTGAAGACAAAGCGCAAGCACAAGCCTTTGTTGATACGTGGACATGGGACACTAACGCCGAACAAGGGTTAGCCGAAATTCTGACCGGGCCGCGTTCGGTGAACTACAACGGCTCGTTTTCGGCCCAAACTATCAACCTCATTGACGGACTTACGAAGGTGTTGGGCAAAGGCTCTTTGTTGGCGTATGTCGTTTCTATGACCTTGCGGATAGTGGAGATACACCGGATTTTAACCCCTACGGGTTCGTTCTATCTCCATTGTGACCCATCGGCCAGCCATTATCTTAAAATCGTTTTAGACGCGGTTTTTTGCAGTCAGGGCGGGGATTATCGAAACGAAGTTATTTGGAAACGCACAAGTTCCCACAATGACGCAAAGAGGTTTGCAGTGATAAATGATAATATTTTCTATTATGTAAAAGGTAAAGATTTTGCATGGAATGAACAGCACCTAACCCACAGCGAGAAATATATCAAAAGCCATTACAACCGTAAGGATGAGTTAGGAAGGGCTTACAGATTGGATAACATAATTCGTTCTGCCAGCATGGGAGAGCGGCCAAATTTAGCTTATGAATATAAGGGATATAAACCCGCTTGGGGTTGGCGTGTAATCAGAGAAAAATTAGAAAAGTTAGATGAGGGTGGTTTGATTGAGTGGTCGAAATCCGGCACTCCCTACTTAGTTAGGTTTTTGGAAGAACAGAAAGGAGTTACAATGCCTACTGTATGGGACGATATTCCCCCTATCAACTCGCAAGCCACCGAACGTTTGGGCTATCCAACCCAAAAGCCCGAAGCCTTGTTAGAACGAATTATACAAGCCAGCAGCAACGAAGGCGATACGGTGTTAGATGCGTATTGCGGTTGCGGCACAACCGTTGCCGTTGCCCAACGGTTAGGCCGTAAATGGATTGGCATTGACATTACTTACCAAAGTATTGCCCTCATCCTCAAACGATTAGAAGACACCTACGGCAAAACGGCTTTAGAAACCGTCAAACTATCGGGCGTACCAAAAGATATGGCATCTGCCGTAGCATTGGCCCACAAAAAAGATGACCGTACCCGGAAAGAGTTTGAGAAATGGGCCGTATTGACATTCTCCCAGAACCGGGCAATCATAAACGAGAAGAAAGGGGGAGACGGGGGCGTTGACGGATTAGCCTTTGTGTTGGATAGTGACGGTAAGGACGGGCAAAGCCTGAAACCCGTTATTTTCAGCGTCAAATCAAACGAGACTTTAACCCCCGCCGTAGTACGTGAATTATTCGGCACGGTAGAGCGCGAAAAGGCCGCAATGGGTTATCTGCTAACGCTCAACACAATGGACAACCTTGTGAAAGAATCCAAGAAATACGGCTTTTACACCAACGAACTTTTTGGCAGTACATACCCCAAAATTGAGGTAATCAGTGTTGAGCAGATTCTATCCGGCGAACGAATCCGTATTCCCCTCAACCAAAGGATAGATGTGGTAAAAGCGGCCCAAGAAAAGGCCCAAGACAACCAGTTAGGCTTATTTTGACATACACCTGGCAAACCACAAAGCAACTCAAACAACACAACGTAAGGCCGCTAATTTCACAACCCAATATGGAGGTAGCAGCAGCTTTGGTAGCCTAATCATAATTTCATGCCACTTTATGAACTATTACCTACTCTAATTGTTTTCATAACAAACAATTAGACATAATGGGAGACCAAGAATTAATCTCAAAAATTGAACAGGCCGCAACTTTAGCCGATTTGCAAGCAATAGCCGAACACCTACGGCAAGTTGCCCCTATAACGCCCGATGTTCAAAACGCACTCCTTCAAAAGTTAATCACTACCAATGCTGACAGCCGCACCCAACTTGAACAGGCAAAGGCAGCATTGGCCGAAATCAAAGCTACTTATTCACCGACTGAATGGGTATCAGCTACCGAATACGCCAAACAGTTTGGATTGGGTTCACGAATGGTCGTAACAAATTGGATTGCGCGGGGCGTAATTCCGCCCGATTGCGTCCGTGAAATTCCCGAATGGGGTACGCGCTTGGTTCGAGCAATCCCTTACGAACCCCGTAAGTATGACAATAAAAAATAACCATCAACTATTTTTTAGCACCGTTGGAAACCCCGTTCTCACTGCCAACGGGGTTTCCTGTTCTCTGCTTTGCTGATCGCAAATAGCCGTAAACCGTACTCTTTCCCACTGCCAGCGTTCGGGCTATCTGTGCGTAAGAAAAACCCTGTTTCTGCAAGGCTTTGGCCCGCTCTGCCAATGGTTGCGGGTTGGCCCGTTCCCGCCATTTCTCTGCCAAACTATACCGTTCGACCGTTCGGGGCGAAAGGTCTAATAATTTGGCAATTTCGGCACACGTCAACCCTTTGACGTGATACTGATAGGCCCGTTCCCGGATGCTTGCCGGGGTCGAGGGCGTTGGTTGCGTACTGTTCATAAACTACTGATTTATCCAAGATGAATGTAAGCCGTTTCTAAATTTGGGCGGGGTCGTTGTTGCGTAGTACGCACTACCCCAATAGTGCGTAGTTTCTTGATTGCTCACTGATACGAAAATTGATTTACCCCTACTCTGCTTTTTCAGACACTTTACCCCGCTCTCCGGGCTTTTCGGGGCTAATTGACCCCCAAAATGGCGCGTTTTATGCCGTTTGGCGGGGGTACGAACAGCCTATAAAATGGGTGCGTAGTTTTAGGGTTGGTTTTGATACAAAACCGGGAACCACCTTTATAACCATTGATTTTTAGGCGTAAACCTGTTCACTGGCAGAGGTGCGTAGTTTTTGAACGGCCACCCGATTTAAGCCCGATTTAAGCGGCATTTAAACCTAACTTTAACCGCTCTCCCCCAAACCAATCCGGCCACCTCTGCCAGTAAGTAGGCCACCGGGGGCCGAACGGCACCGAACAACGGCACGGCCACCAACCCACACACTACCCACTGACCAACCCGGCCACCTCTGCCAGCAGACTACCGGGCGCGGCATGGTCGAGGGGAACGCCGGGCGAATCCACGCCGAGCGAATCCACGCCGGGCAAATCCACGCTGGGCAAATCTACGCCGGGCATTTTGGGGCCGGGCGAACCGGGGCCGTTTTCGTTGGTCAACTCTGCCAGCAGAGCGCGAGCGGCAGAACCGGGTATGTGTCGAGATTGGCAGTTATCACAACTACCCGAACATTTTGCCCCGAACAAATCAACGCCGGGGCAACCCGCCAAAATCTCAACCGATAGCACCGTGTTGAGGTAATGCCGACTAACGGCCACCTCTGAACTATGTAGAATCTCACTGTATGATTGACCGCCTACGGTGTAGGTTATGCGTAAAAACTGGTTTCGTTCTTTGGCTCTCATAATCTGGTTTCGTTTGGTTCGTCGCTGGTTAGAATCCCGGTTGCGACAGTGCCGGGCGGCTTTTGCGCCGTTGTACTTTTCCGAGCAAAACAGACTGCCTACCCGTTGACCCGTTAAGGGTTTTTCGCAGGACAGACAAACCCGGTTTTGGGGTACATCGGGTAAGAGACAACCTCCGTCTTTTTGGGTTGCGATTTGGAGGGGTGTAGCTATGATTTCACCCACACATTCAAGCGGTGAAATCATAGCTTTTTCAACTGCTTCACCTGTATCCGTTTGCCCACAGATTGCGGGGGCGGTTTCGGCTTCGCAAGACAGCGTTTGCCATTCGTCCGTAACTCGTTTATAGAGGTCGGTTTGATAGTCGAACACGTTGCATTTTTCTAAGATTAGGCTTAGTCGTTGCTGGTAATCTTGCCGCTTCCAATAGTTCATTATAGGATTCTTACGGCTCCACGTTAGCGGGTCTCTCAACTTATAGAAAGTCGTTCGTTCGGATTCGGTCAATGGGTCGAGGTTGGCGCAAGGGTCAATAAAAACTGTGTTGGCAAGGGCCGATAACAGCAATTCAACCAATGGCCGAAGTTTGGCCGGGTCGCTCAAATCAGCCAGCGTTTTGATACCGTAGTCCCGTAATTGACGCATCTTTCTAACCTTTACCTCAACCCGTAGCAGGTTTAAACCGGGGTTGCCGATTTGCTTACCTTTATCATAAATCTTCACCTCATACTCCGATAAGACGCACCGTTTGCCCAAGTACAACCGTCCGGCATTTATGGGTGCAAAGCCTTTGTTATGGCACACAACAGCCGCGTTAATCACGCGCAACGGGCTAAAGGGTAGGCCGATATTCACGCCAATTTCAAGGTTTTCAAGTGGCGTTTTGTCCGGCACTATGCCAAACCGTTCGACCAAATCCATTATCACCGCCTGTATGTCAGCTACCCCGAACCGGCTACTATTGTCCGTTCCGCCGTTGTGGTAGCGGTGCAATGAACCGGATATTTCCAACCGATACCCGGATTCTCCTGACGGAATCAGTGTGAACGTTAGACCTTTATACGTCGCTACCCGCTTTATCCGTAAAATCTCGCCCGTTTGCTCCATAAAGGCCAACGGGAAGCCGTTTTGAGCCAATTCGGGGGCCAACAGCCACCGGATATAGTCAACAGAGCCACAAGCCATTTTAACGCTATCTACCACAACAAAAACGGGGAAAGCTACGCGGAGTAGGAAAAAGTCACGAACGGCCAACAGAGATGGATTTAAACGGCGTTTAAACGCCGTGCTGACGGTAGCCAAAGCCGGGGAGACATACCACCGGGGCCGCTCTGCCAATGGTTGCCCGATTGGGCGGGGGCGTTACCTTTGTGGCTCATTCTTGCCAACGCAAGTTTTGAACACACAAGATTTAGAAAGGCCGTAGGACTAACTACGGCCTTTTTTGTGGCTCATTGACTTCGTAACGGCTCTATTCGTGATAAGGCCGATTCGAGCAACGAACCCACCGAATAAACATCTGCAATGGCAACGATTGATTTATCCATCATTCGCCAACAGGTTGCCCGTGCCATCAATACCCACGAATCAACCACATCAATAGCCACCCGAACACTACCCGGAAACGGGCTAATGTGGTAGGCTTCTAAGCTACCTAACAGCGCGGCCACGTCGCCTAATTCTTGGGTATGTTGTAAGATTGCCCAATCGTCTAACGCGGCATGAATCACGCTAACCCGATTCTCAAACCAACCATCTGCCAGCACCACCCGGCGCGGTTCATTGGTTGAGGTAAACGGGCCGGGCGCGGCCACCGGCGCGGGGGTATTGGCAGTTTCATCAAAACGGCCCGCTTTTAGGCGTAACGTCCGAGGTACGGGAACGTGGTTTGCAGGGTCGTTATACATGGCCGTTCCCTGTTTTACCCGTCGCTTTAGCGGCTTGCATTACTTCACTCTCAATGTACCGTACTTGGTTGCCAATACGGTAGGACTTCAATATCCCCTTTTTGGTATAACTCCACACGGTAGGCAAAGTAACTTTAAGCCTGTTGGCGGTTTCCTCACGGGTCAAGTATACCGTAGAAATGGGCGGGGCTATCCGTTTTTGAATATCCGCTAAAGCGGCCTTTACCTCTCCAAACTCATTCATTAGAGTTTGCGCGTCCATGTTGTTAAGCATGATGCTGTTTTGCATATCGAATTGATTTTAATTCGACCGCAAACCACGCGGGTAGCCCCAAAGGTATCCTAACTAATCAGGCTACTTTTGGGGCTACCTTTTATTAACTCTATGACTTTCAGCTTGTTTTCTGGCAAGTGGGTAGCCTTCAAGTAGAAATAGTAGTTCTTCAAAACTTATCTCATTCAGTTCTTTAACTTTCACTTTACCGTTTTTTCCTTTACAGTACGTTTGATAGAATTTATCTCCATTCAGATTATTTTCTTCACCAAACGCCCTACATTCTTGCTTACTCATTACTTTTTTTCCGTTGTCTCCATTGTAGGATTCAGCATACAGTAAAAACAAGGTTAATATCTTATGTACACTCTTTTTTTGGGGATGGCTCTGATTGCCAACCGGGGCCATTGCAGGTGAATTAGACGTGGGATGAATGTTAAGGGTTAATTGTTTTGAGTGTTGCTCTATTTGAATGATTTCCCTCTCCAAAGTGGCCGCTTTTTTTAGGTCGTTTTCCTGTTCAGCCGCAAGCCGAATTATGTCTTTGGCAATATCTTCGGGCAAACGAAAACGAATGTCTTCTACGCTGAAACCAAGATATAACTCTACTGCTATCTTTTTAGCGGAATCGTATAAAAGGCCAAATTCTTTCTGAATAAACCCCCTATGCTCCTTTAAAACAGGTTTAACTATTTTTGCTTTTTCCTCTATTTCTTCTCCCAACTCAATAGCCCATTGTATCGTTTTGGCTAATAGTTCAAGATATTCTGTGTCCCTTTCAGCCAACCCAACAGCTTGAAGACTTTGCACGTGTTGAGATAACTGATAAGCGGGGGTGTTTTGCCAGTCCTGATATAGCCGATAGGCAGGTGTACTTTGCAAATATTCACCTAATCGGTAAACCGGGCTATCTGCTATTTGCTCTATCAGACCAAATTTTGAGCCGTAGGCCAAATCTCTAAGGTGTTCAAAACGGCTAAGTTGCTCACTATAAGCAAGTAATTGAGGAGGAATCATAGAATTTTTACCCTTTGAACACACATTTTCACTCACCAATCAACCCGGCCACCTCTGCCAGCAGACCACCACCGGGGGAGGAACCCAATCAGGCCACTTTACGCAAAACAGACACCGGGGCGGGCCGTTGTCCGAGGTACTTACGCATTAAACCACGCATTTCGGAATCACTTACTTTGATGTATTTCAAAAATTCCGTTTCCTTTTTGTGGCCTGTTAGTCTCATTATCATAATGGTCGGCATCCCCCGTTTAAACATATTGGTAGCGAACGAACGCCGAGCCGTATGCGTAGTTACCAACTGCCATTTTTCTACCCCGCTTGTTAGCGAATGGCTATAACCGTCAGTAGTTTTAACTACCGTTTTACCGCCTTTAGTCACGTGTTTTAATATCCGTTCGTTGATTTCTGCCAACTGGCAAATCTCTTTCAAATGGTCGTTTGTGCGTTGATTACTCAACCCGGCAGGTAAACGATAAGCGTATTTATCGAGAATGGCAATAACCGATTCATGCACTATTGGAACCTCAACACGGCCACCCGTTTTGCGTTGGCGTAAATCAAGATAAGGGTTTCCGTCCTCATCGGTTTTGATGTGTTCCGGTTGCAGAGTCGAGAAGTCAGAGAAGCGTAAACCCGTCCAAGCGGCAAAAATAAACAGGTCTCTAACCTCTCTTATCCCTTGCGGCCTTTGGCTCAAATCAAGGTTATAGATACGTTCTAACTCCGTTTCAGTGAGGTAAATATTTTCAGCATCTTCCCGCAAATTAGCGAACTTTCTAAATGCCATGTTGGTAGTAAATTCCTCATCAACGGCAGCACTCATAAAGCCTTTCACGTTCTCAATGTATTTACTTACGTTGTTGGTCGCGTAGTTTTTGGTGATGAGCCACGCCGTAAACGCCTTGTAAAACCCGGCATCAATGTTTTCAAAGTCGAGGGTACGGGGGTAGGTCTTAGCAAAGGCTTCTAAGCCGTTTAACGTCGTTTTGTAGCGTCTGATGGTATCGGGCGATATGAAGCGGCCAGCACGGGCCTTTGAGCCACGTACCAACCGATTAGGGCAAGTTTCGATGTACCACCGGACAAAAGCCAGCAACGTTTTGGGCTTCTCAACTTCTGCAACCGGGTTTAGGTAAGCATCTATACGGCTCTTAACGGTGTCTTTTGTCAGTGTGATAAGGCCCGTTTTCAGGTCTGACATAATGGCTCCTACGGCCTTTTCTAACCGTTCGAGGTAGCCGTTAATTTGGTCTTTGTCGAGTATTTCAACTTTGGGCTTAACGCGGTATCTGGCACCGTTCCAATGAGCCGGAATGACCTTTAGGCCCGTTGCTACTTTAACCCGTTCGTTGTTAAACCGAACGATTCCAACAATGGGAGTAGCGGCCTTTGCAGAGGGGTCACGAAGGACAAATGAGATAGGAGAATCTACTTTTCTTGCCATTGTATTTATTTGTATTATTACTATTTGTCTTGAACACACCACAAATATAGTACTAAATTTAACCGGGGGACGGATTGGGGGACGGAATTACTTAATTTCTTTTAACGTCTTTTAATCTTATTCAACTTTTAGCTACATAAATTATCGTGTAAACGCCTGATATACAGTGATTTTTATTAAATTCTCTACCTACTCCATTCACCTATTTCGAGTCTTGCCTTCGGCACAAGCCGCCAATCGTTATCGGTTGGCGGCTTTTTTTATGGGGTAAAAACCCGGCCCGGCCCGCTTTTACGCCCAAACGAACCCGCTTCGGCATGACCTCCTCCCCCGCCCCACCCGGCAATTTTCGCTGGCGCATCGTTGCGCTGCTGTTTGTGGCAACCACCATAAACTACATGGATCGGCAGGTGCTGTCATTCACGATGACCGACGATCTGTTTCGGAAAGAAATGCTGGGCCTGAACCCCGCCGACGCGCTCACGCCCGATAGGGTTGACCGATTCCGGGTTGAATACAGCAAGGTTGACTCCGCCTTTAAGTTTGCCTACGCCATCGGATTTTTGCTCATCGGCTGGTTTATTGACCGTATCGGCATTCGGCGCGGGTTTTCGGCGGGCATCCTGGTTTGGAGCCTGGCGGCTGTGGCGACCACGTTTGTGCAGGGACTGGGGCAATTAAGCTGGCTGCGGGCGTTGCTCGGCATGGGCGAAGCGGCCAATTTTCCGGCGGCTATGAAAGCGGTATCGGAGTGGTTTCCGCGCCGGGAACGCTCGTTTGCAACCGGGGTTTTCAACGCCGGTACGAATATCGGGATCATCCTGACTGCCTTAACCGTGCCGTTTCTGATTCTGCACGTCGGCTGGCGGAGTTCATTTCTGGTAACGGGGTTGCTCGGTTTTGTGCTGCTGCTGCTGTGGCACCGTACCTACACCCGCCCGCAGCGCAACCGGCACCTCTCACCCGCCGAACTGGCTTATATTCAGCGGGATAAAGCCACCGAACCCGCCGGGCGCGTGTCGTGGTTGCAACTGCTGAGTTTCAAGCAAACGTGGGCCTTTGCCGTCGGTAAGTTTCTGGCCGATCCGATCTGGTGGTTTTATATGGCCTGGCTCCCGGATTTTTTTCAGTCGAACGACGCGCTCGACCAAAAACTTGACCTCAACAGTTTCGGGATTCCGTTCCTGATTATTTATATCGTCTCCGATGCGGGCAGTATCTTTTTCGGCTGGCTCACCACCCGGTTTATGCAGCGCGGCTGGCCGGCCAACCGCGCCCGCAAAACCACGCTGTTGCTTTGCGCGTTGTGTGTAGTACCCATCTTTTTTGCCGCCCAGACTCACAGTCTGGCCGTTGCCATCGGGCTGATTGCCTTAGCCACAGCCGCGCATCAGGGCTGGTCGGCCAATATGTACACGTTTGCCTCTGATTTATTTCCCAAGAGCGCGGTGGGGTCGGTGATGGGCATTGGCGGCATGGCGGGCGCGGTGGGCGGGCTGCTGCTGGCGCGGTTTTCGGGCGATTTAATCAATCAATTTGGGTATCTTCCCCTGTTTGCCGGAGCCAGTGGCGCGTACCTGCTGGCATTTGGTCTGATTCACCTGATTTTACCGCGTTTAGAGCCGGTCAGTATGGACGAACTGCGCCCAAAAAACTTACTTTTGCAAAATACCCTATAAACAATGCCCCAACTTTCTGACGCTCTTTACCCTGCTGCCGAGTTGCCGGAGCGCGTACTACAATTCGGTACGGGTGTGCTGCTACGCGGCCTGCCCGACTATTTTATTGACAAAGCCAACAAACAGGGCATTTTCAACGGGACAATCGTGGTGGTGAAATCAACCGGCGGTGATACAGATGCGTTTTCCGCCCAGAACTGCCGCTATACCCTTGCCGTGCGCGGCATCGAAAACGGGCAGGCTGTTCAGGAAAATACCGTTATCACGGCCATCAGCCGGGTGATTTCGGCGCAAACGCAGTGGCGCGAGGTGCTGAACGTTGCCAAGAATCCGGCCCTCCAGGTTATTATCTCCAACACCACCGAAGTAGGATTGACGTATGTTGAGGAGAGCATTTTTCAGTCGCCACCCGCATCGTTCCCGGCCAAGCTCACCGCCTTTCTCTACGAACGCTTCAAAGATGTAGGCGGCTCGCGCAATAAGGGCCTGATCGTGATTCCCACCGAACTCGTAACCGATAATGGCCTGAAACTCCGCGAAATGGTGGAGGCTCTGGCAAAATATAACGAGTTGGGGCGGCTGTTTATGAAGTGGCTCAAGTTTCACGTCCGGTTTTGTAACTCCCTCGTTGACCGGATCGTGCCGGGCAAACCCGATGCCGATACGCTGGCCGCTCTGCAAACCCAGCTCGGCTACACCGACGCGCTGCTGACCGTTGCCGAACCGTACCGGCTCTGGGCCATCGAGGGCGACGAACGGGTGCATAACATTCTGTCTTTTGCCCAGACCGACCCCGGCGTGATTATCGAAGAAGACATTACGTTTTACCGCGAACGCAAACTGCGGCTGCTTAACGGTGTGCATACCTTCACGGTACCGATGGCGTATCTGCTTGGTTTTGAAACCGTCTATGAAGCCAACCAGGACCCGGCCATGAGCGCGTTTATCCGGCAATTGATGCAGGATGAAGTACTGCCAACGGTGCCGGACATGGACTTGCCCGGTATGGACGCTGCCGCCATTGGCACCTTTGCCGGTGACGTGCTGGAACGCTGGCTCAACCCCCACATCGACCATCTGCTGCTGAACATTACCGTTGAACATACGGCCAAGATGCAGTCTCGCAACGTGAAAACCCTGCAACGCTACTACCGAAAATTCAACACCGTGCCGCCCCTGATGGCGTTGGGGATGGCGGGTTATCTGCGGTTTATGCGGGTTGTTGGGGTTGAGAACGGCCAATACCTCGGCGAAATCGAGACGGCAGCGGGCGTGGTTACGTACCCGATTCGGGATGCACAAGCGGCTTATTTTCAGGATCGCTGGCGGGCCGTGAATCCCACCGATGATACTTCGGTGCGGGCGTTGGTGCTGGCCGTTTTAGCCGACGAGCAACGGTGGCAGGCCAACCTCACCGCCCTGCCCGGCTTTGCCGATGCCGTAGCAGCCTGCCTGAGCGAACTGCTGACCATTGGCCCGGCGGCTACGCTGAACCGCTACCGACGTGCAGCCGACGCAGTGATTACCGAACCGCTAACCAAGCCGTAAATAATGGCTTAAAGACGGGAAACGCAATTTGGTGATTGGTAACAATTTTTTCACAACCCTTTTGTTGCTCACTCAATCATTTCGGTATAATTTTACTCCAATATTTTCATGTTTTAACTCACTACATAAACTTTATATGCTTAAACAACTACTTTTTGCCGGTTTTCTAATCAGTTGCCTGTCGCCCGTTGTAACTTTTGGTCAGGCCACTCTCTCAGCGGCAGATTATTTTAATGAAGGCATTCAGAAAAGCAACGCCAAAGACTACGCCGGCGCGTTGCAGGCCTTCACAACGGCCATCATCCTGAATCCCGAAAATGCGCCCAGCTATTACAACCGGGCGTTGGCAAAAATTAGTCTGAACGACTTGCAGGGGGCGATTCTTGACCTTGACCAGTCTATCGAACTCAACCCGCAGGATGCCAATTCGTACCTCTATCGGGGCATGAACCGCACCAAACTCGATGATTTCAGGGGGGCCATGCAGGATTTCAACCGCGCCATCGAAATTAACCCCAACGACGCACTGCTGTATTATTACCGGGGTTTGGGCCGGGCGCAGGTTAATTATTACACCTCGGCCCTGAACGATTTCAATAAAGCCATTGCCCTCTCGCCAACCGACGTAAACATCCTGACAGCGCGGGGGAACTGCAAAACCCAACTCGCCGACTTTAAGGGTGCCTTAGTGGATTTTACGGCTGCCCTCGAAAAATCACCCAACAGATCAGCGGCACTGGCGGGCCGGGGATACGCCCGTTTCCGCATGGACGACCACAAAGGCGCACTCGCTGATTTTGGCCGGGCCATCGAAATCAGCCCCACCGACCCCGATATGTTCTACAAACGCGGCTTAGTGAGAACCCGTCTCGCCGACTATGAAGGCTCATTGGCTGACTTCGACAAGACCATTCAACTCGATCCGTCTAATTACAAAGCGTTTTTCAGCCGGGGCTTCTGCCGGAGCCGGTTGGGTAGTCAGCGTCAGGCCGTTTCAGACATTGATAAGTCAATCGAGATGGGTACCCTGACCGGCTCAAGCAAATCATATTACAGCGATTTTATCACCCAAAACCTGTTGCCGTTGCTCAGTTCGGTGATGCAGGATCGCTACCGGATTACCGAACTGCCCGAAGACCGCTCGGATGCGTTTTTGCTGCGCGGAATGCTCAAAAATTCGTCGGGTGATGGAAAAGCGGCCCTGCAAGACCTGAACCGGGCCATCGAACTCAGCCCGACCAATGCTGAATCCTACTTCATCCGCAGTACCATCCGGTCGTCGCTCGGCGATCAGAAAGGGGCTATCATTGACTGCAACAGCACCGTGAAACTAAATCCGCGCCACGCCGGAGCTTATTACCTGCGCGGGGTGATTCGGTATGATACCGGCGACGAACAGGCGGGCTGCGGTGACCTGAGCCGCGCCGGTGAACTCGGTTATGTGCAATCCTACAAGATTATTGGCGAGAAATGCAACCGGGCTTCGGCCCAACGGTAAGCCGATTTAGTCAGACTGGTTAAAAAGATAGCCCGGCAGAAACTCTTCCTGCCGGGCTATCTTTTTAACCGCATCGCGCCTTCGGCCAGCAGAACACCAATCAGGGTGCCAACGGTGTCGGCCACGCCGTCAGCCAGTTCAAAGGATCGGTTGATGGGCATCACACCCTGATAGATTTCAAGGGCAAATCCGTAGAGTAATCCGGCCAGCAACACCCGCCAGAAGCCGTATCCCAGCAGTCGCCAGAGTATGCCAAAAATCAGGAAGATCGCCGTGTGAATCAGTTTATCACGGCCCGACAGGTCAACGCCAATTCGGTCGGCGGGCAACGCACAGCCAATGAAAATGGCGATTGTCCAGCCAATGGCCGCATAACGAAGGAGCATTTTTGGGTGAAGCACGGGTACGGCGTTGGCAGGTTACGGCGTTAACCGGCTGGTTGTAAAGTATAAAAAGAAACCAATTAAACTGCTGAGATACACCACATTTCGCGAATCAATAAGCCCCCGGCCCAACGCGCGGTACTGTTCATCGAGGCTTAACGACGCGAGGTAGTAGCTCGCCCCGCTTCCAGCGTTGGCAACCACACCGGCCAGCGCACCCGGAGCCACATACACCGCAAAACAACTGAAAACACCCAGCGCAAACGCCACCACCTGATTGTCGTTCAGCGACGATGCCCACAGCCCGACGCTCACAAACACGCCCGCCAGCAGCAATAGCCCGATATAGCTGCCCGCCACAGCCGCCGAATCAATATTGCCAACGGGATTCCCAAGCGCATACAGCGACCAATAATACAGCAGTGTGGGCAGCAAGGTGAGGGCTGCCAACAGCCAGCACGCCAAAAACTTGCCCACCACCACGCCCCACCGGCCAACGGGTTTGGTCAGCAGCCACTCCAGCGTACCCGCCCGGATTTCGCCCGCAATAGCCGACATGGTGATGGCCGGGGCCAGAAACAACAGCACGAAGGGCGTAAGGCTAAAAAACGGGCCGAGGTCAGCGTACCCTGCGTTGAGCAGACTTGTATCGGGGAAAATCCAGAACAGCAACCCCGTAGCCGTCAGAAAAACGGCCATGATGATGTAGGCAATGGGCGACGAGAAAAACTGGGCGATTTCTTTGCGAAAGATGGCAAGCATAGACCTAATCGAAAACAGGGCGGTTTTTTCGCATGATGGCGGCTATAATCAGCGAGAGAATGATACCCCCGATAACCGATGAAATCAAGCCAATGGCAAACAGCAGGCCGGGGCTTTGAAACATTTTGGTCATCTCGGATGCCTGCTCGATCTGGACATCCGACAAACCTTGCTTTTCCCACTGTTCCTGCATTGTATCGGCCAGCCGTTCATAAAATGTCGTATCCACAAAAGTCGTATAAATCGTGCTGAATGTTGCCGAAATCAGTCCGCCAATGGCCGCCACCAACGCACCCACACCGAAGCCTTCGCCAAAACTCAGGTAGCCTTCGTTCAGGCTGCGGTATTCGCGCATTGCCAGCACAATCAATACAATGGCAAACACGAGCGGAAAGAAGCCAAGAGCCTGATTGCCAATTTGATTGGTCAGAAACAGAATCAGGGTAAAGACAACGCTGACGATGCCGGAGATAACGCCCCATTTCAGGGCGACACGGGCGGTAGAGGGTTTTTCGGGCATGATTGGTAAATGAGTTAGGGGTTTAGTACGCTGTATTCCTGCCTGCGAAGCACCAAAGACACGATGAACGCGGGCAGAATTGCCAGTACGGTTTTTTTGCTTACTTCATCGGCAATAAGGTCGGCGGGTTGCGTGGTTTTGAGTTTCTGGATCAATACCGTAAAATCACTGGCACCGAGCGTTTTCACGATGTCGGCTTTGCCCTGTTCCAGCAACGCCAGCGAGTTAGAAATATACTGCGTGAAAACATCGGGGTCAACCTGGGTCACAAAAAAATAGATGAACCAGCCCGTCACCAACGCCCCCATCGTATTCACGATGTAGCAGATACTCAGTCCTTCCCAGAAGTGCAGCATCCCGTGACCAGCCGTTTTGCGGTAATACCACACCGCAGCCGTCATGGTGATGATATGAATGCCGAAGTCCAGCGATTTGTGATTACCCAACGGCGGAATCGCCAGCGCGTACAGGGCCAGAAAATACACAAATCCCAACACACCCGTTGTGAAGCCAATCAGCAACGGGATTTTCAGGAACGGATGGTTTAAATACGCGATAGCTTGCTTCATGCTTGATTGAGAAGATATAAGACGAACTGGATAAAAGACGAAAGACAAAATAGATAAAAGACGAAAGACATCCTTATTGTATCTGGTAAGTCTTTCTTCTTACGTCCATTTTACCTTACATCCATTTCGTCTTACGTCTGTGTGTATAAATGGCCGTTGTTGACTGTTCCAACAACCCGCCCCGTGAATGACTGCCCGAAGAACGGCGAATTTTTTGATTTCGAGCGCGTTTCTGCAAACGTCCACGTGGCTGCCGGGTCAAAAACGGTCAGCGTGGCGGGTTGTCCTTCGGCAATGCTTACCGCCGGGAACCGCAGTAGTTTCCGGGGTGCAACGGCTACTTTATCAATGATTTGGGCCAATGAAAGCCGACCGGCATTGTGCGTCATCACCACAGAAAACGCAGTTTCCAGCCCGATTATGCCAAAATCGGCGATGTCGAATTCACTATTTTTGCTCTCTTCATCCTGCGGCTGATGGTCAGACACGATAGCATCAATCGTATTGTCGGCCAGCCCGGCCCAAAGCGCGGCCACATCGTCGGCAGACCGAAACGGCGGATTTACCTTCAGGTTGGTGTCAAATCCGTTCAGGGCTTCGTCGGTAAAGGCGAGCTGATGCGCGGCCACGTCTGCGCTGACGGGCAGCCCCCGCGCCTTCGCCTGCCGGATGAGTTCGACGGAACGGGCCGAGGAGAGGGTTGAAAAATGCAGCATTGGCATCCTTTGTTGTGTCATTCCGAGGAACGGGGAATCTAACTTGCCTGGCTGAGTAGATTCCTCGTTCCTCGGAATGACAGACCCTCCCAGCACATACGCCAGAATCTGCAAATCACGTTCGATGGCAATTTCCTCGGCCATTGCGGGTAGTCCTTTCAGGCCCAGCATCGTGCTTTGAACGCCCTCGTGCATCTGCCCAAACCGCGAGAGCATCGGTTCTTCGGCGTGGTTCATCAGCAACGCACCGAGCGGTTGGAGATATTGCAGCGTTTTAAGGAGTAAATCGGGGTTGGTGAGCGAGTGGACACCGTCAGAAAAAGCAACCGACCCGGCGTGGTACAGGTCAATCATATCCGTAAAATCCACGCCTTTTGCGCCTTTGGTAATGGCGGCAACCGGGTGAATCATAGCGGGTTGGCCTCCGGCCCCGCGCCGGATGTAATTCAGCGTTCCCTTGTCATCAACAACCGGATGCGTATTGGGTAGCAGAGCCACATCCGTAAATCCGCCGGCGGCAGCAGTACGGGCCAGGCTCGTCAGGTCTTCGCGGTGTTCGGTGCCGGGGTCGCCCGCCGAAGCCCGCAAATCAAACCAGCCCGGCGACAGATGCAGGTTGTCACCTTCAACAACGCGGGCCGTTTCGTCAACCGCCAACCCAGCACCAATTTGCCGGATAAGGCCATTATCCACGAAAACATCGAGCCGCTGCCCGTTATGAGGAGATTGTGGGTCAACGATAAAAGCCGAACGAAAGAGGAGTTGCATAAGAATCTACAAAAAAGGCCCCTCGTCGGAGCCTTATCAAGTTAGAATCAAGTCGTTACTGACCGATCAATGCCTGATACACATCGCTCGACAGCAGTTCATCATCCGGCGTAACGTTGGTGGGTTTGATTTTCACGATCCAGCCCGCTTCGTAAGGGTCGGTATTGAGCAGTTCGGGGGCTTTTTCGATGCCGGTATTTACCGTCACAATCTCGCCATCAACCGGCAAAAACAAATCAGACACCGTTTTCACGGCTTCTACCGAACCAAACACATCACCTTTTGCCAGCGTTTGGCCGACCGTGTTAATGTCCACATAAACAATGTCACCAAGTTCGTGCTGGGCAAAATCGGTGATGCCAATGGTGGCCGTTCCGTCGGCTTCGTACCGAATCCATTCGTGGTCGGCGGTGTAGTGGAGTTCTCCGGGGAAATTCATGGTTGCGCGTTTGTTGTTGCAAAATACGGCAGTGGGGCGGGGAAATGCAAGACCAGTCATTTACCGTTCGGGGCCTCACCAACTCACGTTCATCACAGTCGCGTTCATTTTGCGCGACGACGACACCGCAATTCCCCGCCCGGTGGTTCCCGTCAGCGCGAGTCCTTCGAGTTCGTCGGCGCGGTCAATGTCCACCGTTCGCAACACCACCTCGTGGCCGGTTTCGATAGATTTGGGCAAGTCCAGAAACGTGAACCGCCACCGTCGCCCCTCAATCTGATTCTGAATCAGGATGAGTACGTTCTTTTCAGGAACCCAGTGCAGGTTTTGCACCCACGCGCCACAGCTAAACTTTTTGACCAATACGCCCGGCTCGCTGGTTTTTTTTGCCGAGACTAACCGCGCCGGGTCATACAGCCGCACCTCATTCCGGGCCGGGCCGTAGTCTGCCGTTGCCACGTACCAGTTGCCGTCATACTGCACATATTCGGGCCGCGTTCCCTGCACGCACGTATCGTCTTCAATCGTGTTTAAGAGGTTGTTATCCAGCGTCTTAGACTTCCTTAAGCCGTTCCAGTTCACGGCATAAATCACTGCCCGCCACTTGGTTCCTTCGGGATTCAAGCGGACACTATTCCCAATAAAAGTTGGGTTGATGCCGTTGTGCGCGATGCCCGTCGGGTGACCAATCACGTCCTGCCCGCCCACCGTGAGCCGCATTTCGGAGCCGGGCGCATACACCAACGAATCCCCATCGAGGGCGTATTCCCGGATGATACCGACCTCGCGGTCACCGTAGAGAAACGCGGTTGCGTTCACAAAACTCACCCCCTGACACGCCCCCAGCGAATCGAGCGTCATAGGACGGGTGATGGTAATATCAGGGCCGTCGGATAGCCAGAACAGGCTGGTAATGAGCGAAATAAGGGTAAGGATTTTCATCGTTGTTGATTTTGCAGAAACGCAATGGTTGGCGTCTCTACGGTTACGGGTCTATCGGTTCGGTTGGGTTGATGTGCAGCGCGTCGGTCAGGGGGTAAAACTCGGCTTCGGTGGCCGTCAGGCGGTTGCCCTTGCGGAACGGCAGCATCTTTAGTTCATTCATACAGCGTTTGTCAAAACCGTCGCTCATTACGCCGGTAATGTGGCTCGATGCCGACGAGACAATGGCGGGTTTATTGGTCGGAATACCGTAGCGAAACAGCAGCCGGGCCGTGTTGCGGATGTTGGTGGTGGTATGCCGGGCGTGCGGGTCAATCAGAATCGCATCGGCGGGGATACCGAGTTTTTCGGTCAGATAGCGTTTCATCTCGATTGCTTCACAGAATTTGGTTTTGTTGGGATGCACTTTCCCGCCCGACACCACCATAATTGGGGCCAGCCCGGCCCGAAACTGCGTAGCCGCCATTCGGAGCCGCATCATGGCCTCGCCACTGATTGCCACGCCCGGCTCCGACGGCCCCGACCCCAACACGAGCATCACGGTGTATTTTTGGGCGTTCCAGTCGAGTTTTTTGATCCGGTCGAGCGCCGGGCGATTCACGGTTTCGGCCATCGGCTCATAATCAGCAGCTTGCTCACGGTCGTTGGCTTCGATAAACCGGAGTGCCGCCGTGAGTGAGGGGTCAAAAAATAGGTTTTGGTTTTTGATTTCGGCGGCAATCGTTTCGGTGGCCGTTTTCAGGAAACCCGCAAAGGCCCGGCTATTCACGGTATAGCTAATCGAATCAATGGCGGGGTAGTTGGGTTTTTGCCCCTCGGCATACACGCCAATGGCAAAGTTGATACCCCGCGCATCCTGCTCCCAGGCTTTCACGAGCATTTCGACGGGCGGTAGTTTCTGAAACAGGACGTAGCAACCGCTTGGAATCAGATGCTCAGAAACGAGTTTGCCGAGACCATTGTCAGTTTTATAGAGTTCGGTTAATCGCTTTGACACCAGCATGATTTCTTCGTCGGTGAATTTCATCCGGCGGGTGTAACAAAGCCGGTCGGCGGGGCAGTTGACCGGGGCATTGGTAATCGAATCGCGTTTGGTTTGGCGCAGTTGGTTCAGGGTTTCGTCGCGTTCGAGCAGCAGTCGGGCGGGGCGTAGTTCCTGCAATAGCGTGAGCAGATAGTAATTCTTGGTCTGAACAAATCCGGCACCACTCAGGAGTTTGTAGCTCGCCGAGGGTTGGGCATTTTGGGCGTTGACCTGCCCCGAAAGGCAGCAAGACAGCAGAACGAGTAAGGTCAGTTTCATCAACCGGGGGTTTTATTTCCCAAAAGTAAACCCTATCTGTTTCGTTAATGAGACCATAGCGTTGTAATACGGTGACGATTATTGGTGTTTCTTTGCGCCATGCTAAAAATCACCCTGTTTCTCCTGTTTCCTATTCTTACCACCGCCCAAACGCCCGCCCAAGATACGCTCACCCGCTACCTGCACCGCCTGCCGCCCGGCATCACGGTCAGTCTCGCCCTCGAATCGCTGACCGACACCGCCCGGCACGTTTTTCACCGGGCCGATGCGCGGGTGCCGTCGGCGAGTGTCATAAAACTGCCCATTATGATCGAGGCCATGACGTGGGTGCAGGACGGGCGCATGAACCCCGATGAGATTCATATCCTGACCAATTCCGAAAAGGCGGGCGGCTCCGGCGTACTCAACACCTACCCGCACCGCAGCCGAATTACCTACCGCGACCTGATTACCCTGATGATGACCGTAAGCGACAACACCGCCACCAACATCCTGATTCGGGAATTGGGCATGACCAGCATCAACGCCCGAATGACTGGGTTGGGCTTGGTACAGAGTCAGTTAAACCGCGAAATGATGGATACCCTGGCCGTGAAACAGGGCCGACAGAACTACGTTTCGACGCGGGAAATGAACCGCCTGCTCCGGCTGATTTACCAGAAAAAAATTGCCACGCCCGCTCTCTGCGATGAGATGATCGAGATTCTGAAAGCCAATGAAGACACCACGACCATTCCGCGATTGCTGCCCAAAACGATGGTGGTAGCCCACAAAACCGGCACCCTCGATTATATCCGGGGTGACGCGGGTATCGTGTATGCCCCGAAGCCGTTTCTGCTATCGGTTTTTGTGGAAGGCACCACCACGCCCGAAGCCGAGCGCATCATTGGTGAGTTGGCAACGTTGAGCGCGGAGATGATGGGGCAGTAGCCATAACAGCACGGGTGTTTAGCCTGTTTCTCAGTGGATTGAACACAAAGACAACCGTTTTTATAATTATTGATGAATTTATTGCGATAAACCTATATTTGCTGACCAGCAACGGAGGTGTTTCGGATGGATAACAGCAATGAACTCGATGATAATGTGCTGTGGCTGTCTTTTCAGGAAGGTGACCCCGACGCGCTTGGTCGCCTGATGACCCGGCACTACAACGCACTGCTGAAATACGGAACCAAGTTCAGCCGCAACCCCGACCTGCTCCGCGACTGTATTCAGGACGTGTTTGTCGAACTCTGGAACCGTCGGCGCAGCCTCAGCCAACTCACCGCCCCGCAGGTCAAACCCTACCTCATGACCGTGTTGCGCCGGTTGATTCATCAGGAAGCCCTCCGCAATCAACGAATCAGTTTCCGCCCGGCAGACGATGACATGAGCGCGTTCGACGTGGCCTTCACCGTTGAAGAGCAACTGATTGACGAAGAACAAACCCGCCACACCGTCAGCCAGATCAATCAGTTACTCAACCAGCTTCCGCGCCGGGCCAAAGAAGCGGTCTATCTGCGGTTCTACGAAAATCTGGACCGGACGGCCATCGCCGGCATCATGTCTATCTCTGAGCAGTCGGTTTCCAATCTGTTTCAGGAAGCCTTCCGGTTACTGCGGCAACAGATTAAATCCGAAATCTTCTGGGTTGGTCTCCTCCTCACGCTCTCGGTCTGAGCCGGATACTTCTTTTGTTTAAAAATTTCTGCTAAAAAACCAGTAACCCACGCGCCGATTGTCCTATCAGTCGTTGAAAGCCCCTCGTATGCCTGATTACACCGCGTTTGCCGCCGAAGAATTTGTGTTCGACCCCGGATTCCAGGAATGGGTTCGGCGGCCCACCCGCGAGAGCGACCTGTTTTGGCAGCAGTGGCTGGCCGGGCATCCCGACAAAAACCGCGACCTGCAACAGGCCCGGCAGCTTGTGCTGAGTCTGCACACGGAGCAGCCCACAGCCTCCGACGAGCAGATTCGGCTGGCGGTGGAGCAGATGCTGGCGCAACTCCAGCCCGCCAGCACAACCATCGTGCGGCCACTCTGGGCAAGCGGCCAGAGCCTGCGGTGGCTGGCGGCTGCGGCCTCGGTGGTGCTGATCGTCGGGCTGGGCTGGTGGTGGCAGCAGCAACCCGCAACCGACCAATTAGCCGACCAACTGACCGGCCCGGTGCTGGGCATCCAAAACGTCAGGCAGCAGACCAATTCGGGGCAGGTGCCGCTGCGGTTGTCCCTACCCGATGGCAGCCACGTGACGCTTTCGCCCCGCTCCCGGATTAGCTACCCGGCGGTGTTCAGCGATTCGAGCCGCGAGGTGATGCTGACCGGCGAAGCGTTTTTTGAGGTGGTACGGAATCCGGCTAAACCCTTTGCGGTCTATACCGATGCGGTGGTGACGCGGGTGCTGGGAACGAGTTTTCGGGTTGTGGCCTACGACGGGCAACCCGTCAGCGTGGCCGTGCGGACGGGCAAGGTCTCGGTTTATGCCCGGCAGGAATACAGCCGGCAGGTGGGCCAGCGGTCGGGCGGGAGCGGGTTGTTACTGCTGCCCAACCAACAGGCCGATTTTTCGGTGGCCGACCATCAATTCCGAAAAACGCTGGTTGAGCAGCCGGTGTTGGTGGATACGCGAATGAAAGCCAGTGATTTTGAGTTCGACGAGACCCCGGTGAACGAGGTTTTCCGGCGGCTCGAACAGGCTTACGGCATCGACATTGTGTACGAGGCCGAGGTACTGACCGATTGCGCCCTGACGGCTTCGCTGACCGACGAAAACCTGTCTGACAAACTCCGTATTGTGTGTCTCGGCATCGGGGCCAAGTACGAAATCGTGGACGGTCGGGTGGTAATTTATGCCAAAGGATGCTAAGAACTAAATGACCCTTACTCAAACTTTTAAACCCGCTCTGATGAACTACGTAACGGCGACACGGCTTCGCTGAACAAAAAAGCCGACCCTGCGGCCAGGCAGGATCGGCTCCCGGAATTACCCCTTTTTTCGACTTGGAACGAAGCATCCGTTTTTGCGGATGAGGGGATTGCTTTTGTCTTATCAATGTACAAAAACGCCTAAATCTAATGAAAAAATCATTACTGACTGCGCTCGTGAAAATCACTGTCGTTCAGATTTTTATGGCTGTCCTGTTTGCTTCACTCAGCTTCGCAGCCGACGTGAACGCCCAGGAACTCCTCGACCGCCGGGTGAACGTCAATCTGACGCAGACACCCCTCAAAGACGCACTGACCCAACTGAGTCGGGTGGCGCAGGTGAAGTTTGTGTTTAACTCCAAAGTGATCCGGCTGGAGCAGAAAGTGTCTATCGCGGCCCAGAACGAACGGCTCGAAGACGTGCTGCTCCGGTTACTGACACCACTCAGCATCCGGTTTCAGGCCACCGGACGGCAGATTGTGTTCTCCCGCCTTGAACCGACCCGCCCCGTGAGCAACAGTACAATGCTGGAACCCGCCGTGCCGCCCGCCGAACAGGTTATCACGGGCCGCGTCAGAGACGAAAAAGGCGGTGGCCTGCCCGGTGCCAACGTAACCATCAAAGGCAGCACACGCGGCACCACCACCGATGCCGACGGAAACTACCGGCTCACCCTGCCCGACGGCCCGGCTACGCTCGTGTTCAGTTCGGTAGGGTATATCCGGCAGGAAATTCCGATTACCACGCAGTCCGTTGTCAACGTGTCGCTTGTTGTGGACAACCGCAGTCTGGAAGAAATTGTGGTTGTTGGCTACGGCACCCAGGCCAAACGCGACATCACGGGGTCAATCGTGACGCTCGACACCAAAGGGCTGGCCGACCAGCCGGTGGGTCAGTTTGCCCAGCAATTGCAGGGCCGCATTGCCGGGGTGCAGGTGGACCAAACGGCGGGCAGCCCCGGCAATCCGCTCAGTTTCAGAATCCGGGGGGCGGCTTCGATCAACGCCGGTAACGCACCCCTGTTTGTGGTGGACGGGTTCCCGATTGTGGGCGACATTACCAATATCAACCCCGACGAAATCGAAACGTTTTCGGTGCTGAAAGATGCCTCGGCCTCGGCTCTGTATGGCTCGCGGGCGGCCAACGGCGTGATTCTGATTACGACCAAACACGCCAAACCCGGTCAGACTACGGTTCAGTTCAATGCCAACTACGGCGTGCAGCAGGTGCCACAACGCGGACGGCCCGGCCTGATGAACGCCCAGGAGTTTGTGCAGTTTCAGAAGGAATATTACGACGACAAGGTCAAGTACGAAAACTACAAAGGCACGATTCCGCAGTACGGCGACCCGGCCCGGTATCAGACCACCAATTGGTACGACGTGATGTTTCGGGCGGCCCCGGTGATGAACTACAGCCTGTCTATCAATACGGCCAAAGACAAGTTCAGTTCGGCTATCGTAGCCGGGTATTTCAAGCAGCAGGGCGTGGTAGAAGGAACGTCCTACGAACGGTATTCGCTGCGGGCCAACAACGAGTTTCAGGTCAGCAAAAACGTGCGGGTCGGCCTCAACATCGCCCCGGCCTATCAGGTGGTCAACAACAGCATCGACAACATTGCCGGGTCGTTCTTCTTCGCCGATGGCTACTTGGGAGCGTTCAATAATCTGAGTTCAGCCTTAACAGCGGCTCCCATTGTATCGCCTTATAACGCCGATGGCTCGCTGAAAGTGGTGCTGGCGCAGGACGTAGCCGGGATTCCGTTTCAGTTCAAAACGCCCAACTGGGTGCGGGTGGCGCGGGATCGGCAAAACCGCCGGGGTTCGCTGCGGCTGCTGTCGGGGGCATTTGCCGAGGTCAGTTTCCTGAATGGATTCACGTTCAAAACCACGGCCAGCGTTGATTTAGAAAACAGTAGTACCAAGCGGTTTGTGCCGGCAGAAGCGGGCGGGAATATTTTTGAGGCACCCCCAATGTCATCGCCTTACTCAGAATACAACAGCAATACCTACTACTCCTGGCTAACCGAAAACACGCTCTCGTACCAAAAGACGCTGGGCAACCACCGGATCAACGCGCTGGCAGGCTACACGGCCCAGAAATACACCCAGGAGTTCGGCAATCTGACGGGCTTTGGTTTCCCGGATGATAAAGTGCGGTGGCTCGACGCGGCCACGACCAAAAACGGCGGCAGCAACACCAACGAGTGGTCGCTGCTATCGGTGCTGGGCCGGGTCAATTACGACTATATGGGCAAGTATCTGGTGCAGGCCTCGCTCCGGCAGGATGGGTCGAGCCGTTTCGGGGCCAACAAACGCTACGGCGTGTTTCCGTCGGTGTCGGTGGGCTGGTTAGCGTCTGACGAAGCGTTCTTTAAATCGCAGTCAGTGGTGAATTACCTGAAAGTGCGGGCCAGTTATGGTATGGTGGGCAACAACAACATCGGCAACTACACCCAGTATTCTAATCTGAACACAACCAACTATGTGTTCGGGGGCAGTGTGGCGCAGGGACGGTCACCGTCAACGTCTTTGGGCAACCCCAACCTGACCTGGGAAACCTCGAAACAGTTGAACATCGGCACTGATTTCTCGCTGCTCAACGACCGGCTGGCTGTCACCTACGATTACTACAGCAAACAGACCAACGGACTGCTGTATCAGATTGATGTGCCGCTGGCATCGGGCTACGCCAATGTGCAATCCAACGTGGGGCAGTTCAGTTTCTGGGGGCATGAGGTGGCCGTCAGTTCGCGCAACACTACGGGTGCGCTCAAATGGAACACCAATTTTAATATCTCCTTTAACCGCAACCGGGTTGACAAACTCGGCACCAACGATACGCCCATCACCGCCGGCTACAACCGCACGCAGGTCGGCAGTCCGATTGGGCAATTGTACGGCTACGATTTTCTGGGGGTTTACATGACCCAGGAAGAGTTTGATCGCTCGCCCAAAGAAGCATCGTCTGAGGTGGGTACGGTAAAACACCGCGACGTGAACGGCGATGGTAAGATCGATGCCAACGACCAGACCCTCATCGGCAACCCGAACCCGACGTTTATTTTCGGCCTGACCAACAACCTGACCTACAAGAATTTTGATCTCAGCGTGATTCTGTCCGGTGCGGTAGGGGGCAAAATCCTGAACGGCGAGTTGCAGCTTACGGAGAACTTAGACGGCGTTTTTAACCTGCAACGGTACATCAAAGACCGCTGGCGGTCGCCCGAAAATCCGGGCAACGGCACCATCCCGCGCACCAAAGACGGCACTACGCCCCTGGCCCGGCTCAACAACAGCCATCAGGTGTTCAACAATAATTACGCAACCGTCAAAAACATCACGCTCGGCTACACCCTGCCCGGCAAAAGCCAGTATTTCAGCCGGGCGCGGGCCTATATCAGTATCCAGCAGGCGTTGGTATTGAGCAGCTACAACGGCAACAACCCCGAAGCCAGCATAAACGGACTCAACGGCCTGGCCCAGGGAGTTGATATTGCCGCTTACCCCATTCCCCGGACGTACTCGGTGGGCCTGAACCTAAATTTTTAACCCGGTAGCCAATCAAAACCATGACAATCAAACATACCCTGCTGCTTGGGCTGGCGGCACTGACAACGGCCTGCACGAGCGACTTTCTGAACCTGCCGCCCCAGGGGTCGGTCACGGCCAGCACGTTCTATCAATCCGGGGCCGACTTTGATCAGGCTCTGACGGGGGCGTATCAGGTCACCCGCCCGGCCCTGACCGGCATCAGTAGCTGGCTGATGGGCGAAATGCGCTCCGACAACACCCACTACGAGTATAACGGGGCTTTGCGCGGCACGCCCGAACTTAAAGAGCAGCTTGCCGACTTCACCGACAACGACCAGAACCAGCACACCAACGACAAGTACTACGCTGATTATCTGGGTATTGCCCGAGCCAACATCGTGCTGAACCGCTTGCCTGGCGCGGGCCTGAAAGCCGACGTAACCGGCCCGATAACGGGAGAAGCCAGGTTTCTGCGGGCCTTGTTCTACTTCGATCTGGTGCAGTATTACGGCAGTGTGCCGCTGTATCTGTCCGAAATCAGTGCGCCGGGTGAGTCGTATCTGGGCAAATCGTCGGTCGAGGACATCTACAAAATCATCATCGCCGACGCGCAGGACGCGGTGAGCAAGTTGCCCGTGCCGAAGTTTCCACAGACGGGACGCGCCACCAAAGGCTCGGCGGCCATGCTGCTGGCCCACGTGTATATGGTCAGGAAAGACTACGCCGGGGCCGAAACCCTGCTTCGGACGGTGGCGCAGATGGGCTACACGCTCCTGCCCGACTACGCATCGGTGTTCAGCCCGGCTAATAAAAACAGCACCGAGTCTATTTTTGAGGTGCAGTTTCAGCAGGGAAATCAGGGGCAGGGCAGCGACTTCACCTACTGGTTTATCCCGGCCTCGACCACCACAAAGCCCATCACCGGTGTGGACGGCAACGTGTCGGAAGCAGGCTGGAACGTACCGACCGCCGAAATGATTGCGGCCTACGAAAAAGGCGACAAACGCTTAGATGCGTCAATCGGGCTGGTAGAGGGTACGGGTGTAATCGGTAATTTTACGCCGACGGGCGTGGTGAGCATTGTGGGATACACGCCCAAAACGGGGATCGTTGCCAAGCCGTTTGTCAAAAAATACCTGCACGCCCACAGCCAGATCCGCAACACCGACGACAACTGGCCGATTTACCGCTACGCCGACGCGCTGCTGCTGCTGGCCGAAAGCCTGAACGAGCAGAGCAAAACGGGCGAAGCCGTCACGCTGCTGAATCAGGTGCGGACGCGGGCGGGGCTGGCTCCTACTACCCAAACGAGTCAGGTACAACTGCGGGATGCCATCGCCCGCGACCGGCGGCTTGAGCTGGCCTTCGAGAACAAACGGTATCTGGATTTAGTCCGCACGGGCAAGGCGGTGGAGGTGCTCACAGCGCACGGCGCGACCCTGAAAGGCTTGTATTCTAACATTCAGGCCCGCGCCTACACCGACATCGGCACCAAATTGCTTGCCCCGATTCCGTACCGCGAAAAGCAGATCAACAGTCTGTTGAATTAAGCAGCATTTTGCATCATAGGTTAAAGTACAGAAAGCTGCACGTACTTACGTGTCAGCTTTTTTTTCTTGACATCAACTCTTTATTATCAACTACTTATGTTCGGTTTAACCCGTCGTCATTTTCTTAAAAACTCGGTGCTGACCGGCCTGGGTCTCGGCTTGCTTTCCCGCACGTCGGCAGCCGGAGCCGACACCGACTTTGTGTTTCAAACGCCGTATTATAAAATAGGGCTGAACCCCGGCGAACCCGCCTTCGGCACCTTTTCGGTTGATTCGCTGGGGCATCAGGAAACCACGCTCAACCCGCTGTTTCCGTACCGGATTACGTCGTTGCTACGGTATCGGGCCACGGCCACACCGACCCGCGTGGCGTATCGGTTGCAGAACGGAGACCAAACGCCCGTTTGGGAATTTAGTTTTGGCGAGAAAAGTCTGACCATCACCAGTCGGTATGTGGCCGGGGGCAACGAGCCGCTGGAGTTGGTTTTTGACCAGAAACAGAACCACGCTACGCTGCTCGGCTTGCTGGTGGCCGCGAGCCAACAGGTGCAGTTACCCGCCGTGCTGCACCTGCCGGGCATGGGGTCGGTACGGATTACGGGGCCGCCGGCAGGGGGCGTTGCCTACGATGCCCGCCGGTTTGTGACGCAGCCTTACGTCCGGTTGCAGTTTCTGGCGGCTACCCAAACCCGGCCAACGGTCAGCTACCAGCTCGACATCGCAACGATTTATCCCGCGCTGACTCCGGCCCAGCAAACCGACCCACGCTACGACGGGGTGAAACGGAACTTCATCAATATTTTCCAGCTAAATCCCCGACTGCGGATGCTGGCTAACAATTCGTCGAGCGATGCCTGCGCCTTTACGCTCTACAAATATGCCGAACTGGCCCGGCACACGCCACCCTTAGCCGATGGCCTGACTGCGATGAATCTGATTCAGACCACGCTGGACGAATATCTGCGTGGCAAAAAAGCATACGGGCTAACCGGCTTTAATAAAGAAGACCCCGACCTGGCCCACGCCGATATTCTGGGTGGAGAACTGCCGTATAACCACCTGGATTCGCTGCCATCGCTGGTGATTGCAGCCTGCCAATATATCCTTACCACGCATGATGCAGCCTGGGCCGACCAGCACTATGCGGGTATCGGTGGCTGGCTGACCGAGTTATGGCAACGCGACACGACGGGCAACGGCTTGGTTAAGTTTCAGGAGAGTGGCAATTCGGGTAGCTGGACGGGCAACACCCAACGCCAACGCCCCGCCAACTGGTGGGACACCATCGGCTTCGGCCACGAAGATGCCTACGCCAACGCCCTCACCTACCGCGCCACCCGGCTCTTTGCCGACGTAGCCACCCAGCTTAACCGCCCACTCGACGCACGCACCTACCGGGCGTGGGCCGACAAACTCAAAGCCGCCTATTACCCAGCCTTTTATAACCCAAAAACGGGCGTGCTGGCGGGCTGGCGCAGTGCCGACGGGCAGCTTCATGATTACTACTTTACGTTCGTCAACAGCATGGCCGTGTTATACGGTTTAGTGAGCGATGAGCATGGCAATAGGCTGATGGACACTATCTTAGCCAAGATAAAAGCGGTTGGTTTCACAAACTTCGGGCTGGGCTTGCCGGGCAATCTGGTATCGGTCAATAAGGCCGATTATCCTGAGAAGCAGGCGCGTTGGGGCTATTCTGAGGATGGCGTGACGGGCTTTCAAGTTTATGAAAACGGCGGAGCCACAGCCTGTTTTGCGTATTTCACCATTGCCGCCCTCCAAAAATTGGGCCGTACCGCCGAGGCCAACGCTATCTTGCTACCTATACTGGACAGCATGAACAAGCGCGGCTTTGAGGGGCTGGGGCCAAATGGAATGTCTAACGACTGGAAAAACTGGCAGGGCGAACCCAATGGCTACGAAGGCTTTCTGGTGGATAGTTACCTGATATTTTTAGCCGTGCTACCGCCTGATTGACACAATTTTATACCATTGATTCGCCGAGCAGCAAAATGACGGTGTCTCTGCAAAATGAAGTGAACATTGGCTGTTTGGTATCGGGCTGGAAACTTACCGGCGGCAATCAGACGGGTTCTTCGACGGTTGTTATACTCGTTTATCTTTCAGAAAAAGTACGACAAACGGATGTTATTTGAAAGCGAATCAACACGAAAGCGCCCCCGTCAGTTCTCAACCAACGGGGGCGTTTTGTGTCACTTTTCCCGGCTGCCGGGCCGGATGCTACTGCGTTTACAGCGTCCGTTTCACTTCTTTGATCTCGAAACTTTCGATTACGTCGCCAACCTGAATATCGTTGAAGTTCTTGATGCTCAGGCCACATTCGTAACCAAACTTCACCTCAGCCACGTCGTCTTTGAAGCGTTTGAGCGCGTCAATTTCGCCGGTATGCACCACAATAAAGTCGCGGATGACACGGATTTTGTTGTTCCGTTTCACGAAACCGTCCGTCACGTAGCAACCCGCCACCGTACCGACTTTCGTGATCTTGAACACGTCACGCACTTCGATGTTACCCGTTACGGTTTCCTCGAACGATGGGGCCAACAAGCCTTCCATGGCATCGCGGATTTCGTTGATGGCATCGTAAATAATCGAGTACATCCGAATCTCGATCTGCTCCTGATCGGCCTGTCGGCGGGCATTGGGCGAAGGCCGCACCTGAAAGCCCACCACAATCGCGTCTGAGGCCGAAGCCAGCATTACGTCGGCTTCGGAGATTTGCCCCACGCCTTTGTGAATAATATTGACCTGAACTTCGGGCGTTGAGAGTTTCAGCAGCGAGTCAGACAGGGCTTCCACCGAGCCATCTACGTCACCTTTCACAATCACGTTCAGTTCCTTAAACGTACCAATGGCTTTCCGGCGACCGATTTCTTCGAGCGTGATGTGCCGACGGGTACGCAGGGTTTGCTCGCGAAGGAGCTGCTCGCGTTTGTTGGCAATCTCGCGGGCTTCGCGGTCAGTCTCCATAATGTTGAACTTGTCGCCCGCCTGCGGTGCGCCCGGCAAGCCCAGAATCTGAACCGGCGTGGCCGGCCCTGCTTCTTTGATGCGGTTGCCCCGGTCGTCGGTCATGGCCCGGATACGCCCGTAGTGTGCGCCCACGAGCATGATGTCTCCCTGCTTCAGCGTTCCGTTTTCGACCAATACAGTCGTCACGTACCCCCGGCCTTTATCGAGTTCGGCTTCGATAACCGTACCCGTTGCCCGGCGATTGGGGTTGGCCTTAAGTTCTAACAGTTCGGCTTCGAGGAGTACTTTTTCGAGCAGATCGTCAATACCAAGCCCCGTTTTCGAGGAGATTTCCTGCGCCTGATATTTACCGCCCCAGTCTTCGACTAAGAGGTTCATATTAGCCAGCGACTCCCGGATTCTCTCGGTGTTGGCCCCGTTTTTATCCACCTTCGAGAAGGCAAACACAATCGGCACCCCGGCAACCTGCGCGTGGTTGATGGCCTCGCGGGTTTGCGGCATCACGCTGTCGTCAGCCGCAATCACAATAATAACCACGTCGGTAACTTTGGCACCCCGCGCCCGCATGGCCGTAAAGGCTTCGTGGCCCGGCGTGTCCAAGAACGTTACTTTCCGTCCATCTTGGGTGGTCACGCCGTATGCACCAATGTGTTGAGTGATACCGCCGGCCTCACCAGCGGCTACCTTCGCCCGCCGGATATAGTCGAGCAACGAGGTTTTACCGTGATCTACGTGACCCATGATCGTTACAATCGGCGCGCGGGATTGCAGCGTTTCGGGAGCATCGGCGGTATCTTCGATAGCCGCTTCGGTTTCATCTTCGGCAGATACAAACTGCACATCAAAACCAAATTCGTCGGCAATTACCGTAATCGCTTCCGCATCGAGCCGTTGGTTGATCGAGACGAACATCCCCAGACTCATACACGTTGCGATGACTTCGTTTACCGATACCTCCATAAACGTAGCCAGGTCATTGGCCGAGATAAACTCGGTCACTTTCAGCGTCTTGGCCTCAAGTTGTTCCTGTTCAGTCAGTAAACGACGGTCTTCAACGCGCTGATTCCGGCGGTCTTTCCGTCGGTCGGCACCCCGGTTGGGCTGATTGCCCCGCATCCGGTCGTTGGTGGCCTGAATGGACTTTTTAACGTCTGATGCAGTCGGGGCTTCGCGCCGGGTGTTGTTGCCTGTGCCACCCCGGTTGGCGTTGCCGGTACCACCCCGGCTGTTGCCGCCGGCAGAGCCACCCCGGTTATTACCCCCCTGGTAACCACCACCTCCACCACCCCGGTTGTTGCCTCCCTGATAACCAGTACCGGGTGTTGACGGGCCGGTGCCGGTTGTGTTGCCACCTGCCGGGCGATCCGTAGCGGGCCGGTCAGTCGTATTCCGGTCTCCGGCTGGCCGGTCTGTGCGCGGACCGCGATCACCCGTTCCTGGCGGGCGGTTGCCCGGCTGATTCCGGTCTCCCAGTGGCCGGTCACTGCGGAAGTTTGTTCCACCACCCGGCTGGGCGCGGTCTCCGGCTGGCCGGTCTGGACGCGGACCACGATCTCCGGTTCCGGGTGGGCGGCTACCGGGTTGATTCCGGTCGCCGACGGGTCGGTCGGTTGTACTGCGGTCGCCAATGGGCCGGTCGGGGCGCGGGCCGCGATCACCAACGGGCCGGTCAGACGGGCCACCCGGCCCCCGGTCATTGCGGATATTGGCACCGCCCTGCTGGTTGGGCTGGTTCGGTTGGTTTGTGCCACCAACGACTCCGTTGCGCCCCCCGCGAATGCGCTGCCGCTTGTCGCCGGGACCACGGGAGTTATTGCCCGACGATGGCCGGTTGAACTGACTCAGATCAACTTTACCGATTACGTTCAGTCCCTGCAACTGATGGCTACCCGTTGCCCGGATCGTTTCGGGTTCAGGAGCGGCTTCTGCGGGCGTTTCGGCTGCTTTGGCAGGGGGCTGAATCGGTTCGGTAGGTTTGAGGTCGGCAGCGGACTGGCTGTCTATTGGTGCCGACTTTTGATTTGGCTCTGACGCAGGAGTATCTCGTGGCCGCTCAGAACGGTTTTCGGGTGCATTGGCAGACCGGAGCTGCTGTGCCGGGCGTGATGGTTCTGTTGTTGAGCGAGCCGCCGAAATAGGCGTATCTGTCGTCTTCGACGCAGCCGACGGGGTTGATACCACCGCCGGTTGCATATCCGGTTTGCTGACTTCAGCCGGTTTTGGCACACTTTCCGGAGCCGTTGCCACCACTGGCGCAGCGGGTAACACCGACGGAACGGGTTTCTCAGGAACGGGCTTAGAAACTGGTTCGTCGGCCTTTGCCGACGAATCAACAATGGGAGTGACGGGTTTAACAGCAACAGGCGCAGGCGTTTGCACAACGGCTTTTTCGGCAACCGGGGCTGAGGCAGGAACGACCGGAGCGGGATTGACGACCGGCCTAACAGACTCGCTTCGGCCCGTTTCGGGGTTAAACGATGTGGTACCGGGCCGGGCATTCAGGTCAATTTTACCCAGAATCTTGGGGCCAACCGGCAGAGCCGCTGGGGTAGCAACGGGCGGGGCGGCTGGCTTCACGTCAGGCGCGGGGGCAGAAGGCTTCGGTGCATCGGCGGCAATTGCCCGCCCGAATTTGTCGCGCAGGGAAGGAACGATCTGGTCATCATCCCGACGACGCGGTGGCGCGGCAACGGGCGTTTCGGCTCCGTTCCGGTTGTCGTTCAGCAGTTGCTTCGTGCTGAACTCTTTTTCCAAAACGCCCAATTGATCGGTATTAATCTTGGTGTTTGGGTTGCTCTCCACCTTGATCCCTTTGGCAGCAAGACGGCTCACCACCGTGGTTAATCCCACGTTGAGAACTCGTGCCACTTGGCTCAGGCGCATTGACTTATCTTCTGCCATAGAGTCGGTTTTCGTATTCGTAATAGGCAAATTTAGTGATTGTTAGTTAGTATAGAACACAGAGAACGGCAATAAAAATCCCCCTTTTTTTGATGTATGAGCTATGATGTATAGTGTGTAGCAATCTGTTCTGTGAAGAATCATACGCAATACATCATAACTCATACATAGTTTACTCAAACTCCTTTTTCAGGATGTTCATGATCTCGTCAACGGTGTCCTCTTCAAAGTCCGTCCGCCGAATGAGTTCTTCGCGGCTCAACCCCAGCACACTCTTGGCCGTGTCGAGACCAACCCGGCGTAGTTCATCAATCATCCACTCTTCGATCTCGTCGCCAAATTCGGCTAAGTTCACGTCTTCATCGTCCACCTGTCCCTCGTTATCGCGGTACACGTCAATTTCCATATCCACCAGCCGGCCCGCCAGTTTGATGTTTTGCCCACCCTTGCCAATGGCAAGCGACACCTGATCGGGTTTCAGAAATACCGATACGCGCCGGTTTTCTTTGTCAATCGTCATTGAGGTGAGCTTGGCCGGGCTTAGGGCGCGGCTGATGAGCAGTTCGAGGTTTTCGGTAAAGTTGATTACGTCAATGTTCTCATTACCCAATTCCCGCACAATACTGTGAATCCGCGAGCCTTTCATGCCCACACAGGCACCAACGGGGTCAATCCGGTCGTCGTATGATTCAACGGCAACCTTGGCCCGTTCGCCGGGTTCACGAACGATCTTGCGGATAGCAATCACGCCATCGTAAATCTCCGGGATTTCAGCCTCGAAGAGCCGCTCTAAAAACACCGGCGACGTGCGCGACAGTATAATCTTGGGCGACCCATTGGTCATGTCAACCCGGTGCACAACGGCTTTCACCATTGCGCCTTTCGGGTAGCGGTCACGCGGGATTTGCTCGGTGCGGGGCAGGCTCAGTTCGTTGTTGTCGTTATCAACCAGAATTACCTCGTTCCGAACGAGTTGATAGACCTCAGCATTCACAATGTCGCCCACCTGATCTTTATATTTCTGGTGCAGGAGTTCTTTTTCGAGGTCTTTAACCTTTTGGATCAGGGTTTGGCGGGCGGTTTGCACCATCCGGCGGCCAAAATCTTCGAGCTTGATTTCTTCGGCAACCTGCTCGCCCACCTCAAAGTCGTCCTGAATTTTACGGGCTTCGGTGTGGGTGATCTTATCATAATCCCAGATGTCTTCCGAATTATCGTCCACAATTTCGCGGGTGCGCCACATTTCGAGGTCACCGCTTTCGGGGTTGATAATCACGTCGAAGTTTTCGTCGGTCTCGTATTTTTTCCGAATCATGGTTCGGAAAACGTCTTCCAAAATAGCCAGCATGGTGGGCCGGTCAATGCTTTTCGACCGGGCAAACTCAGCAAACGATTCAATCAATAAGGCACTGCTCATAGTTCTAAAAAAAGTCAAAAGTCACAAGTCGAAAGTCACAGGTCTTTTTCCCCAAAGTCAACAGACTTGTGACCTTTGACTTGTGACTTTTGACTTTCTTTATTTAAACACAATTTCAACAACCGCCCGTTTGATGGTCTCGAAGGCGATGGGCGTTGGGCCACTCGGTTCGGGTTCGGCGGGTGTTTCTTTCTTCTTCTTACTCGTTTTGCGGAGCGGCTCAATATCCAGCACGATGCCCGCGTCGGTTACGCTGTCGAGTTTACCGCGCATTGCTCGCTCGTCGGTAAGGGTCACGGCCAACTGCCGCCCGATGTTCCGGCGGTACTGCCGCGCCGTTTGCAGCGGAAAATCAATCCCCGGCGACGACACTTCAAGAATAAACGGCACGTCTTCGCCAAAAAAATTCTGTTCGTCCATCAAACTGCCCAATTGCCGACTGATACCAGCGCACTGATCAATTCGGATGCCGGCATCGGCATCGAGCAGAACGGTAACTTTCAACTGCCCGCCCTGCCGACCAGCTACCTGAATATC
The DNA here is from genome assembly GCA_038230415.1 of Cytophagales bacterium. GTDB lineage: Bacteria > Bacteroidota > Bacteroidia > Cytophagales > Spirosomataceae > JBBRNH01. Next base: position 21,084 of record JBBRNH010000015.1, on the reverse strand, counting down.
AACGATATAGATTTCGTCGTCGTTCAAAAACGGCTGAATCAGTTCTGTAAGTCGGGCTTTGTCGTCCATCGGTTTTTACCAAACAAAAAAGGGAGTACTCCTCCCTTCGCCGAAACACCAACTTGTTTGCTAAGTCCCGCAAAAGTAGCGTAAATCCCCCGAAAACCCAAAAAGTCCGGCATCAGCCCCGGCGGTGGGATTGTCAACGGGCTTGTGACGGAGCCACCGTTCAAGAATTTAGCCGTTTCTTTGAGTGATTATCCATCCTGTTTACCTTAGTCCGATGGCTGTTTCGTTCTCCTTTGCCCGGTCGGTGAGTTGGTTTTTTCGGTCGGTGATCTGGTCGCTAAACCTCTTGCTGGCGTTCTACACGCTGCTGGTATATGCCCTGCTGTATTTTTTGCCGTTTGAACACTGGTTGGTCAGTATGTTTCTGATTGTACTGCCGGTTGCCTGGGTCTTCAATGCCGTTTTTGTGCTGGCCTGGCTCATCACCCGGCCCTGGCGCAGTTTGCTGTCGGCGGTGGCCCTGCTGGCGGGATTCTGGTTGTTGCCCCGGACCTACGTTCGCCATTCGCCAGCCATTATACCAGGGCAGGAAGCCTTTGATAAAACGGGCAAACGACACCTTAAAATCCTGAGCTACAACGTGATGGAATTTAACCTGCTCGATTTTCTGGCCCGCAAAAACCGCTCGGTGAAAGTGCAGCGCATGACCGACTGGGTGATCAAGGCCGATGCCGATGTGAAGTGTTTTCAGGAGTTTTATGACTCGCCGAAATACCCGATTTTCAGAATGACGGCCCGGCTCAAAAGCCTCGGCTACCCCTACATGGCCTGGCTCAGACAGGGTAATCCAGCCGTGGGGTTTAAGGGTGTGGCTACGTTTTCGCGCTTCCCCATTATTCGCTCCGGGCAGGAAGTATTCAGCCGGGGCGGGTTCAATGGCCTGGTCTGGACTGATATTGCGCTGGATAAAGACACCGTTCGGGTCATCAACGTGCATCTGCATTCGATGGGTATTCGGGTGGGTAATGTTGCCAAACAGGATGAACTTGCTGAGGTGAAACAGGAAACGAAAGGTATTCTGGTGGCCCTGCGCGATGGTTTTGCCGAGCGACAACGCGAGGTGCATCTCCTCGAAGAGTACGTAGCCTTTAGTCCGTACCCGGTGATTGTGACCGGCGATCTCAACGAAACCCCGTACAGCGTGGTGTATGAGCGGCTGCGCCGGAAACTCCGCAACAGTTTTGAGGATGCCGGGCGGGGCTTTGGGTTCAGCTACAACAAGCCGCCGGGCTACATCCGCATTGACAATCAGTTTTATAGCCCGCCCCTGCATCCGCTCAATTTCGAGACGCTCACCAGCGTCACCTACTCCGACCACTACCCGATTCTGGGGACGTACTCGTTTTCTTCGCAGTGACAAAGTGCAAAGTGACAGAGAGACAAAGCCGTGTGCGTAAGCTACTTAGGCCTTTGTTACGCTGCACTTTGTCACTATGACTCACGGTGTTGCATTTACCCAGACTTCACCATCGGTAAACAGTTCTTTCTTCCAGATCGGCACCGTCTGCTTGATGGTGTCAATAATGTACCGGGTGGCCTCAAAGGCCTCGGCGCGGTGAGGAGTTGCCACACCGATCAATACGGCCATTTCGCCGATGCGGAGCGTACCCGTGCGATGAATAATAACGTATCCCAAAATGGGCCACCGGCGGTGCGCTTCGTCGGCAATTTTCTGCATTTCTTTGATCGCCATCGGTCCGTATGCTTCATATTCGAGCTTTTCTACGTCCCGGCGTTGGCCGTCGGTGCCGGGCGTATTATCTCGCACGACTCCGAAAAAGAAATCAATGGCACCGGCCCCGTCGGTTTGCAGGTACTTGTAGGCCGAACTAATGTCAATGGGGTCTGGGGTGAGAGCAATCATAATTAACCTCCGCTAACGGGGGGAATGAGGGCGATTTCGTCGGTTGGGCTGATACGTGCGTCGGCACCGGCATATTCGCCGTTTCGGGCCACCAGTAATGATTTTATGCCCGCCAGTGCCGGGTGCTGCTCGTGCAGATGGGCCAGCAAATCGCTGACGCGGGCCTGTTTGGGAAGCGAACAGGTGATGGCCGACTGCCCGACCAAATCGCGGGCAATGCCAAAGAGGAGTACGGAGACTGGATTCATCGGCCAAATATCGTCAGGAAATATACCACTGCCAACGCTAAGGCGCGGGTTTTACATTCGGGCAGTGCTGTAAACAAAACGAAGGCGGTTGCAGAACCGCCTTCGTTTTGTTTGGGGCTGTTTTCGCGGCCTACTTCGAGTTGTTCAGTTTGCGCTCGGCTTTTTTCAGACCCTTGTCCGTTTTGTCAAGAGCTTTATTGGTACCGCGTTTTACGTCTTTGGCGGTGTTGGTAGCGGCCCGGTCAACGTCGTTAGCCGTATTTTTGGCCGCCCGCTTTACGTCCCGCCCGGCTTCTTTGGTTTCGCGGTCTATTTTCCGACCGGCAGCTTTGGCCGTTTGCTTGGCCTGACGACCCGTTTCTTTGGCGTTTTCTTTTACGTCCTGTGCCAGCACGGTGAATGACGTAGCGGCCACTAAAGCGGCCAGAATCAGTACTTTTTTCATGATTATTGATTGCTTATTTAACAACAATGACCTAACCAGTCCGGCGTTGAGTTTGTTTGTCTTCTGATTATCCGGCTTCAGAACGCTACCGCTTTCAGCCGCAGGCCGACATCTTCGGGCAGGCCAAATACCAAGTTCATGTTTTGCACGGCCTGCCCCGATGCACCTTTCAACAGGTTATCAATCACGCTGGTAATGAGCAGATTACCATCCTGTAAGTCGAGATGCAACAGGCATTTATTGGTATTAACGACCTGTTTTATATCAACCGGCGCGTCGCTCACGTGCGTGAACGGGTGCGTGACGTAAAAATCAGCGTAGCGGGTTTGGGCTTCGGCGAGGGTGCCAGCGAAGGGTGTATAAACGTTTGCCATGATGCCGCGCGTGAAATCACCCCGGTACGGCACAAAGTTGATCGCGTCCGTAAAACCGGGTTGCAGCGTGGTGATTGTGTCCCGGATTTCGGTCAGGTGCTGATGGGTGAAGGCCTTATAAATCGAGACGTTGTTGTTGCGCCAGGTGAAGCCCGTTGTCGGTACGAGTGCCTGCCCCGCGCCGGTGCTGCCCGTGATGGCACTGATATGGATGGCACCCGTCAGCAGCTCGGCATCGGCCAGCGGCAACAGAGCCAGTTGGATACTCGTGGCAAAACAGCCGGGGTTGGCAATGCGCTCAGATTCCCGAATTCGGTCGCGCTGCAATTCGGGCAGGCCATAGACAAAATCGTCTGATTCATCCCGAAAATCGCTGCTGAGGTCAATAATCGCTACGTTTTCGGGAATGTCATGCTCGGCCAGAAACTGCCGCGAGGCACCATGCCCCGAACATAAAAACAGCACATCTATCTCCGTCTCGGCCAGCAGCGTTGGTACATCGTCACCAGAAAATAACAGATTGGTATCGCCCAGCAAATCGGTGTGGGTGGCCCAGACGGGTTTTCCGGCCTGACTTTGGCTGTGCACAAACGCGATGTGGGCAAAGGGGTGGTTGAGCAAAATTCGGAGCAGTTCACCGCCGGTGTAGCCAGCCCCGCCAATGATCCCTACGTTTATTTTATCGGTCATGCTGATTGTGTTAAGTCTCTGTCTGCCAACCAGGTAAAGACCGTATTAATGGCCGTTGTGTCAAAATTTTCGACGTACTGACTATTAAAACCGGCCCGGTCAAGGGTCAGCAACCGGCTCTCGGCGTGGTTGTGCAACACGAGCGTGGGCCGGGCATTGATCGGAAAAAACTGGAGGCCCATCCCATTGTTGAAAAACGCAACCGTCGGGCAGAAGATAACGTTCAGGTGGGCCGGTAATGAATCCAGCGTCAGGGCAAACCGGGCCGACCGGGCCAGCGCGGCCAGTTCCTGAATCGTTAGCCGCCCCACTGCCGACACCAATCGGGGAGCAACTGCCGGGTGTACCGCGCTGATGGCCCGGCAGATAGCGGTTGTGGATGCCAGTTGGCCGCAAAATATCAGTGTGCTGTCCGTTGCATCCAGAACCCGTTCGGCGATTTCCTGCCAAAATAGGGCGGGCAAGGTGCGTTCGTCACTACCGGCTTCGGGGCAGAGCAACACCACCGACCCGGCTGGCTGCGGTGTGCCAATTTTCTGCCAGACCTGCCCGATTGGCGTATCGGCCCCGGCAAAATAAGGGTTAATGGTTTTGGCATCGGTTTCGATACCCAACGGGGTCAGTAACCGGCCCAGCACCGTAGCGATATGAAACGCGCCGTCGGGCAAAAAGAACTCGCTGTCTAACAGCCCCCCCCAGCCCCGCGTACCGAACCCGATACTGTACCGGACGCGAATAAAGGGCAGCAAAAAGTGCATCGGTGCGCTCGTGAACCGGATGTCTATCGAATAATCGTAGCGACTGCTGCGGAGCGCGGCAATGGCTAACCGGGTTGTTTTGGCAAAGCCCATCCATTTAGACAGGCGTGGGGTGGCACTGCGGTTGGTGTTAGAATGGTTGAGCGTTATCACCCGCCTGATATACGGATTGCCGATCCAGACGGGCGCACACCAGCCCCCGGCCACCACGTCAATCACCGCATCGGGGTAGTGCTGCCGCACTGCCGGAAACAGATAAGACAAAATCAGCGCGTCGCCCAGATGCCCCGACGTTAGAAACAATATGGCAGGCCGAACCGGGCCGGGTGCAGTTGCCAACCGTTTTTTGGGTCGCAAACGCGCATAGCCATCCACGAGCCGGTCGAGCAGCCGCAGCCGGGCGGCTAATTTGCCATCGGCATAATAGGTTCGGGGTTTTGTCAAGCGCGTTCAGGCAATTTGCCGGTATAAATCAAGATGCTGCTGCACAAAGGTATGCCACGAAAACAACTCAGCCCGTGCCAACGCCCGTCTGCTCAGGTCGGCCCGCAGCGCGGGCGACTCAACCACCCGCAGCAACGCCTGGCAAAGTGCGTCGGCATCGGTAGGCGATACCGTCAGCGCGGCATCACCCACCACTTCGGGCAGCGACGATACGTTGGACGTGATAACGGGCAGGCCGCACTGCATAGCCTCTAATGGTGGCAGGCCAAAGCCTTCATACAGCGACGGATACACAAAAGCCATCGCTCCCGAATAGAGTGCGGCCAGGTCAGTATCCGGCACAAAGCCGGTGAACACCAGCCGGTTTTTTATCGCGTCGGGCAGCGATTTTCCCGGCAGCACCGCGTTCAGGTGCCAGCCGCGTGTGCCAGCCAGCACCAGCCGAACATCCGCCGGTAACTCGCCCGATTCGATCAGCCGAACGAAGCACCGGATCAGATGCGCGATGTTTTTACGGGGTTCCAGGGTGGCTACACTCAACAGATACGGCCCTTCGCCCACGTTCAGCCGGTTTTGCACGGCCCGTTGTTTAGCCTCGTCCGGCTCCGGGTAAAACAACTCGCGCGAAGCCGCCAGCCGCGTTACCCACACGCGGGCCGGGTCGAAGTTGGTGTAATGGCAGAAATCGTCTTTGGTGGCCTGCGAATTTACCATTATCGCCATATCGGGTTGCAGCGTTGCCAGCACCTGATTGAGCGTCTGCTCCCCGGCCCGAAACCATTCAGGATGAAACACCGGAATCATGTCGTGAATCATCTGCACCTTGGTCACGTGCCGGGCCAGCCGAACGGCTTCGGGAATGACAAAAAGCGGGCTGTGGTAAACGGTGCCAGCGGGCCAGCGCGACACGGCAAACCGGCCATTGAGACGGCCCACCGCCCGGTTGAGTTGGTAAAAACTTTGCCGGATGAGTTTAGCCGAAAGACTTGCCGGGGCAAACGGCGCGAGCAGCCTGTTTTCAAAACGGGCGCGGTGCAGCCCGGCGTGGTCATTTACAAAATCATAAACTGTCTGACTGTCAGTTTGTTCCATCTTCGCCCACCGGAGTGATTCGGCCACGTGCGTCGGTGCGGCCAGCGATAACGCCACCGCCGACTGTTGGGATAGCCCCTGCGCCAGCACCTCGGCCACGCGCCAGATGCCGGTTCGGGCCTGCCGGTGATACAGCCCCATGCCAAGCAGGCTGCTGTCGAGGATAACGGGTATCGCCAGGGCCACTATTTGTTGTTCATAGCTTCGTAAATCATCACCTGATTCGACGCTATTTTCGAGAATCCGCGCACGTCGTCGCCCGTCCAGGCGTTGTTCATTTCGCCGTAAGAACCAAATTTGGCCGCCATCAGGTCATGCTCCGATTCGATGCCCAGCACCGTGAACCGATACGGGGCGAGTTGCACGAACACCTTGCCCGTCACGTGCGGTTGGGTATCGGCCAGAAATGTTTCGATGTTCCGCATCACGGGGTCCATAAACTGCCCTTCGTGGAGCATGGTGCCGTAGAAATTGGCGAGTTGGTCTTTCCACGACAGTTGCCACTTGGTCAGCACGTGTTTTTCGAGCGTGTGGTGCGCCTTGATGATGATGAGCGGAGCCGGAGCCTCGAACCCAACCCGCCCTTTGATACCGATAATGGTATCGCCGGTGTGAATATCGCGCCCGATGCCGAACGGCCCGGCCAACGCGGTCAGTCTCTGGATTGCCAGCACCGGGTTCTGGAACGTCTCGGCATCAATGCCAACGAATTCACCGTGCCTGAAATGGAGCGTGACGGATTGCGGCTCAACCTTGCTCACCGGCGTGGGCCAGGCCGATTCGGGCAGGTATTGGTCGGAGGTCAGCGTTTCTTTGCCGCCCACCGACGTTCCCCACAAACCTTTGTTGATCGAATAAGCCGCTTTGTGCCATTCCTGCTCCACGCCTTTGGCTTTGAGGTAGTCAATTTCGGCTTCGCGGCTGAGTTTGAGGTCGCGGATGGGGGTGATAATCTCGGCTTCGGGGGCCAGAATCCGAAACGCCATATCGAACCGAACCTGATCGTTACCGGCCCCGGTGCTGCCGTGCGCGATGGCCGTTGCCCCGATTTCGCGGGCGTATTCGCCAACGGCGATGGCCTGAAAAATACGCTCGGCACTCACGCAGAGCGGGTAGGTGTTGTTTTTCAGGACGTTGCCATATACCAGAAATTTCAGGCATTGCTGGTAGTATTCGTCGGTTTTGGCGATGGTAACGTGGTTTTTCACGCCGAGCGAATAGGCCCGGTCTTCGATGGCCTGGAGATCAGCATGGCTGAAACCACCCGTATCTACCAGCACCGAGTGCACCTCCAGACCCCGGTCTTCGGTGAGGTATTTAACGCAAAACGAGGTATCTAACCCTCCGCTGAATGCTAAAACGACTTTCTGTTGCTGGGCCATTGGCTACTGTATTCGGAATATTGACGGGGCAAATATCCGGCTTTTGGCGGTATGTTGCCGCTATGAATTACGAGCCGTATTTATTCAACTTTTCAGACAACCGCTTATTTTACGGGTTCAATAGCGTCAGTGTTGATAAAACGATTCCTAAGTTGGTGGTTTTCACCCCCGTTGACGGCAACGAAATTTACAATTTAGCCTTGGTTGATATTGAAGACGGGCGATTGACAGACCAGGCAGTCAGTAATAATCAGGATATGCCGATTGTGTTAGCTACGGTTGCCGCTATTTTAGAAGACTTCCTGGCACATCATGCCTCAGCCACTGTTATTATTGAGGGCAACACACCAGCACGTACCCGATTATACAGGGTAGCCATTTCTGTTTTCCTCGACGATCTTAATCTGCCATTTGAGGTGTTCGGAAAAACTGAAAATGAGCAGGAACTATTCCAGCGAAACAAGCCGTATCTTCGTTATCTAATCAAGCGAAAAACGTAATCGTATGAAAACTTCGACTGAAACAATCACAATAACAAGCCAACTGCTGAATTCGCCTGAGTTTCAGCGTTGGGTCATAGAGCAACCGGCTATTAAAGCGAAGAGCCAACGGGCTAAAAAATCGGATGGTTCAGGCAACAAAAAATGAAATTTTGACGACCGTTAACCCCCTGTTCCTGAACGCTTCTCAATCCGCCACCTTCACCACCATTTCCTCGGCATCTGACCGATATTCCCAAGTTTCGCCGTAGATGGATTTGAAGCGAATAGTAACCTTCGTTTCACTAAAAGCAGACTCGGCAAAACGAGCCAGCGGCCCGCGCATGAGGAACCAGTGCGACTGCTCTCCCGCCGAAATCACCCGCCCCTTCCACAGCGCGGAACGCTGAAAATAACTCGTTGTGTCATTTACTAACCGACCTTCTTTCTTCAGATACGCTACATAGTCGCTCTCATTAGAAAAATGATGGCCTTTGTAGGCAATGTCATATCGTTCGATTGAGGCCGGGCCAACGCCTTTGTTATCGAGTTCGATGCTAAACTGTGGTGTTTTTCGGTCGGGTGGCACGTTGGTTGTACTGATCATCAGATACGGCCACACCGATGCGTACTGCTGTTGGCGGGCAAGGTTGGCCTGATAAAACGACAGCACCAACGCACACACGCTGACGGTGGTAGCGATGATGGCAAACATCCGCTCGATGGGAATGCGGGGAAACGACAGGCGGGGCCAGTTAGGCATCGTGAATGAGTTAGGTTAGTGTCTGGTTTAGGGCAAACATAAAAAATCCTGCCCATTTTTGGTGGACAGGATTTGATAATGACGCTAAATACAAACGCTTAATTCATTGACAGCGAGTTCATCAGCTTCCGTTTCGCTTTTTCGCCTTCGTAGCCGTAGCGCAGTTTGTCGTACCAACTCAGTTGATTATACCCGTAGGCACTCGCCACCACCACGCCGGCCAGCACCACGGCGGCAATACCAATGCCGAGGGCTATTGCCGACACCGGCTCGTCTTTTTCCTCGTCGGGTGAGTCATACCGCTCCATCTGCTTGCGGGCGTTTTCGGCTTTCGACTGCTCCGACTGAAACGCGCCCAAGCCCATCATGGCCTTGTTCATTGCTCCGTAAACCACCATGTCTTTGCCGCTCATGAGGGCTTCGTAGCCTACTTTTGCCACATCTGCCGGGTCGTCTTTCTTACCCTGACCAGCCACCGTGTTGGCCGCGCCCGCCGTCGGAAACCAGTCGGTGTCAGTAGCACCGGGCAGCAATGCCGTTACCGTTACGTCGGTGTCTTTCAACTCATTATGCAGCGCTTCGGAGAACGACAGCACGTAGGCTTTCGACGCGCCATATACGGCCAGCAGCGGATTGGGCATCGTGCTGGCAATTGATGCGAGGTTCAGAATCTTACCCTCGTTCCGGGCCACCATCTCCTTTGCGTACAGCTTGGTGAGGTGGGTGAGCGACACGATGTTGATGTGAATCAGGGCTTTTTCTTTATCCCAGTCGGTCTCGGTAGCAAATTTGCCGTGTTCGCCAATGCCCGTGTTGTTCACCAATGCGTTGATGGTCATGCCCTCTCTCTTCACGTGGTTGTAGAGTTCCTCAGCCGCGTTGTCCTGCGAGAGGTCTTTTTGAACGGCTGTAACCGTGCAGCCAAATTGCTGCCGGAGCGCGTCGGCGGTGCGCTGCAACTCGTCGTTATCGAGGGCGACTAATACCAAGTTGTATCCATCATGGGCGAAGCATTTTGCCAGTTCGAGACCAATTCCTTTCGATGCGCCCGTAATCAGGGCTGTTTTTCCAGCGTTTTTCATGTTGGTTGAGTTTGTTAAACAGGTACTCAACGGGATAAACAGGGAGTTGTTCGTAAAAAACAGCCAGCGGGATTGGTCAAACCAGACGGTTTTACTTGACTACGACTTTGAGGTCAATTTTCCGCAACGTGGTGGGCGGTTTCAGCACGCGGGTCGAATCGTTGGGGTTGAATTTCACGCCCGAACCCCGGCCAACGGCATCAACGCGCTGAAAATCAATGCCCGCCGTGATGAGTTGCTGCTTGATTTGGTTCACCCGCTTAAACGACAGACTCTTGTTGGTCATCGGCAGAGTGGCATCATTGGCATACCCAACGAGCTGGATTTGCAGCGTCGGATTTTCTTTCAGCAACGCAATCAAGTCACTCACGGTGCCTTCAGTACCAGGTTTAGGGTCAGTGGTGCCGGTGGCGAAGCCCAAGCCGGACAACGTAAACGTCCGGCCTTTTTTGGCAATCGGGTCAGCTAAATAAGGCCGGATCTGAGCCGATACGGAACCACCCGCGCCCGGCACGGCTGATGTGGCGGACGGAGAAACGGCAGGCGGGACAACCGGCATGACCGGCGCAACGGCTGATGACGTTGCGGTAGGCGTTGTGGCGGCAGGCCCGGTGGCCGACGCATCAATCGGCACCGCCATCGAGCGGGCAACGGTATCGGTTGCGACGGATGCCCTGCCTGAATCGGCAACGGTATCGTTAATAATTTGAGACGAAGTCGGCTCCGAATGGTTTTGGGTATTTTGGTAGATCAGAAAGCCCACCACGCCCATCACCGCGATCAGCACGGCCCCAATCACCCAGCGGCCTAAGCTGCCGGTATCGGTGTTCGTATCAGGAACGGGGGCAAAACTCGCCGTTGGCGGGGCCACCGACACGGGGCGGGTAATGGCCGGGGCCGACACCGTCTGTTGCCGGGCCGGAGCCGCAACACCAGCCACAATCTGTTGAATACCAACTTTTTCGACCAATTGCGGCAACAGCAATGGCGGCACGGCTCCCACAAAAGCTTCGCGTTGGTCAAACAGAGCGTTTGCCAGACCGTCGGCATCGAGTTTTTTGTCCACCACCTCACGGCCCAGCACATCCAGCACCAATGCTGCCGTTAGCCCCAGCAGCGAAATAGCCGATGAATTTCTGACCCCGGCATAACCCGAAATCATGGTGGCGATGGAGCTTTTCATGCCCGGCAACAACCGCCCGATCACGTCGCTTCCCTGCCCAATGAGTGTATGAATATGGGCGGGGTCTTTGAGGGTGGTGGCAATGTTAGCGGTCAGACTGCCGGTATAGCCTCCGCGCTGGATGTACGTAAAAAGCTGAGTCACACCAATTTCGGAGGTGGTGCGTTTGAGCAATCCGCCAAAAATAGCGTGCGACAGGGTCAGCACAGCCCGGCGCGTCTTGTCGGTGGGTTCGTCCACATACAGGGCGGCCCGGGCTATTGCGTCGGTATTGACAATCTCGTTAAATACGGCAAAGAAATTCATAGAGAAATGACCTGGCTACCGGGAACATTCGGGCGCGAAACGCAACGTTCTACGACCACTTCGACACACACAAGCCCGGAATGCTAAAATTAGTAAATGTTTATTTCGTAATGCAAACAATTTTGCCGCAAAATTACAACTTATCGGCTCTGAATCTGCGCTACGGCCTGATGATAGGCTGTTTCGACCGACCGCAATCGCTCCTGACAATAGGCAATCAGGTCAGTAGCGGTCTTGATTTTGTCGGGGAGGTCATCCAACGGGGTTGTCTCGTCTTCGATTTCCTCGATCAGAACGAGCAGTTGATTGTACGCTTGCTGGTAGGTCATTCGGTGAGGCTGGCAAATGGGCCAACGCCGTAAAGGTACGACCTTCGCAACATGATTTGGTACGAAGATTACGATAGCCTGCGGCAGCGAACACTCGTTTCGGGGCAGCAGATGGTAACGTTATAGTTGTGAAAACCCCAGCAACAGCTTAACAAACTCGGCTGGTTTTTCGGCCTGCACCCAGTGGCCCGCGCCCGCAATGGTTTCGAGGGTCATGTTAGGGAATAACCGGCGAATTCCGGGCAGGTCTTCGTCCAAGATATACGGCGATTCACTACCCCGGATAAACAGCGTCGGGGTCAGCACGGGATGCATATCGGTCAGCTCTTCACCGATGCCGTGTAGTTCGCGCTCGATCACGGGCAGGTTAAGCCGCCAGGCAAACGTCTCACTATCAGTCCTATATAAATTTTTCAGCAAAAACTGGCGTACCGTCGGAATCGGTTCGTATCGGCTCAAAATATGGTCGGCTTCGGTGCGATGCGTGAGTTTGAGCAGGTCAATGGCGTTGAGACCGCGCAGGATTTCGGCGTGATGAATCGGGTAGAACTTCGGCGCGATATCCACCACCACGAGTTTTGAGAGTACCGGCGGCTGGGGGCCGTGTCTGTATGTCATGGCGTACTGCATCACGGTTTTGCCCCCCATCGAATGGCCCACCAGCACAACATCGGTCAGGTTGTGATCGAGCAGAAATTCGTGCAGGTCGGCGGCCATGCTCTGATAGCCAAACTCATCACTCCGGGGCGATTGGCCGTGATTGCGCTGATCGAGGGCAAAGACGCGGTAGCCGTGCGCGGCAATGGTTTTGCTGACCGTCAGCCAGTTATCAGACGAACCGAAGATACCGTGCAGAATCACAATGGGCGGGGCGGTGGGTTCGCCAATTTCGCGGAAGAATAGTTTCATGATAGGTTTTAAACACAGAGACAGCGAGATCACACAGAGGTCATAAAGTTTTTGAGCCATTAGAGAATCTCCGTGATCTCTGTGTGATCTCCTCGTCTCTGTGTTTAAGAGACTTCTATTACCTTTTCTCCCTTCTCCACCATCTCCCCGAAACTTACCAGGTCAAAGCCGTTCTCTTGGGCCACCCGGTCAAACTCATCCGCGCTGTCGGGCGAGACCGCAATCAGCAGACCGCCCGACGTTTGGGGGTCGGCCAGGACGTAGCGTTGGGTTTCGGTGAGTTCGCTGATTTTGTGGCCGTAGCTGTCCCAGTTTCTGACCGTTCCACCGGGGAAACTCTTCGCGGCTAAATACTCATCCAGCATCGGCAGTTTCGGCACATCGTCAAACCGGATTTGGGCAGATAGACCACTACCTTCGGCCATTTCGGTCAGGTGGCCGAGCAAGCCGAAACCCGTTACGTCGGTGAGGGCTTTCACGTAGGGTAGTTTGCCCAGCACCGCGCCAAACGAGTTCAGTTGGGCCATTTGCCGGGGGGCAACGTCAGCGTGTTCGGGTTTCAGGATGCCTTTTTTCTGGGCTGTTGTGAGAATACCCACACCAAGCGGTTTGGTGAGGTACAGTTTGCAGCCCAGTGTGGCGGTGCTGTTTTGTTTGAGGTGGTCAATGCGAACGCGGCCCGTTACGGCCAGCCCAAACATGGGTTCGGGCGCGTCGATACTGTGGCCCCCGGCGAGGGGAATCCCGGCTTCGGCGCACACGGCCCGGCTTCCGGCCAGCACGTCGGCGGCAACTTCGGGCGGCAGTTTATCGAGCGGCCAGCCCAAGATGGCAATCGCCATAACAGGCTCTCCGCCCATCGCATACACATCACTGATGGCGTTGGCCGAGGCAATGCGCCCAAAATCGAAAGCATCGTCAACAATAGGCATAAAAAAGTCGGTGGTGCTGATGATGGCTTCGCCATTGCCGATGTCCATCACGGCGGCATCGTCGCGGGTGTCGTTACCGACGAGTAATGCCGAAAAAGTGGGATTGGGCGTGGCTTGGTTGCCGTGCAGAATCTTGTCGAGAATGGCGGGTGAGATTTTGCAACCGCAACCCGCGCCGTGACTGTATTGGGTAAGGCGGATGGGTTCGGGAGTCGTCATGGTTTTAGCATATTTTCAATAATCATGGGCCGAAAGCCCAACCGATATAAACGGATTGGGCCGGATTAGGTTTCCGTGAATTTCTTAACAAAAACTTAACATTGGGGAATATAACGGTGCTGCTGTATTTCTGGACTATTCTTAGCCATATACCCATTACTTAACACCTGATAGCACTTTTTGAAGAAACACGACCTTGCCAACCCGGTTATTATCTCGTTTCTTTACATCCGATTTTGCGGGGCATCGTGCCGGGCATAATGAAACACGTAACAGAGTCAAACAAACCAAACAAGTTTATGTACAAAAATTTACTGCAATTACGGGCCACACTCGTGCTGCTCGGCGGTATGCTAATAGCTGCCTTCGGCGGTCAGCAGGCAATGGCACAAGGGGTCACAACTTCTTCGATCAGTGGGGCCGTTACCGACGACAAAGGGGGTCAACTTCCCGGCGCAACGGTCATCGCGATTCACACGCCATCGGGTACCAAATATGGTATCACCACGAATACGGCAGGTCGCTACACGTTTCCGGCGGTTCGGATTGGCGGGCCTTATGAGATCACGGTAACATTCGTTGGTTTTCAGGAGCAAAAGCGTACCATACAATCCGCTGACCTCGGTGTGCCAACGGCAGCTAACTTCAAACTTTTGGAAGAAGGCAAGCAATTGACCGAAGTGGTCATTTCCACGCAACGCGGGTCAATCATTGATGCCGAACGGGCCGGAGCCTCTACCAACTTCAAACGCGAAAGTTTCGAGCGGCTGCCAACGCTGAACCGCAGTTTTCAGGATTTCTCAGTATTGACTCCACAGGCCGGGCCAGGCTTCTCATTCGGTGGCCGGTCAAACCTGTACAATAACTTCTCGATTGATGGGGCTACCTCAAACAACGTATTTGGGTTGAGTGCCTTGCCGGGCGGTCAGTCAAACGCGCAACCCGTGAGTGTTGATGCTATTCAGGAAATCAGCGTTCAGTTGTCGCCGTATGATGTAAGCCAGGGGGCCTTTACGGGAGCCGGTGTAAACGCCGTAACCCGTTCCGGTACGAACCAGATTCAAGGCTCGGCCTATTACTACACCAAGAACGACGGACTGGCCGGTAAGAGCATTGCCGGTGTCGAGTTGCCCGCGCTTCAGCGGCCTTCCTTTACCTACAATAACTTCGGGGCGCGGGTAGGCGGTGCAATCATCAAAAACAAATTGTTCTTCTTCGGCAACTTCGAGCGCGAGGTAGCCACCTCGCCCAGCGTCCTGTATCCATTCGGTCAGTCAACAAATGGCATTGCCAATCAGGCCGGTTCATCGCTGCCGGGTCAGTCAACGGTCAACCCGGAGACTGATCTGGAGCGGCTACGGACGTTTTTGGTTACGCCCAATAACGGCAAAAGCTGGACGTTTGACCCTGGCACGTATAACAACTTCGACGTGCCGCAGCAGAGTACGAAGTTTTTAGCCAAGATTGACTGGAACATCAACGACAACAACAAACTCACGATTCGGTACAATCAACTGAACGCTTTCCGGGATGTAAATCCCAGCGGATCGGGTGGTTTTCTGGCTGGCCCTACCGGAGGCCGGTCGAATAATAACAACACATTGCCATTCTCGAACTCGTACTACCGGATTCTAAATAACCTGTACAGTGTTTTTGGCGAATTAAACTCATCGTTTGGCAACGGAAAGTTTGCCAATAACTTACAGGTTGGTTACAATATTTTCCGCGATACCCGTCAGCAGGGCGGTGGTGGTACGGTTACGTCTTTCCCAACGGTTGACATCACCGGCCCCAACGGACAAAACCTGACCTCGTTTGGCCCAGACCCTTTCACGCCCAACAACCGGCTTGATCAGGACGTGATTCAAATAAACGACAAGTTCGATGCCTTTCTTGGCGCACACACGTTCACGTTGGGTACGGCCAATGAATTTTATAAGTTTTACAACGTCTTTACGCAGGTTGTAAACGGCATCTACCAGTTCAACAGCATCAGCGATTTTATCAACAATGCAACGGCTCCGACGGCGGCTAACGCACCAAGCCGGTTTTATCAGCAGTATTCGGCGATTAGCGGTGACCCGGCACCAGCCGCTAATTTCAAGGCTTCGCAGTTGGGTTTTTATGCACAGGATGCTTATTCAGGAATCAAAAACCTGCGGCTGACGCTGGGACTACGGGTTGATGTACCGATCTATTCTCAGAAAAGCGGGTTGTTTCCGAATCCGACCGTCGAAGGGTTGCGTTTTGGTGATAGTGAGCAATTGTTTGTTGACCGACTCCCTAAAACGACTCCGCTGTTTTCGCCCCGCTTGGGCTTTAACTATGACGTGTTCGGCAACCGATCACTTCAGATTCGGGGTGGTGTTGGTATCTTCACCGGGCGGGTTCCGTTCGTCTGGATTTCAAACCAGTTGAGCAATAATGGCGTGTTCTTTAACACAATTAATCGAAGTACGCAGGCTGCCAACGCCACTACGGCGTTCAGTCCGAACATCAACCAGTATGTACCAAGCACAGTTACGGCGGCTTCTTCGTTCGCAATCAACGTAACGGCTCCAAACTTCAAGTTCCCGCAGGTGTTCCGCACAAACGTGGGTGTTGACTACACGCTACCCGGTGGTTTTGTGGCAACCGGCGAGTTGATTTATACGAAAGACATCAATGCCGTGTATATCCGCGATGCCAACTTAGCCGCTCCGGTTGGCACCCTGGCTGGCGACGGTCGGCCTCTGTACGGTACGAACCTGTTGATTAACTCTACTGTGACCCAGGCTCTTGTTCAGGAGAACACCAACAAGGGCTACGCCTTTAGCCTGACGGGACAAATTCAGAAAACAACGGGGCGCTATAACGGATCGCTGGCTTACACCTACACCGATTCTAAAGACCTCAACAGCCAAAGTGGGTCAACGGCAGGTGGTTTGCTAACCAGCAACCCTTACGTGAACAACATCAACGCCCCTACCCTAGGGTATGCCGGTAACTGGTTCCCACACCGGGTGGTCGGGTACGTTGGCTACCGTTTCGACTACGCTAAAATCTTTGCCACAACACTCTCACTGATCTACGAAGGCCGGAACCAGGGTAACTTCTCGTACACCTACGGCGGTGCGCCCACTGGTCTCGTAACGGCTGCCAACACGAACCTGATTTATGTGCCACGCAGCCAAAGCGAGATTTTGCTGACGACAACCAATGCAACCGATACCCGTTCGACACAACAGATTTGGGATCAACTGAATACATACATCGATCAGGATAAGTATTTGAGTAGCCGCCGGGGCCAATATGCCGAGCGGGGTGCCGCCTTGTTACCCTGGGTGAACTTCCTGAACTTCCGGTTATTGCAGGACTTTTACGTAAAAACGGGCAACAGCCGCAACACGATTCAGGTGTCGGTCGAGATGTTTAACGTACTGAACTTCCTGAAATCAGATTGGGGTATTGTTAAATCACCCGCCCGAACGAACATCCTGAACTTCGTCGGGTACGAAACGCCAAACACGGCTACCGGCACAACGGGCCGCCCGATCTACTCCTTTGCCACAAACGGTGATGGTTCGGCATTAGCGAGTTCTTACATCAACAACCAGGGCGTGTTCAATGGCACAACCACATCGCGGTGGCAGTTGCAACTTGGTTTGCGGTACATCTTCAACTAACCCATAGAAGCCTGACAATCATGAATAAATCAATGAAATTAGTTGCAGCACTGGCAGCAGTGGCTTTGGTAGCGGCTACGGTAACGAGTTGCAAGAAAACAGAATACCCTGATCCATCGCCAACTACTGCCGGGCCTAATACGGCTTCATCAAGGGTGTTGGTGGCTAATGCCTCGAACGCGGCTGGCATAAGCATTCTGCTCGAAAACACAGCAGCGGGCAGCACATTAACGCCCGGTCAAAACACGGGGTATTTACCCTTTCCGCTTGTAAGTTCAGCCCAGGTTCGAGTTAAGGGTGCGGGTGGTACACTTGGCACCAACGACCTGTCTACAAAATTTGCGGTAGCTGCCGGTACGAACTACACTATTTTCGTTACCGACTCTATTGCACGGCCTAAAGTGACCAATGCACTTGGTACGGTAACGGATGCTGGTGGTGTTCGCTTTTTGCAGGTGACGGATAACCTCGCGGCTCCGGCGGCTGGCAATGCCCATGTTCGGTTTTTCCACTTAGCGGCTGATGGTCCACCAGTATCAGTACGGTTGCAACCTACGGCTCCGGCTTCGGTTACGACAACCACACTGATCCAGAACCGGGCTTACCGGGTAACGTCGGTAGGGTCAGGTACGGCGTTGGTAAACTATGCAAGCTTTACCCCCGTGCCAGCCGCAACCTACAACGTGCAGGTGTTCGCAAGTGCTACCGTCCCAACCTCGGCAACGGCAGTGCCGGTGGCAAGTGTCAGCGGATTGCCGTTGGCCGATGGTAAAATCTACACGATTTACGCACGTGGGCTGATACGTGACCGGACGTTAGGGGCCGGGGTGATTCAGCACAATTAATTCGGGTCGAGTTCATACGTAGCAAAACGCCCCCGGCCAACAATTGTCGGGGGCGTTTTTGTTGCTGAAAACGGTAATTAACCGTAACGAAACGGCAGTCTTCCTCGTTATTTGCCTAAACCACGTTTACCCAACCAAATGAAACGCCTGCTCCTGACCGTATTCATTATTCATTATTCATTATTCATTGGCGAAGCCACCGCCCAGGCCGGCTACAAAATCGCCAAGCTCAAATACAACGGTGGGGGCGACTGGTATGCCAACAAAACCTCGCTGCCGAACCTGATTAAATTCGCCAATCAGAACCTGCGGATGAATATTTTCGCCGAAGAAGACATCGTGGAGCCGGGTAGCAGCGATATTTTTCAGTATCCGTTTGTACACCTCACCGGGCATGGCAACATTGTCTTGAGCGAATCGGAAGTGCAGAATATGCGTCGCTATCTGACGGCGGGCGGGTTTCTGCACTGCGACGATAACTACGGCCTCGATAAGTTTATCCGGCGCGAGATGAAGCGTGTTTTCCCTGAACTGAGTTTTGTAGAACTGCCGTTTAATCACCCGGTCTATCACCAGAAGTACCAGTTTCCCAATGGCTTACCAAAGGTGCATGAACACGACAACAAGGCTCCGCAGGGGTTTGGACTGATTTATCAGGGCCGGTTAGTCTGTTTTTACAGCTACGAATGTGACCTCGGCAACGGTTGGGAAGACCAAAGCGTCTATAACGACCCCGAAACCACCCGGCAGCAAGCCCTCAGAATGGGCGCAAACCTGCTGCAATACGCCACCACCGCAAATTGACCCAAAACATTTCCCCGCACAAAAGGTATCTTTGTGCAGATTATTCTATCTAAATACACGGATAGAACCCTACCGTTAAACCATTAAACAAAACCTATCTGTGGTTGCAGTCATCGCATTTGTTGGGCATTGGTATTTGTCGCTCTTCTGCCAGACGTTTTTTCTTCACCGCTATTCGGCCCACAAAATGTTCTCGATGAGCAAATTCTGGGAGCGTTTTTTTTACCTGCTGACCTACATCTCGCAGGGATCGAGTTACCTCAGCCCCCGCGCCTACGCCGTGCTGCACCGGATGCACCACGCCTTCAGCGACACCCCGCGTGACCCACACTCGCCCCACCACACCAAGAATTTGTTTACAATGATGTGGAAAACAAAAGACCTTTACAACGCCGTGTTGCACCGTTCGCAGAAGGTAGAACAGCAGTTTGACCGCAATTACCCGGTCTGGAACACGGTCGAAAAAATCGGTGATTCATACATTTCACGTTTGGGTTGGGGGGTGCTATACATTGCCTTTTACGTGTTTGCCTATCTCTACTTAGATATGCACTGGGCGTTTTTCTTTCTGCTACCGATTCACTTTTTGATGGGGCCGATTCACGGAGCTATCGTAAACTGGAGCGGCCACAAATACGGCTACCAGAATTTCGATAACCACGATAAGTCGAAAAATTCGCTGATGCTCGATTTCCTGATGATGGGCGAACTGTTCCAGAACAACCACCATAAACGGCCTGATGCAGCCAATTTCGGGGCAAAATGGTTTGAAATTGACCCAACTTATCCCGTTATCAAGCTGCTGGCCCGGCTGAACGTTATTCAAATGCGCCCCGCCAAAGTCACCGCCGACTTTGAAACCGGCCACGAACGACAGGTGGATTAAAAGCGAATAAAGAAAAGGAGTAAAACTCATAAAAAAAGTGTCGGCACTGAAACGTCGGCACTTTTTTTATGAAGAAAAATTAATCTGGTCTTCAGGCCCGCCTTAACCGGCATCCGTAGTTTTGCTTCCGGTATCAAACAACAACCAACAAATACCAATGAAAACCAACGCAAAACACATCGCAACGGCTTTGTTAGTCATCGGCCTGACAACGGCCCAAACATTCGGCCAGACACCTGCTTCGACCCCAACCACTCCGCCAACCCCCGACAACATCGCGCCCAGGCCCGGCAGTTCACGCATGGATTCCCGGATGGATAACCCCCGATTCAGCGACCGTCGGCAATCAGGCCGCGATTCCCGGCAGCAATCAGGCCGAGATGCCTATCAGGGTGGCTCCCGGATGGATGGCGGCAAGCACAGCCAACGCCAGGACGACCGGCGAAACGACCGCGATCAGATGCGGGCCGACCGGGGCAACCGAAAAAAAGGCGACAGACATGGACATGGGCAGTTCGGTCATGGGCTAACATCGCTCACAACCGTTACCGGCACGGTAGGAAAATTGGTCGGTAACGACGATCTGATTTTCGACGGCTTCGTGCTAAACGCCGGTGCCACCCCAACAACGGTAAAATTTCCGCCCCACCTCGGCGAGCAGATTCAGAAAGCCATCAAAACCGGCAACACCGTCAGCGTAACGGGGTATGCCGATGGCGCACCACAGGGCGAAACTCGGTTTCGGCTCGTGAGCCTGACGGCAGGCAAAACAACCGTGTTTGATACACCACCGGCCCGGCCCACCACGCCCCCCGCAGCCCCGACGCTGACGACCGCAACCGGAAAAATTGCCGATTATAAACTCGACCGGCAGGGCCGCGTGAATGGTTTGGTGCTGACTGACAATACCGTTGTGAGGATTCCGGCGCAGGTGGCGTATCAACTCACTAACTTAGCCACCAAAGGCGCGGCCATCACCGTGCAGGGCTATGCAAAACCATTGCGTGAAGGCCAGGTACAGTTAGAAAAGACCAACATCTTGCGGGCATCGGTGCTGACAATCAACGGCCAGCAGTATTTAGTGCGGTAACAGTAGCGCGGGTTTCCACCCCAACGGCGGACCGTCCGCGCTGCTTATGTCATGAAAATTCTCATCATCGAAGACGAACGCAAATTGGCCCGCTTCATCCAGCAGGGTCTCACCCAGCAGGGCCACGTGGCGGATCTGGCCCATTCCGGTTCGGAGGGGTTAGATCAACTCGCGGGCGGGCTGTATGATTTGGTATTGCTCGACCTGATGCTGCCGGGCCAGACGG
>JBBRNH010000014.1:0-81764 GCA_038230415.1 Cytophagales bacterium | reverse complement strand
TGTTGATAATCATCAGGTCGTCGGTGTCGGTCACGTCCAAGATAGCAACGAGGTTTCCGACTTTGTCGGTCGTCTTCAGGGTTCCCACACCTTTCGCGCCCCGGTTCGTGACCCGGTATTCATCGATTGGCGAGCGTTTGCCGTAGCCTTTTTCCGATACCACCAGCAGGTGCGTGTTCTCTTTGGTCTGTTCGTCGTTGCTGATGCAGACCATCCCAATCACGGCATCGTCAGACGCGGCATCGTCGTCGAGTGAGATACCCCGCACCCCGGCGGCCTGCCGACCCATCGGACGGACGCGGCTTTCGTGGAACCGGGCCGCTTTGCCACCCCGGCTGCCCAGCACGATGTCATTGTCGCCATTGGTCAGGCATACGGCTAAGAGTTGGTCGCTTTCGTCAATACTGATGGCGATGATGCCGTTTTGCCGGGGCCGCGAGAAGGCTTCCAGAGCTGTTTTCTTGATGGTTCCCTGCCGGGTACACATCACGATGTAATTGTTGGCGATGTAATCGGCGTACTTGGCTTCGTCTAACCCCTTCACGTTCAGCACGGCCCGCACTTTGTCGTCGGCTTCGATCTGGATAAAGTTCGTCAGCGGGCGACCTTTGGCCGTGCGGTTGCCTTCGGGCAGTTCGTACACCATTTTCCAGTACAGACGGCCTTTGTCGGTGAAAATCAGCAGGTAGTTGTGCATCGTGGCCGTAAAGAGATGCTCGGTGAAGTCATCTTCTTTGCTGGTAGCCGCTTTTGAGCCGCGCCCCCCCCTACCCTGCGCCTGATACTCGGTGATGGGGGTGCGCTTGATGTAGCCCTGATGCGAAATGGTGATCACCATCTCCTCGTCCGGGATCAGGTCCAGGTCCATCAGCTCACCCTCCACGTTGGCTTCGATCCCCGTCCGGCGGGCATCGCCGTAGCGGGCTTTCAGGTCGGCGAGTTCGTCTTTGATGATCTGCTCTTTGCGTTCTTCGCGGGCCAGAATATCGTTCAGGTCGGCAATCAGGGCCATGAGTTCATCAAATTCCTGCTGGATTTTATCCCGCTCCAAACCCGTCAGTCGCTGCAGCCGCATTTCTAAGATCGCTTTCGACTGGGCATCCGACAGCGCGAACCGCTCGATGAGGCCGGCGCGGGCAATGTCGGCATCCCGCGAACCCCGAATCAGCGCAATCACCTCGTCCAAATGGTCAAGGGCGATGAGCAGACCCTCCAGGATGTGCGCCCGTTTCTGGGCCTCGCGGAGTTCGTACTGCGTCCGGCGCGTGACCACCTCAAAGCGGTGGTCAATGTAATGCCGCATCATGTCTTTCAGATTCAGCATCATCGGGCGGCCTTTGACCAAGGCCACGTTGTTGATGCTGAACGAGGATTGCAGGGCGGTCTGTTTGTAGAGATTATTGAGTACCACCTGCGGAATGGCATCCCGGCGCAGGTCATACACCACCCGCATCCCGTCGCGGTCCGATTCGTCGCGGAAGGCCGTGATGCCGTCGAGTTTTTTCTCGTTGATGAGGTCGGCGGTTTTTTGCAGCATCACCGCTTTGTTGACCTGATACGGCACGTCGGAGACGATGATCTGGGTCTTGCCCTTGTTTTCTTCGATCCGCGCGTTGGCCCGCACCACGACCCTACCCCGCCCGGTCTGAAACGCCAGCCGCACCCCCGACATCCCGTAAATGGTGCCGCCCGTTGGAAAATCGGGGGCTTTCACGTGCTGCATCAACTCGTCAATGGTGATCTCGCGGTTTTCTAAATACGCCGTGATGCCGTTGACCACTTCGGTCAGGTTGTGGGGGGCCATGTTGGTTGCCATGCCCACCGCAATGCCCGACGAGCCGTTGAGGAGCAGGTTGGGCAGTTTGCCCGGCAACACGCTCGGCTCTTCGAGCGAGTCATCGTAATTGGGCTGAAAATCAACGGTTTCCTTGTAAATATCCGACAGCAGTTCTTCGGCAATGCGCCGTAAGCGGGCTTCGGTGTAGCGCATGGCGGCTGGAGAATCCCCGTCAATGGAGCCGAAGTTCCCCTGCCCGTCCACGAGCGGATACCGCAAGGACCAGTCCTGGGCCATCCTCACCATCGTGTCATAAACCGACGAGTCGCCGTGCGGGTGGTATTTACCCAACACGTCACCAACGATACGGGCCGATTTTTTGTGGGGCTTGTTGTAGTTCACGCCCATCTCGGCCATGCCGAACAATACCCGCCGATGCACGGGTTTGAGCCCGTCGCGGACATCGGGCAGCGCGCGCGAAATGATGACCGACATCGAATAGTCAATGTAGGCCCCGCGCATTTCGTCTTCGATATTGATGGGGATAATCTGGGTGGAGGGTTGTGGGTCGGGCAAATCTGCCCCGGTCAGCGCATCGGCCATAACGGAAAGGAAATTTTCTGACTATTGTGCAATTTGCCACAAAACCGCGTCTGCGGGTAGCATTATGGACAAATATACAAAAGTTCTGGCAGTACTAAAAATAAGCCCCGAAAAACGGGTTTTCGGGGCTTACGGGCCAGAATAGGTGTTGATTCGGGTCAGAGAAACGGGCTGATTTTTGCGGGGGTCCCGGCGGGCTGATTTCCCCGAAACAATCCAATTTTTGGGCCGGGTTTATGTAGAGTCAAAAGTAACCAATAAGACCATTAACTATCTTTCCCAGGCATTCATAAGTGTTGATTACAGGCGGGTGAAGTTAATCGCGCTGTTGGCACGGGTGGTTACCCGATTTGGATATGCCCCGATAAGCGGCTTACTTGCGAGGGCAATCACTAAGGGCTATTTGGTGAGCAGCAGACGTACCGACATGACGGACATTGGCGAAACAGCAGGGGCAGGGCGAAGCGAACGGAAACTTTCGTCAATACAGATGTTGGCAGAAATTTTATAACGACACTATCAAAATCATAACTTCAAATGAAAATTTCAAAAAATATGAAAAGAGTATTAAAAGTTTCGGGCGGATTGCTAATTAGAACACTTTTAATTTGTTCAAGCTGCAAAGCACAGAAAGACAATTTCTATGCAAATAGGATTTTTCTTCCAGAATTAAGTTATTCGATGACAAAAAGTAATCCCATTAACAAAATTTTGTACACTAATGACAGCGAAAAAAGTTATCTCGACTCTTTAAAATCAAAATATCCGATTGACTTTAAAAATTCAAGAACTCAGATTGATAAAGTTTTGGCTATCTTGAACTGGACTCGTAGCCAATGGGAACACAGAGGAGACGTAAGCCCAAAGAAAAATGATGCCATTTCAATTTTGGACGAGGTTAAAGAAGGTGGAAGATTTCCTTGTTTCGCTTATGGAATTGTGTTGGCTTCACAGTTAAAAGTTTCAGGCTTCAAGTCAAGAGTTATATACCTCAAAACCAGGGACATAGCAACATCAATGCAAGGTGGTGGACACGTTGCAACGGAGGTTTTTATAGATGAATTGCAAAAATGGGTTTTTGTGGACGCTCAATTTAATGCCATGCCTTTTCTAAACAACGTTCCTTTAAATGCCGTAGAATTGCAAAATGCAATCAGAACAGATTTTAAAAATTTAGAGTATAGGAGTTTAGATAAAATTGATAAAATGAATTACACAAATTTTGTTCAAGAATACCTTTTTTACTTTGATTGTTCTTTTGACCAACGTGAAGATGTTGTAACTGAGCGGAATAAAGTCAACGGAAAACGAAGTTTAATGCTTATTCCTTTGGGCACAGAAAACCCAACGATTCAGTTAAAATGGAACAATAAAATTGATTACTGTAAATACACCAATTCAATCAATGACTTTTACACTAAACCCAATTAGACGCAAAAAAAACTTCTGCCAACATGGGTTTGTGGCAAGTGGGGCGGACAGAAGTTATTGAACCGCACGGGCGGCCCCGATTGGGATTTCTTTTGTACCGCACGGGCGGCCCCGTTTTGTTTCGGCTGACGGAAACCTACTGAACTCTTGTAAGTAATTGAACAACAGGTTTTTATATCAGCGGACGTTCGAGCAACAGAGTTTCAAACTCCCCACCAGCCACAACCCCTTTTCGTTGTGTGCCATTTAACAAAGACCTTGAAATGTATAGACAATTAGTTTTGATTTTGATGATCTCTCTTTTTAGTGGACAAGTAAAATCACAAAATAGTGACCAACTTATTTTTGACAGAATTGACTATATTTTTAATTTGAAACCCATTATCGCCAAAAAGTATTGGAAAGATTTTGATAAAAAAAGATATGACGTTCCATTACTTTACTTTACCGAGACTGAATCTTACATTGCCAATCCCCAAAAAGACTTCATTAATTATTACAAACCCTTACTTGTCTTTCAAAATAACACCATAAAAGTTTACAAAACTCTAAAAAGATTTGATGACAATTTATTTCACATGGCGACAAGTATCGGTATAGACGAATCAACCGATAAAATCTTACCACCATCACCAATTATGTATTGTAGTAGTTTTGAAGTTTCGGCAAAAAAAATGCCCGAATGTATTTCTACCGAATATTGGATGACGATGATTATACATGAGTATTTTCATGGTTTTCAGTTCAAGCATAAGCCGTATAAAGCCAATATTTTAAAGAAAACAAGCACCATTTCAGAAGATAGTTTATCTATAATATTTAAAGATAATGCTTGGTTTCAAGAGAAAATAAAGAAAGAAAATAACTTTTTACTCAAAGCCATTGAATCAAAAAGCCAGTCTGAAACAGAAAATTACATTGATAGTTTTTTCAGTGTTAGAAAAGAAAGAAAATTGGAAACAAAATCAAAACTAAAATTTGAGATAAACGATGTCGAGAAAATCTATGAAACAATGGAGGGGACTGCAAGATATATTGAATACAATCTGCAAATAGAATATGCAACAAAAAAGCCTGACCCAAAATTGATAAGCGTAGATACAGCATATCATTCTTATAAGATTTTTGAAAATTATAAAATAGAAAATGACCCATGGTTATATACCGCAGGAAAACGGTATTTTTATGCAACAGGTTTCAACATAGCGAGACTATTAGACAAACTGAAAATTGATTATAAGTCAAGACTTTTTAAAGAGGGCGGACTTTCCTTAGATGAACTGTTGGAGGGACGCTACAAAAAATAGACGGCACATAACGTGGGTTTGTGGCAAGTGGGGCTGACGGAAGTTATTGAACATCAGTTAATTGTATGCACACTGTAACTTGACAGTCCAGATTCAACAAATAAAACGATATATTAATTTGCGAAACTTGATGTTGAAAATCATTTTCTCCGGTCTATTACTACTTTTAATGGCAAAAGCAACCACAGGGCAAGTGATAGTAACCTCAACGGTAAACGTAAATGGAAAGACAGCAAACGACATTTTTGCGTTTATTCAACACTGCGATAAAGACACCTATCTGCGGTGGCATACAGAACACAAGGATTTTAGAGTTATAAGAAAAACAGACAATTTTGTTGGCTCGAAATTGTATTTTAAAGAAATCATAAAAGGCTTTAAAGTAAACTACACCTGGAAAGTTCAACACGTGGAGGTGGGAAAGTATATCGAATTGAAAGCGAACTATTTGTATCCTGTTTATCTGATTTTGACGTTTAAGGACGAAATGGACGGCACATTTGTACAACAAGACCTCATCATGGGTAAAAAAAATCAACTTTTTAACGTTGACTGGCTTATAAAGCGACTGATTATCACACCCACAGTTGCTCAAAATCTAAGAAATCATTTTGTCGAGGAATTCAAAAATTTGGAGCACCTTGCCATGACAAGCCATTAAAAAATAGCAGTAGACAGTAGGCCGGAATGAGGCATTGATGCTACTACCAACCCATACGCTAACCGTCACGCGCAGCCATGCCCAAAAAATCGGACAATCCAATTCTCGGCAAATTAGGGCAATGGCTGGTTCCAGCCGGAGCCGACCCCGCCCAAACGCCCCGTCCCGGCCCCGTAACCAACACCCGGATACTGACCGAACTACTCGCCAATTTCGACGAGTCGGTAAACCGCGAGTCAGTCGGCAATAGTATGCTCTTCAACGCCCACTTCCTGATCCTGCTGCACCCCGATACCTACGAAGACCGGCAGAACGCGTTTCCGGCGGTGGTGAGCGAAACCGTCAGTGCCATCAACGCCCGTATCGCGTCGTTGCGGAGCCAGTACGGACGGGTGTCGCCAGTGGCTTCGGCCTGGTTTTTTAAGTTTGGGGGCGGCACTGAATTTGGCGGGGAACTCATTTCGCCAGCCGACGTGCGCGTGGTGGGTTCGTTAACGGGAATCGTACCCGGAAACGCGCCCGCAGCTGGGCCAACGGCGGGCAACCTGAAAGCCACCCGCCGGGTGCAGCAAACGAATCGCTACGAAAAAGTGGATTTGAATCAGGATGCGTTCCGGCACATTGATTTCCGCGAGCCGGGCGCGTTTGTGGTCAAATTCAGTCACGAAACAACCGGCGCAACCGCCCAATCAGGCAACACCAGCCCCGGCCCCGAAACTAAGCAATCCGTTGCCGCCATGCGTATGCCCCGCCCCGTGAACGCGGCTCTGGCGCAACTGCGCTATTACGGGACCGATACGAACGAAGAAAACACGTATTCGATGCGCGACCGGGAGGTGGTGATTGCCCGGAAAAGTCCCGATAATCAGAACTTCCCCAATTACCTGCTCCTCGAATCGGGCTACGTCTCCAATCCCCACGCCCGGATTCGGTACGATGACCGAACGAACTCGTTTACGATAGCATCGTTCAGCCGCAACGAAACCCGCGTCAACGAAGCACTCATTCCCCGCAGCGAACCGGCCAGCCCGGTTTGGCACCCCCTGCCCGACAATGCCCAGATTTTGCTCAACAGCATGGTGACGCTTCATTTTCAACAGCCAGTACCGCTATGATTGATCTGCTGTGTGCGCTCGCGCTGTGCATCGTTGCCGGACTGCTGCTCGTGCGCCATTTTCAGGATTTACCGAAATAGTTTGTGCGGGGCGGCCCGTGCCGTCACGACTTTCGGGTGGTCTCCGACTTTCGCCCGGCAGAGCACACCGTACACCGTACACAAAAAACCGTAAACCGTTATGACCCTTCTCCAGTTCACGGGCAAAACCGACGTGGGTAAACGCCGGAACGACAATCAGGATACGTTTTTGGCAACCCAGCTCTGGACCGAAGCCAACGCCCTGCTGGTCGTGATTGATGGCGTAGGCGGCTATGCCGGGGGCGAACGGGCCGCGCAAATCGCCCGCGAGTCTATTGCTCACTACATGGCAACGCCCACCGGCCAACCCCTGATGATGCTGCGCGAAGCAGTGGTGTTTGCCAACAACCAGATCAACGAAGCCCGGCAGTCCACACCCGGCTTAGGCCAGATGTGCTGCGTGCTGACTGCTGCTATCGCCAATGCGCAAACCCAAAAATTATATGTTGCCCACGTTGGCGACACCCGGCTGTATCGGTTTCGGACGGGCGAACTCACCAAGATCACCCAGGATCATTCGCTCGTGGGCGTTCGCGAAGATGCCGGTGATCTGACCGAAGCCGAGGCCATGCGCCACCCCCGCCGAAACGAGATTCTGCGCGAAGTCGGCTCCATGCACCACGCCGTCGATGACCCCGATTTTCTGGAAAGCCACGAAACCGATTTCGGCCCCGGCGATGGCCTGCTGCTATGCAGCGATGGCCTGACCGACCTCCTGACCCGCGCCCAGATTATGGCAGTGTTGCAGCAACCGATTTCATTGGATGAGCAGGCGGATGAACTGATCGGGCAGGCTAACCAGGCCGGGGGTACGGACAATATCACCGTTGTTCTGGCCCGAAATAGTACACCGGTATCAGGGGCAACTACGGATGAATCAGCCACGAAACCCAAACGGACCCGCACCGATGAACGCCCGAATCTGCCCCTGCCCGTTCAGCCAAGACAAGCCGCTGCCGTGCCAACACCAGAATCCGTCACCCCGCTGACCCCAACGGCAACCCGGCGTGGGCAATGGGTTTGGTTGGCGTTTGGCGGATTGGTAGTCGCGCTGATGGGTGGTTTGGTCTGGTATCAGTTTCAGCAACCGGCCTCAATTGACGGGTCGGTTAGCCCAACGATGCCGGCTGATTCGGTCAGCAATCCTGCCGGCACAACGGCGGTTGCGGCCCGTTTACCCGTACGGTTAACGGTGTTAGATTCGTTGGTAGAGCTGGCTTACCGCGCTCCCGACCACCGGCTAACCCTGCCCGCCGACACGTTTCGGCTCACTAAACCACTCATAATCAGCGATTCATTACTGGCAATCGGGGGCCGGGGGCCAAACCCAACCGTGCTGATGCCCGCCGACAGCACCGCCGATTCACTCGCTATTCGCACCGGCCAAACCCCGGCCAGCATCTCGCTCAGAAAGCTGCTCATTACCGGGTTCAAAACCGGCGTGGCCGTGCCGGGCGATACAAAACTGCGGCTCGACAGCGTTTACTTTCGGAACGTCGGCCAGCCCGTTCGCATTCGGCAGGAGACATTTCTACGCACCGAGATTCAACTATCGACCCCGCCTGTTCCGGCTAAATCCAAACCCCGTAAACCGTAAGCCAACCCCAATGACCACCGTCTCGTTTAACGCCGATTTTCCCGGTTATGACATCCTCGGCGAACTGGGCCGCAGCAATGCCCGCGTCCTGAAAGCCCGCCATCAGGCCACCGGCGATCTGGTTGCCATCAAGCATTTTACGACCGGCACCGACCCCGAAACCCTCCGGCGATTCGGGCGCGAAGCCGACATTATGACCGGCATCAGCCACCCCAACGTGGTCAAGATCAGGGAGGTAAACTTAGCCGCTGCGTTCCCCTTTATCGTTATGGAGTACGTGGAGGGCGGCACCCTGCGCGATTTGCTCAAAACCCGCACCCGGCTCGACCTCGAAACCACCGTCCGGCTCGGCTTGCAGGTGATAGAAGGCTTCCGGGCGATTCATCCGGCGGGCATTATCCACCGCGACATCAAGCCCGAAAACATCCTCTACCGCACCCTGCCTACCGGCGAACTGCATTTTCTGCTCACCGATTTCGGCATTGCCCGGTTACAGGAACAAACCACCTTTACCCAAACCGGACAGGCCATGATGACCTACGAATATGCCTCGCCGGAGCAATTCGACAACCCCAAAGGCGTAACGGCGGCCACCGATTATTACGCGCTCGGCGTGGTGCTGTATGAGTGTCTGACCGGGAAAGTGCCCTTCCCGCTCACCGAACAGATGGGCATGGCAACGTTTATGAACCGGGTGCTGCGCGACACCCCGCCCCCCATCGTCCTCGAATCAGACAGCGGTTTGCCCGATTCGATGAACGCGCTGCTGACCGGGCTACTCGTGAAAAACCCCGCCGACCGCCTTGCCGACCCCATCGAGGTGAAACAACTCCTGAAACGCGCCGAACTCGAAGCCATTCAGACCGACCGGCGCGGGCCGGTCATACCGCCCGCGTTTATAAACCAGACGCTGCCCGCCCCGCGCCCGGCCCCGGTGGTGTTGCCAACGCCCGAACGGGTTTCTCAACAGCCTGTTTATCAGCAGGAATCCACTGAAAAACCGAATAATGGCCGGTGGGTGCTGTGGGCCGCCATTGGGTTTGTGGCCGTGCTGGTGGCGGTGATTGTTTTCCTGACCAATACCCCCCGGCCAATCGAAGGAACCACAACGGCGATAACCGACTCAACCGCCACGATGGTGGGCGATTCACTACCGTCAGCCGGTGATTCAACCGCTACGATGAGGGGTGATGAATCAACAATGATGGGCGATTCATCGGACACCATGATGCGTGATTCATCAGCGACGATGGCAACCCCACCGCCCCAAACCGCCGAAGCCCCAACGGGGGTGAAGGTCAGCGTGGCCGACTATCACGCCGATAAAGTACTGGGCGGCATCAGTAGCGTAGCGTTGCGGGTTGACAACCCCACCGAACAATCGTTCAGGAGCATACTGGTTCGGGTGACGTATATCAAGGCCAACGGCGACGTTCACAAAACCGAAGACGTGTATTTTTATAACGTACCGGCGTATTCGTCGCCCACGCAACCCGCCCCCGACAGCAACCGGGGAACCGACATCCGGGCCAGGATTGTGGCCGCTGAGTTGGCCCGGTAAGTGCGCCTGAGCCGGGTGTGAATACGGAGACAGGATTCGGGGCGTTTTGGTGCCTATTGCTTGATAATGTGCCGACTAACCGGCAACTTCGCACCGCATCTAATCCAGACCGTTTCGGTATGCTCACCATCTACGCCAATACCGAATTTCCCGGTTATGAAATCCTCAGCGAGCTGGGCCGCGCCAACGCCCGCGTCCTGAAAGCCCGGCACACGGCCACCGGCGATCTGGTGGCAATCAAGCATTTTTCGCGCGAAACCGATCCCGAAATTCTGCGCCGGTTTGCCCGCGAGGCCGAGATCATGACCGGCGTTCTCAGTCCTAACGTGGTTAAGATCAGGGATGTACAGTTACTGGGTCGGTTGCCGTTTATCGTCATGGACTGGATCGAGGGCGGAGACCTGCGGAGCTTCGTCAGACAACGCAATAGCCTGGACGTGCCAACCACCATCCGGCTGGGGTTACAGATTGCCGAAGCCCTGAAGGTTATTCATCCGGCGGGCATTGTTCACCGCGACATCAAGCCCGAAAACATCCTCTACCGGGAATTGGCAAGCGGGGAGTTTCATTTTCTGCTCACCGATTTTGGCGTGGCCCGGCTGCGCGAGCAGGCCAACTTCACCAAAACCGGGCAGTCGATGATGACCTACGACTATGCCTCGCCCGAACAGTTCGACAACCCCAAAGACGTGGGTATTGCCAGTGATTTTTACTCACTCGGCGTGGTGCTGTACGAATGTTTAGGCGGAAACGTACCGTTTTCGATGGGCGACGGCACGGGCTTGGGCACGTTTATCAACCGGGTCATGCGCGAAGCCCCGGCTCCGCTGACCCTCGTTCAGAACGCCGAATTCCCCGCCAGCCTGAGCGTTTTGCTCACTAACTTATTAGCCAAGAAACCCACCGACCGGCTGCGCGATGCCAACGAGTTAGAGCTGCTCCTGCGGCAGGCCGATGTAGAACGGTTGCAGGCGGGTATCATCGGCGAGCAGACCATGTTTATGAGACGGATTATTCCCCTCACGCCCGTATCGGCAACGGTGGCCGAACCAACCCCCGAACCGTTCAAATTTCTGACCGGCGCAGACCCCCGCAATAACCCGTTTACGTTGGGCGGGAATCCGTCTGAGCGAACATCCTTCATCCAGAAATTCATCCGCTGGAGACGGTCGCTTTGAGTGTACTAATTAGGCCACCTTTTTCACGATGAACACCACCTCTATTTTTTTTCCAGACAAGTAGCCCATGCCCCTCCACCACGAACGCGCCTACCTGCTTCTTGCCACGTTCCTCCTGTTGGGGCTATTTTGGCGGCTTTACGCCAACCTCCAGCCCGGCTTAGAACGTATTGAATTAGGCTATGCCACCGGGCAGGCCATTACCCTCAACGCCAGCCTGAATCCTGATTCGCTGCGAAATCTGCTTTCGTCCGGCAACTACCTCGAAGACCCCGCCGACATTACCCTCATTG
Organism: Cytophagales bacterium; assembly: GCA_038230415.1. Lineage (GTDB taxonomy): Bacteria > Bacteroidota > Bacteroidia > Cytophagales > Spirosomataceae > JBBRNH01. Next base: position 70,161 of record JBBRNH010000014.1, on the reverse strand, counting down.
CCGATTCGCTGCCCGCCAAACTCGCCCGGAACAAGGCGTTGGATAACCTCGGCGGCATCAACAAACGCAGTTTTGCGGTGCTGGCTCCCGTCGCGTGGCGCAGCCGTATCGGGGGCGGGGAGTTTCGGAGCCGGTTGCGGGTGTCGCGGCAGCAGATGGGCTTCGATTCGGTGCTGTACCGGCAGGAACTTGGCAACCCAAAGCCCTATCCGGCAACGGTCAGCGCGGCAACGAAGGGGACGGGCAACGGCGATGGTCGCCCCGGCAATGGCGAATTATCGGGGCGAGTCACGGCTGACAATCAACCAATGGCCGGGGTGCTGGTGCAACTCAAACGCCACCCCGCCACCGCCCAACCCGACACCTTGCCTGACCGAGCGCGGCCCGACCTTTTCACCTACGCCCGTACCGATGCCGATGGCCGATTTGCCTTCACCGGATTAACCAACGGCCTGGCATACAGCGTTGTGCCACTCAAACCGGGCTACGAATTTGGCTCCCGGCGTGGCACGGGTCAGTTATCCGGTTCCGAAACGTTCACCTTCACGGGCCGACCACACCGGCTGCGGCTCATCGGTGCCACCGTTTACGGCCAACTCAAGGGCGATCAGGCGGTTACGGTTCGCACACCGGGCGCATTTCGGGCGGTATTCTGGCAAATTGTGGCCGCGTTTCTGGCTGCGTTCTGGGCCGTGCATACCCTGTGGTCGCTACGTCGGTTTCATCCCGACGCGCTGCTGCTGCCGATATTGATGCTCCTCACCGGGCTATCCGTACTCACCTTGCTGGCCCTGCAAAACCCGGTGCAGGATACCGTTTTTGCGGGTCAGGCGGTGCAGGGCGTTTGGCTGGGGCTGGCCGGCATGACGGTGTTGTCGCAACTGAATATTGGTCGGTTTTACACGATGTGGCAGTTCGACCCGATCGTTGCGTTTCGGTCGCGGCAAACATTCCGGCTGTCGGGCTATACGTGGCTCGTCCTGGCGCTGGGGCTGGCCCTGCTCACGCTCCTGGCCGGAACCGGGCCGGAAGGCAGTGGCGTTCGGGTCAATCTGTCGCTGTTCGGGCTGACGTTTCAACCCAGCGAAATCACCAAATACCTGCTGCTGCTGTTTCTGGCGGGCTTTTTCGCGGCTAACGAACAGCAAATCCGGCAACTCCCCGATCTGCGCTGGCGGCTCGGTATCAGTCTCGGCGCGTTTGTCGGAACGGGGCTGCTGATGATGCTCTACCTGCTACTCGGCGACATGGGACCGGCCCTCGTGGTGTGTTTTACGTTCCTGATTTTTTACAGCATCGCCCGCGGTAACCTGCCCGTTTTGCTGGCAACCGGCGCGGGTTACGGCCTGATGCTCTGGCTGTTGCCGGGCGGCTGGGCCACGCTGATTAGTGTTGTCGCGCTGATCGGATATTTAGTTTGGCGGGGCGAAGCGCGTTCAAGTACCCGGTTTGGCTGGCTGGCGTTGCTGGCCGAAGCCCCCGTTTTGCTCATTTTGGTCATGGCCGCGTTTGCCTTTGGCGACCGACTCCCGGCTGTGGGCGACCGGCTGGCCGGTCGCAAAGCGATGTGGTTAAGCCCCTGGAATAATGACGTTTACGGCGGAGATCACCTCGCCCATAGTTTCTGGACAATGGCTTCGGGCGGTTTTACCGGGCAAGGCTTGGGCAGGGGCGCGACCAACACCCTGCCTGCCGCGCATACCGACATGATTCTGCCCAGCATGGCCGAACAAATCGGCGGGCTGGGATTAATAGCGGTACTGTTACTCGTGTTCATTTTACTGCACCGCACGTTTCTCCACGCCCGACGCGCCGGGCAACCGTTCAGCTTTTTTCTTGTCGCCGGCATCGCCATTGCCACCGGGGTTCAGTTTCTGCTCATCGCGGGTGGCTCGCTGGGGTTGTTGCCGCTTACCGGCATCAGCGTTCCGTTTTTGAGTTTCGGCAAGGTATCGCTCATTATCAACCTGATGGCAATGGGCGTGGTGTTCAGCGTGGCCCGTCGCCCCGGCCAAATCGTGCAGCGCGAATACTTCGAAAAACACTACGATGCCGTGTTGACGGTTGGCATTGCCGGTTTTCTGGTTGGGGTCTTTATTCTGATTGGGCGACTGTTGCCGATTATCAGTTGGCAGGCCGGTGAGTACATCGTGCGGCCCGCCCGCGTCGTGACCCGCAACGGCGAGCCGGTCTATAGCTACAATCCGCGCATCGAACGGCTGACCCGTGCGCTGGCCGCCGGCACGATTTATGACCGAAACGGTTTGCTGGTAGCTACGTCTTCGCCCGATAGTCTGCGCCGAAACCTGCCCCAACTCCGGCGAACCGACCTCGACCCGGCCCGCGTCGAAGCCCTGACCCGCAAGCGGCTCCAACGCTATTACCCGTTTGGCGAACACCTTTTTTTCTGGATTGGCGATCAGAATACGGGGCTGTTCTGGGGGCAGGCCAACGGTTATTTCGCCGAGGCCACGCACCTGAGCGAGTTGCGCGGGTTTGACAACCGCCCGCAAAAAAATACGCTCGTCACCACCGAGTACCGCGCCGACCGATTCACCCCGTCCGTTCGGCAGGAACGCAGTTTGTCGGTTTATGACTACGGCGAACTGGCCCCGGCGCTCCGGGCCGGTCTCGACAGCCGCGAAGTAGCCGACCGCAAAACCCGCAACCGGGATATTCAGTTGGCCCTTGACGCTGATTTACAGGTGTCTTTGCAAAACGCGCTGGCCGGTTCTGATTACCGCAGCAAACGGATTTCGGTGGTGGTGTCGGATGCCAAGACGGGCGATGTGCTGGCTTCGGCCCTGAACCCGCTGCCCAACGTAGCCGCGCCCGACGCGCTGCTGCTTTCGGACACGGACCGCCAAAAACTGCCCTATCTCGTTACCGAACGCGATCTGGGCCTCACCTACCCCACCGCGCCCGGCTCAACGGCCAAGATACTGACGGCGATGGCCGGGTTCAACAAAGCCGGTGCGTCAGCCGCCCAAACCACCTACCGCATTGGTTGTGACGAGATTATCCGGCGGGGCCGCACCGAATCAGAACCCTGTAACGAATCGGTGGCGATGCGGCAGGCCATCGTCCGGTCGAGCAACGTGTATTTTATCCGGCTCGCCAACGAACTGGCGTTGGATAGTCAACTTGCTGATTTATACCTCGCTACGGGCATGAACATTGATTTTGTGGGCGGCTATACCTTCGCTGACGCACACACCGAAGCCGACCGCGCCCAAATCCGGCAGCACTGGCGCGATTCGTCGTTTGTCGTAAACCGCAATTTTTACCAGCGTATGCGCTACCCCAAACGCTACCGCAGCGAGTTTTCGGGCTTAGCCTGGGGGCAGGGGCAACTCACCAGCACCCCCGCAGCCTTGGGCCGCATGGCCGGGGCCATTGCCAACGGCGGTACGCTGCAACCGTCTCGCTACGTGCTGCGCCGGGCCGGAAAACCGTTGCCGATGGCCGATGGTCAGCGTATTGCCGGGCAAACTGACTACGCCAATCAGATACAGGCGTTTATGATCGAGCAGTCGAACCCGGATGGCGGACGGGCAAAAATCAGCATAGCACGGGTGGCGGGCAAAACCGGAACGCCCGAACGGATGGTGGCCGGGCGCAAACGCAACGATGGCTGGTACGTGTTTTTTGCGCCCACACCCGATGGCCGCTCCCGAACGGTGGTCAGCATCCGTATCGAGCTGGGCAATTCATCGGCAGAAGCGGTGGCGTTGGCAAACGCGGTGGTGGCACCGTTGCTGAAAGAAAAAGGATATCTGGGGAGTTTTTAAGTAACGCGGACAGGCCGCCTGCCGGTAGCGCTCCGCAGTCAAGGTTAATTTTACTACGGAGTGCCACTCCGCCTTACTCATAAAAAATGTCCTTACTCCAAAACCTCAAAACCCTCTTCGGTCTCAGCCCAACAAATTTGCAGCCCGGCCCGATTGCGTCCGCACCTACCGAAGCAACCCCGGTAGCAGAACCTGAACCGACTGCCCCAACGCCAAACCGCCCGCCCGTCTCCGGTTTGCCGCCCGCCGAACGGAAACGGGCCGAAATAACCGGGTTTATGGTCGAAGCCCTGCGGCCTTACCAGAACGAACCCAGCGCGGGGCCTAAGTCACTGCGGCTGTGTGTGTTGGCCGAAACCCCCGCCGACGAAACGCTGTATCAGGTGGCGTTGTGGAGCGGTGAGCCGGGTAAATTTCAGCGCGAACTCAACCGGCAGTTGGTCAATCAGTATGTTCAACTCCCGCCAAACTGGATCCTGACGATTGAGTTTTTTCGGGATGAATTACCCGACTGTACGTTCCGGCAAGGTGAGCTGGGGTTGGTGCTGCCGGTGAAGGCAGACTTACCGGCTACCCGACTAAACAACCAGCGATTGGCCCGGTTAGAGACCCTTGCCGGGCAAACCGAACAGTCTGTTTATCCCCTTGATCCGGTGCAGAAAGACCGCTACTGCATCGGGCGGGGACGAACGGCGCAAACCCCGTCGGGCCGGATTCGTAGTAACGACATTGTGTTTCTGGCCGACGATGACCCCGGCCTTGACCCGCAACACACCGACATCAATGCCGCCGTGAGCCGGTTTCATGCCACCATCCGCTACGAAACCGACCGGCAGCGGTACGTGCTGGTAGCCGACACCGGGGGCCTGCCCGCCAGCGGCAACAAAACCAAAATCCTCCACGCCGACGATACCATCACGCGGGCCGATGTCCCCGATATGGCGTATCCGCTCCGCCCCGGCGACCAAATCGAACTCGGCGGGACGGCCAAACTGTTGTTCACCCTCATCTGACTCTTTTTCATGCTTACCATCACAACGGCTCAAACCGAAGCCGACCTGCGCGGTATTCTCGCCCTCCAACAGCAAAACCTCGTCAGAAATCTCGCGCCCAATGTGCAGCAACAACAGGGATTCGTGACGCTGCAATACACCCTCGCCCAAATGCAGCAAATGCACGAAGCCGGGCCGGGCATCATCGCCAAAGACGGCGAAACGGTGGTGGGGTACGCCCTCGTTACCCTACCCGAAATCCGGCAGGCAGTCCCGGAGTTAGGCAGTTTGTTCGATCAGATTGACGCGCTGAGCTACCAAAACAAACCACTCAGCCAGTTTCCGTATTACGTGATGGGGCAGGTCTGCGTGGCCGACGGCTACCGGGGGCAGGGCATTTTTGACCGAATGTATCAGCATCACCGGGATACTTATCAGTCTCGTTACCAGTTGCTTATTACCGATATTTCGGCCCGGAACACGCGCTCCATCCGCGCCCACGAACGGGTGGGCTTTCGTTCCATCGCCCGGTTTCATGAAACTACGGCGGGCGAAGACTGGATGGTGGTGGTCTGGGACTGGAGCGATGCCAAAAACGCCATCGTGTCCACGCCATCGGCATAGTCGGTCAGGCTGGGCTGCTGGGTTTGCCCAAACGCCACCGAGCCGGGATACCAGCCCCGGCCCGAACTGCCTTGCGCCGAGGCAACAACCTGAATTTTATCGCTGTATGCCGCTAACTGCCGGGCCAAATCGGCCTGATCGCGGTAGTGGCGGTAGAACACCACCGAAATGGGCGAGACTAAGCTATCGCCCGGCGTTGGGGTAAGCAGCAGAAAACCGTTGTCGAAGTGCGGGGTGCCGTTAATGAGCAGGATTGACTTGTTGTAGTCGTAATTGTTGAGGTATTTGTGGTGGTTTCTGAACTCGTTCAGGCGCGGGTCTAAGGTTTGCAGCAACGGCACAAAATTGTAGAGACTACCGTCTATGTTTTCCGGCACGAACAGCGTTGAGACGTTGCGGCAACCGAGACCGTAGTAATCCAGGAGGTCGTTGCCGAGCCGGGCAAATTCGGCGGGGGTTTCTTCGCCCATCAGCACAGCTACCGAGGTGCGGTTTCGGCGGATAATGTGCGGTTTCCGGGCAAAATAGTATGAGAAATACCGCGCCGTATTGTCAGACCCGGTGGCGATGTAGGCATCTGCCGCATTGAGCCGCTCGGCAACGGCGATTTGTGACCCCAAATCAGACGAAAATTCTGTTATTTTTTGTATTAAGTATTGGATTAGTACAAAATCGGGCGAGCTTAGTTTGACCAAAACCCGGTGACCACTCATCAAAATACACAGCAAATCGTGAAAGCCAACCGCCGGAATATTACCCGCCATCACCACACCAACCGTGTGGGTGTTGGTGTCCGTCAACGGTTCGCTCAAATTATATTCGCTCGTCCAATTGGCGAGTTTATCAGCGGCCAAAAACTCGGTAGCAATGGCTCGCAGTGATTTCAGAACGGATTCGGGCGTAAACCAGTTGTTTTTGCCGTGAGCGCGGTGGGCAACTTCGGTCAGTTCGGGTTGGGCCGCTGCCGAGCGCAGATACGCGCCAAGAGCCGCGAAGGCTTGAATGCGTTGGTAAAGAGTCATGGTATGTCAACGGGTGAAATAAAATTTTGGTTTGTCGCCAACCTTTAAATAATTATATTTGTTGTCCAATTTCGAGAAACAAATCTTACTACGTACTAAATCTGTACCGGCTATGGCAATCATGATCACCGACGAGTGCATCAACTGCGGGGCCTGCGAACCCGAATGTCCCAACACCGCCATCTACGAAGGGGGTATGGAATGGACGTGGAGCGGTGGCACCAAATTAGACGAGGTTGACTTCGGCGATGGCACCGTGATTGCGGGCAAAGCCCCACAGTCGCCCGTTTCTGCTGAGTTTTATTACATTGTCTCCGACAAATGTACGGAGTGCCAGGGTTTTCATGAGGAGCCGCAGTGCGCGGCTGTTTGCCCGGTTGACTGCTGCGTACCCGACCCCGACCGCGTGGAGGACGAAGAAACACTGCTTGCCAAGAAAGCCTGGCTCCACGCCGAAGCCTGAGAAATAACCGGGCTAAAAACAAAGCAGCCGACCCAGAACTGGGTCGGCTGCTTTGTTTTTAGCCCGGTTGAAAAAAGGTTGTTTTGTTCAGTTTTTTTATCCTGTTAATAAGATATTACGTTTAAAATTTAAAATCTTTTAAAGAATTTTTGCACGTATTCACCAAAATAGGGTCAAAATCCAGATTTCTTCTTGCAATAGAAAAACAGGGTGATAATCTTTGCAGAACCAATAATCATTGGCTGAATCACTATACAACAAAATTAAATTATGAGAAAATTAGTTTTACTGGTAGCTTATACTCTTTGCTCAGTAGTTGTTCAGGCGCAGGATTCAACGGCTGCCACTGCCGGAAAATTCACCTTCTCCGGCTACATGGACACCTACTACACGGCCAATTTCAACAATCCCCTGTACCGCGAAAACGTGGGGGTTGGTGGGGCCGCCCGCGCCTTTGACCAACGGGCCGGGCAGTTTCAGTTGGGTCTCATTCAGGCCAAAGCCACCTACACATCGGGTAGTGTAGATGCCGTTTTTGACCTCACCTGGGGCAACAACGCCGACCTCGGTAACTACGGCAACACCGTTTCACTCAATACCGGCGCGGCCACCTCAACGGCCCTCGCCATCAAGCAGGCCTACATCACTATGAAAGCCACGCCCAAACTCTCGATCACGGCGGGGCAGTTTGGCACCCACATCGGCTACGAAGTCATTGACGCGCCGATCAACTACAATTACTCGCTCTCGAACCTGTTTAACAACGGGCCGTTCTATCACCTCGGCGTAAAGGCGCAGTATAATTTTAGCGACAAGGTCTATCTGATGGCCGGTTTGGTAAACAACATTGACCGGAACTACGACAACAACCGGGCAAAGGGTTTCATCGCGCAGTTGTTCATCGCCCCCGTCAGCGGCTGGAACGTGTATCTGAACACGGCGATCTCGAACGAGGCTAACAGCAAGGTGAACGGTAAAGATTCGACCGGGACGTACAGCATTTTTGACCTCACGACAACCTACCAGCTTACCCCTAAATTCTTCCTCGGCCTGAACGCGGCATACGGCTCACAAACGGGTGGTTATCAGCAGTATAATCCCTACTTCACCGGCACCGAAACCGTCAAAGCCACCAACTGGGGTGGGGTAGCGATTTACAGTAACTACGCTTTCTCAGACAAGGTTGGCCTCGGCATCCGCTACGAAACCTTCGACAACACCGGCGGGGCGCGGGCGTTGGTAGCCGCCGACGGCACCGGCGTAGGGGTGAACTCGATCACCATCACGGGCAATATCACCACCGGCAACGGCCACGTGCTGCTCAAACCCGAATTCAGGGTGGACACCTACTCGAAAGACAAATTCCTGAACGGCGATACCAAACTCGTGAAGAGCCAAACCACACTGGGTTTAGCCGCAATCTTTAAATTCTAATTCAGTTCGTACAACAAAAAACCCCTGCGTATTATGAAAAAGCCCAATTACATTCCGCTGCTCATCTTGCTGGCAATCAGCTTCCTGGGCGTGTTTTTTCCGGCGGTGCCAACCGCCATCGTCACCGAGGGCATCAACGCCGGTGATACCGCCTGGATGCTGGTGGCTACGGCCTTAGTGCTGCTGATGACCCCCGGCCTGGCGTATTTCTACGGCGGCATGGTCAACAACAAAAACGTGATCTCGACCATGATGCAGAGCTTTATCGCCATGGGCGTAATCAGCGTGCTGTGGGTGGTGTGCGGTTTTTCGCTGGCCTTCGGCGACTCAATCGGCGGCATCATCGGCGACCCGCGCACGTTCTTTATGTTTAACGGCGTGCTGGATGGCAAGCCCTGGTCATTGGCGGCCACGATTCCGTTAGTGGTGTTCGCGTTTTTCCAGTTGAAATTCGCCGTGATCACCCCCGCCCTCGTCACGGGTTCGATGGCCGAGCGGATCAACTTCCGGTCTTACGTGCTGTTTATGATTCTGTTCAGCATTTTCGTTTACGCGCCCTTAGCCCATATGACCTGGCACCCCGATGGGCTGCTCTTCAAAGGCTTCAACGGCGTAGGTGTGCTTGATTTCGCCGGTGGAACCGTCGTGCATATGTCGGCAGGCTGGGCGGCTCTGGCCGGTGCCATCTACCTGAAACGGCGCAAATCGCACCTCGAAGCGAGTGTGTTCCCCCCGGCCAACGTGCCGTTTGTGCTGCTCGGCACGGGTCTGCTGTGGTTCGGCTGGTTTGGCTTCAACGCGGGTTCGGCGGTGGCGGCTTCTCCGCTGGCGGCTTCGGCCTTTGCCACCACCAACACGGCGGCTGCGGCTGCGGGTCTGGCCTGGGTGCTGTTCGATGCTGCTAAAGGCAAAAAGGTTTCAGCCCTCGGTTTTGCCATCGGCGCGGTGGTTGGCTTAGTTGCCATTACGCCCGGTGCCGGTTTTGTGACCATCCCGACCTCTATTTTCATCGGTACGGTGGCCGCCATCACCAGTAATTATATCGCTCATCTGCGCTCGAAGTCAACCTTAGACGATACGCTCGACGTGTTTCCGTGCCACGGGGTGGGCGGCATGGTGGGTATGATTATGACCGGCATTTTCGCCAGCAAAGGCATTAACTCCGCCGTTACCGTGGAGGGCTTGGCCTTCGGCGAAACGGGCCTGTTTGTCACCCATATCATCGCCCTGTTTGTCGTGTCGGGCTTTGCCTTCGGGATGTCATTGCTGCTGCTGAAAGTGACCGACCTGATTCTGCCCCTGCGCGTGACCGAAGAAGACGAGAAAGTTGGCTTAGACGTGAGCCAGCACGACGAGTTTCTGGTGGACGCTTAACGGTTTTCGGTAGTCAGTTTACGGTTTTTGGGGTTGCTTTCGCCGGTGTATGTACGCCGGATGGCCCCGTAAACCGTAAACTGTAAACTGATTCAGCAAGCCCACAGGCCGTCAATCTGAATCCTGTGGTTTTGTTGTACTCGGAAAGTCGCTGATCGGTTGATCAGCGACTTTTTCCGATTTTGGGCAAATTGCTCACCGCGAAACGAACCGCAGGATTTTTCCGCCCGACAGGTCGCAGAGATACAGTTCGTTTTTTTGATCCTCGCCAAACGCCGAAATTGACCCTACCCCGCTCACGAGTTCGGCGTTGCCGGTGGCCCGGTTTCCGGTTGTGGTCAAGGCCCAGACGCGGCCACTGGCGTAGTCGGCGTAGATGTATTTTCCGGTCAGGGCCGGGTGTTGCTGCCCCCGATATACGATGCCGCCCGTTACCGACACGTTGCCGTCGGCGTGCGGATACTGCCAGACCGGAGCAATCAGCGACCCATCGGCTACTTGCCGGTTGTAATCGGCATTGCCTTCTTTGACACGCCATCCGTAGTTGCCGCCTTTGGTGATGATGTCAATTTCTTCGCGTTCGTTCTGACCCACATCGCCCGCCCAAAGCCGCCCCTGCCCGTCGAAACTCATGCGCCAGGGGTTTCGCAGGCCGTAGGCATAGATTTCCTGGCGGTATCCCGACGCATTACCGGCAAAGGGATTGTCGGCGGGGATGCCGTAGTGGCCCATGACCTTATCGGTTTTGTTTACGTCAACGCGCAGGACTTTGCCAAGCCACGCGCTTTTGTTCTGGCCGTTGTTTTGGGGGTCGCCCGCGCTGCCGCCATCGCCGGTTGCGATGTAGAGCAGTCCATCCGGCCCAAACAGCACCTTGCCGCCGTTGTGATTAGAATACGGCTGATTGAATTTAAACAGCACGACTTCTGATTTCGGGTCAGCCACCGGGGTTCCGTTGGTAATTGATGCTGGCGAGACCGTGAACCGGCTCACGACCGTTTCGCGGGGGTTATTTTTGGTGTAGTTCACGTAAAAGAACCCGTTCTTTTTGAAATCGGGGTGAAACGCCAGGCCCAGCAAGCCCATCTCGCCACCGTAACTTACCTGCTTTTTAATGTCGAGCAACACCGCTGCCGACTGCGTGGCCGGGGCGTTCTCGAACACCCGAATCAGGCCCGGCTGCTCCACCACATAAACGCGGTTACTGCCGTCGGGCGCGTAGGTAAACTCAACGGGCGAATCGAACCGCAGGGCCGGAAACGCATCAATGGTTTTGATGGCCGGGGTTTTGATGGCCGGAGCAGCGTTTCCGGGCAGGAGTGTGGCTTGGATAAGTTGCCCGGAGCGGGCAGGCCGGGCCGGATTGATACCCGCTTTGTAGGACCAGGCTAACCCGGTGATGGCGGCAAGGGCCACCAACAGTGCAGCAATTGGTTTCGTGTTCATCAGTTTCGTATTCATCGGTTGTTTGTTATAAAAATCAAGGCTACGCTCCATCAATAATGGCATTGGCCCCGTTTTTGTTCGTAACGAAGCAACTTAGCGACCCGCCACCGCGTTACGGCGAAAACCACAAATCCCTGCCTTCCGTTTATGACCACCGAAATCACTACGTTTCTGCACGAATTAACCCGCCAACAGGCGCAGTTTCGCTACCGGCTACCGTCGCGGCCCGATGCCGGGCGGTTTATTGACCACCTGATGCGGCTCCTGTTTCCGATCACCCAGGATTGCCACGCCTTCACCGACGACCCCGAACTGGCCGTGCAACGGCTTCACAACCAGCTTCTTTGCCTGCTCAAACCGTTGCAGGAGAACCTCAGCCAGCCCGCCGACGATATTGCCGATCAGTTTTTTACGGCCCTGCCCGCCATCTTCACCAACCTCGTTCTCGATGCTACCGCCATTGCCGACAACGACCCGGCTGCGGTCGGTATCGAAGAAGTAATTGCGGTCTATCCGGGATTTTATGCCATTGCCGTGTACCGGATTGCCCATACGCTGCTCGGCTTTGAGGTGCCGCTGTTACCCCGGATGCTGACCGAGTACGCCCACAGTCAGACCGGAATTGACATTCATCCGGGCGCGCGAATCGGGCAGTCGTTTTTTATTGATCACGGGACGGGTGCGGTCATCGGTGAGACCTGTATTATCGGCAACAACGTGAAAATATACCAGGGCGTGACCCTCGGCGCAACGCACATTGCCAAAAACATGGCCCAGAAAAAACGCCACCCCACCATCGAAGACAACGTGGTGATTTATGCCAATGCTACCATTCTGGGCGGCAAAACCGTGATCGGCCATGATTCCGTGATTGGCGGCAATGTGTGGCTCACCCAGAGCATCGCGCCGGGGTCATTGGTGTTTCACCAGAGTCAGATCGAGGTGAAGCCACTGGCAGACTAAGTGGTTAGGTAGTAATCTCACGGCCATTAGCCCACTGCCGCAGCCCCAGGGCCAGAATCACCTGTCGTTCGTAGGGGTTCCCGAACAGGTCGGCCAGTATTTGCCCAAAATTCGGGTCGGGTTTGCCCGCCAGCCACGCGTTCACATACCGGATGGTGGCGGTCTCTACGCCGTAGAGTTGCTGCCCCTGCCGGAGTTTGCGGGCTACCGATGTCAATTCATAGTCTACATAATCATGGTGGTCTAAATCCACGTGAATCATCACGGCCAGCAGCCGGGCCTGACTGTATTGCGCCGGGCCGGGCCGGGCCGTTCGGCGCGGGCCGTAAGTACGTCATTCACCAGTACCAAAGCCGCGCCGGGTTGCCCGGTCTCGCGCAGAACGCGGGCCGCCGTGATCCTGATCCGGGCCTGAAACGCAGCCGGTAACGCCCTCATACCGGCCAGCAGCATTACCGGGTCATCGGTCAGGAGTTGGGCCGCTTCGGTCAGTTGACCGCCATCGGCGAGGTAATTCAGCCGGTGATACAGGGCCAGATAGCGGCTGTGCAGGGCCATACTATCGGGCAGTGTGGCAAACCGGGCCAGAAAATAGGGCATCCCGGCCAACTGCCCGGCGTTGCGGAGGTCGGTCAGGATGCTGTCGAGCAGATAGAGGTAATCCGTCGGCGCGTCGCGGCTCAGGGTGCTGTTTTCGGCAAACAACCCGTCGAGTTGCCTGAGCAGGGGCAAACTACCGTCATAATCGCCGGTCATCGAAAAATAGACCGACTGAAATTGCAAATGCAGTCGGCGGCTCTCGAACGAGTCGTCGGGGTAACGGTTCATAATCGAGTATTCTTCCAGCAGCAAATCGTTGAGCCGGGTGCGCTCGGTGAGGTTCCGCACCGGGCCGTTGTGCAGGTAACGGTGGCGCAAGATCTCGTAAAGTGTCGTGTGCTGATGCAGGGTTTCTTCGCGCCGGAGTGCCTCACCGATGCGGTGTTGGCGGGCCAGTAAATCGGCTTCGGAGAGACCGGCAAACTGATCGCGGGCGGGCTGTTGGAGGGCTATTTTCATGGCCTGAGCCGCGTAGGCATTGCGCCCGGTTTGCCCGGCTACCCGCGCGGCCCGGTCGAGGTGGGCCAGCCCCGGCCCGGTCAGGCCGCGTTGCAGCAGAATCCGGGATTCGTGGAGCAGGGCCGCCAGCCGGGTGTCGGTGTCTTTGTCGGCCTCGAACAGCCGGAGCGTTTTCAGCAGGGTTCGGGCGAGGTGCTTGCGGGCGGCTTCAAGTTTGGCGGGGGGCCAGTGGGCGGCTACGACATCGGGCGTTGGGTCGGCGGGCTGCGCGTCGAGCCAGTCAAACAGGGCTAAGTAGGCTTTGTCGCCGGTTTGCAATCCCACCTGCAACCGGAAATACCGTTTTTCTGATTTAGACAGCGTTTGCTGCAACGCGCGGAGTTGATAGATTGATAACACAGGATTAGCTGATAAATTATGTTTATACATCCTCGGTCTGTGTCTTCACAGACCGCTCGGTTATGCCTGATTGACAGCGGTCTGTGAAGACACAGACCGAGGATAAGACACAGACCCAGACCGAAGGTCGTCCGCTAAGGTCTGTCTTTCAATCCAGATTTCGTAGTATTTCAACCCATAGCTTTAACCAGATAGGTCAATAGTTGCCTTTGCGAATTATCGTTTAACAGGATAAATTTGACCAAAACAAGCCTTCTGTATGGCAGACAGCATTTTGGTTATCGGCAGTTCAAACACCGATATGGTGGTTAAATCGCTCAAACTACCCGCCCCCGGCGAAACCGTTATCGGCGATACGTTTCTGATGAATCCGGGTGGCAAAGGGGCCAATCAGGCCGTAGCAGCCGCCCGGCTGTCGGCACCGGGCGCGGGCCGGGTGGTGTTTGTGGCGAAGGTCGGCAACGATATATTCGGGCGGCAGGCCGTGCAGCAGTTTCAGCGCGAGGGCATCAACACCAATCACGTGCTGACCGACCCAAACCATCCGTCGGGCGTGGCCCTGATTACGGTGGACGGGCGGGGCGAAAACTGCATTGTGGTGGCTCCCGGAGCCAACGCCCGGCTCCGGCCCGCCGACGTGACCACTGCCCTTGCCGAAGCCCCGGCCCGCTCTATTGTGCTGCTGCAACTCGAAATTCCGCTCGATACCGTGGAGACGGCCATCGGCGAGGCTCACCGGCGGGGGCTGCGGGTGGTGCTGAACCCGGCCCCGGCGCAGACGCTTCCGCCTTCGTTATTACCTCATATTCACCTGATTACGCCCAACGAAACCGAAGCCGAACTGCTCACCGGCATCCGCGTGACCGACACCGCATCGGCAGAGCGGGCGGCCCGGCACCTGCAAACGGCGGGCGTACCAAACGTGGTCATTACCCTCGGCGCACGGGGCGCATACCTACTGGCCGGTGGCTCGGCGGGGATGCTGATTGCCGCCCCGCCCGTAACGGCTACCGACACCACAGCCGCCGGTGATTGTTTCAACGGGGCGCTGGCCGTTGCCCTCGCCGAGGGGCAGGCGTTGCCCGGCGCGGTGGCGTTTGCCTGCAAAGCCGCTTCGATTTCGGTGACGCGCATGGGCGCACAGGCCTCGGTACCGTACCGAAAAGAGATGAACGAGATTCCGTTAAGTAGTTAAAACCAACCAAATCATGTTTCGATTAATCACTATTATTTGTCTGGCTCTGACCACGTTCGGAGCCGGAACCACCGCCCCGCCAACCCGCCCGGCGCGGGCCGTGACGCTCACCAAAGCCACCTTGCAGGATAAAATCAAGGGCGGCTGGGCCGGGCAGGTTATCGGCTGCACCTTCGGCGGGCCAACCGAGTTTCGCTTCCAAGGGACGATGCTCAACGACTACCAGCCGATTCCCTGGTACGACGGCTACATCAAGAAAACGATGGTCGAGAATTTCGGGCTATACGATGATATTTACATGGACCTGACCTTCGTGGATGTCTTTGAGCGCAAGGGTCTCGACGCGCCCGTGCGTGAACACGCCAACGCCTACGCCAACGCGGGCTATATGCTCTGGCACGCCAATCAGGCCGGGCGGTATAACCTCCTGCACGGCATGACCGCCCCCGAATCGGGCCACTGGCTCAATAACCCCCACGCCGACGATATTGATTTTCAGATCGAAGCCGATTTTTCGGGGCTGATGGCCCCCGGAATGCCCAACACCGCCGTCAGGATCGGCGACCCCATCGGCCACATCATGAACTACGGCGACGGCTGGTACGGCGGGGCCTACGTGGGCGCGATGTACGCACTGGCGTTTACCTCGAACGACATGAACTACGTGGTGCGCGAAGGGCTGAAGGTGATTCCGCAGCAGAGTACGTTTTACCAGTGCATCGCCGACGTGATTAAATGGCACGACCAATACCCCACCGACTGGAAACGCACCTGGTTTGAAATTCAACAAAAATGGTCTGATGAGGTGGGCTGCCCCGACGGAGTGTTCCGGGCGTTTGATATCGATGCCAAGATCAACTCGGCCTACATCGTGCTGGGGCTGTTGTATGGCAAAGGTGATTTCACGAAAACGATGGAAATCAGCACCCGCGCCGGGCAGGATTCCGACTGCAATCCGGCTTCGGCGGGCGGTATTCTCGGCACCATGCTCGGCTATACCGCGATTCCGGCTTACTGGAAAATGGGGCTGGCCGAAGCCGAAGACATTGATTTCAAATACACCACCATGTCGCTCAACGATGTGTATGCATTAGGCATGAAACACGCCCTGCAAGTGGTGGAACGAAACGGCGGCAAGATCACGGGCGATCAGGTCACGATTGCCGCGCAGACCCCCACCCCGGTGCGGCTCGAACAGGCGTTCGCGGGGCATTATCCGGTGCTTCTGCAACCCATCAACAAAGACCTGACCGACGAGTATAGCGTTGATTTTGAGGGCATTGGCTTCGTGCTGAAAGGCGAAGCGAAACCCAAAAACCGAAGTTCGTGGCAGTATGAGAATCCCTTTGCCTTCAATGCCGACCTGTATATCGACGGCAAGAAAGTAGAAACGGCAACGTTGCCGGTGAGTTTCACGCAGCGTCGGCACGACCTGTTCTGGAAATACCGGTTGCCCAACGGCAAACACACGCTGCGGGTCAAACTGCTCAATCCCGATGCCGACCACGTAGTCAGGATCAGCGACCTGATGGTGTACAGCGACAAGCCCATCAAAAAAACGTACTGAGATGTACATCATTCAAACCTACCCGATTGCGATTCTGGCCTGTTTCGTCACCATGCTCTGCTGGGGCTCGTGGGCCAATACCCAGAAATTGGCGGGCAGCACCTGGCGGTTCGAGTTGTTTTACTGGGATTACGTGCTGGGCATTGTGCTGACGGCGGTACTACTGGCCTTCACCTTAGGCAGCGTGGGTGGGTCGGGCCGGGCGTTTCTGCCCGACGTGGCCCAGGCCGACCGTGCCAATCTCTGGTCGGCGGTGATTGGCGGGATTGTCTTCAACGCGGCCAATATTTTGCTCGGCGCGGCCATTGCCATTGCGGGTATGTCGGTGGCGTTTCCGGTGGGTATCGGGCTGGCGCTGGTGATTGGCGTGGTGGTCAATTACCTCAGTTTGCCGGTGGGCAACGCGGCCCTGCTGTTCGGCGGGGTCGCGCTGGTGATGGTGGCTATCGGGCTGAACGCCAACGCCTACCGCCGACTCACCACCGCCACGCAGGGCTTGCCCGTGAAGGGATTACTGCTGGCGGTGGTGGCCGGGGTGCTGATGGGATTCTTCTACAAATACGTGGCCGCTTCGATGTTTCCCGACTTCACCCGGCCCGAACCCGGCAAACTCAGCCCCTACACGGCGGTGGTGTTTTTTGCGCTCGGCATCCTGGGCAGCAACGTCGTGTTTAACTCGCTGCTGATGGCGCGGCCTTTTGTGGGCAACCCCGTTGGCTACGCCGATTATTTCCGGGGGTCGGCCCGGAGCCACCTGACGGGTATCCTGGGCGGACTGATCTGGTGCGTAGGGATGTCGCTGAGTATCATCGCATCGGGGCTGGCTGGCCCGGCCATCAGCTATGGTTTAGGGCAGGGCGCAACGGTGGTGGCCGCGCTGTGGGGCATCTACGTCTGGGGCGAGTTTCGGTCGGCCCCGCCTGGCACCAACACGCTGCTCAACGCCATGCTGCTCTGCTACGCGCTGGGCTTGGGGCTGCTGATTCTGGCGCGGTGAGGGCGGTTTTATGGCGTGACCCGTATTGTCTGCAAATGCGCCGGGCCTTCTACCACTGACCCATCATCAAGCGTTTGCTGCAATGAAGCCGTATAATCACCGGGGGGTACGGTAGTTGGAACGACAGCGGTTGGCGAGTAAAACCCACTGTAAGGCTGCTCATTAGGAATCACAATATCGACCAGATAGACAACTGATGGATCAACTTTCGAAACCAGTTTCAACTTTGTTTTTCTGTTCGGTGGGGAGAAACGAATGTAAAGTGTTTTTCCCTGCTTGATTTCGCCCGGTCCGGCAGGATATCCGTTGTAGGTGCCAAGAGGATAAGCAAATAAGGGCCGATTGCCATCGGCTACAACAAAATGACTGCCTTTCTGCTGCGGTATTCCGTCTTTCGTCGGCTGATACAGATAATACCCGCCTTTTAGCGATTCAGGAATGCGGGCAAGCATCTCACGACCCTTATCCCGATACTCAAGTATAGGTAACGTAATCCGTTGACCCGCGTAATCAATCAGATCAATACCCGCTTTGGCTGCTGCCCTTAGATTATACCCATAAAACCGTTGCGTTCCGCCCGGCACCGGTGCGTAAAACTCAAATTGGGTTACATAATTCACGATAACGTTGTCGGTATAGCGAGCAACAACGGGCTGCGAACACGTGACGATTGTACTATCAAGAGTTTGTGCCTGCAATACATACGTTCCTTCGTCGTCAATGTCCAGTGATGAAACAAGCTGCATGATGGACGACTGAGAAAACGCAGTACCGGGCTGTTGGTATTCATCCAGTCTCACAGATTGCACTTTACCATCACTAACCCGCTTTAACGAGATTTTCGGCGACCTGGAATAGTCCGCAAGGGCGTGATAATTGCTCACACGAATTAGAACAGGAGACAGTTCACCAATGATCAGTGGAATCGGCTCTTGCCCCTGACCAATAACGAGTGGCCCGGCAGGTTTATAGTTGATTTTATACTCTTTAGACGAGTAAGCCTGTTTGCCGGAATCAAAGACCAAGCTCGCATGATATGACTGTGAATTCGATACTCTAAGTTCTATATCGTCTCTCCATACAGAACAATTAGGTGCGTTTAATGTATATGAAAACCTGAATGTCCTTGGCTGATATGTTTCCGGGATTACTATGGTTATTGAGGTATCAGCCTGATTAACAGTAATGTTCTCATCCGGGACACCGGGCATTTTGACCTGTGTAATCTGACACGTACTTGCCGAGAGAACATTGGAAGACACCATCGTGGTGCTAACAGGCGGTTTGACAACAGGAATTATCGCCGTTGTCTGAGCATCCCGGAAACAGCCCGTCAGCATCAATGCAACAGAAAAAAAGAGTGCCAAACCGCTGGCAATGAAAGCAGTGATACGCAGGGCGAGCAACCGAAATGTATTCATGACGCAAAATAGAATCAGTGAGATGCACGGTATTTTCTGGCATAAGTTAGCGGAAAAAGATACATAAACGCTAATATTTTCCAAAGAACTTATTCAACGCTTCGACCTTGTTATCTACGTGGAGTTTTTCGTAGATGTTGTAAATGTGCTTTTTCAGGGTCTTGATGCTGATGAATAGCTGATCGGCTACTTCGCTGTATGTCAACCCTTTAGATAGCATCGTCAGTACCTGTACCTCGCGGGGGGTGATGTGATAATCGGCGCGGGCCTGGCCGGGCCGCTGCATCCGGGCCACAATCTTGCGGGCAATGTCGCTGCTCATCGGCGAGCCGCCGTCGTGAACCTCACGGATGGCACTGAGCAGGAGTTCGGGCTTGCTTTTTTTGAGGATGTAGGAGTTGGCCCCGGCTTCGAGCGACTGAAAAACAGTCTCGTCCTCGTCATAAATCGTACACATAATAAACTCGACGTTGGGGCAGAGCGGCTTGAGTCGGCGGACGCATTCGATGCCGCTGATGTCGGGCAGGCCAATGTCCATCAGCACCACGTCGGGCAGCAGTTCGGGGATTTTTTTCAGCGCGTCGGTGCCGGTCGGTGCTATGCCGACGCAGGTGTATTCATCGTCGCGGCAGACAATGGTTTGCAGCAGCAACTGAATATCGGGGTTGTCTTCAACGATAAAAACGGAGATCATACCTATTGGTCATTTACGCTATACCGATCACTACCCGTTCATGGGTGTCTGAATGCTGACCTGGGTGCCATTGTCGGTGATCCAGGTGATGCGGCCTTTTACGGCTTCGATGTTCTTTTTCATATTCCGCAGGCCGTTGCTCCAGAGTTTGGCGGGTTCGGCGGTCATGCCCTTGCCGTTGTCGCGGATGAGGATGTGCAACTCGTTTTCGACGGTGGCGATGGCGAGTTCGACCCGCGAGGCTTCGGCGTGTTTGACCACGTTATTCACCGCTTCTTTCACCGACTGATACACGTTTCGGCGGATAATGCCCTTGAGTTCGCGCTGGGGGTCGGCAATGGTTTCGGTGAAGACCATCTGAATCCCGGCTTCGCCCAGAAACTCCGAGCAGAACTTGCGGATGTAGGCCACCAAGCTCTGCACGTTGTCGTTGTTGACGTTGAGACTCCACACGATTTCGTTCATGCGGACGGTCATTTCCGACGACGCTCTGGCGATAATCTGCACCTCGGCAGAGTTGGTCTGGGGTTGCTGTTTGAGGAGTTCGCTGGCGAGTGAGATGGAGGTCAGGGCGGTGCCGAGTTCGTCGTGGAGTTCCTGCGAAATCCGGCTGCGCTCTTCCTGCTGGGCCTCCATGCGGCTCTTTATCTGGTTCCATTCGGTGGCTAACTGTAGCGTAACGAGCTTTTCGGATTCGAGCATTTTGCGTTTCCGCCAGTACAGTACCAGCAGCATGGCAACGCCCGCCAGCAGCACAAAGCCCGCAGTCAGGGCGGCAATCAGGCCGTTTTTTCGCTCGATAGCGTACTGACGGTCAGCGAGTTGCCTGTCGTGAGTCAGTTGTTTTACGTGCTCATCGTAGGCGACGAGCTGCCGGTTTTTTTCGCCCCGGTCAAAGGCCAGCACAGCCGCGTTGTAGTGTTCCAGCGCGGTAAGGGCAGCCGCCGGGCGGTTGGCCCGTTTCTGAACCTGATACTGCGTCTGAAAAAACGCCTGCCGCTCCAGCATCGGCAACGAGTCGGGATTCACTAATTGACTGGCTTCGCGGAGGTGGCGTTCGGTGGCCGTAGCGTTGCCCGATTGCCAGTCGGCGCGGGCCAGCGAGATGAGCGGCATCGCCAGGTACGCGGGCGGATACAGCGATTTGGTCAGGGTATAATAGCGGGCGATGTACTGCCGGGCCGAGTCGGTCTGGTGTTTGGCGAGGTAGTAGTCACCCGCGTTTTTGTAGAGTTCCACGTCTGTCATGTACGGGCGGTTGGGGCGGCTCAGGGCCAGGGCGGTGGTGAGGTAGGCAAACGCGGTGACGGTGTCGCGCCGGGCGGTTTCAAAGCCGTAGAGGTTCACGTAATTGCCGATCATCTGGGCGGTGTCGGCTTTGCGAATGGCGTTTTGCAAGGATTTGCGCTGGTAGGCCACGGCCAGATCGTCGCGCTGCTGGTAATGAAACAGAATGGCGAGGTTGTTCTGAATCATCGGCACCCGCGAGGTGTCTTTGGTAAAGGGCTGGTTGTCTAACGCCCGCAGGTAATACACGATGGCCGAGTCGTTTTCTTCCTGCAACTGATACGTGATGGCCCGCGAGAAGTTCATCAGCATCCGAAACCGCTGGCGGTCGGGGGTTTGCACGAGGGCCAGCGCGGTGTCGCCAATGCGGGTTGCCAGCGCGAAATCGCCCCGGAAAGCCGCCCGGTTATACATCGCCTGGTTGTAATAGTTAAACAGCCCCTGCTCAAACTCAAGTCGGCGCGATAACTCACCCGCTTCCCGAATCAGGGCGTAGGCACTGTCGGGGTTGGTGTTCTGCACGGCGCGGGCCTGCTCAAACAGGGCAAATACCCGCAGCGAATCCTGCGCCAAAACGCCCGAATTTACCTGACGATCAGGCCGTTGTTTGCAGAACGCCAGCACATACAGCAGGATGGCAAACAGGAGTATGTAAACGAGGGAGCGCATGAGCCGGCAGACAACAATTGGGTAAAAGTAGCGTCTGCCCGGCTGATTCGGCTACGCTGTCTATCAATGCACTGCAAAATACTACAAAAGTAGTATGGTAACTGATGGTAGCAGAAAAGACCTTTGCCCGGCAAACAAACCAACGCAATGAACAAACTCACCGGCGCAATCGCCCTCACAATCGCCCTCACAATCACGGTCAGCATGACAGCACCCGCCCAGGACAACAAAGAACAACTGATTGACAAAATCGAGCATAGCAACGTCTGGATGACGGGCTACATGGTCGAGAAACTGTTCACCATCAACCTCTCGCCCACCATGTGGGAGACCGTGCTGGCCGCGCCCAGCCAACCCCGTGGCCGCGACAGTTTCAAACGCATGGCGCAGTCGCTCGTTGATTTTTCGGACAAAGCCGGTTATACCACCCTTGAAGGCAAGTGCGGGTATGGCGTTCAAACCGACAAAGCCAAAGAATACAAATCAGACTGCCAGGCGCAGATTGACGGATTAGCGAAGAAAATAACCTTCAAACTCGACGCGCCCACCATCGCCAAAAACCCCGATTCGTTTAACCTGACGATGGGCTACCTGACCACCATTGCCGACTTTTTCGGCTCGCGGAGCAAATACATTTCGGATGGCTGGCGGCCCAAGGGCGAGAAACTCAACATCGTTCTCACCCCGTTGGCTGCGGCTACGGGCATTAAGGTGGCCTGGAGTACCGACGGGCAAACCGTTACCGTGAGCGGCCCGGCCAACAAAGAAGTAGCGGGCTGGAACGACGCTATTTTGGCTGGTCTGGCAAAAGGCGGTAAAAAGTAGTCCGGTTGCTCGCTGCGCGGGACCAAATCGGTCCCGCGCCTAACCCCCTTTTGTTCTTATGAAACCCAGTTTTGTATTCATAGCCATTTGTTGGTTGCTGACTGCCTGTGGCGGCAGCAACGACAACAGCGGTCGGGCTACGGCTACCGCCCCCACGTTTCCAGCGGCTGAAGCTGAAAGCGACAAAGACGTACTCCACCAAATGCCCAACGGCGACCAGATTGAAGAGGCATACGAAGCGGTGCTGAAAAAAATCGGGGCCAGCGACGATCCTGAACTGATGGAGGTTTACGTTGGCTTTAGCAAAAGCACTACCGGCCCGGCGGGCGACGATTCTCACCTGTCGGTGGAGTTGGTGTCGCCTAAAGACAAAAATAAGATCGTCAGTTGCCGGTACGATTTCAACAAAAGACAGGCGCGGGAACCCCAGGAAGTGACCCTCACATCGGGCCTGGGCTCAACAGAAACGTTTATCGACACCTACGACGGCTTCAAAGCTACCCTCTTCAAGCGGGCCGATGTACTGCCGTTCGATAAGGCCGGTGCCATATATGAGGAAGCTATTGCCAAATCGGGCTACGGTGCCGATAAATGCTACGTCACCAAGTTTCACTGCAAGCGTTTCCCCAGCAACGGTCTCAACACCAGCATTGAGGTGCAAAGCACACGCAGTGGCTCAGCCAGCAAAGGTTTTGCCGTTGACAAAGAAGGCCACGTGGCTCCCTTTTAACCCTGCTTACGCCCATGAAGTACCTGATTATTAGTGGCTTATTGTCACTCCTGTTTACGATACCGGCTATGGCCCAGACGAAAAAAACGGGGGACGTCCGCCCGCAGGTCGGGAAGTTTTGTAAGCTCTACCGGGCGGGCGAGGGGCTGATTGTGTCGTTGGTTCGGGTTGGCCCGGAGACCAACAACGAAATGCTGGTCGGTTTTAACGGCTTCGATCACCCCTGGGAAGGGAAAATCTTCAAAGCCAACGTCGTTACGGCGGATGGTCGGCAGGAGTTCACGATTCAGAACAACGGTCGTCCGTTTGTGGTGCTGGTCATGCGCGAACGCTACGGACAATCAACCGTTTTCGTACCCAAATACGGCACCGAGCAGGTAGAACGGCCCGTCAGCTACGCCGAAGAACTGTCGGGCCGGTGCGACCCCGACATTTTCCTGTCGCAGTACCTGAATCAGCAGGCCGGGAAGAAATGATCGTTTTATTCATCAAATCAGACCCGATCCGGCATCAACTGCTGCCCGAAATCGCCTGCCCGTATTGCTCTCAGACCGGCGGGATGGGCCTGGAACTCCATCAGCGATACGTGGAGTTTGCCGGGGGGAAAATCAATCCGCGCGGGGTGTTCGGCGTGGTGCAGTGCCGGCACTGCGGCCACACCCTGCCCGCCAGCCGCTGGACAAATGACCTGCACCGGGCGTTCATAGCCCTGAAAACGGGCTATAAAACACCCATCGCCTACTGGAAAGGAGCCATCGTGACCAGCATTGGTTTTATGGCCGGATTAGTGCTGCTCGTGGGGGTGCTTGGCTTTATGGGCCAGGCGCAACGGGCCGAACTCGACCGGCAAGCGATCATCACCGATAACGCCTTTAACCACCCCGCGCCGGGCCTGACCATTGCCAGCATTGCCAACGGCCAGCCGACGTATGACGTTTGGCGGGTGAGCCGGGTGAGCGACGATGCGGTCTGGCTCAAAAAATACACCGGCAGCCGAACGCTGACCAATTTCTATTCGGAAACCGGCTGGGCCACCCTCCCCGACCGTGATTTTTCTGCCGAAGCCACCGCCTACACGAAAGCCGGGTTTACCGACAAAGGGCTGAAGCGGGTTGAAACCGTAGCCGATAAAAACAAGCCCTACGACGGTGTAATTCTGGCCGTATTGGATAAATAACCCAACCATGAACGATCCCGACGATTACGAATACAGCGGTCGGCAGTCTAAATTTCCGCCCGTGTTGCAGTTGCTGGGCTATTTCGGGTTTGGTATCGGCATGGTCTGGCTGGCGTTTGACCGCCTGGCCGAGCTGACCCGCTTTGAAGAGGTATCGGTCACGAGCCGGTTTCAACCGCTGATTCGGGTGCATTGGCTCGAAAAATTCCTGTATGAACTCGGCGGCAAACACCTCATTTTTGGGGTCAGTCTTGTCTTCGGGATGTTCCTGATCGGGTTTGGCATCTGGCGGCTCATTAGCTGGTTCCGGCTCCGCAACAGTTTGTGAATCGCTAACCAAACCAGCGTCATCGCCCTGCGACTATGTTTATCTTTTTTGGCACCCGTAGCAGTCACCTTAAAAGTACGTCTCTCACGGCTTCCTGTTCCGTGTGCCACACCACCGGGCCGCACACGGTCAGTATCTTTGGTGAATACGCCCACGTTTTCTGGATTCCCGTATTGCCCCTCTCAAAACCGGCGTTGGTGCGGTGCGAACACTGTTTAGCCATTCACGATAACAAAACCGCACCCCCCGACCTCAGAACGCAGTTGGTGCGTAACACCGACGCAATCACGGCACCAACGCCCGGTTGGCACTGGGTTGGTTCGGGGTTAATTGGCGCGTTGATCGTGTTTTGTGTAGGGCTGGCATTTGTTGGCCCGTCCACGAAACCGGGCGATGAAGCAGGCGGGCAGTTCAGTGAGTTCAGAAAACGAAGGGATGAAAACCGCACCCGAACAGCCTATACCAACAACCCGTCCGCCCAAACCAACGCATTGGTCAGTGTATCGGCTCCGCCCGACGCGGCTCGCCGGGCGTTGGCAAACGATCCGCGGGTGGGCGATACGTATGTGTTCGAAACGGGAAATCAACGCCCCAGACTTACGTCGGTTTTCACCATCAAATCGGTTCTGGCTCAGTCGGTTGAGACACAATGGTGGGTGTTCAGGCAAGACCCCGATACGGGTCGGGACAGCTTACTAAGCGAACGTAAACATGAATTTACCAAAGTCGACCTGCTGCATCTGGAAAAATTGGGTACGTTCCGGTCAATCCGGCGAAAATGATAGCGACTCGTTGTTTCTGTTGGCACGGATGTCAACTTCGTGTTTAGTCAGAACCAGCAGCCGGTTTTTCCGGGTCAGGTGCAGAAGACTGAAAAGAGTAAGACACTCACCGGCGGAACTGCCTGTGTTATCTGTCAACCGGCGCAACGTTTCTCCCAATGGTGAATAGAACCCCTTTACTACTGCTTTTGATGATTACCCTGCCCAGACTCTCAGGCTGTGTCAATACCGAATCATTTCATAACGGCACCTTCAAGGGTGAACCCTACGAATTAGCGTACCGGGAAACAAAAGGTTTCAGCACCAACTCAATCTATTATGAGGTGAAACTTGGCCGCCGAAAGTGGGTTAAAGTCGACCCCAACACCACCAACTGGGGGCCACCGTATGCCGACGACCTCTACGGCGATGCCCGCCGGGTGTATATCAACAAAAACCACACGCCTTACAGCAATGACCCCGATAATGCGGTGATACACCCCAGCACGATGCTTTACCTGTCGCCCAGCCGGTTTAGCCAGGACACCTTCGATCAATACGCAGCGTTTATGCAAAGCGAATGGCCGAAAATTGACCATCAGTTTGGCGTACAAAGCCGTTTTCCACACATTATTGGGCTGGTTTATGGCGAACAGGACGATTTTGCCCGAACGTTTCGGGGCCAGAAAGACCGCATTGATTATATTATTCGCGTGGAAGTCGATGGGCGAATCCGGTATGGAAGCCCTACTCTATCATTTGAGCAGTCCAGTGGTCTCTCCGAGAAAGTGCAGATGCCCGGAAAAGTGATTCATGTAGCAACGGGGAAAGACGCGGGTCTTTCGCTAATTGACTTGCAAAACTACCGGGACGCGGGCGGCAAAACGCTCAGTGATTATTTTACACTAACCGAAAAACGGTGATTGTCAACCCCTTGATTCATCATTTTTATAGTGATGACCAGCTGCTTTTTTCGCTGGAAAGTGCAGCCGAATACGACACGGCCACGCCCTACCGCTACGCCGTGAGCCGGTTTGTGACCCTCGCCGACCGGATAAAAAACGGCCAGCCCATAACGGTCATCACCACAACCAATCAGAAACAAACGGCTGTTTTGCAAACCGTTGAGGAACTCTGGTACTGGATTTCATTTTACTTCAGCGGCTTCGAGCGGTATGTTCTTCCTGCTGAATAAACGGGTATCAACACGATCTGACAATGGGCTTATTTGATTTTTTGGCAAACAAAAAAGGGAATAGACAACCGGCTACCGGCTCGTATATCAACACCAGTATCAATGATACCGACCTGCATGAACTGATAAACAAGGCCGTCGCTGTTTTTGAGAATAACCCGGGCCATGACCACAATCAACTCATTGATGGCATAAGAACGTATTGCGACGACGAGGCTTTAGCCCTGGCCCTGTACCGGTTTATCCCGATTGCCTACTGTCGGCTGTTCATTCCTGAACCAGCCTATTCAGACCAATACGTTGTCTATCGGTCAGAAGCGGACAAAACCACGTTCTTTTTTTCTAAAGACAGGCTTTATCAGGCCGTTCTGACCGAAAGCCGAACCCGGTTGGCAACGGCTGCGGTTCAGGATGCCGTTATGTCGGTGCTATACCATAGTGCCGAGTTCAAGGCGATTAATGATGCCCTGAAAAACGGTTCTGACCTTGCCGATCTTGTCTGTTCACCCGCCTACTTTCTCTGATAGAGTGCCACTTCATCTGTCAACCGGGGTTCGGTCAGGAACATTGACACGACACCATTGACTATGTCGGGATTATGCTTCCGGGATTATCCCTTCGGGCCGTATTTTGCCACGTGTTCGGGCATCTGCTCATAAAATACCTCGTGGTTATAGCGGGTATCCAACGCCTTGAACCGGGCCATGTTTTCGGGCGCAAACGGGTTGCCGCCTTCGGCATGAATAGCCCCGCCGAGGTCAGAGAGTTCTTCCAGATAATGCGCGAAATCCTGGGTGACACTGGGGTACATATCTAAGAACCGCGCCGGGGCATCGTGGCCGTTCCAGAACGTATGCACCACGCCACGCGGCCTGAAATGATAGCCGCCCGCCGAAACCTCCCGAACGTCAGTGCCTTCTAACAGGGTGATGGTTCCTTCGAGAACGAGCATGATTTCGTCGAGGTCATAATGCACGTGGGGCGGTGGGCCAAACTGAAACGGCTCCATGTAGGTCTCGATGCAGGAAAACGTGTTGCCGGTTTGGTCAGCACGAATTTTCACGCCAACGGCCATGCCCAGCACGTTGAGCATGGGGGCATTGTTGGCGTTTTGGCCGGGTGCGGTGTAGGCCACGGCGAGTTGGGGCATTTGGGTAGTAGTCATTGTGAAATTGGGGTTTGATTTACAGATTTAATACGCAGAAAACGAATCAGAAAAATGCTACCAGCCGCGCTGCCACTGCCTGCCACGCTGCCGAATCGGGCAGAAAATACCAGCCGAGGTGCGAAACCAGCAACAGGGCCAGCGAGACCAAATAGGGACGGGGGTTTCTGCCGTTTCGCAGGTCAAGCCACAACAGGCCGAGCAGCACTAAATCGGGAATCAGGAACGAGACCAAAACACTCGTCCACGAAAACGAAACAGCAGCCCACAACGCGGGTATCCGGCCCAACGCGGGCGACAAAAACACCAGCGAACTCGCCACGATGTAGCGCAGGTGAGCGGCCACTTGCTGCCGATACGCCATTGCCAGACCATAGAGCGTGGCAAACAGCAGCGTTTGCGTAAGCGGAACAAATAAATCGGCAAGGTTCCGGCGGGCTGGCACTTGCCCGGCAAACCGCACAAACTGATTCTGGCTCACGAGCAGCATTGACCCCACTACCACCGGCGCAAGCAGATAAGAAACCCGCCCCAATTGCCGGTGCAGACGGAACCGTTTAGCCCGAATCAGTAACGGCTGCGCAATAAGCACCCCGAACCACAGCAGCAGCATCACCGCGTGGAAATGAACCACCACCGGCCACCCACTCAGGTCGGGTATCAACCCAAAATAAGTTTTCCAGAAGCCCGCCAACACCACGAGCAGCACGGCTACAAATAGGTAACAGATGTTTCGGTAAAATAACGGACTGGTTTTCATCGGGTTAGAGCCTGCTTTACCGGCCCGCCACCGTTTTCTGGTTCGGCAGCGTTTGCAGATAGGCATAAATAGCGTCGCTCTCCGTGTCGGTCAGGTTATAAAGATACTCCCGTGCCATCACCGACATCATGCCGCAGTCTTTTTTGGTCAAACCGCCTTCGCCCGTTTGCAGAAAATGCCGGAAAGCCGCCGGTTTGTAGGCGGTGGCAATAATCAGGGCGGGGGCGTTCATACCGTGTTCGTTGCTGCCCTGCAGCGTTGGCCCGCCATGACAGCCACTACAGACGGTCATGGTCAGGTATTTACCCCGGCCCGCGAGCGTGGTGTCCCGCCCATAGTCAGGGATGTTTTTGTGGTCAATGGCTTCGGCCATAATCGGAAACTGCCCGGCCAGAATAATCCCGCGACCGATTGGCCCGAACGAGGTTTCGCCCAGCGTATCCGCCGTAATTACGGGTTTCAGGGTGCGGAGGTAGCCAATCATCTTGCCCATATCGGCATCGGTGATGGGGGTGTACATACCGGAGGCAAACATCTCGGCATTATGCCCGTCGCGCTTCACGGCGTGGCGAATCACCCGCGCCAGTTCGGGGTCAGAGTAGGCCGGGATTTTGGCCGTGATGTTAGACGAAATGATCCGGGCCACGTTTGGCACGTTCAGGAACGTCTGCCCGGCATAGTTTTTTCCATGACAACTGCCGCAGTGATACACGCCCACCAACCGCTTTCCCTCGGCCACCGATGCCGCATCGTGCGGCACAGCAATAGCCAGTAACGGCACATTGGTATACGTTTGGGTGAGTTTGTATTCGCTCACGCCATACACAACGGCAAGGGCCAGCAGCACAACGGTAACAAGGCTGATGCCTGCCCATCTCAGAATAGTGAGAAATTTGTTCATTTGATTTGGGGGTTTTAGACGTGAAGACAGATGAAGGAGGAGACGTGAAGACACGTGAAGGAGAAGACGTGAAGACACGTCTCTACTTGGTTGGTTTAGCCACCACCGTTACGTTCACAATTTTCCAGTTGCCGTTTATCTTCTCTAAGTAGCGGGCTTCGGCGGTTTCAGAGACAGATTTGGTGTCCAGATTTTCGTCGCGTTGTGCAAACGTCACAAAGGCCGTGTTGCCCACCGCCCGGATGTTCCAGCCGGTGCGAACGGTATTGACGTTCATGGGCTTGGCAGCGGCAAACATCCCGTCTGCTGCCTTCCAGAGTGCATCGCCCACGTATTGCTGACCGTTCACGACGAACGAAGCATAGGGAACTTTGGCCCAATAGCCCTGATACGTTTTGTAGTCGGCGGCCTGGTAGGCGTTCGTTTCGCCATCAATGGTGGCTTTGATGGCGGTTTCATCCGTCCCTGATTGGGCGCGAACAATACTTGGGGTTGCCATGAGTGCAGCGGCTGAGAGGGCAAGGGTAAGAATCAGGGTTTTCATTGGGTTTGGACTTGGTTTTGATTGATTTCAGGCACAGGCCGCAGTAACCGACTGGCAACGTTATTGCCCCGGTCTGTGAAGATACAGACCGGGAATGAGCGGTGTAACATTCGGTTTTATTGCATCAGCGTTAGCCCATCCAAGCTAATCTGAATATCGTCGCCGACTTGTTTGATACTGTACGTGGCCGGGTAGTACCCGGCTTTGGCAAACTTGGCGGGCATCGGCACGGGCTTGGTCAGGGCGGGCTTGGCTTGCAGCAGCGCGAGGGTAATCATCGGCTCGATGAACGTCATTTTGCCATCGTAAGACCCCATAATCAGCGTTTCGGTAAATTTCTGGCCGTTCAGTTCGGGTGAGGTGGGGTTGGCCCAGTGAACACCCATGAGGGGCACCCCGGCGGGTAGCCGGAAATACGGTTTAGGCATGATACCATCGGGCGGCAGGTTGTCAAACTTAGCCGCCGTGTTGGGCGCGTAGGGCGGAATGACCGACCGTTCGGCGTTGGGCTGCATCATAAAATGCACGTCGAAGTGGGCCACGTCATAGATGCCCGGCGGCTCGTGGCCGGTGTGCGAAAAGTCGAGGTACAGGTGGTCAAACGGGGTTTTGCCAACGGCTTCGGCAGGGAGGGCCAGAATCAGGCTCGTAGCACCGCTGTGCGAGAGGTTTTCCAACGCGCCCTTGGTCAGGGTCATGCCGATGGCCGTTGGCTTGTCGCCGGTGAAGGCCATGTATGTATAAACCTTTCCGCTGCCGAGTACCTGTTCCGTGCCTTTGTAGGTCGGGTTAGGGTCGGTGGTATCGCTTTTGCTGCAACCGGCCAGTATGAGTGCCGGTATCAAACAGATAAACAGGAGATTTTTCATTGTGGTAATTGGTTTAAGTTGGTTTAATCACTTGATAATGACCATTATCAGCACAAAACTGATACAGTTAATTCTCGGCTGAGTCAGTAGAAATACCTGATTTAATAAGCGGCAAACTACCTGCTTCATTCGCTTACTGACCGCACCGTACCGGGCTACTACACCCCCTGAAAATCAGCAACGGCCATTGTCTGCACCACCGGCTTCTGAAACCGGGCGTTCAGGGCTTTGCGGGCCGGAACCTCGATGAAGCGATAGGTGAGTTCTGACACCAGCACCACCATCGTCAGCCAGCCGATGCACCACAGCCAGACTTCGGGATACAACACGTTGGCCGGCTTGATGGGCAAACCCAGCGCGTACCGAATCACCCGGCCCGAATCAAAAATGACTTCGTTGGTCAGGTAAATCGAGAATGATAAATCCCCCAAGCGTTGCATTGGCCTGGTTATCAGAAACTTATTGACGTTTGCAGAGCCGTATCCCGCCGAGAGAATAATGAACGGAAACGTGCCGACGGTGATCATATCTGACCAGCCGAGGTGCATCGAAACCGCCATTGCCCCCGCAAAACCAACCGTTGCGTAGCCGTTTGCTAACCAGGACTTGCCCCAGCCTTGCCGAAACAGGCCGTGAAACACCATCCCGACGCAGAAACTCAGCACACACCGCGCAAAAGCTCCGCCCATAAACGGCGGAATGTTCAGCGAATGATGCCAGGGATACTTTGGGAACGTGTTCAGGACGTACACCAGCACAGCGTAGCCGCCAAGCAACACCGCCACCACCGCCACCCGGCCCCAATTGGTCAGCCGCGACACAGGGCCGTACAAAAACGTAAACAGCACGTACATCCACCACTCCACGCTGATTGTCCACGACGGGCCGTTCCAGGTGTAGCCGGGGTAAAAACCCATCGCCTGCAACATGACCACGTGCGACGGAATGGCCCAGCCATTGAACACCGATTTCTCGCGGGCATCGAGCGGAAAGTTGGTGTATATGATGGCCGCAAAGAGCAGAATGGCCCAGAGTAATGTGAAAATATGGAGTGGGTAGATGCGGGCAAACCGCGCGTTCATAAACTGCCAGAACCCGCCCCGACTCACCGACGATAGGAACGATGCGCCATATACGTGGCACATAATGAAGCCGCTCAGCACAAAGAAGAAATCAACCAACAGATAGCCTTTTTTTACGAACAGCGTGGTGTCGGTGGCAAAGAGCGTACCGGCAAACGGCCCGCCCCAGAACAAATCGAAGTGAAACAGCAGCACAATCAGGGCCGCAATGCCCCGCAACGGCGTGAGGTTGGTGAGGTATGTTGGGTTATTGGTCATGGTATCGGGGTATTTATTTCACTTCGGTAAATTTTCCGGTGCCGTAATACGTGCCGATCAATGACGTAATCTTCCAGGCACCATCGGTTTTTTCGAGCGTCACAAAATCGCGGCTCATGGCCTTGTCTTCCTGACCGTTACCCGTCACGTAGGCGGTGTTGCCCCGCACCAAAACCCGCACATCCGTTACGGCATAGCTGCCCGGCATGGCCGGTGTTGGCACAGACTTAAAATAGCCACCGACCATCTTTTTCATGTTCTCGATGCCGTGCGCGACAATCATCTGCTGATCGCCGGTCAGGATTTGGTAATACAAATCGGGCGAGTTCAGAAATAGGCTGGCAAAGGCGTTCAGGTCGCGTTTGTCGAAGGCCACCCGCGAGTCGGCAACCACTTTATTGATAGCGGTCTTGTCAGAGTCCGGCGTTCCGGTTGTTTGGGCGCGAACGGTGGTGGTCAGGGCTGAGACGGTCAGCAGCAGGGCAAGAATCAGGTTGGTTTTCATTGGTTTTGTTTTGGTTTTGATTGGTTTCGCTCGGTTAGTCGGACAAACATCAGCGGGCGCAAACACAGATGCACCTGCTTTTGAGTAAGTAGCCTGATTTTCGCGTGAAGGCCCGGTTTTGTTGAGCGATTGAGGGAACGGTAAGCGCGGGCCAGAATAGGTGTTCACGCGAAAAATGAGCCGTTCACGCAACCAAACCGGCCATTGGCTCAATCGGTACTACCAACTGTCATGCGCTTTCGGTAGGTTGCCGACTAAATCGTGGCGCGAGCCAAATCAAATACGATGCGTAGGTACATTCTTGGTTGTTGGTTGTGGATCAGCGTGTTGGGCGTAGTTCGGGCGCAGTCGCCGACGGAACTGCTCAACATCACCGATTTGCGCGTCTCGGCCTACCAGTCCGACGAAACCACTGCCGCCCGCACGTTTTCTGTCTGGCCCGATAGGCGCGGGTTTATCTGGTTTGCCACCAGCAAGGGCCTCGTTCGGTACGACGGCATCAACTACAAACATTACCACCATCAGCCGGGGCAACCCCGTTCGCTGGGTGGCAACAGCGTGAAGGAAATCCGGGAATCACCAACGGGCGAGCTATTTCTGGCCCTGTTCGACGAGGGCATGAGCCGGTTCAATCCATATGCCCCCGACAGTGCGGCCTTCACCAACTACACCCACAACCCGACCAACTCCAACTCGTTGCCAACCAACGAGTTATACGCCATAGAAACCGACAACGCCGGTATCGTCTGGCTCGGCGGGCGCGATTCGGGGCTGATTCGGTTCGACCCGCGCCAGAATCGGTTTACGGTTTTTCGCTGGCCTAAAACCATATCCGATGCCGCCAGTCAGGGGATTTACGACATCATGGCCGATCCCGACGGCAGCCTGTGGCTCGGCACCGAACAAAGCGGATTACTGCGCTACTGGCCTGATAAACAGCGATTTGAAAAATACAATATGCAGCCAGTCCTTCCACCGAATGTGCCGTTTGGGAATGCCGTTGGCAGTTTTGCATTAGACAAGTCGGGTAACATACTCTATTTTGGGTCGTTGGCGTTGGGCGTATGTCGGCTCGATAAACGCACCGGGCAGATAACGCCCCTGCCCATCACCACCCGCCCCACCGATTGGGATAATGCTACTTACGCCATGAGTTTGTTCACGGATAAAACCGGACTGCTGTGGGTTGCCAACTCCGGGCAGGGGCTGTTTCGGTATAATCCGCGCACCAACACCACCCAGTCTATTCCGCTAAAAACTACCCCCACCGAGAAACTCACTATTGAGTATGCCCACCCCGACCGCAACGGCTTGGTCTGGATCAGCACCAGCCGGGGTATCCTGAAATACAGCCAAACGCCCGATGCGGGTCTGCGCCGATACCCGGTTTTGAGCCGAACGCGACTGAACGCAGCCCGGCCCGGTCGGGCCGGACAGCCAATACGCGGTATTATCCGGGCCGAGCAGGACAAACGCGGAGACTTTTGGCTCGAATTTACCGACCGAATTGCCCGCTACGACACCACCCAACGCCGGATTATGGCTACGATTGCCCTGCCGTCCGATTTGCTGAAAAGCGGCCTGAAACGACTTCAACTCGTTGGTAATCAGGTTTTCTTACTGTCATATAACGGACTTTATTTGCTCGATGCACGGACGAACCGCATCAAAAAACTGCCCGTTACCGGGACCGATGAAGCCGCCAATCAGTTTCGCGATATCGGGGCCAATGCCCTCATCATTGCTGACACCAGTGCCGGGCAGCCGGTGCTGTGGGCCGGGCAGCAACGGCTGTATCGGTACTGGGTCAAGACCGGGCGGGTCGAGTCTATCCGGCTTGGCACGGGGCGGCTGGAAGCGCAAAACATCGAGGCCCTCTGCCGCGACCACAACGGTGTGCTTTGGATTTGTTCGGGCGGGCAGGGGCTGTTCAGGATTGATGACAAACAAACCGGGCAAGCAACGCAGTTTCTGAACCAGCCGGGCCAGCCAAACACCCTGCCCACCAATATCCTGAGCGACATACGGCAGGACTACCGGAATAACCTCTGGATTGCTACCCTGTGGCACGGTATGGTTCGGGTCAATCAGCACGGCAAATCGGTGTTGTTCAGCACGTCAGGAACGGGTTCTGCCGCCCCGCCAAACCATATTATTTTGTTTTGGGAAGATCACGCACACATTTTCTGGCTCACCACCAGAGAGGGACTGTTTTTCTTTAACCCCGCAACGGGCCAATACCGCAAACACGCGCCAACTGACCAACTGCTGTTTAAAACCAACCGCTATGGCATTATG
Source organism: Cytophagales bacterium (assembly GCA_038230415.1). Taxonomy (GTDB): domain Bacteria; phylum Bacteroidota; class Bacteroidia; order Cytophagales; family Spirosomataceae; genus JBBRNH01. The sequence goes on along the minus strand of JBBRNH010000014.1, from coordinate 35,366 downwards.
CCTTCGCCCGATGGCTACCCCATTACGGTGGCCGATGGTGTGATTCTAAAAGGAGCCGATGCCGGGGCCATGTTTGCCGTTCCTGAAAATTCACCGTTGCATTTCACTGATTTTCAGATTTTTAACCATCCTCACCCCGAACTTCTCGCCGATTCTGTGGCCGGGATTCACCTCTCGCCCACCCAAAATCAGTTCAGTATCAGCTTTGCCGCGCCCTGGTTTCGGCACCCGGAACAGATTCGGTATCGGTATCAATTGGTTGGTTTCGACCGCAACTGGATTGAGGCCGATGCCCGGCGCGAAGGGGTTTACACCAACATTCCGCACGGGCAGTACACGTTTCGGGTGCAGGCAAGCTGGGACGGAACCGACACGTTTATTCGCACCATCTCGCTGCCGATTGTGGTGGCTCCGGCCTGGTACGAAACCGTCTGGTTTGCGGCTTTGCTGCTGGCATTAGCCGGGGCGGTGGTGTGGGCCGTGTGGCACTACCGGCAGCGTGACATCCAGACACGGGCCGATTTACGGGTGGCGCAGGCCGAACAGCGGCAGTACGAAACCGAACTCCGCGAGCAGGATGCGGTGTATCAGCGTCGGCTGGCCGATACCGAAATGACCGCACTCCGGGCGCAGATGAACCCGCATTTTATTTTTAACTGTCTCAATTCCATTAAGTTATACACCCTCCAGAACGATACCGACAAAGCCTCGGACTACCTCACCAAGTTTGCCCGGCTCATCCGGCTCGTGCTGGAAAACTCCCGCGCCGACCGCATCACACTGCAAAATGAACTCGAAGCCCTGCAACTGTACAGCGACCTGGAAGCCATGCGGTTCAAAGAAAAAGTAACGATTGCTATTGTGGTGGCCCCCGACATTGACCAGCAGTTTGTGACCATTCCGCCGTTGCTCCTGCAGCCCTACGTGGAGAATGCCATCTGGCACGGGCTGATGCACAAGCCCGACGGCGGCACGGTAACGGTCTCGGTGTCGCAACCGACCGACCAACTGCTGCACATCGAAATCATAGACGATGGCATTGGCCGCGCCCGCGCCACGGCGCTCAAAAGCAAGTCGGCGGGCAAGGGTAAATCGTTCGGGATGCAGGCCACCGCCGACCGTATTCGTATGATTAACGAACTTTACAATACCCAAACCAACGCCCGGATTCTGGATTTAGTCGCCCCCGATGGCGAACCCCTCGGCACAACCGTTGTGCTGGAAATACCTGTATGAGTGGCAAGTGGTCAGTGGCAAGTTGGCAAGTTGGCAAGTTGGCTGGCGCAAGCCTACTGACGCGCCAGCCAACTTGCCAACTTGCCACTGACCACTGACCACTCAAAAAATGAGAACGATCCTGATTGACGACGAACCCGATAACGTGCAGTTGCTGGCCCTGCAACTGGCCCGGCACTGCCCGCAGGTTGAGGTGGTGGGACAATTTACCGACAGTCCGTCGGCGTTACTGGCCCTGCGGTCGCTGAAACCCGCGCTGGTTTTCTTAGACATCGAGATGCCGATGCTCAACGGCTTTCAGTTGCTGGAGCAGTTGAGCGAGATTCCGTTTCAGGTCGTTTTTGTAACGGCCTACGATCAGTATGCGGTGCGGGCGTTCCGGTTTTCGGCGTTGGATTATCTCCTAAAACCCGTTGACACCGTTGATCTTGTCAACACCGTGCGCCGGGCCGAACAGGCCAGCTTACCGGCGGGATTGGTGGGTACGGCGCAGTTGGATTTACTCCGAACCTGGTATCCGGCCCCCGCGCCGGGTGGTACGCCCGTAGCCACGCTGCCTACCAAAATGGCGTTGCCGCACGCCAACGGCCTTACGTTTGTGGAAACAAGCCAGATTCTCTACGCCGAATCAGACAGTAACTACACCAATTTCGTGCTGGAGACCGGCGAGAAATACCTCGTCTCCAAAACCCTCGGCGATGTGCAGGAGATGCTCGAAACCCGGAACTTTCTGCGCGTTCACCGGCAGTACGTTGTCAATTTAGATCACATCAAACGCCTGGTCAAGGGCGAAGGCACGTACTTGGTGCTGACCAACGGCATGAGTATTCCGGTGGCCCGGCAGCACAAAGAACGGCTGTTAGAGCGGTTTGGCTGGGTATAACCCCTATTGCTGCCCGGCCAAGGGTTCCGGCCCGCACCCGGCCACCGATTTAGGGCAGTCAGAAACTCCAACCCGTTTTTTCCGGTTTCTGACGTATGCCGTCATTACACATTGCCGTTATCGGGGGCGGGGCTGCCGGGTTTTTCGGGGCCATCACCGCTGCCGAAACCTTCCCGAAAGCCCGCGTCACGATCTACGAAAAAAACCGCACCGTCCTCAACAAGGTGCGCGTGTCGGGCGGGGGTCGGTGCAACGTCACCCACGCCTGTTTCGACAACCGGCTGTTAATCAAACACTACCCGCGTGGCGAACGCTGGCTGCGCCCATTGCTCAACGAGTTTGATGCGGCAGCAACGGTGCGCTGGTTTGAGCAGCATAGCGTTCGGCTCAAGACCGAAGCCGACGGGCGGATGTTTCCCGAAAGCAACTCCTCAGAAACCATCATCACCTGCTTGGAGCGCACGGCCCGGCAGCTTGGCGTAGAAGTCCGCACGAGTTGCGGTGTTGCCCGGTTGGAGCCAAACGCGCCGGACAATGTGATGTCGCCCGAAAGCCCGTTGTCGCCCGAAAGCCTGTCTTCCCCGGAAGTCCACACCCAAACCGGCTGGCGGTTGCACCTGCTCACGGGCGAAACCGTGACCGCCGACCGGGTGCTGTTGGCAACGGGTGGCAATCCGCAACGGACGGGTTATGCCTGGCTTCCGCCCGCGCTCGATACCGATGGATTAGTGTCGCCCGTGCCGTCGCTCTTCACGCTCAACGTGCCGGATAGTCCACTGTTGCCGCTGGCGGGTGTGGCCGTGACCGATGCCGCCGTGAGCGTGGCGGGTAGCAAACAGGTACAGCGCGGGCCGGTGCTACTCACACACTGGGGCTTTAGCGGCCCGGCTATTCTGCGGCTTTCGGCCTGGGCTGCCCGCGACCTTGCTGACCTGAACTACCGTTTTATGCTCCGAATCCGGTGGGTGCCGACGCTCAACGATGAGCAGGCCCGCAACGCGCTGCAAACGTTCCGGCTCGGCAACGGCAAAAAGCAGGTCACGAGCCAAAACCCGTTTGGCCTGCCCGCCCGGTTGTGGGAAGCCTTCGCCCTGAACGCGGGCGCGGCCCCCGGCCAACGCTGGGCCGACCTGCCCGCCAAAGCCCAGAATAAACTCCTCGACACGCTGACCAACAACCAGTTTCAGGTATCGGGCAAAACAACGTTCAAAGAAGAATTTGTAACCTGTGGCGGCATCGCCCTCGGCTCCCTCGACCCCAGAACGCTCGAAAGTCAGCAGCACCCCGGCCTGTTTTTTGCCGGTGAAGTGCTTGATGTTGACGGCATTACGGGTGGCTTTAATTTCCAGAACGCCTGGACAACCGGGTTTGTGGCGGGAAAAAATCTGGGGAATTAGTTGGCGGTACAGGCTGCATTACAACCACGCGCCAACGGCTTTTATCACCTCCTGCACCGAAACATCGGTGCCGGTCAGCACAATATCCGCCTGCCGGTAAAATGGCAGGCGTTCTTCGTATTTGAGCCGGAGGTTTTCTAAAAACTGCGGGTCGTTTTGCTGAAACAGGGGCCGGTCGGCAATGGTGTGGGCTTTCATACGCTCGGCGAGGGTTTCGGGCGGCACATCCAGAAAAACAGATACGCCCGTTTGCCGGATGTAGGTCATGTTATCAAAAAAGCACGGCATCCCGCCCCCGGTCGAAACCACGAGGCTTTGGCCGGATTTGATACTTCGCAAGACCCGCTGCTCGGCCCGCCGGAAGTAGTCTTCGCCCGGCCCGGCAAATATGCGGGCAATGGGCTGCCCTTCGAGCCAGATAATCTGCCGGTCAGTATCAAAAAAATGGTAATGCAACGCCTTTGCCAGTTTCTTGCCCAGCGTACTCTTGCCCGACGATGGCATTCCGATGAGGAAGATGTTTTTCAAAAGGGAGGAAAAGGAGGAAAAGGAGGAAAAGGAGGAAAGGGAGGAAAGGGAGGAAAAGGAGAACTACTAAAGCCTTTCTTCCTCTCGTCCCCTTCCTCCTTTATTCCCTATTTTATTACTGCTAAAACCGTCGCTGCCGTTGGCGTGGTGTTATGGTGCCACTTGCCGCGCACGGTGCCATTGCTCAGCAGCCACGTGCCGGGGTTAGCCCGCATGATGGTTTTCAGCACGGTAGCATCGGCTTTGTAAACCGGCAAATCAAGCTGATACTCGCGTTTGAAGGCATTGATTTCATCATCGCTGACCGACGAGAGAATGTACGCCGTAACCAACGACCCTTTCAGACCCTGCACCAATTCGCGGATGGCCGGAATGCTGCCCGCGTCAATGCCTTTGGTGGTTTTGATAATCACAAACAGCTTGTTCCCGGCGAACGTCTGCTGCGTAAAATCACCGTCGGTATCGCTCCAGATGCGGTAATCAGTGATTTTGGGCTTGGCCGCTTCGTTGAGCAGCACCATTTCCTTGAACTTGTAAGTGGTATCGGTCGGGTATGTAGAGAAGGTTTTGGTATCGCCGTTTTTCTCCATCACGTACTCGTATCGGAGCGGGGCCGAGGCTTTCATCAGGGCCGGAATGTTTTTACCAACGGCGTAGGGCAGTAAATCCAACGGCGGCAAAAACGCAATGGCATACACACCCAACCCCACCGACAGCACCGTTGCCAGCGCCACCAGCCAGCCCGTTGTGCGGGAGACCATGCGGTTGCGGTGACCCATAATGAACAGAATCAGCACCATCAGCACAATGTCTTTCGAGAACGAAGTCCAGGGTTTGAGTTTGATGGCATCGCCGAAGCAGCCGCAGTCGGTCACTTTGTTGAAATAAGCCGAATAGAACGTCAGGAACGTAAAAAACAGAACCAATAAAAACAGCAGTGAGGTGATGAGCTTCGGTCGCCACGACGCTAACAAGGCCACGCCCAGCACCACCTCAGCCGCGCAGACAAACACCGAAACGGCCAGCATTGCCGGGATCAGTGCCATGAAAAAATCGTGCAGAAACGGCAAATCCTGCGCGAAGACCTCGAAATACTCTTCGAGTTTTATCTGCGTGCCAACGGGGTCGTTGAGTTTGATAAGTCCCGAAAATATAAAAATTACGCCCACCAGAAAGCGGGCAATCCGGGCGGCAAGGGTCATACCGGGGGTTCCGGTTTTGATGCGTGGCTGCGGAGCAGTGGCTGTATTCATTGGAGTTTGATAAGGCAAAAAACCGCGTAATTAATCATGTCCATATAATTGGCTTCTACACCTTCAGAAATCAGCGTTTGGCCTTGTTTGTCTTCGATTTGTTTGGTGCGGAGCAGTTTCATCAGAATAATATCGGTCATCGAACTCACCCGCATCTCACGCCAGGCCTCGCCATAGTCGTGGTTTTTGGCAAAGAGCAGCGTCATCACCTGATTCACCCGGTCGTCATACAGGGTTTCGAGTTCGTCGGTCGGAATATCCATCCGCAAGTCATCAGCTAACTGATTCTGGATCAGGGCCATCACGCAATAATTAATGATACCGACAAACTCTGGTTCGATACCCTCCCCTACCCGGTTTACGCCCGTTTCCTGCAACGTTCGGATGCGTTTGGCCTTGATAAATAACTGATCGGTGATACTCGGCAGCCGTAAAATACGCCAGGCGGTGCCGTAATCGTGGTTTTTTTTCAGGAACAAATCCCGGCAACGGTCAATTATTTGGCGATATTGAGTTTCTGTGTTGGTCATTAGTCGAAAGTCGCAGGTCGAAAGTCAACGGTATTGAGGTGAATAGTTGTCGGTGATAGCGGCTTTTGACTTTTGACTTGCGACTTTTGACTTTCTATCATAAACAATGCCGAAAATTACGAAAAAAACGCTGAACTGCCGGGGCCGACTCGTTGATTTGACCACGCCCGCTGTGATGGGGATTCTGAACGTTACCCCGGATTCATTTTTTGCCGGCAGTCGGGTCAGTACGGAACAAGCCGTCAGCACCGCCGAAAAAATGCTGACCGACGGAGCCACGTTTCTCGACATCGGCGACTACTCGACCCGGCCCGGCGCGGCCCCCGTCAGCCCATCCGAAGAAGCCGACCGGGTATTGCCGGTGATCGAAGCCATTCTAAACCGATTTCCTGACGCGCTGCTGTCAGTGGATACGTTCCGGGCCTCGGTGGCGCGGCAGGCGGTGGAGGCCGGGGCCAGGTTGGTCAACGACGTGTCGGGCGGCACCCTCGATGATGCCATGTTTGCCACCGTTGCCGCGCTCAGTGTGCCTTATGTACTGATGCACCTGCGCGGCAACCCGCAAACGATGATGGCGCAGGCTAACTATGAGCACGTAACGACGGAGGTTATTGACGAACTCGCCCGGCGGCTGGCCCAGCTTGAAGCCCTGCACCTGCACGATATTATTCTTGACCCCGGCTTTGGTTTTGCAAAAATGCCCGCTCATAACCTTCAGTTAATGAATGAGTTAGATGCGTTTCAGTTGTTTGATCAGCCTTTGTTAGTGGGCATTTCGCGCAAGACCACCATCTGGAAAACCCTCGGCATTACACCCGACGAATCGCTGAACGGCACAACGGTTTTAAATACGGTAGCCCTGATGCATGGCGCGGCCATTCTGCGGGTGCATGACGTGCGCGAAGCCGTAGAAGCCGTTACGCTGGTAAAAGCCTTAAAAAAAACGGAGCGCGTCCTTGCTTTTTCGTACTAAACATCAGACTTTTGCAGTCCCAAATCAGAAATACACGCTGTTCGGGGGCGTTTCGATCTGGTAGCTCAGCTGGTAGAGCAATACACTTTTAATGTATGGGTCCTGGGTTCGAATCCCAGCCGGATCACACCAATTTAGAAGTAAAACCTTATTAATCAGCAAGTTAGTAAGGTTTTATCTTTTAAGAGAGTAGCGACTTTACAACTAATGACGCTTTTTTTTAGTTCGTTAGAGACCTTTAAGGTTCGTTATAGTTCGTGCTGATTTTTGATACAATCTTGATACGCTTTTGATTCTGATATTTGCCCTAAACCATTCAGGTAGCGGACACAATGTTTGAATCAGTAAAGTATAGAAGGGTGTTTAATAGAGCCAAGCGAACCGATAAATACGGTAAAGCTCAAGTGGTAATTGAAGCGTTCTTTAAATCCCAAAGATTTTACCTTAGTGCTGGCGTAAAACTCAAACCCCACCCTAAAGACCCGACTAAACGCGGAGAAAAATTAAGTGAGACAGACGAACAAAGTTTATCACTTTTAGAGTCTGCTTTAAGAAAGTACGAAGAAGAAATTCGCAAAAAAAATGATGGTCGTTTAAATTGGACAGAATTTAAAAAGTTTAACAAAAACGCTAAACCCGAACCGGGTAAACTCACGTTTACTGCATTTATGCGTCAGGAAATTGAACGGCAATACGGCGTAAAATACAAGAAAGGTGCATACCTACGGTATATCCGAATACCGGCCCGACTAATAGCGTTCAATGACAGTGAGGAAGTTGAATTTAAGCAACTGACAACCGACTTTATTGAGAACTATAATGCTCATTTGGTAAAGCAAGACGGAAAAAATTATTCACTCCCATACGCCAAACGAGATCACAAGGAAATTAAACGGCACATAGTTAATGCCGATAACAAAGGATTACTTGAAACCCCTAATCCGTACAACTGCTTAAAGTTTCCTGATGGTAAGTCTTACCGGGATTCGTTACGTCCTGAACAAATTGACCAGTTAGAACGCCTAACGTTCGCCCCCGATGAAAAGACGTTAGAAATGAGCCGCGACGCTTATTTGTTTGCTTTTTACACGTTATCCAGGGTAGGTGATATTATCCGGTTTTGCCCAAAACACTTTACCAGGTCAAGTACTGATGAAGGTTGGATTTTAGAAGCGACTGCCCAAAAGGTAAAGAAGAAGATTTACTGTCCATTGGGTTTACTGTTCCCGGTGGCCGACGGTGGCCGCAGCAAGCCCGAACGGATTTACGAGAAATATAGCGCGGGCAAACGACCCGATCAGCCACTTTTTAGTATCACGGCGCAAGCCATAAACCGGAATCTAAAGATACTGGCCGAGCGGGCGGGGATAAAAGGGATAAGGTTGACTATGCACACGGCCAAACATTCGGGTATAACATACCTTACCATTATGGACTTTGGTGACTCTTTCATTCAGGAAATGGCTTTGCATGAAGATATAAAAACAACCAAAGCCTACACGCACTTTGTTAAAGAAGATATAACAAACCGTTTGCGTCAGGCAAAGGCCGGTAACCAGTGGAAATACAAAAAATCTGAATAAGGTTATGGAGATATTGGAAATCGGGCCGCAGGTTAGCCGAAAGCCCAGAGGAAAATACGTCAAGAAAGAAAGAGATGGGAAAATTACAGTAAAGCATTATTTACATCTCAAACTCAAAGGCAAGGAAATCAATGGTAAAAAACTATATCCGGTTTATGTTCAACTAACCTTTTCAGGAAAGACATTTCAGTATAAAAGCCTACTAAATGCGTATATACCTGAAAATGAGTTTGATATGTTTTTACTAAAAAACAAGGAACTGATAGAAGAAGAAGTTAGAATTTCAACACAAACGGCGGAACTTGTTAGAAGTAATGTAAAAAATCAAATTAGAAAACCTAAAGTAATTGAATTAATAGATGGAGGAGAAACTATATATGCTGGTAAATGGCAAGAAGATGAGATTTTAAAGGAAACTGGTAAATATCTAATTGCTAATGACATTTATGTAATGACTTGGGAATTGGATAATTTTGTAGAAAGTATGCTGAAATTCAATTTGGCCTGTTCCTTTCCTTTGGATTCTGATTTACGGAGTATGATAGATTGGAATAACCGATCTGCAAAGTTTCTGTATGATAATATCGAAAAATTAGTTGGATATGATAAATTTCCTGAAATTACTCTTACAGTAGCATCGCTTCAATATGTTGCCAGAAACTACAAACCAAAAATGTTCTCTGATGCCTTCCCATTAGGGGTACATTGGTGCGACTGGTCTGAAGGTGCTTATGTGAAGATTTTTTTAGACCGTGTGAGACCCAACGAGAAAGATAAGCGGTTGGGTTTCCTGAGAGTCTTAGAGGCAATGTTTTTTGAACGGGAGAATTTAGGCTTCTTTGGAGAGGAAGGAGTTACACACTATGACCCTTAGTCAAGGGTTCAAAATATCTTATATTATTTTTTTATAAGATAACATTTGCCTTACTTGCGTTCGCTTTGGCACTAAAGCCATAGCAGACGCGCAATGCAACCCCAAGAACCAACCTTAGCGCAGATCAGCTTTAAACTCGATTTGCTGATGAGCCGGATAGACACCGGCCCCGAAGAGTGGCTAACCCCCCAAGATGTGCAGCGTATTTTCAAAATTGGCAAAACCAAGTTTTGGGAATTAGTTGGTGAAAATGCTTTTCCCATTTATAGAATGGAGAAAGAGGAAGGAAAGCAAAGCCGTTGCTCAATGGTAAAGCGTTCCGAAGTAGTGCGTTTTTTAGAATATGGTTTCCCCAAATCTAACTAACGGCCATGCACCCCACCCCTACACAATCTGCTTTGCCCGCAGCGGCCCGCCTACAATTCATCACAAAAGCCCAAGCCCTACAAGTCATTTTTGAAGATGCCTATACCAGTATTCCCGGCGTAACGGATTCGGCTATTGGTATTGTCAATGATTTGAATATGGCTTTGCACGTACTGGTTATTCACTTAGACCATAAGGCCAATATTCCTGATTTTCAGCACGCTTTCGGTCAGCTTACCATGTTACGAGACCTGATTTTTGAGTGTATCAAGTTAGAAGCCCCGCTTGTTCAAACCGATGAATAAGCCACAAAAAAGCCCGTCAGATTCCCCAATCTGACGGGCTTACTATTGGAATATGAGCGAACCAAGATTACCAGTCGTTGGTCAGGCGCGAAACTACATACTTTCTTCTGTTTCCGCTTATCCGCCACGTCCGGCCCTCTGATGCTCACATTCTCAACTCATTGCTAATTCGTTGCCAGTGGCGGTAAAAGCCGGTTCGATGCCGACCAACGAACAACCCCCGTAGGATAGCCGGTAACTGGTTTTGACCGTTCCAACCCGGCGAACGTAGCGAGGGCGCAAAGACGGGCGCAACATCCGGCGCACGGTTGGCAGGCTCCAACCGGAACACAGCCGGAAACGCTTTGATAGGTTGCACCCGGATTGCCCGGACGTACCTAAAAACGGTCGGGATGCGAAGCATCCCAATACACCAACAAGTATTCTTATGTGTCTAATTAATTACAGATAGACACTTTTGTAAGTAGCTGATTACGAACGCGGTAGCCCTTCCTTGATAATATTAGAACATCTGGAAAAATGAGCCTAACCTTTCCCCCACCCAAACCGACCCTTCCCCCGAATAAGGCGGTTTTAGACCGCCGAAATAAGTACGGTTACAAGGTCTCAACTAAGTTGGCTGAAAACCGTAAACAGCGTCGAGCCATTGAGGAATATCTATACCTAACTGACAAGATTGTACTGCCTGAAAACAGGTACTTACATCGGGAGCAACGGCAGGACGTTTACCGATGTAAGGAATACGGCGACCGGTTAGCGGCTAAGTATGAAAACTTAGCGACCTTGTACTACGCTTTGAAAGAAGGAATGGGTATTTATGCTGAATTTTTTAACCCGGAAACCAAGCAGACCAAATGGCAATTTGAGGGCTATATCTTCTCTAAGCACCGATTAGACGCGGTTTGGAATTGGCGTAAATCGCTTAAAATCAGACACCGTTACGCTACTTATCTCACAACGGCCACAGATGAACAAAGCCGCCTACTTTGCCAACACTACCAACCCATTCACTTAACCCTGACCGTTCCACACACCAATGGACTATTTAAGGGTAAGCGTTTTTATGGAGACGAAGTAATACAATTATTCAACTTAATGCGAAAGCACCGGATATGGAAAAAGTATATCTATGCTGGCGAGTATGGTTTAGAAACAACCCGGTCAAAAGATCACGGCTTACACATTCACTTGCACAGTCTGATTCTGCAATACCCGGAATACACTGTAAATGAGGTTCGTACTGCTATTGCAGAACTGTGGAGCCGGATAGTTGAGCAACCCGCTTTAAGCCATTATGAAACGTTATTCACCTATGAACGGGACAAAAACGGCAAGGTCATCTATGAGCGCGACAAAAGGGGCAACGTTGTTTATGAGCATGATAGGGAGGGTAAAATCATTTACGAACGTGATAAAACAGGTAAGGTTTCTGCTAAGAAGAAGAAACAGAAACGTTATATAAACCCCGGAGTATCAGACCTGAAAGAGTACATGGACGCGGTAATGGAGTGTATCAAGTACCATTTTAAACCCGGTTGTCTCCAAAAACAGGACGGTCAATACGATATGGAATTGATAATGGAGATTTTGGATAACACCAAAAGCAAGCGTCTTTACAGTCGTTTCGGAGCTTTTTACAATGTGCCGGAACTCAATTTTAACCGACTCCAACCTACTAACGATGATACTGCCGTTGTGATCGCCGAGGATGCCGCCGAGATTACTACCGAAACAGTAGCCGAAATAGATGCTGAAACACTATCTACTGAATCACTGGCCGCAAAGCCCATAACCGGAATTATTGACCCATTCACCTTACAGCCCGCTATCGAGGGCCAATACAGGCGCGTTCTTGGCTATCCATCTATGTTTCGGTATAAAAGTCAGGACACGGATAATCCGCATGAGCCGTACATTATTCCTGCCTTAAAAAAGCACTTTCGGTATTGTCCTGACGGAATGAGTCTGAATAAGATTTTATCTATTCAGGCTAAGGGTGAATTAAGCACAGGTGACTACATCTAAATCACATTAACTCATTAATAATGAGCGTATCAGGTAATTGATGTTGGAAATTTCCGACGATACCCGCGTTACTTTTACAACATTTATTTCACTTAAACTATTAAAAGTCAATGACTTAGCTTTAAAATGCCCAAAATAAAGGCTATCTGCCAGTGTCTTCACCCGTCTAATACGCACTACGGAATATTGCAATTGCAATTCAGGCCGGAGCGATATATGAAATGACCGGCAAGAAAAAGCCCCAAAAATCTCATTATCAACAATTTATACCAAACACAATGAACGTTTTAGTTTTAGGAACGGCTAACCAATACATCACAGAAGCCGCACACAAAACCGGATGCACCGTAACGGCTTATGAGCCACTGGATTTGTACCTGCTCATTTCCGAGTCGGTCAAGGGCTATGACCGCGTGTACGACGGTAGGCCCGGTTTGGAGAAGCCGGTACGCCTAAAAGTCAAAGATTTTGACTGTCTGCTACCCCGGCTATCGGGCCAACTCGAAACCAAGTCCGTGATCTTGGAACACCTGAACAGCAACTTGGGTATTTACTCCCCCCAGAAGGCCGAAGCATTACGCTGTGCATCCAACAAGGTGCGTACCACCATGAAGCTATCACAAGCCGGTATTCGGGTGCCAAAGACGGTTTGGGCAGAAGCCCCGGCGCACATTGGTTACATCATTGAAGATATGATGGGCGGCTTACCATTGGTGGCAAAAACGGTTCACGGTTCGCAAGGTGCGGGCGTTTCAATTTTAGAAACACCTTTGGCGGCCAACACTGCCTTAGAAAGTTTCTACAACAACAAAGTGGATTTGAAACTACAACGGTTTGTAGATGCAAAGGCTTCTGATATTCGGGCTATCGTTGTCGGCGACCGGGTAGTATGTGCAATGGAGCGCACGGCCAACAAAGGGGACTTTCGGGCCAATCTGTCTAAAGGCGGTTCGGGCCGTACTGTTAAGCTATCCGCCGACGATGAAGAAATGGCCGTGAAAGCCAGCAAAGCCGTAGGGTTGGAGTATTCGGGCGTTGACCTGATGAAAGATGCCGATGGAACCAGTTACGTGATTGAAGTCAACGGTAATCCGGGAACAGGGATAATCGGCATTACGGGCGTTAATTTCTTCATTGACTTGTTGACGTACTGCAAGCAGGAAAAGAAACGCGGTTCATGGGTCAAAGAGGGCTATCAGGTTGAGCAAAGCATTATGATTTACGACGAAGGGAAACAATACATTGCTCATCTATCGGGCGGTGTTGCCCACGTGGTAGGCCACCCCGACGTACTTGCGGTTCGGAGTGGTATGGCCCTGCTGATGGCTTTGTTCTAAGAATTAAAGCAGGGGCTAATTTGTTGTTCAAGGGATGATTTAACCCCCTGTTCACACCTAATGGAGACTATCCCCGACCCGCAACCCGTACACGTTTTCAAAGACGAAAGCGGCAAAATACACCCATTGATACCCGTTCAACCTTACAGCCATTTGAGGAAATTGTATGGCGAAAAAGGTTTGCTGTTCACTGCAAACGGAGACATAAGCCTACACTCTGAAAAATTAGACCCGTTAGGCCTGTTACAGCTTTTCGACGCGGCTAATGGAATTATAGAAGACAATTTCCGTAGGCTGTCTGGTGGTAATTAGCAGACTTTCTTATTCATTTAAAGGGCATAAAAGTAGGTCAAAAATCTACTTTTATGCCCTTTAAATTTGATACATATTTGATACAAAAAAACCGTAAATATAACTAACTCGCTGATTATCAATACCAAGAGTAAATCCCAGCCGGATCACAAATTGAACTTCTCATGTAAGTTGCCTACCGAACCAAGGTAGGCTTTTTTATTGCCCTGATATCTACATAGTTAGTCCCGTCTATTTTCTTTAGCCGAGCGCCAACATAGCCGAAAGACGCAGCTTTACGCCCGTCGGCGGCTGATCAAGCAGGTCAGAGAGTTGCTTCAGGTAGTCGGCCCGCAGGTGCCGGTACTGCCGCTCGGCCAGCGCATCCTTGTGCTGCTGCGCCCGGTCTATCTGCTCATTGACATCTTCAATGAGTTTGAACAGGCGATTGATCGCCTTCTGGTAGTTGGTTGCTATCCCGTGCTGTGTCATTCCGTATCCAAGATTACATATCCTTTCCGAAACTGACCGAAGTTAGCATCTGGCTTGGTGAATCCATAACGGTCGCGCCAGATTTTTCGGTCGCGCAGGCTTTCTTCGTGGCGCAGGTGGCCTGCCGGGAAGACTTCAACTAAGTAAGCATCCAGGCCCATACGTCCCCAATAATAGCCCCAAAACCCTTCCAGTCCGGCGCGATGCCGCTCAAAGACCGGCGTCGGGATAAAGGTTACAAGGTCAATATCGTTCGGATTCAGTTTGTGAGTCACAAAGCTGCCATCAATATATTGCCGAAAAGGAACCTTGATTTCCCGGCCCAGGTCACGGTTATAGACCTGCAAACTATTGAATAGCCAGGCCCGTGTGTCAGAGTCAGGGAATGGCCGGACAAAAGCCTTTTCAACTTCAGCCACTGTAACTGATAGACCTTTGGGTGGCGTGAGCAGCCCTCGCTCATTGAAAATCAACATAGCGCAAAGATGCACTTCCCCGCTTAAATTTACGACTGTAGAGCGGGAAGTGTCAATACAAACCGGCACCCGCAGGCCACTCTCGTTTTTCATTATTTATCTGTACGACCAATGCCAAAGACCCGCAACATTACAAAACCAACTAAAACGGTACCCACGCCTGTACAACAGGAGCCTAACCGGGGTAACTGGAAAGAAGGCGACAAGCCCTCCGATTTTACAGGTATCTGGGCCGACGACGACCGTACCGTCACGTCTGTTAGAGCAGCGGCCCGGCCTGAAACCGGCAAACCGGCTGACCTGCCCAAGCGTACTGAACGCATAGCCTCAAACCGGCATTTATTGGTTTACCACGATCCGCGCCAGTGGGACAAGGATATTACCACTGGTGGAGGAGACGAAGAATGTTAATACTCCCCGCGCCTTTAGACCGGGGGTGTCAAGGGAAGGGGAAGGTCGATACCGGGCAACCGTAACCAACGGCCTTATCTGCGTCGTCTGCTGACTAATACCCACACAATCAGTAAGATAGCGATACCCCCTATTACGGCCCACCAAAACTGAATTGGTAGTTTATCCGGTGTCGGTACCGGGGTAGCCAGCGTCCGCCGTTGTTCGGCCAGCAGCAGGTCGTTGTTGAGTTTGGCCAAGTCAACGGCATCCTGCTCATAGGCGACCAGCCGCGCCCTGGTATCCCGAACGGCCTCGTTGAAGTCTTTCTGTTGCTGGATCGCATTGAGTCCTTTCCAGGCACCGACGACGATATCCACGTAGGGTACAGCCAACAGTAAGGTCGCTATTTGATTCGCGGTTTTATCAGGGCCGAAATCTGCCGGTGAGAGTTTTTGGCCGTATTCGGTTAGCTGGGCAACCCGCTCCTGAATCAGTTTTGCCCGCACCTGAATAGCGGCCAGTTGATCGGCGGGCGTTTCGGCATCCCGCACGGCCTGTACACTGTCGGCAGATTCCTGATTGAGTTTCTTGACCGCTGCCACTAAATAGGGTGGCGGATCAATCCAAGGATCACCGAAGATAATAATACCCGGTACCCGAAATGCCTCCGGAATGGGCAGGTTCTCAATATAACCGTTGTACGTCATAGTTACACAGATAAGCAGTTAGTAATCAGTTCGTTTTCGCCGGATAATCAAGACGATCAGAACCAGAAAAAGAACACCGGCCCCTACATAATACACGCCCTTCTTTTTCCAGAACGACGGGGCCGGGCCGGGAGAAGGACTGTCGCCATCTACCCCGGCCCTGGTCTTGCTGCCGTCTGGCCCCGGTGCCGGGCCGGGTGACCCCGCCGGTTTCTTGGCCGGGCCAGGGGTCGGGGCCGGTGGGTCGCCGATCAGCGTAGGCAATGGATACCAGCGCAGCTCTAATTCATCCATGGCCACTAATCCCTCGTGGCTGTTGTCGGCTTTCACCTTGAGCCACTCCGAGCCATCGGTGGCCGTGAGTTTGGTGCCGAGCGAGACGACCTCGCCGAAATCCCGGCTGGTGTGCCATTGATCGCCGTTGGCGGCCAGGTCTTTGATTGGGTATTTCCAGACGATAAACTCGTCATTGCCGCCACTCGCTGCCGGAACCGCCCGGAGCGGAGTATTCTTGGGTGGGACGTATCCCGCTGGGAGTGCCATGTATGGGGTGGTCAGGGGGGAGATTGTGGGTGAACTAAAGGAATGGGGATGTAGGGCTTCAGGGGCAGGAGTTGCGCCCGGCACCCGGTGATCCGGGCCTCTGCCGAGTCTATCTGCTCCCCGAGCCGGGTCTCGTGCTGACTAAGCTGTATGACCTCAGTGCGGGCGTGTGCACGCTGTTGGTACAGAGCCGGGCCGAGTAATACACCGGCCACCACCCCGACCGCAGCCAGTAGTACGAAGACGATGACAGCCTGTACCACAATCCGGGGCCGGTTGTCAGCAGGGGTGTCATACCACGTGTCGGCTACGAGCCAGCCCGCCAGTAATACACCGGCAATACCGCCCGCACCGGCGGTGTACCACGTTGTCCTACCGCCTTGCTGTAGCCGGGTAATTCGTTGTAGGACGGCTTTATGCTGGCGGGTCAGGTCGGTGCAGTACTGCTCTAACCGGCCCAATTCCCCCTGTTTTTCACTCAGGAGCGGGTTACTCTGCCAGGTGGCGGGGGGAGTTGCCGGGCTGTCCGGGGGCAGCCGGTCAGCCAATCGTTCCCGGACGGGTCGCCGGGCCGGTGGTGCAAGGGGAGCAGGAGCGGGCTTTTGGCCGTCCCGCCAGCTCTTTACCCGGCACCGGGTCGAGCAGTATGCCTGCTTTGTCGTACTGGCCGAAAAAAGGCGGTCGCAGGTCGGGCAGGTGCGCCGGGCAGCGGTTGGGGAAGGCGTTACCATCGTTACGGGATCGTTACAGAATCGTTACAGTTTCATCGTTACAACAGGCCCGGATACGGCAGGAAACAGGGTAAGAAGGCCATATAGGGGCTGTTTGGGCCGGTTTGCCGTTTCAGTAACGATGGGAACGTTACTGAAACGATTACGCGGCAGTACCCCGGTTAATTATCGTCCTCGTCGTCGTCATCGAGGTCAATAGCGGCATCGCCGGTCGCGGGGGCTTCGGTCAGGAACTCGCTCACCCGGTACGACTCGAATCGCCGGCGGGTCTTCGGCCCCAGATCGACCACCACCGAAGGGCCGGCAAACAGCCCCTTCGTCTGCTCGTCCTGCATGGCCGCTACCGTCCGCAGGTGGCGGATGACCGTTTCGAGGGTATCCACCGGGTTGTCCCCCCGTCCCGTGAAGCAACCGCCGTCGTGGGTAATGGGAGTGGGGTCAAACCAGGGCTGATCAGCCGCGTCGGTTTCGTCAGGCTCGTCGGCTTCGTCCGCGTCTAAGTCGCTGTCAGTCAGGTAGTCCGGCAAATCCGGGTCGTCGGAGTCCGTGTCAAAAGCGAGGGCTTCTTCGCGCTGCGCGTCGGTCAGGCCCAGTTCGTCAGCGGCATCGCGGCTGGAGTAGCCTTCGTCGAGAAGGTCGCGGAAACGGCGGTGTTGGTCGTTAGTCATGGCGTTGTGATTGGTTTACGGCGCAAGGTGGGGGCAAAAAAACGGCCCCTGTCGGCTTGTGGGCAGACGGGGCCGGTTGGTCGGGATAAGGCCGGATAAAGCCTATTCGTGCGCGTTGTGGCTGGTGATCTGCCAGGGGCCGAGCCGCTCGACCACCTGCTGCACCTGCACCGGCAGCAGGAGCCGGTCGGAGCCGAAGTCAAACCCGGCCCGGCGGATTCGGCGGCTGAAGGTCTTATCGGAAATGTTGTAGAGCCGGGCGAGTTGCTGGCGGGTTTGGGAGGTCAGGATGGTCGGCATCGGTTTTGATGAGTTGTTGGCGGGTGTTTCCCGGAAAAAGACAAATGGACAGCGGGGGAAGCCAGGCCCGGAAACGTGGTACTATTCGGAGGGGTGTTGAATAACCAATGTTATGTTAATCAATTATTCCAAGAAGTGACTCCCCGAAACAGAGCCGGGCAGCAGCCATGCCAGCCCGGAAAAATGCAAGAACCGTCAGGTCACCGGCTTGCGGGCAGTACCCATTAGAAAGGCATTGAAATCGTTGTAGCCGTCGTACAGGTCGGAACGGTCAATAACGGGCAGGTTGGCGGTCACGAGCGTCTGTAAGGCATCCCGGCCCGCGTCGTCCCCGTCAAAGTAGGTATTGATGCGGGGAAAGGTCGAAATCGCGGGCAGGGCTTTTGCTAAGTTGCCCGTCGAGTTCAGAATAATCGTCGGGCAGTTGGGAACGGTCAGGTCGTAATACACCGGCGCGGAAAAAAAACAGCCGGAAAACCGAGAAGCAAAGGGTTGTAAATGAGTGGATTAGTGCCTATGGCGTTAGACCCAGCCGGATCACAGAAACACAGCCTGTTGCGTTGCAACGGGCTTTTTTGTGGCTGTTCAGATCAGCTTCAACCCGCGCTTCACATCGTCCCAGGTCAGGGTTTTCACGTCGCCGGGGCGCATTCCGTCGGCGGTCAGGTTCTCGATGGCCCAACGCACAAGCCGCAACGTGGGGAAACCAACGGCGGCTGTCATCTTCCGCACCTGCCGGTTTTTACCCTCATACAGCGTTAGTGCTACCCAGGAAGTTGGAATATTGGCCCGGAACCGGATTGGCGGATTTCGGGCGGGTAACGTCGGTTCGTCAGGCAGCCGTTGTGCCTGAGCGGGCAGCGTTTGGTAGGGTTTGCCGTCCACCGGAATCGGCAGCCCGTCAGCTAACCGGCGCAACGCTTCTGCCGTAATATCACCTTCGACCTGCACGTAATACGTTCGCAGGTGTTTGAATTTGGGGTTTAGCAAGCGGTTATTCAGTCGCTTATCATTCGTGAGCAGCAATAATCCTTCGCTGTCGGCATCGAGCCGCCCCACCGGGTACACATCGGGCGGCAGCGTAACGGTCAAATCGGCCAGCGTGGGTTTGTCGCCTTCCCGCGAAAACTGCGAGAGCATCCCAAAGGGTTTATAAATAAGAAAATACATTTTTGTTCTGAACTGTGATTACACTGATTCTGTGATTTGCTATGACGTTACGAATTCGTAAACAATCATGGTAAATCACAGAATCAGTGTAATTACAGTTCGGATAAGTTCAGCCATGTTCCCGCGTGGTCAGAATGAATGACATCGGGGCAGTGGCCCGCGTTAAGGATACGGGTTTTGAGCGGATCAGCCACCGAAATATAATCTATCCGCCAGCCTTTGTTGTTGGCCCGCGCCCCGGCCCGGCCTTTCGTGGCCCGGTAACTCCACCAACTGTATTCAGTTTTGCCGGGGTGCATAAACCGGAACGCATCGGTAAACCCATTGGCAAACCAGGCATCCAGCCAGGCGCGTTCGTGGGGCAGAAACCCAGTCGTGTTTTTGTTGCGAATCGGGTCGTGAATATCAATCGGGTTGTGGGCAATATTATAATCGCCAACCACAATCAGGTTGGGCCGTTCGCGCCGGAGTTGTTGTGCGAAGTCGTAAAACTCACCCAGAAACCGCACCTTCACCGACTGCCGCGCATCACCCGATGTGCCGGACGGAAAATAGCAATTTAACACCGTTAAGTTATCAAAATCAGTACGCAGAATCCGGCCTTCGCAGTCGTAGTGCGGTAATCCGCAGCCCGTTACAACGTGGGTAGGTGGCGTTTTCGAGAACGTCGCCACGCCAGAATAGCCTTTTTTCTCGGCACTATGCCAGGCATGATACCGATAGCCGAGGGCTTCGAGGGCCGTTAAGTCCACGACATCGGGCGTAGCCTTCACTTCCTGAAAGCACAGTATATCGAAATCGTGTTCGGCCAGCCAATCGGTCAGCCCCTTGCGAAGCGCGGCCCGAATGCCGTTGAGGTTGTAAGTCAGGAGACGCATTTAAGAGAATATCAGGGTTTATCCGGGGCCTTTTCTTCTGGGCCACTACCCAATTTTTCCTGTTCAGCCAGCAATTCATCAATCATCAGGACATCGTTTAAATCTTTAAGTCGCCGGGCTAAAACTTTCGCTTCCCGTAGATCGTCTATGTGAAGAAAATAGATAACCTGACCTTCATTTGTCAGAAAATGCCCCGCTCGTTTTCGACAAGCATCGTAATTTAAGCGGTGATGCACTTGTGTCATTGCATCTAAGGGTATGTCAGCAACTCGGATAATCTGTGCATCAGTGAAATCAGCTAACCGCATACCACCAACCTCTTCCTCGGTAAAACCGTATTCGAGCAAGACCTCAATAAACCTATCCCGGTTTTAGTTTGTCGGTTGCAACCATACATCAGCGTCGCGTGTGACCCGCACTATACCATTGAGGATCAACGCTAAACCGCCAATCAGCATATAATCAACTTCTTTCTGAGCAGCCAAAGCCACGAACCGTTGAAATTCATCATTTTCTACATCCATGATGGGCGTTCGATGGTTAGGCTTTTGGGTTGCTGAACAGGAATACCAGTAAGCATAACATACAAATGATAGAGTTTTTTGTAAGCTTCCCACCGCTCGGCAGGCGTTAGCCGGGCGTTTTCCTGGATTAATGCCTGATTAGGCCCATCCATTGTATCGTAGAAAATAATCCGACGGTCTTTCATCATTGCTGAGATTTATTGAACAATAACCTTTACACCGGCCCCGCCACCGATTCACCGATTTCTGCCGGAACAACGCGCTTCTCGTCCCGAAAAAACAACAGGAACAGCACCAGCACCACAGCAGCAATGCCCGCCGGCACGAGCCAGACCGAAGTCCAGTCTTTCACGCCCTTGACGGTATAATAATCCAGCACAATGCCCGACAGTTTGGAGCCGATGCCCATGCCGATGCCGTAGGTAGCGAGCGTTATCAGCCCCTGCGCCGACGATTTTATTTTGGCCCCGGCCTTATTGTCGGTATAAATCTGCCCCGTAACAAAGAAAAAATCGTAGCAAACGCCGTGCAGCAGAATCGCTATATAAAACATCCACTCGCCCGAGTTTGCGTTGCCGTAACCGAAAAACAGGAACCGGGCAATCCAGGCGAGCAAGCCGATAATCAGAATTTTTTTAACGCCCAACTTACTGAACGCCAACGGAATGAGCAGCATAAAGACCACCTCTGACACCTGCCCCAGCGACATTTTGTTTTCGACATTCAGCATCCCCGAATCGGTCAGGGCGGGGTTTGCCATTGCGTAATAGAACGACAACGGAATACAGATCAGCACCGACGACACGAAGAAAATAGCGAATGAACGGTCTTTAAATAGTTTGAACGCATCGAGACCCAGAATCTGCCCGAACGAAGCCCCCGCACTCGGATTGGGCGGGGTGTTGGGCAGAAAAAACGAGAACACGCCCAGCACCACCGAACTGTACATGGCTAATTGGTAGATCGATACCTTATCACCGAAGCCGTAATACCCCACGATGTTCGTTACCACAATCCAGGCGATTGTTCCTAAAACCCGGATACCGGGAAACTCTTTTTCGGGGTTGCTCATCTGCTGCATCGCAATAGACGACGTGAGGGCCAGCGTGGGCGCAAACGTCAGGCAGTATCCCAGGATGAGCATGAAAAACGAGTCGGGATTGGTGTTTTGAGTGATCAGATACAGCACCCCGGCCCCCAGCAAACACAAGATACCCAGCACTTTCTGGGCGGCAAAGTAGCGGTCGGCAATCATGCCCACGAAAAACGGCGCGATAATCATCGCCAATGAAAACGCTGCATACGCATTGCCCACCTGATCGCCGGACGCGCCGAGGGTGGTCATCAGGTATTTGCTCATTTGGCCGTACCAGGCTCCCCACATAAAAAACTGGAGGAACATCATGAGCGAGAGTTGGATTCGGGTTGTTTGGGTCATCTCTACGGGGGCAAACATAGGTGTTTGCTAATTTTTAGGTTTGGGAAACTGTACGAAAGTAACGGAATTTCTGCAATCCCCGCGCCAGGCCCACCACCAGTACGTACCCAACCACGTTGAGCCACAAAAACGCCACGCGGTTGGTTTGGGGACGGATGAACATCATTATCGAACCAACCGCGTGGCGTGCCGCTGACCGTTGTGCTGAAACAGCGCGAGTCATTTGCCGGGCAAAAATCGGGATTATCCCGACGGGCGGCAACGTGGCCTTGGGGAAGTTGCCGTTTTAGGGCAAACGTCATTACTTTTGACTGGCCTGCCGATACCGCTCATCGGCGAGCTGCCGATTTAGCCAACCGTATATGATAAACCGCCTTCTTTTCTGCGTCTTGCTGCTCCTGGGCGCGTCGGCCTGCCAACCCGCCTACCACCTGACGGGCCAGAAAACCAGCCGCCTGCCCGTTGATTCGACCACCGCCCGCGACGATGCCGCCACCGCCCGGTTGCTGATGCCCTACCGCCAGAAACTCGACGCAACCATGAATCAGGTGCTGACCCGCACCACCGCCCGGCTCGAAAAAGCCCAGCCCGAATCGGCCCTCGGTGATATTCTGACCGACGCGCTGCTGCAACAGGCCCAACTCCGCTACGGCAAACCGATTGACCTGGCCCACATCAACTTCGGCGGCATTCGCAACGGTTTGCCCGTCGGCAACATCACCACCGGCAACGTGTTTGAGGTGATGCCGTTCGATAATACGCTGCTCGTGCTGACCCTGACGGGCGCACAGTTGCAGCAGTTTCTGGATCATTTTGCCAACGAAGGCCCGGTGGTAGCGGGAGTACGGCTGCGGATCAAAAACCGGAAACAGGCCGAGATTCTCAGCTTCACCAATGGCCGCACCTTCCGGCCCGATCAGACCTACACGCTGGCCGTCAGCGATTATATAGCGAATGGCGGGTCGGGAGCCGAATTTCTGAAACTCATTACGGCCCGGCAGGACCTGAACTACCTCATGCGCGATGCCCTGCTCGATTATTTTCGGCAGCAGGGCCAAACCAACAAACCTTTAGCCAGCCAACCCGATGGACGGATTATCACCGAATAGACGCGCGTTTCTGAAACTCCTCGGCACCACCGCCGTAATCGGGGCCGTTGCGCCCGGCGTACTTGCCAAACCCCGGCCAACGTCGCTCACCATTCTGCACACCAACGACGTGCATAGTCGGCTCGACCCGTTTCCGATGGACGGGAGCCGGAACGCGGGCAAGGGCGGGGTGGCCCGACGCGCCACGCTGATCGCGCAGATTCGGCAGCAACAACCGGATGGCCGTACCCCGGATGGCCGCACCCCAAATGTGCTGCTCTTCGATGCGGGCGATATCTTTCAGGGAACACCGTATTTCAACCTCTACAAGGGCGAACCCGAAATTCTGGCGATGAACCAGCTTGGCTACGACGCGGGAACCATCGGTAACCATGATTTCGACGGCGGCATCGACAACATGAAAACGCAGTTTGGCAAAGCCCGTTTCCCGTTTCTGATCGCTAACTACGATTTTAAAAATACGGTCATGGACGGACAGACGAAACCCTTCACGGTGTTCAGAAAAGCGGGCGTTCGGGTGGGCGTGTTTGGTCTCGGCATCCAGCCAAAGGGACTCATTGCCGACGATTTATACAAAGAAACCCGCTACCTCGACCCGGTTGAGATTGCTACCGACATGGCCCGGCAACTGCGGCATCACGAACGCTGCCAGTACGTGATCTGCCTGTCGCACCTCGGCTATGAATACCGCGACGCGACGATCTCTGACCGGGCCTTAGCGGCCAAAACCCGCGACATTGACCTCATTATCGGCGGCCATACCCACACCTTTCTCGACGCGCCCGTAACGGTCAACAACCTCGACGGACGACCCATGCTGATTAACCAGGTCGGTTTTGCCGGGATCAATCTGGGTCGCATTGACCTGACGTTTGAACCGGGCAAGATCACGACGGGCAGCGGACAGCCCATGCCGGTGGGATGAGGATTGACGTAACCGGAGTCTGTTATGCCCGCGCATTAAGCCGCATTCGCTCGATCCGGGTAATTACCAGGGCGATTCCCACCACTAACAAACAGCCCACCACGTTGAGCCACAAGAATGCCATCAGGTTGAGCGCGTAACAGCCAATCACGAGAGCCTCGCCAATAATGGTGGCCCAGAGCGTGGCCCGCCCGCCAATGCGCGGCAGATAAAACGCGACGACAAACACGCCCAAAATCACCCCGTAAAACAGCGAACCCAAGATATTCACGGCCTCGATCATGCTGCCGAGCCGGTTGGCAAACTGCGCTATGATGATGCAAAACACGCCCCAGCCGATGGTTGCCCACTGCGAGGCCCGGAGGTAATGCGCGTCGGTGCCGGTTGTATTCAGCAATCGCTGATACACGTCCACAATGGTGGTGGAAGCCAGCGAGTTATAGGCCGAGGCAATAGAACCCATCGAGGCCGAAAAAATTACCGCAATCAGCAACCCAATCAGGCCGTGGGGCAGGTAGTCGAGCACAAACCGCAGAAACACGTAGTTCACATCGTTCGTGTCTGCCGGTGGGTTGTTCTTTTTGATGAGCGTCACCACGTTGGCTTTTATCGTTTTCAGGGCTTCGTCGGTGGCGCGGAGGTCGGTGCGGGCTTGCTCGATGGTGGCCGTTTGCGCCGGGCTGCCCGGCGTATCATCGGCGGTTTGCAGGGCCGACTGCATCTCTACCGCCATCCGTTGCCGCTGGGCAATCAGGGTCTGGTGTTTGATGTTAAGCAGTTGGTATTCAGGCGCGTACTGACTCTGTTCTAATTTCTCGACTTCCTGTTTGTTAAAAAAAACGGGTTGCTCCTGAAACTGGTAAAACACATAAACCAGCACCCCAACCAACAAAATCAGAAACTGCATCGGCACTTTGAGCAGGCCGTTTGCCAGCAACCCTAACCGCGATTGCCCCACGCTTTGCCCCGTCAGATACCGCCCCACCTGCGATTGATCGGTACCGAAATACGAGAGTTGCAGGAAAAAGCCGCCAATCAGGCCCGACCAGATGTTATACCGGCTGTCGGGGTCAAATTTCAGATCAATCAGGTTCATGCGGCCCGCTTTCCCGGCCACCTTCAGCGCGTCAACAAAACCAACGCCATCGGGCAACAGATGCACCGTGAGCCAGCCCGCCAAAAACATCGCCACCGTCACAATCAGCATCTGTTGCAGGTGGGTATAAGAAATGGCTTTGGTGCCGCCCGTAACGGTGTAAATCAGCACGATACCACCCATTAGGGCGTTGGTCCAGTAGATATTCCAGCCCAAAATAGTGGACAGGATAATGCTCGGCGCGTAGATACTCAGGCCCGTTGACAGGCCGCGCTGCAAGAGAAACAGCCCGGCAGTAAGGGTTCTGACGCGGACATCGAAGCGGTTTTCGAGGAACTCGTAGGCGGTATAGATTTTCAGGCGGTGAAAAATCGGCACGAACGTCACCGACAGCACCACCATTGCTAAGGGCAGGCCGAAGTAGAACTGCACAAACCGCATTCCGTCGGAAAAGCCCTGCCCCGGAGCCGACAAAAACGTGATGGCCGATGCCTGCGTTGCCATCACCGACAGACAAACGTGATACCAGGGCAGCGATTTTCCGGCCAGCAGATAATCGTCCATCGTGCCGTTGTTGCGGCTTCGGCTGCGCCAGAGACCGTAGGCAATGATGCCCGTGAGGGTCAGCAACAGTACCGCCCAATCGAGATTGCTCATGCTAACCAGACCATCAGGCCGTAAAAAAACAGGATTTCAACCACCAACGCACCCATCACGATAGCGTAGAGTTGGGGCCACGAACGGCCAACGGAGGGACTATTGGGAGAGGTCATTTTGTCATTCCGGCGTGGGTTTGTCATTCCGACGATAGCGGGGCGGCCCGTGCCGAGGAATCTATAGTGTTTAGCCGGGCAGATTCCTACTATCGTCGTAATGACAAACTACCCTACCAATTTCTGTATTAAGGCTTATTCGGTTTCAGTATGCGAAAGTAGTGCCAAACCCGGTAGCGTTGCGTGGCCCAAATGCGTTTTGTCTAATTTAGTCTTTGAAATGGGGTACGAAAGGCATAGGTTGCAACTCCGTTTTACAAAACAACCCCCAATTTCAGATGGAACCCACGTCCGTACAGACCGCCGAAAAAACCCTGTTCGACCTCACCGGCAAAGTCGCCATCATCACCGGAGCCAGCAAAGGCATCGGCGAAGACATGGCCCGCACCTTTGCCCGCTTCGGCGCAAAAGTTATCGTCAGCAGCCGCAAACAGGATGCCTGCGACGAACTCGCCAACGACATCAAAGCCAGCGGTGGTGAAGCAACGGGTATTGCCGCCCATACCGGACGACCGGATGCCCTGCAAGCTCTCGTCCAAAAAACCATCGAAACCTACGGCGGCATTGATATTTTGGTGAATAATGCGGCCACGAACCCCGTTTATGGCCCCTCGCTCGACTGCGACGGCGCGGCTTTCGACAAAATTATGGCCGTAAACGTGAAGGCCCCCTTCGAACTTGCCAAGCTCTGCTACCCCAGCATGAAGGCGCGGGGTGGCGGTAGTGTGCTGATGATCAGCAGCATAGCCGGTCACACGCCCGACCCCGGTTTGGGTATGTACAGCGTCTCGAAAGCGGCCATGAATATGCTCACCAAGGTACTGGCAAAAGAATGGGGCAAAGATGGTATCCGGGTGAACGCCATCTGCCCCGGCCTGATTAAAACCAAATTCAGCGAAACCCTGTGGCAAGACCCCAAGATGCTCGATCATTTTACCAAACGATTGCCCATCGCCCGCATGGGAACGGTGGACGAAATCAGCCCGCTCGCGCTGTTTCTGGCTTCGGATGCGTCGTCGTATAGTACGGGTAGTTTCTTCTATGCCGATGGCGGAACGGTTATTTAAGTGATAAGTGGTCAGTGGTTAGTGATTAGTCCTGCCGGGCGAAGCACTAACCACTGACCACTAACTACTAACCACTATGAAAATTGGCATGAATCTCTTCGTCTGGACAATGGCTATGGACGAAGATCTCTCGGCAACCTTTGCGTTTCTGAAACAGACCGGCTTCGATTTTGTCGAATGTCCCGTTGGCCCGGCCAGTGCCAATCCCGCTGCCGACCTTGCCCGGTATCAGCACATCGGGCGGCAGGCGGCTTCGCTGCGCTTAGGTGTGCAGACCTGCACCATCTGCGGGCCGCAACACAGCCTGATTTCGCCCGATGAAGCCACGCGCCGGGCCGGCATCGCACACATCAAACACGTGATTGACTGCACGGCGGCTGCGGGCGGCACCATGCTGATGGGGCCATTGTATGCTGGTTTTAAGACATTTACCGGCAGCCGCGCTACCGAACAGGAATGGGAATGGTCGGTGGCAGGGATGCGCGAAGTAAGTGAACACGCTGAAAAACAGGGCGTAACGCTGGCAATAGAATCGCTAAACCGATTCGAGATTTATTTGCTTACCTGCGCCCACGATGTGCTGCGCTACGTGCGGGCCGTGAACCACCCCAATTGCCGGGCTGCGTTTGATACGTTTCATGCCAACATGGAAGAGAAAAACGTAGCCGATGCCATTCGGACCCTCGCGCCGGTGCTGGTTCACGTTCAGGTTTCAGAAAACGACCGCTCCACGCCCGGCGCGGGGCATATCAACTTCGGGGAGGTGTTTGCCGCCCTCGGCGAAGTGAATTATACCGGGCCAATCGCCATCGAAGCCTTTGGCCCGAACCCACCCGAACTCGCAGCCGCCACGCATATCTTCCGGGATATGTTTACCTCGCCGGAGCAGTTGGCGGTGGATGGGTTAGCGTTTATTCGTTCGTTCACGTAGAGACGCATAGTTGCGTCTCACTCACTTGCGTCCCACCGGCTGATGATGGTCAAAATTTATTCATCCGTGTAGCCTCTGGTCGTGAGACGCAACTATGCGTCTCAACAAAAACCATCAGTCAAATGATTAACATCGCTATCGTCGGTCTCGGATTCGGGGCCGAATTTATCCCGATTTACCAGCGTCACCCCGGCGCAATCATGTACGCCATCTGCCAGCGCACCGAAGCCAAACTCAACGAGATTGGCGATGCGTTCGGCATTGATGTACGCTACACCAATTACGACGACCTCCTGGCCGACCCCAACGTGGACGCGGTACACATCAACTCGCCCATACCCAACCACGCCGAGCAAACCCTGAAAGCACTGCGGGCGGGTAAACACGTGGCCTGCACCGTGCCGATGGCAACGAGCGTTGACGATTGCAAAGCCATTGTGCAGGCTTGCCGGGAATCGGGCAAAAAATACATGATGATGGAGACGGTGGTCTATAGCCGCGAGTTTCTGTTTGTGAAAGAACTGTACGAAACCGGGCAACTCGGCAAGGTGCAGTTCCTGAAAGCGAGCCACCAACAGGACATGGACGGCTGGCCCGACTACTGGCCCGGTCTGCCGCCGATGCACTACGCCACGCACTGCGTTGGGCCGGTGGCGGGGCTGCTCCGGCTCGAAGCCGAGTACGTGTCGTGTTTCGGCTCCGGCACGATTCGACCGGAGTTGGCCGCGATTCACAATTCGCCGTTTGCCGTTGAATCGGCGCATATCAAGTTCAAAAACAGCGACTTAGCCGCCTGTGTATATCGTTCGCTGTTTGACGTGGCCCGGCAATACCGCGAGAGTTTTGAGGTTTATGGCGATAAACAATCGTTTGAGTGGCAGATCATCGAGGCCGAACGCCCGGTGCTACACACCGCCAAACGCCCCGAACCCGACATTCCCGAACTCGTGACGGTGCCGGATTATGCCCACCTGTTGCCCGCCGAGATTCAACGTTTCACCACCAAAGGCGTGTATGATGCCGACCACGCGCAACATTTGTCCTTCACGCAGGGCGGGGGTCACGGTGGGTCGCACCCGCACTTGGCCCACGAGTTTATCACGGCTATTCTGGACAACCGCGACCCGTTTCCGAACGCCGTGCAGTCGGCCAACTGGACAAGCGTGGGGATTCTGGCGCACGAATCAGCCATGCGGGGTGGCGAAATTATCCGACTGCCTGCATTTTGATTCGTTGCTCTGTTATCTTGCTGAAAACAACCAGCACAATGGTCGTATAGTCACCATCCGGTAATGCCTGGGTTTCGATGTGACTGTGACCGCCGACATCACGTTTAATCTGGCCCAACTAATAGCAGACGACAAGGCCGGAGCCTGCTTTTTGGGTAGTGTAGAGTTGCGTATTTTGTATTGTTCAACAGTACTTTTGGTGTCATTGACACAATGCGTATTTTGTATTGTTGGAGTAAGGTAATACTTGACATGGTGCAGTGCGTATTTTGTATTGTTGAGGCTTTGGGTCAAGTGCGTAATTAGTCCTATGGCACTGATTTTGAGGAGATAGCAAATAATTACGACAGAGAATTTTGTCATTCAGCGTTTTTTGCCTAAGATTGCCAAACGGTGCAAATATGCGTCTATTTGAGAGTTGTGCCTCATACCAGTGAAAATTAGTAGACAAATTCAAAATATGAATACTTATATTTTTATTAAACTAATTAAATATGAAAAGAAATAAATTTTTGAAAGCTTGTTTATCTATAGGAGCTTTAACTGCTCTTCCATTCACAATAGCCGCAAAATCTTTAGCAAATTTCAGAGCCAAAAACGGATTTAAAGTTGACTCAGGAAAAGATAGAAATGATAAAAGTATTTCTTTGTTTGAAGGAGACACATTCGACAGCAAAGTTTCAACAAAAGATACTGATGGTGATATATATGTATTTGAATCAAAACGAGTGAAAGAAGGTGGCCCATCTCATCACTATCATTTTGATCAAGATGAATGGTGGTATGTTTTACAAGGCGAATTTCTAATTAAAATTGGAGAGGTCACCTATCATGCAAAAACTGGTGATAGCGTTTTCGGACCTAAAATGATTCCTCATAGTTTTGCAAAAATTGGTGATGGGGAAGGTAAATTATTGATGTTCTTTCAACCAGCAGGAAAAATGGAAGAATGCTTTAATAAAATCAGTCAAGGTGTAACAAAAGGTATGACTGAAGAGCAACAAGACAAATTTAGAGAAGAACATGGTTTTAAAAGAGTTGGCCCTCCAATAAAAGATTTTAAAAAGTGGTAACTCGTGTACGAACGCACAACAAAAGTATTTGCAAAAGCAGGGCTGGACAATGTAACATCGGCTGTGTGCAAGCATCAGCCGCGGTTCTGGCAGACGAGTTTCAATTTGGCTTTTAGTTATTAACTTCAACTTTATATTTTCAATTGGGTATTTGTATCGGGCAGGACGTTCAATGAATTCCCTGCCTTCACAAATACTCTGTCGTTGGCGGTAATCTTAGACGACCATCATAATTATGACAGCACCTTGGATAAATCATCCTACTATTTTAACAGGAGATACTGTCGAATTACGACCATTAGAAAAAGAATATTTTGAAGAATTATATTTAGCTGCATCAGACAAAAAACTTTGGGAGCTTATACCAGTAGACTGTTCAAACAGAGACACTTTTGAAACTGCTTATAACTTCGCATTGACTGAAAGAGAAAAAAGAAATCAATATCCTTTCGTAATTTTCCATAAAGAAACGAACAAAATTATTGGGTCAACAAGGTTCTTTGAAATTCATCCTCTTGACAAAAAATTAGAAATTGGATGGACTTGGATAATTACAAAATATTGGGGGACAGAAATAAATTTTGAATGTAAATTATTGTTGTTGACACTTTGTTTTGACATTTTAAAAACAAGACGAGTTCAAATAAAAACAGACTCAACTAATTTACGTTCAAGAAAAGCAATTGAGAAAATTGGCGGACAGTTTGAAGGAATTTTAAGAAAAGACAAGATAAAAGAAGACGGCATTTCAAGAAGTGCAGCTTATTACAGTATTTTAGACGACGAATGGGAAGATTCAAAACGGAAAATTATTTTGCAAATCACCGACAGAAAGAAAGCCTACCGCTAACATGGGGTTTTGTGCAAGCACGGCAGGACGTTATCAACTTCGGCATTTTTTCACTATCGGCTTCAGATAGGGCTTGACAAACATCGCTGAACTTTTGCAACTTATCTTGTGCATTTATTTTTCAATCGGGCCGACGTTCCAGCAGTTGAGTTTCAAATTCCCCACCTGACCACAAGCCCTTTTCGTTACCAAAAACTCGTTCACATCAACGACCGCCGGTAGGCCAGCACCTCGGCCAGCGAGAGTTTGAAGGCCAGCGTCAGACCCGCATACACCGCTCCGCCCAGCATAATCTCGACCACCGTACCCACCAAATCGGGCGGGCCGAAAACGGTTTTGTACAGCATAATAACCCCCACCATAATGCCGCAAAAGACAACCGGCCTGGCAAAGTTTTTGAGAAACTCACCGAAAAAATTACCAATCAGCGACTGCACAATCATAAAATTAACCATTAAGTTTAAGATCGTCGTCAGCAAAAAAGCCAGCGCAATGCCCGTCACCTGCCCGTATTGGGCAAACAGATATACGAGCGGTATTTTCACGAGTAACGTGCCTAAGTTCAGGTAAAACAGCAGGTTGGGTCTGCCCTTGGTGAAGACGAGGGTATAGAGCGGGTGGTTCAGGCACGAAACCACGCCGATAAACACAAAAATCTGAATCAGTCCGATGGTTTTTTCCCAGCCCGGCCCGTAGAGCAGCGGCACCACCGTGTCGGCGGTGATAAACAGCCCGGCCAGCAGCGGCAGGTTGCAATAGCTCAAAAAATCCAGGATTTTCAGGTACGACTTTTTCAGTTCTGCCGTGTTGTTTTTCATCCGGGCCAGAATTGGGTAAGCCACCTGCAAAATGATCGGGTTGAGTTTGGTAATCGGGAAAATCGCCAACTGAAACGCAATCGTGTAGTAGCCCAAAGCCTGCACCCCCAGCACCCCGCCGATAAACATATTGTCGAAATTGGCCTGGGCAAAGCCGAGCAACCCGTCGCCGAGGTTATACACCCCAAACCGCAGGTGTTCGCCCACCTCGCGGAGACTGAACGCCCGGACGGGCCGGAAAAACCGCCGACCCAGCACGATTTGCAGCGTAGAACGCACGGTCTGCATCACCAACGCCCCAATGATGAGCGACAATTCGGCAAAGCCATTGTAGGCCAGCGTGATGGTGGTGGCCGTGCCGACAAACGTACCGGCCATGTCAACTACGGCTACCAGCCTGAACTGCAGTTCTTTCTCGAACAGGAAATAGTACAGTTGGCCGAAATAAACAATCACGAAATAACCCGATGCCAGCCGCACCACCAGCTCTAAACGGGGTTCGTGGTAGAAGCCCGCAATGGCCGGTGCGCTGAGTTGAACGATACCGAAAATCACGAAACCGACCATCAGGTTGAGCCAGTACAGGGTTGACAGCACCCGTCGGTCACTCTCCTGCTTGTAGATGATCGAGTTTGAGAAACCGAGGTTGGCAAACATCCCGAAAAAGTTGATAATCAGCGTACTGACGCTTACCAGGCCAAAGTCGGCGGGGGCCAGCAGCCGGGCCAGCACGGCCACCTGCCCAAACTGAAATAGGGTCGAAATAACGGTGGCTATCGTAATCCATTTGCCGCCGTTCATGGCTTTTTGGGTATTGTTCATCAGCGAAGTAACAGCACGCGGCCCGTGTGAATAAAGGTGTCGGGGGTATTGTTGGCACCGGGCCGCTGGTAGTGCAGCCGCCAGGTGTAGGTTCCGGTTGGGCCGGGTTTTCCGTCCACGCTGCCATCCCAGGCATCAGAAACGGCATCACTGACAAAAACAACACTACCCCACCGATCATAAATAGTCAGCGAAAACAACTGAGCATCGCGCAGCAGAACGATCAGCGTATCGTTGAGGCCGTCGTTATTGGGCGTAAACACGTCCGGCAAAAACACCGGCGCGGGCGGGCAGGCTCCGCAGCGCGTGAGTTGAATATCGTCTAATGCCAGATCATTACCGCAACCGCCCTCGCCCTGTTTGTTGATGAGTTTGACCACCACGCCATCGGTATTGGCCGGCACGGTAAACAAGGTAGCGTAGCGTTGCCAGGCCGACGTTGCCGACTCCGCAATGCGGCCAACGTCAACGGTCTGCACCAGCACCCCAGCCGCCGTTTCGATGCGGATGGCAACATCCGGTACGAGCGGGCGGCTGCATATTCCGGGTTTGAGCATATTCAGCCCCCACACCGAAAATTCGTATTGCGTACCGCTGCACAAACCCGCCACCGCCTGACTATAAAACTCGCCGGGCTTCTCTGATGCGTTCACAACCAGGAAGTTACCGTTTATATCGCCGGGCGTATGATCGGCAGACAGCGCGTGCCAGAGGTAGCTGAAACAACTGTCGGGGGTGCTGCTCAGGATGGTGTATTGACCGTCTATGGGGCATGGATTATTGACTAAGGTGTAGGTTGTGCGCCCCGCCAGTGAAGGTCGGGTGGTGCCGCTGCCGAAGGTTTCGCTGATAATCACCTCGCCCGCTGTACCGGCGCAGGACTGCCCGCTGCCCGGCAACCACACCGCCGTTAATGCCGCCATGAGCCACAGTCTCAACACGAATGCCGCACCGGATGGCCGGGAGTAACGCCGGGTTTGCCCGGCAACGGCACCCGCCAACGAATCGGCGTTGGTGAGCAGCAACCGGCGTGCGTCGCTACGGTACGGCGGGCGGGCCGTACCTTGCAGCCCGACATGGAAATCAATCTTCATCACCCCGAAACGACGTTTGTTACCTGCCATCAATTGCCCGCCGTTGACTGGCAGCCGGGCGCGGCCTGTTTGTTTACCGACGGGTTGGCCGTGTTCCGGTTGGCGGTGCCGCCAGTGGCCGGGGTTGCGAGTCGGCTGGAAGCCCGGCTCAGTCCTGACGAGATTATCCGCGCCAATCGGTATCACCGCGTTATTGACCGGCTCCGGTTCGTAGCCGGGCGCGGGTTGCTGCGGATTCTGATCGGTAAATACAGCCATCAACCGCCCGACCGGGTGCAGATTGACAGCCGGGCCGGGCGCAAACCGACGCTGCTCAACGCGCCGGGGGTTGAGGTCAGCGTTTCTCACGCCGGCAACTGGGTGCTGGTGGCCGTTGGGCGCGACGAGCCGGTGGGCGTGGACGTTGAGTTTATGGATGATTCGGTTGATTATCCGGCCATTGTCCGCACGAGTTTCAGCCCGGCAGAGCAGCACGCCATTGCCGTTGCCCATACCCCCCGGCCCTTGTTTTATGAGTTCTGGACGCGCAAAGAAGCCCTCGTGAAAGCCGCCGACCTCGGCATCACCGACAATTTTTGCCACATACCGGCCCGGCCCGGCAACCACCGGGTTGCTGGTTACGGGCTGGGCGCGGGCGCGTGGGTGGTGGCGGGCTTCGCCGTTGACCCCGCCCACCCAGCGGCTGTTGCTCATCGGCCCGGTGTTGGCGGGCCGGTTTTTTATACCATTCATACAGACATACTCCCCTGACTATCAACCATGCAACGCCTGATTCGTAAAGTTCTCTACCTTGCAGCGGCCCTGCGTTACCCGCAACTCCCCGCCGACCGGCGGTATTTTGTGCGCGATAATTACTACTGCCGCCTGAACCAACTGCGGTTTCTGCTGGCCGATTACGCCCGCAAAAAACCGTATAAAGTGATTGACTACCACGGCGAATTCGATCAGGAACTGCGCTACGTGCTGCCGTTTGCCTACTGGCATCACCAGAACGGAACACTCCGGCAGACCATCAGCTGTGCCAATACCAAGCCGTTCTATTTTTTTAGCCCCGACCACCGCGAACCCCACCAACAGCGGGTCTGGCAGGCGGGTTATGACTCGTTTGAGGTGCCGAACATGACCCACAGCCCCAGTTATGATTTCTCGAAGTGGACGCGGGTGCCGCTCAAAACCCACTACCAAAACACCACCTTCGTTTATGATAAACCGCTGCTGATTATCGCCAATAAATACAACATCGAGTGGGACGGCCCGCCCGTCAATTTTCTCGACATCCCGGCTTTAGACCGCATTATCCTGGCCCATAAAGCTGATTACCAGATTGTTTATAACCGGCCCCTGCCCACCCAAATCGTGGGCGACAACAGCGAAACCCTCGACCTTCACGAACACGACTGGCTCCGGCAACACCACCCCGATGTGCTGCTGATGAACGATCTTCATGCCCAATATAGCCACGCGGTCAGCAATTTCAACCACCTGCAACTGTTGGTTTATGCCAACTGCAACCGCTTTATCTCGATGCACGGCGGCACGGCAGCGTTAGCCAGTTATTTCGGTGGTGTCAACATCATCCTGTCTCATCCGGGGGGGGGCTTAGAGCATGATTTCAACGAATACGCCACCATTTTTCCGGCCCTGTCAGGGGCTACAATCCTCCACGCCAAATCGGTAC
>JBBRNH010000013.1:0-85923 GCA_038230415.1 Cytophagales bacterium | reverse complement strand
TGAATTTAGCGGGTTTCCACCCGCGCTACTGAATTTAGCGGGTTTCCACCCGCGCTACTGAATTTAGCGGGTTTCCACCCGCGCTACTGAATTTAGCGGGTTTCCACCCGCCTTACTTAACCCACGTTCAATGGCAGTGAAAGTTTGTTGTTTGAGCGATTGTATATCGCTCATTACCAAGCCAATAGTTGAAATTGGCTCATGGAAAATTACCTGAATCGGCTCCCAGCGCATCCTGAGTTTTGGCAGATGTTCCAATACGCGGTAATCATTCAGAATTGTGATCGGGATGATGGGAACCTGCTGTTGAATCGCCATCGCAAACGCACCATCCATAAACGGGGCCATCTGGGGCGGCTTCGTACTTCTCATGCCCCCTTCCGGGAAAACGATGAGGGGACGACCCTCGCGCAGGAGTTGAAGCGACTGTTTTAACGACCGCGCCCGGCTGTTCGCGTCGTTGCGGTCAACCATGACGTGCAGCCGCGAAAACATATAGCCAAACAATGGGACTTTTTGCACGTCTGTTTTTCCGATAAACGCGTACATCCCCGGCACAATGGTTCCGAGCAGGGTGATGTCCATGTATGAAAAATGATTGGCGCAGTAGATGTAGGGCTGTCTTGGATCGGGCCGGAACCGATGCTCGATACGGACGGGCAACAAGGCTCCGATAAAAAACCCCTGCCCAATCAAGCGCGTGGCCCGGTGCGCCAATCCGTACCATTCGTGCCGACGCAGCCCGATCCATACCACCGGAAACGTCAGGACGATGAGTAATCCGAACAGAAAAACGCACCACGCGGAGTAAAGCAAACGGAACAGGTTTGTCATTGCAGACAGGCCGTTAATGTTTAAAGTGCCGCACGCCGGTTGTGACCATTGCAATGCCGTGCTGATTGCAGACGTTGATCGAATCCTGATCACGGATGGAGCCGCCCGGCTGCACCACCGCCGTAATCCCGGCTTCGTGGGCGATTTCGACGCAATCGGGGAAGGGAAAAAACGCATCCGAAGCCATTACCGCACCTGCCAAACTGAACCCAAACGAGCGGGCTTTTTCGATGGCCTGCTTGAGCGCATCAACCCGCGACGTTTGACCCACGCCACTGGCAATGAGTTGGTTTTCCCGCGCCAGTATAATTGTGTTCGATTTGGTATGTTTGCAGACTTTCAATGCAAATGCTAATGCCCGTAACTCGCTGGCTATCGGGGCCTTATCAGTCACGGTTTTGAATTGATCGGCGGTCTCGGTAATACTGTCCTTATCTTGCTCTAACACGCCGTTCAGGATAGTTTTGACGAGCTTTGTGGGTAGGTCAACTGGTTTCCGACGCAGCAAAATCCGGTTTTTTTTCGATTGTAAGAGCGTTAGGGCTTCGGGCGCGAAATCGGGGGCAATCAGAATCTCCATGAAGAGCTTGTTGAGTTCTTCGGCGGTTGCCAAATCAACCGTGGCGTTGGTAATCACCACCCCCCCGAACGCCGACACCGGGTCGCAGGCAAGCGCGTTGAGGTAGGCCTCGCGGGCGGTTTTGGCCGAGGCAATACCGCAGGCGTTGGTGTGCTTAATAATGGCGAAGGTGGTGGGAGCATCAGGATTATCCTGAAATTCATCAATCAAACCAACACAGGCATCCATATCCACTAAGTTATTGAACGACAGTTCTTTACCGTGTAATTTCTCGAACATCGCGTCTAAATCGCCGTAGAACGTGGCTGATTGATGCGGGTTTTCGCCGTAGCGCAACGTCACAGCCGGTTGATTTTTTAGAACTGTGGCCGTTTCTCCCTCGAAAAACGCCTGAATCGCCGTGTCGTACTGACTTGTTATGGCGAAGGCTTCGCGGGCAAATCGTCGGCGGTCGTCGAGGTTGGTAATTCCCCGTTTGTCAGTCAGTAACTGCACTACGTCGGCATATTGACTGCGCGAAGAGACGATGAGTGTATCCTGAAAATTCTTGGCCGTTGCGCGAATCAGCGAAATACCGCCGATGTCAATCTTCTCGATAATGGCCTCGTCAGACGCGCCCGATGCTACTGTTTCTTCAAACGGATATAGATCAACAACAACCAAATCAATGGGTGGAATCCGGTGATGCCGGGCCTGGGCCACATCGTCGGGGTTATTGCGCCTGAACAAAATACCGCCAAAAATGGCCGGGTGCAGCGTTTTGACGCGGCCACCAAACACGGGCGGATAGCCAGTAAGGTCTTCTACTTTTGTGACGGGAATACCGAGTGATTCAATGAATGTCTGGGTGCCGCCCGTTGAGTAGAGCGTAACGCCCTGTTGATGTAGCAATTGAACGAGGGGTTCGAGGCCGTCTTTGTAGTAAACGGAAATGAGCGCGGAAGAGATTTTCATGTACAGTGTATAATGAACAATGGATAATGTATAATGAGGGTTTGTATATATGACCGCCAATGACGCAGTTCATTATCTATTGTTCATTATACATTAACTTCTACAAAGATAGCCCCCTTGCCGGTGAAGGGCAAACCGGGGGTAATCCAACCGGGGACATTACTTTTGCGGTATGAGTGTCTTTAAAAAATTAGCGGGAGACACGGCTCTGTACGGCCTCAGCACCATTCTGCCCCGGATGCTGAACTTTCTGCTCGTGTCGTTGCACACCTACGTCTTCAAAAATCCCGAAGAACTATCGTCAAACGTGGTACTCTATACCTACGTGGCGTTTCTGCTGGCGGTTTACACGTTCGGGTTAGAAACCGCTTTTTTCCGCGCTGCTGCCCGGCTCAAAGGCCCCGAATACCAGGCCGAACGCGACAAATCGTTCAACGAAACGTTGACCATTGTGCTGATTATCACAGTATTATGCACGATTTTGATCGTAGGTCTGGCTCCGCAGATTGCCGGGTGGCTTGACTATAAAGGGCAGGAGCAGTTCATAACGTGGGTGGCGTGGTTGGTGGCAATTGACGCGCTGATGGCGATTCCGTTTGCCCGGCTCCGGGTCGAGAATCAAGCTAAGGAGTTTGTCAGAGCCAAAATTGTGAATGTGCTGTTACTGTTGGGTCTGAACGTGTTTTTCATCGTTTTCTGCCGCGATGTTGCCGCCGGGCGATACCTGACCGCATTGCAGCCGTTGGTGCGTCAACTGTATGATCCTACGTTGGGGGCGGGCTATATTTTTCTGGCAAACCTGATTGCTAATGTGTTCTATTTCTGGTTGTTACGAAAAACACTGTGGCAATTTCGCCCCCGGCTAAACAAGGCCGATGCCTGGGCGTTGGTCGTATATTCGTTTCCGCTGATGCTGACCACACTGGCCGGTCTGTTCAATACCCTCGCCGACCGCGCCCTGCTCGGCTCATTTTTGCCCAGCGGATTTTACGCGGGCCTGACCACCGACGGGGCCATTGGCGTGTATGGCAACTGCTACAAACTGTCGGTGTTTATGTCCATCGCCATTCAGTCGTTTCGGTACGCGGCAGACCCGTTTTTTTTCAGCCGCGCCGACGACAAAGACTCGCCCGCGTTGCTGGCCCGCGTTACAAAATGGTTCGTAATTGTGTGCGTCCTGATTTGGGTTGGTGTGAGCCTGAATCTCGATTTATTTGGCCGCTTAGTGTCTGATCGTTATCGGGTGGGCTTGGGCGTGGTGCCAATTTTGCTACTGGCAAACTTGTTTTTGGGCGTATATTATAACCTCTCGTTCTGGTTCAAACTCAGCGACAAAACCGTGTTCGGCACCTATATCACCGTTGCCGGAGCCGCCAGTACGATCCTGCTCAACGTCCTGCTGATTCCGCAGATGGGCTACATGGGTTGCGCCGTTGCCTTCCTGATTTCCAGCCTGTTGATGACCGGCCTTTGTTATTATTTTGGCGAAAAATACTACCCCGTTCCCTACGATTTGCGGTCGGCCCTGGGCTACATCAGCGGGGCAGGCTTGCTGATTGTCGGGGCTTCGTTCGTGAAAATTCCGAATCTCTGGCTATCTGCTTCGTATCACGCGCTGCTGTTCGGAGCGTTTCTGGCAATCGTCGCCATTGTTGAGCGCGACACGCTCAAGCCGGGGTTGGCGCGGTTGGGGAGAAATTAACTTATTGGTTTTGTGGGGTTTAGATGATAAAATCTAAATAATTATCAGGATTCACTACAGATAAAGAAGCCGTTGGATAAGCCGCCCGGAAGCCTTTTGAGAAACGAACCCGGTCGGTATGCCATTTCATCTCAAAAGCCGCCAACTGACCATCTGTTTCTTCGACCCAGTCTAATTCTTGCTGATCGTATGTGCGCCAGAAATACGGAATTGCCTGACTACGGGTGTACGCATTTCGTTTCAGCCGCTCCGAAATCAGGTAGTTTTCCCACAACGCGCCCACATCATTGCGTTGGCCTGGTAGATTGAAATTGTTGATGAGCGCGTTACGAATTCCGTTATCAAAAAAGTACCATTTAGATGATTTTGTGACTTCTTTTCGTAGGTTATTGCTGAATCCGCCCACGCGAACCAGTACAAATACCTTCGTGAACAGGTCGAGATAACGCACCACCGTGTTGCGGTCTAATTGGAGTTGTCGGCTTAATTCGTCGTTAGACACTTCACTACCAACCTGATAAGCAATTAGTTGGAGCAATTGAAGCATTTTATGGGTATTTCGTACTTGCTCAAAAAACAGGATGTCTTTCAACAAATAAGACGACACCATGCCTTTGAGGTACTCAATCCGGTCGTTGGTATTGGTCATCAACACCACATCCGGGTAACTCCCGAAAAGAAGCCGGTCGGTAAGTCGGTCGCGGGTCTGGATATAGGTTTCGATTGGAGCCAGCTCGAGTTGGGCCAGTGGGTACAGCGTGTGTGTCAATTGCCGACCCACCAACGGCTCGCCGGTTCTGTTTGTAAGATCAAAAGCCGAGGAGCCGGTAACAAAAACAGTCAGGTTCGGGAACGAGTCAATGAGCAGCTTTAAGGCCCGGCCCACATCAGGAATCATCTGGGCTTCGTCAATCAGGAGGAGTTCGGTATTGCCCAGCCAACGTTGATAACTGGCTACGCGCCGGTCGGCAAGTAAGTCGGCGGTACTAAGGTCGTCACCGTTGAGAGATAGGGTTGGCCCGGCGAACGAAGCCGCCACCTGATTCATTAACACCGTTTTGCCTACCCGCCTTGCTCCGGTTAAAACAATCACTTTGTTTGACCGAAGCTGGGTTGTAAGGGCTGTATGCAGTGTTCGGGGAATGAATGAAGTCATAATCGGGGTTTTTTATTCAACGAATTAACGTTAATTCGTTGAACAAAACCATCTGATTTCACTTTATTTCCCTTTGTCAAACGCCATCCGCACGGCCAGCCCGGTCAGGATGCTTGCCATCACCCATTTCTGAACCCGGATAAACGCAGGCCGGGCCTGAAACCAAACTGCCACACGAACCGCCGACAGCACAATCACTAAATCGCCGAGGGTAGCAACAGTCAGTTGGGTAACGCCTAATTGCAGGTTTTGCACGAGCATTGACCCCAGTTCGGGGCGGGTGAACTGCGGAAAAAAAGACAGATAGAACATCGCTACCTTCGGGTTTAGCACGTTGGTCAGAAATCCCATCCGAAACAGTTTCGGGTCAGCATCATAATCGAGTTGCCGGGTTTCAAACGGCGACGTACCACCGGGCCTCACCGACGACCAGGCCAGATACAGCAAATACAGAATACCGAGCCACCGCAGGATGTCGTAGGCTAACGGAATCGCCATAAATACCGCCGTCAGGCCAAGCGAGACTAAGGAGATATGCACTAAGAAGCCCGTCAGAATACCCGCCAGCGACACCAGCCCGGCGCGTCGTCCCTGGGTGATAGAGCGTGAAATCAGGTAAATCATGTTTGGGCCGGGACTGAGAACTAAGCCTAAGGCGGCCAGCGCAAAAAGTAGTAAATCGTTGATTGGGAGCATTTTACAAGAAGTTAAAGGGTTGCTATCATAAAGTATAAATCAAGGCCAGTTGCCCAATAATCGGGTTCGGTATGTTGCACAACAAACCCAAATCGCTCAAAAAACTGATAGGCCACCTGCGAGGTCTGGCACTCAATGGTTTGAACCGCTGGTTCCTGACAGATTTTATCCAGACTATTCCTCAACAACGCACTGCCTACGCCCAGCCCTTTAGCATCAGGGTCAGTAAAAATCCAGACAATGCGGGCCGTTATTCCATCGGCCCGGATATAATGACCACACGCCCCAACAAGTTGACCAGCATATTCAGCCACGAAATACGGGTTGGTATTTGTTTGCAGGAAATCAGCGTAGTCGGCTATTTCATTTTCTCCAAAAGCCGTTGGGGTATTTTTGACAAAAAGACGCAAGAGCGTTTCATGGTCGGCAGGGCGATAGGGGCGAATTGTCATTTGGTAGTCTCTTAACGTTCAAAAAATAGTACCATTTGCTCCTCATCATAATAGAATCCATTGTCTTTCAGGGCATTA
Source organism: Cytophagales bacterium (assembly GCA_038230415.1). Classification (GTDB taxonomy): domain Bacteria; phylum Bacteroidota; class Bacteroidia; order Cytophagales; family Spirosomataceae; genus JBBRNH01. The sequence continues at coordinate 79,471 of JBBRNH010000013.1, read as the reverse complement.
CGCTCAATACCGAACGATTGAAAGCCGAACTTTTCGTATTGGCGTTTAGCGTTGGCGTTGGTAGCAACAACGGTCAGGTTAATCTGCTCGATGTCGGTTTGCTCCCGAACACGCCGGATTAGTTCGGTCAGTAACTGACTGCCGTAGCCCCGGCCCGCGTGTTTGGCGGCAACATACATCCTGAATAGCAGCCCCTTGTGCCGGATTTTCTCACGGGTTTGGCCTTCGCGCTGAAAACTCACCACACCCGCCAGTTCCTGATCTTCAGTCAGGATTCCAAGCGTAAAACTGTCGGGCGTGGCATGGGTCGGAAAGGCTTCGCGGGCTTCATCGGCGGGGCTGATGCGGAAACAATCGCGGTGATGCTGCAAGCCCGTCGTGAAAAAAGCGGCATAATTAAACGGCTCGTTTTCAGTCAGTTCAATCAGTCTCACGTGCAGAAAGTCCCCTTCAGGGGTTAGGGGTTTCATCGCAAATATCCTGGCAGTTCAATCGTTTCGCCCTCGCGCTGAAGGGGTGTGAGCCGAACGGTTTGCATCGGCACCACGCCCGTCCACGTTGGCAAATCAGCATCGTCGGCATCATCGTTGGGGCCGCCGGTGCGGAGTTTGGCCGACGCTTCGGCGAGTGAGAAACGCAGCACGGTGGTTTTGCGGAGTTCGCTGTCGGTGGTGGGGCGGAGGTCGGCCCAGCGACCCGGCACGAGGTGATCCGTAATGAGGGCCAGAACCCCCATTTTTTCGGCTTCGTCGGTCACTTTCTCGGCAGTGGCAAAAATCACCACTGACCGATAATTTACCGAATGATGAAAGGCCGACTTTGCCAGTACCAGCCCATCGTTGAGCATGACCGTAATGCAGACGCGTTCGCCGTTTTCGATGCTGCGGATAAAGTGGCTCCCCACCGACCCGTGAATATAAATTTTGTCGTCTTTGCGGGCTAAGGCCGTCGGAATCGCCATCGGCTGGCCGTTCAGCACGTAGCTGACGGTGCAAAAAAGTGCGTCGTCAATAATTGGGTGAATCGTGGCCGCGTCATAACTGGCGCGTTTTGCTAAGCGGCTGGGGGTAGTTCGTTCGGTTTGCATGATGCAAATGTGGTATCTTGCCGGACTATATAAATCGTCCGGTTTTTATTTATTCGGTAGTCCGGTTATTGTTTATGCTCCCCTTCAAATCCTTTCTTACGGTTGATAAAACTTCACCCACGCCCGTTTTTGTCCAGATTAGCGACCAACTCGGCCAGCTCATCCGGGCCGGAACGCTCTCGGCGGGGCAACGCCTACCCGGAACCCGCCAATTAGCTGACCTTTTGGGTGTAAATCGGCAGACCATCGTTGCAGCCTACGACGAAGCAACGGCGCAGGGCTGGCTCGAAAGCCGCGCCGGAAGCGGGACGTTTGTGGCGAGTCATATTGCCGAACCCAAACCGCAGGAATTACCGACTGATGGCAATAAAACGGCCACGCTTGCCCGCCAACAACCCGGTTATGCGTTTGAATCGCGCCCGTTTCTGGCCCGCCCGGTGCTGACCAATACGGGTGGATTGCGGTTAGACGATGGTTTTCCCGACATCAGGCTGGCCCCGATGGACGAACTGAGCCGGGCCTATCGGTCGTATTTTCGGTGGGGAAATCCGCAACAGCACTTTGGCTACGGCGACCCCAAAGGCCACCCGCTGCTCCGCGAACAGTTGGCACAACACCTTAACGAAACGCGCGGCCTGAACACCACACCCGACAATCTGCTCATTACGCGGGGCAGCATCATGGGCCTGTATCTGACTTGCCAAACCCTGTTGCGCCCCGGCGACGTGGTAGTAACGGGCGAAACGGGCTGGGCGGGGGCGAGCATGAACGCAACGCAGGCCGGGGCCACGTTGCTGACGGTTCCGGTTGATAATCAGGGATTTGACGTGGACGCGCTGGCCGAAATCTGCCAGAAAATCCGGGTCAGATTAGTGATCGTAACGCCCCATCACCATTACCCCACCACCGTTACGCTCCGGGCCGACCGGCGGGTGCGGCTACTCCAACTCGCTGAACAATACGGCTTTGCAATCCTGGAAGACGATTATGACTATGATTTTCATTACCTCAGCCGCCCCATTTTGCCCCTGGCGAGTGCCGACCGAAACGGGATGGTGGTTTACGTGGGGTCTCTCACAAAATCGGTGGCACCGGCGTTTCGGGTGGGCTATGTGGTAGCTCCCGTTGCGCTGATTGACGAACTGGCCCGGCTCCGGCGCATCATTGACCGGCAGGGTGACCAAATGCTGGAATTTGCCATCGGGCAGTTGTTTAAGTCGGGCGACATGAGCCGCCATTTCCGCAAGGCCCTCCGCACCTACCACGCCCGGCGCGACCATTTCTGCGACCTGCTTACCACCCAACTCCCTGACATTGTTCAGTTTACAAAACCAGACGGTGGCCTGGCGGTCTGGGCCACATTTGCCCCGGCTCTTGACATGACCGACGTAGCCGAACGAGCGAGCCGGGCGGGGCTGTATCTGTCGTCGGGGTTGGTGCATAACCCGCCCGGCCAACCACTCCACCAGACTACACGCAACGGCACCCGGTTAGGCTTTGCGTCGAGCACAGAAAGTGAGTTGGCGCAGGCGGTGGCGGTGTTGAGGGGGGCAATATAGATTGATGTTTCCTGCGTAACTTGTCCATCATCATTACCCCCACCCGATGCCGTCACACGAACTTGACTTTTTGTTGAGCATAGGTTATTTCAGAATGCAGCAGGATTTGTTTACCTGCCAATATGTGCAGTTCGATAACAAACTCTATCCCGTTTATTGGCTGCGGATTGTGTTAAATGCGGTTAGTTTTGGGCCGAAACAGGCACGGCTGTTCCGTGTCAATGCCCAATATACCGTAACGGTCAGGCCGTTTTTGCTGACCGATGAAGTCGAAAACCTGTATGCCCGGTATCGAAACAGCATCGCCTTCGACGCGCCCGAAACCGCTGAGTCCTGCCTTTGGAACGGGGCCACCACCAACCGATTTGATACCCGGAGTGTTGAGGTTCGGGATGGCGGTAAGCTGATTGCGGTTGGCATTTTCGATAACGCGGGGCAGAGCATTGCCGGGATCATGAATTTTTATGACCCTGATTATCATCGCCAAAGTCTCGGTAAATACCTGATGTTGCTCAAAACGCAGTATGCCCGGCAGCGCGGCATGGCCTATTATTACCCCGGCTACATTGTGGGCAACTATCCCAAGTTCGATTATAAACTTTTCACCTGCGAGGCCGCTACTGAAGTCTTCGATGAGCCGTGTGTGCGGTGGTTACCGTTCTCGTGGGAAACGGTGAAAATGCTGGAAGCGGATTGATGCTGATCCTGTTATCAGAACAAAACCGGCATTTCGGCCCGTAGAAAATCTTGCCATAAAATACCGCTGTTGCCAACCAACAGTACCTTATCGGGGTTGGCTTTTCGCTGAAAGGCGACCATGCCGGGCGCGGTTTGGGTACGTCCGCTTTTTATTTCGAGGCCAATTACCTGCCGCCCGCGCCGGATCACAAAATCAACCTCGTCGTTACCATCGCGCCAGTAAAACAAATCGGTTTCGCCGAGCCGGGCCGACCGGCAGAGATGCACACCAATTGCGGTCTCGACCCAACGGCCCCACTCAACCGGGTTGGCGCGGGTTTGGGCAAATGAAGTCGGGGAAAAAACTGAAAATAACGCACTGTTTTGTACCTGCCACTTCGGAATGGAGCCGCGCTGCCGGGCTTTATCAACCGCATATTTGTCTAAACTTGTGAGCAGTCCCGCCGAATCGAGGAGTTGAGCGTAGTGGGTGAGCGTTACGGTGTTGCCCGCATCCTGCAACTGACCGAGCAGTTTGGTGTACGACAAAATCTGCCCCGAATAACTGCACCCCAACTCAAATAACTGCCGCAGGAGGGCGGGTTTATCAACGCGGGTCAGCATCAGAATGTCCTTCGAGACGGTAGTTTCAACGAGGGCGTTCAGGATGTAATCGCGCCAACGGGCTTCGTCGTTGATGAGCGCAGCCGCGCCCGGATAGCCGCCAAACCAAACGTATTCATCGGGCGTGAAACCAAAAGCAGTTTCCATTTCGGGTAGTGTCCAGTGCGTGAGTTGCGTGATCTCGAAGCGTCCGGCCAATGATTCGGTTAGCCCCTGCTGGAGCAACAGCCGCGACGAACCGAGCAAAATAACTTTCAGCGACAGGCCCGCAAACGTATCTTTATCCCATTCGGCTTTCACGACTTCGGCCCAATTCTGGATTTTCTGAATTTCGTCAATCACTAATAATCCGTCGGTTACGCCCGCGCTTTGAAGCAGAAACCGGGCCGTTTCCCATTGCTGCCCGACCCATACGCTGCTGGCGGCTCCGACGCTATCGGCTGATACATAATGAGTTGGTAGCGTAGTCTGTTTTACCAACTGCCCAACCAGCGTAGTCTTACCAATTTGCCGGGGTCCCATAATCACCTGGATAAACCGGCGGGGTTCGGCCAGGCGGTTCAGCAAAACAGGAAGTTCTTTTCGTGAAAACATAGTTTTACGCAGTATATTGAGTAAAAATACGAGATATACTGCGTGAAATAAAAAACTTGTCACAATTGTTTGATTATCAGTGTTTTACAGAAATGAATACGTGATTGTAACTGACTGACAAATTGCTTTCCGGTCTCAAATCACGATTTGAGCCGACTCAACTTTATTTTAAGGCGCGGCCCTCAATGCCGGGCCAGACCTTTGAGCCATCAATCAACCGCAAAACGCCGAATCGTCGGCCCAACGCAATGGCTCGCTTCGTTACCTCCCTTTTTCTTCTTGCAGCCGCGCTGACTGCTTCGGCCCAAACCATCACCGGCACCGTTCGTGACGAGGGCGGCCAACCGGCATCGTTTGCGGTGGTTAAACTGCTTCGCGCTACCGATTCTACACTCGTGAAAGGCACCGTTGCCACCGAAACCGGCCAATACAGCCTTGCGAATGTAGCAAACGGAAATTATCGTGTTCAGGCATCAGTCGTCGGGATGAGTAACGTCAGCAGCCCGGTCATTACAATGCGGGGTGGGCAGTCGCTGGTTATGGAGACGCTAACGCTCCGGGCTGCTGACCAAACGCTGACAACCGTAACCGTGAGGGCGCAGAAACCCTTCGTGGAGCAACAGGCCGACAAAACCGTGCTGAACGTAGCCGCTAACGCCACTGCCCAAAGCAAAACGGCATACGAACTCCTGCAACAGGCCCCCGGCGTGGTGATTGACCCGAACGACAATATCCGCATGGCGGGCAAGCAGGGCGTAAACGTGTTTATTGATGGCAAGCCAACCAACCTCTCGGCGGCTGATCTGGCAAATCTGCTGCGGGCAACGCCTGCCGCCAACATCGAAACCGTAGAACTGATTACGAACCCCTCGGCCCGGTATGACGCGCAGGGCGGAGCCGGGATTATCAATATCCGGTTTCGGCGCGATAAGAGCTTAGGTATCAACGGAAACGCATCGGCGGGCTACGGCCAAAGCGATCATCACCGGGCCAACGCAGCCCTTGACCTGAACTACCGCGCCAAACGCCTGAACCTCTACGGCAACCTGTCGGGTAGCGATAACTTCCAGATTACCAATGTGTTGTTGGATAGAAAGGCCGGTGGCTCGCGGTTTCTGCAACGCGGCTACGACGCAGACGGAACGCGGGCATTGGTGTACAAAGCCGGGGCCGATTATTTTATCGGAACCCGCCATACGCTGGGCCTGATTGTGTCGGGAAATACCAGTACGAATCGCTTCGGGACATACACCACTACGGACATCATCAACAGCCGCAACGCGATTGACTCAAGCATCGTGAATCGGGTAGATAATCCGTCGGCAAACAACCGGATCAACGCGGCCCTCAACTACCGCTATACCGATACGCTGGGGCTGGAAATCAACGCCGATGCCGATTTTACGCGCTTTGGCAACACCTCGCCCAACACCATCACCAGCGACTATGCCGACGCAACGGGCCGGGCGTTATTTCGGCGGCTGAACCGATTCGATGCCAACACCGACATCACAATTTTGACGCTTAAAACCGATGTTGTGAAGGAATGGAAAGCCATACGCACTAAGCTGGAAACGGGCCTGAAACACACCGACGTTGCCACCGATAATAACCTGCTGGCATTTGTCGGGGCCGAAAATCAACCCGACGTAAACCGAACCAACCGCTTTACCTACCGCGAAATCGTGAACGCGGCCTACGCATCGGTCAACCGGGCGTTCGGCAAAAAATGGATTGCCCAGGCCGGGCTTCGGGCCGAACACGCAACGGTGCTGGGCCAGTCAACGGATTTGCTGAACCGACGTATTAACCGCCCCGACACCGCTTATCTCAATCTCTTCCCCACCGCTTTTGTGCAGGTTCAGGCCACCGAAAAAAGCCAATTCGGACTCAACTACGGTCGGCGCATCGGACGACCCAACTATCAGGATATGAACCCCTTCGTGTATCAGCTTGACCCCTATACTAATCAGCGCGGAAACCCGTATCTGCGGCCAACCTACACCCACAACGCCGAACTACGCTACACCTGGAACCAGGCCCTGACGGTGAAGGCTGCGTATAGCCGCACGACCGATTTTGCTACCGACGTAATCCGGCAGGAGGGGCTATCCGGCTACCAGACCGTTGCCAATGTGGGCCGCGCCGACGCACTGAACATATCGGTCAATGCGCCCCTGCCCATCACAAAATGGTGGAACGGATACCTCTACGCCGGGGCCACCTGGAGCCATTTCGAGGGCGATCTGGCTCCTGCCGGAGTAGCCCAACGCGAACGGTTTAACACCCGGACGTTCGGGTTCGATGGCTATATGCAGCACTCATTCACGCTCTCGAAGGTCTGGTCGGCACAGGTATCGGGCTTTTGGAGCGCACCCACCCAGCAAACGGTTTATAAATCGGGCGGGCTGGGGTCGCTGAATCTGAGCGTACAGAAAAAAGTGATGCAGGAGCGCGGCAAAATCACCCTTGGCCTCGACGATGTGCTGAACACTATGCGCTGGCGGCAGTCTGCCGACTTTGGGGCAACCCAGTTTACCATCGACCGCAAGTGGGAGAGTCGCCGGGTGAGTCTTCGGTTCAGCTACCGCTTTGGCAGCAACGAGGTGAAATCGGCACGGGAGCGCGAAACGGGGCAGGATGCCGGGCGGATCAAGGAAAAAGGAAACCGCTGATTACACAGATTTATACGGCTGATCTCACTGATTATCAGCCAATAATGACATTACTTTTTTCGATTGAATTGATTCTAAAACCGATGCTGATGAAAACCAACCCAACGATTGTCTTCCTGCTCTTCGTGAGCCTGTTCGCTACGACCTGCTTTGGGCAGGCTCCGCAAAACGTAACGCTGCGGCTGAAAAACAACGGCCTGTTGCCCCGCAAGTTCAAGTTTCTGGAAAAATACCCTGCCGTGAAACCCGATAACGTATTCACGGCCTACATTTTGCCGGGCCGGTCTTACGAGGTCAAACTAAAGGTCGGCACAACACTGGCGCAGGTGACGCAACCCGAAATTAACGCCAGTATGCGCGGGCAGGATGTAGCGGGAAAGCCGCTGCTGACGGTGAAAGTGGAGGATGACGGTAAAACCGTTCGTTTGGTTGATCGCTGAAAAAAGGCCAACCGTCCCGCCAATCGTCCCGGCGGTTGCTGTTCATCCCAAACGGTGCTGACTATCCCTTTTTTCGGTACGTGACGGGTTGGCTGCTCTACTTTTGAGCCAGTCAAAAACACAAACCGATTTATGAAAACGACCATCACTGCCCCGCTTCTTGTTCTTACTGTCTTGTTTTTTCTGCTGATGGGCGTTGTGCCACCCCTGTTTGCTCAGAAAAACGATACTTACCTCCAAACGAATCATACCGTATTTACGCCCGCTGAATCGAATAGTTACGCGCTGTTTGATTCGGCGTTTTATGCCAGCGACGTGTTTCTGCTGGGCGAAAATCACGGCTACGCGGCTCCCCAAACCCTTGACCTGGCGTTGCTAAAACACCTCAATCAGCGCGTTGGTCTGCGCTATTACTTAGCCGAAATGGACGTTGCACAGGCCGACCTCGTGAACCGATACCTGACAACGGGCCAGCAAACACCCCTCGATTCGCTGTTTCGGGGGTTTTTGGCCTCCACAATGGCCGGTACGTCGCAGTGGGGGAACCAGCAATTTTATGACAAACTCGTGGCTATCCGCGCTTACAACCAAATCCGGCCCGATTCGCTCCGTATCCGGTTTTTGGGTGTAGACTGGTTTCAGCGCGGAGGCAGCATGGCCGTTGACTGGCTCCGGCAAGTAGCACACCAAAAACTCACGGCGGCTAAAACGGCGGATAATCCGGTGCTTGACAGTCTGCGGCTGCTGATGCAACAACCGGGTGTAACGCTGGGTAAACTCTTGCCGTTTGCCAAACGAACTAACGCTGATTATCAGGCGAATCCGGCAACGTATGCGGCCCTGTTGGGCGATCAGCTACTGAACTTCCGGCAGGTATTCGAGATGCTGCCCTACTCCGGGCAGGGCCTCACCCGCGACGATGTAGCCGCCCGACTGACGCAGTTTCTGACCGCCGAAATGCACTTAGAACACGAAAAACTCTACGGACTTTGGGGCTACAGCCACGTTATGCAGGCCGGGATCAACAAAAGCCCAACCGTTTCGGGATTGCTGGCGAAGGCGGGTCGGCGGGTGGTAACGATGCCCATCATGACCAAAGACAGCCGGATGCTGCTTCACCGCGATCACGTGCCGGCTATGTTCCGCAAAAAAGGGGAGACGTTTGTCGAGATGACGTATGTGGATGCCGACGGACGGATTTTTGGGGTTGATGGTTTCCGCGAACTGGAACCCGTAACGGTGGCTAACCAAACCACGCTCATCAAACTCAACGCGCCCGACTCACCCTACCGCAGCAAGCTGACGTTAGTGAAAGTGGGCGGCATGACCGGCACCAAAATAGCCCCTGACGATACCGAACACACCGTTACAACCGATTATTTCCAGTACGTGTTTGTCGTTCGTGACTCGCCCGCCGTATCGCTGTGGGCGCAGTGAGTATTATCAAGACTGAGGTCTTGACAACACCGTTGATGGCTCAAATCATGTTTTGAGCCGACTCAATTTCTTTTTGAAGCGAAACGAGTCTTGTCAAGCGATCATCTTGCCGCAGTCATCAAAAAAACTGCTCAGTGAAAACGAACCCAACTATTGTTCCGATTGCTACGGCCCGGCTTATCGCTGCAAGGTCTATTGATTGCAAGTCTATTAAGTGCAGCCCTGTCACGAATCGTCTTCTGTCGGGAAGGCGATTCGTGGCCGTGATTACGGTAGCCCTTCTATTCAGTTTGGCAAAACTACAAGCCCAACCTGCCACCCTGACCGTAGCCAACCAAACCGAAGACTTCACCATTTTCAGGGGAACGTTGCAGGAGGGTCATGCCGGGTTGTACTATTTTATCGAGAAAGCCGTGTTCGATGCCAAATGCGACAGCGTTCAGCAAACCTTCACAGCCGATGCCTCCGTAGCGTCGTATTACCTGAAGATGCGCTACCTCATCACGCTGCTCGGACACGGCCACACCCGAATCAACCTGCCCGACGAACGGAATCCCAACTACAAATTGGGCGTTCTGAGCAAAGACAAGCGTTACCTGCCGTTGCAACTCCTGGTTCTGAACAAAAAATTGTACGCATTGGGCGATTACAGCGACGAACAGATAGTGACGAGGGGCGCGGAAATTGAACAGATCAACGGGGTACCGACCCAGGAACTCGTGAACTCGATGCTGCCCTACATCCCCGCCGACGGCATCAATCAGACGTTCAAATACTACAACCTCTATAATTACTATTACTTCCATTTCCTGCACAACCTGTTCAATCCGTCGGTAACGGAATACGCGCTGAAACTGGCTGGCAAACCGGAATCGGTAGCCATAAAAGCCAAATATCCGGCTGACATGGAGAAAACCTACGTGGCCCTGAACCAGAAAGGCCTGAGCCATTTTGAGAAACAGTTGCAATACAGGCCATCCGTAGCCACCGGCACGGGGTATCTGAAAGTGGGAAGTTTTTACAAAGGGTTTATCGAAAACTTCAAACAGCAGTACGAGCCTTTCCTGGACAGTGCGTTTGCCGATATGAACACCCGAAAGACGAAAAACCTTATCCTCGATCTACGCGACAATGAAGGCGGGGGCGATAGCTACGAGTTTATTTTGCTCGCCCATATTCTTCCAAAGCCGTTTACGATTGCGGGTTTCGACAAGGCTCCGAGCCGGGCGTTTCCGTTTGTTAAGTACGCCGTAAATCTGTCTGACGATCTAAAAGCCTACATCGAAAACCCGGCTGAATTTCTGCGCGACGACAGCACACTGGTTTTGAAACCACAGTACAGCAGCCAAACGCGGTATCAACCGGCAAAACAGCGGTTTAAAGGCCGTATTTACGTCTTGACGAATGGCGGGACGTTCTCAGCGGCCAATATTTTTGTCCGGGAGTTGTATAAATACCGCCAGACTACCAGCCAGCCGATCCTGTTTATGGGCGAAGAAAATGGGGGCGATCCATACAGCAATGTGCTGTGTGCCGGTCGGAGTTATACCGTTAAACTACCCAACAGTTCATTAACCGTTGATATGCCGCTGATGGCCGAAGGCACCCTCAACAAAGTGTATCCCGCCAAACGACTGCCTGATTATCCGGTGGCCGAAAAAATCGACGATATAATCACCGGAAAGGATGGCGTTTTGCAGGCTGCTATCAAAAAGAGCCAGGAAAACTCAAAATGAGGCCGGAACCCGGCGCAGATCATCACACAAATCAGTCCAAGTTGAATCATCAAACCAAAACCATTCATGAAAACGTTAATCGCCGTTCTGGCCCTGACACTGCTGCTCAGCAACTGTCGTTCTAATGGCCCGTTTAGCTCGAATTACCTCGGCTCGGCCACCACCATTCCCGCGGGCAGAATTTTTGAACTGGGGGGCAACAGCAACGGTGCCTTTTCGGCACAAGTGCAAAATGCCGGTAGTTGCACCGTACTAATCAGCCAAAGGCAATCAGACGGGCGGGTAACAGTATTGGGCCAACTCGAACCGGGTAAGCAGCGGGTTCTGGAGTTTGCAACCGGGGCTACGGCCCTATTTGCCAATGCATCGTCGCGGTCAGCAGAAATAGGCCTGAAAGTGATCGGTGATACAAACCTGCGGATGGGCTATGCGAAAGAAAATCAGTGATCGAGCAAAGGGAAATCACGGGTAATGATTAGAACGTGGCTCAAAACACGATTTGAGCCGACTCAAATTTAATTTAAGGCGCGGGCCACCTCGCCCCGCCAGACATTTGTATCACGGTCCGACGATTCGGTCAATCATAAACAACTGCTGCGGCATTACCAAACCCAATGAAAACCAACACACTTATCGCCCTGCTCTTCGTGAGCCTGTTTACGACCGCCGTTTCGGCCCAAACCCCGCTCCCGGCCAGCGGCAACGAAGCCCGCGTCACGTTTATGCTCAAAAACACGCTGGGTTATTCGCGGATGTTTCTGGTACAGGGGCCAGGCATTGCCTACGGCTTCTCGATGAACAAACGACTAACTATGCCGTTTAACTGGCCCGTTGGCAGCAAACTGTATTTCAGTCAGGATGGCAAAACCGGCAACGGCCTGATTCTGACCGTTTCGGCCAGCGACGAAGGCAAAACCCTGACCACCGACACCGGAGCCACCGAAGCCACGCCCACCGTTGCCGAAGCAGCCGCCAAAGCCGAGGTTTCGGCCAGAAAAATTACCATTAAGCTCCGTAATCCCAGCCTGTTACCGCGCAGCATCACCCTCATCAGCTACGAACCCGGCGACATCGGCAACGGTACTACGGGTTGTATGCTGGCTCCGAGAGGGAATCGGAAGTTTACGTTTCCTGTCGGCACCAAACTATACCTCGCCGACAGTGAGCAGGTTGATGTGGTGATGAGCGGCAAACGGATTGACACGGGCAAACCGTTTCTGACCGTGAAAGCCGAAGATGCGGGCCAGGCGTTTGACGTGAAGTAATCAGTGGCTGTATCTTGCCGAAGCCAAAACAGAGCCGGGGCAATCTACATCAATACGGTAAAGGTCGTATTGATGTAGATTGCCAACTCAATAAAACCCATCACGATCAACTCATGAAAAAGTTATTCCTCGTTGCGTTCCTGACGCTCTCAAGCCTGCTCGGAAACGCCCAGATTAACGTTGTTACAACGGATGTTGTGAATTTCTGGGTCGCCTTCGACAGCGTTCAAACCACCACCGACCGTGCTAAACAGGTTGCCTTTGTCCAGAAACTATACCTCAACAAAGCCGCTTTCGGATTGAAATACACGATTCGGTTTCAGGAAGCGAAAGCCGAAAATTGGGTTGATATGATTCAGGAAAAAGGAGCTGAGCTACTGAAAGCCAGACCCTATATGCTGTCGGTGTTGGCCCAGAAACCGTTGCTCGACGCTAAACTGGCGCGTTTCCGGCAGCTTTACCCAACCTTTAAAAGTGGCGATGTTTTCTTCGTTGTCGGAACGGGCGTGTTTGGCGGGCGGGTTTGGGGCGGTAACCTGATTATTGGCTGCGAAAAAGTTGCCAGCGAAAACCCGGATTGGGCCATTGACATTGTGCTGCACGAGTTTGTGCATACCCAACAAACCATCTATGACGACGCGCTGCTGTCTCACTCGATCATGGAAGGAGCCGCCGATTTTGTGGCCGAACTCGTGAACGAAAAAGATATGGCCGTTATTCATCCGGGTGGCTACATTGACTTTGGCAACCGAAACGAAAAAGCGGTTTGGGACTTGTTCAAAAAATACATGAGTTCCGGCACCAAAAACAAATTTTATGATTGGCTATACGGCGTTAACGGCCTGAGCATCAACGGCCAGCGGATGAAAGACTTAGGTTATTTTATGGGCTACAAGTTCTGCAAAAGCTACTACGCAACGGCCACCGACAAACAACAGGCCCTGCGCGAAATCATTGAGTATAAGCTCAGTTCAAACGAAAAAGCCAGGGAGTTTTTGCTTAAATCGGGGTATGTGCCGGAGGCAGACAGAGCGTTGGTGCAGGCTATGACGTTTGAGCGATTGGTGATCAACAAAGATGTGCCGCAGATTATTTACGGCTACCGACTGACGAATGACAACGTGGTGATGAGCTACACCCTGCCCGATTCGGAAGACCTCGATGCGGTGAAAAGCGTAACCGTAGCCGGGTCTTTCAACAACTGGAATCCGGCCAACGACCGCTACAAAATGACCAATACCACCGCCCGCACCTTTGAACTGACGTTGCCCAAAACGGCTTTCGAGGTGGGCAAAACCTACCCGTTTAAGTTTGTCGTGAATGGCAAAAACTGGCAACCCGTTCCCGAAAACGCCAAAAACATGGACGACAGCTCGACCGAAAATTTGACCTTGCAGGTAAATTAGATAACCATCCGCCGTTGGCTATTCGTATCGGCGATGACCAACGGCAACAACCAACGATCATGCGACCCTTATTTATCATTGCCTGCCTGCTGATGGTTTCGTCAGTTTCGGCCCAGAAATTACTGACCGCGCAACAACTCCAGGCCGACTTTGCGGTGCTGCAAAAATCATACAAAACCCTGCATCCGGGTTTGTACAAATACGCCGATTCTACTGCCATTGATGGCTATTTTGCTGATTGCCAGCGCGAACTGAATCACGATCAACCATTGGCCGATGCCTATCTGACAATTGTGAAGCTGACCGCCCGGTTCAAATGCGGCCACTCATACCCCAATTTCTACAATCAGCAAGGCGACGTAAAAGCCCTGTTCGAGCAAAAAAACTGCCTGCCGTTTTGGTTTCGGTTGGTCGAAAACCGGATGGTTGTTACCCAAAGTACCGATGCCGCCGTGCCGGTTGGCGTTGAAGTCGTGAGCATTAACGGTGTTGCGGTCGGTAAGATTATCGAAACGATGTTGCCGTTAGTGCGGGCCGATGGCTCAAACAACGGCAAGCGGCTGAATCTGCTCCAGATTACGGGCAATAACCAGGAATATTTCGATGTGCTGCTGCCGCTGTTGTTCCCTAATTTGAAGCCTGCGTTTGCGCTGAAAATCAACGATTTACGCACGAAAAAACTGGCAACCGTTTCGGTTAACAGCGTGGTACATTCGGCCCGGAATGCACAGATTAAACAGCTAAACGGGGCCAGGAAAGATTCGACCGCTACGTTTGGCTGGCTCGATGCCACCACCGCCCGGATGACCATCAACTCATTGGCAGGCTGGGATAACTCGTTCAAATTCGGGAAGTTCTATGACGCAGCCGTTACCGAATTTAACCAGAAAAAAGGGCAAAATCTCATTCTTGACCTCCGCAACTGCGAAGGCGGAGACCTCTGGAACGGCAAGCAACTGATTCGGCATCTCATCAGCAAACCCATTATCATCAACGAACAACAGGATTGTTGGGCCTACGTCAGCATGGATTCGAGCCTGAGCCAGTACATTGATAATCAGTGGGCTTACCAGTGGCGATACCGCAATGCCAACGATTTTATCCGGCTACCGGGTGGTCAGTACCGGGGTAAAAAAGATGGGAACGGCCAACGGCTTGACCCCAGCGACAACCACCTGACGGGCCGGGTTTTCCTACTGACAAGTGCTACCAATAGTTCGGCGGCCTGGCAGTTTGCCAGCGTCATGCGCGAACATAACCTCGCCACATTGGTTGGGCAGGAAACGGGCGGCAATCAGAAAGGAATCACGGCGGGTGCATTGTTTTTCATGATGCTGCCGAACTCCAAAATCGAGGTGGACGTGCCGCTGATTGGGATGGACTACGCCGAAGCCGCCAAACGCCCCGATGCGGGTATCAAACCTGACATACTCGTGACCCCAACCGTTGAAGCCGTTGTACGCGGAACCGATCAGGAGCTTGACGCGGTGAAGGCGTTGATTTCTCCCAAAAAATAGCCGTTGCCATACGTTGCCATGCTAATTGGTTTTTACCTGCCGACTTGTTAAACCCCGTATTTCAGTATGACTTTTCATTTTTCTGCCTATTCAACCCCCCTGCTGTTTGGGTTTATCCAGGGCTGGGTCTACGCCGTGCTGCTGTGGGTGCGTGGTCGGCGCGAAGAACGGCTGTCTGACACGTTGCTGGGCTGGGTGCTGGTGGCGTTGTGTTTCGACATCTGGATGTATATGCTCGGCTTTGGCGGCATCGAGATATTCTGGAAAGAATTGGATTTTTTTCCGCGAACGCTGAGTTTTCTCTTGCCGCCGTTGGTGTATTTCTACCTCAAAAGCCAGTTCGATACCACGTTCCGGTTTCGGCCCCGCGATGCCTGGCACGCCCTGCCGTTTGTGCTCGACACGGCCTATCACGTGCTGGTCTGGGTGCAGGGGCCAACGTTTGTGCATCAATGGCAACACCAGATTGATTATCCATACGTCGGAAAACCGATGTTTGTCCTTAGTGTGGTGCAGCAGTTTCTGTATCTCTACTGGTCGCTGCAACTCTACCGGGCCTACCGGGTCTGGATAAAAACCCAGTTCTCCGAAACCGATACGATTAGCTTTCGCTGGTTCCGCAATTTTCTGATCGCCCTAACCATCACGCTGACATTCAGCCTGATGATGACCCTGATTGATGGCTGGCTTGACCTGAACTACTGGCAGGACTGGTGGGGAAACTTAGTGGGCGTGGTGCTGATTTATTACGTCAGCATCACCGGCTACGCCCAGGCGCAACCCGGTCGGCGGCTTGTGTTCCGGGAGACTGACGCGAGTGCTGTTATCGGTCTGGATGAGACTCCCCGGCCTGTGTCCTCACCAACTAAAGAGCAGGAACGAAGGCAGGAAACGCCATCGTCTGATCTGCCGTTGCCTGCTCTACCATCGCCCGATGT
This sequence comes from Cytophagales bacterium, assembly GCA_038230415.1. Classification (GTDB taxonomy): domain Bacteria; phylum Bacteroidota; class Bacteroidia; order Cytophagales; family Spirosomataceae; genus JBBRNH01. The sequence continues at coordinate 63,515 of JBBRNH010000013.1, read as the reverse complement.
GCTTGAAAACCGGGATAAACTCCTGACCTATGTGACCGCCGAACGGCCCTATCTCGACCCTGATTTGTCGCTGGCTGACCTGGCCCGACGGCTCAGAACCACGCCCGTTCTGCTCTCGCAGGTGGTGAATACGGGCGTGGGAAAAAATTTCAACGACTTCATAAATGAGTATCGGGTCGAAGAATTTAAGCAACAGGCCCGAAACCCGGCCAATGCCCACCTCAGTCTGCTTGGTATTGCGCTCGATTGCGGATTCAACTCCAAAGCGACCTTTAACCGGGCCTTTCGGAAATTCACGGGAACGTCGCCGGGTGAATTTCTGGCAAGTAGCCCTGTTTAGTATCTTTGTGGCCGGGTGTTGTCTGCCTTCGGCGCAGTCAGGAATACCCGGTATTTACCCTAAACAGTCGCTGTATGAACCGATTATCGCACATCCCGAATAGTTTTCTTCGCTGGGTCGTTTACGGCACCGGGGCCGCGTTTTTGTTGCTTGTACCGTTCAGATTGTCCGCCCAGCCGGGTACTGCCCCCAACACCCGCCTGCTCACCACCAGTATCCGAACGGGTGATACCGACGTGTTTTGGGTGAATCCACTGACGGGCGATGCCTTTAATATCACCAAAACCCCCGACTCAGAAGAGCGATACCCCGTTTGGTCGCCAGACGGAAAGCAGGTTGTGTTTTCGTCGAATCGGGATGGGGTGCTGGTTGCGGGCAAAGCGGCTGACCCATTTACGGGGCCGTTTAATCTTTACATCGCCAATGCCGATGGGACCAATGTTCGGCAACTGACTCACCAGGCCGCGCCTGCAGTTTATTATTTTCCGAGCTGGACGGCAGACGGAACCCAAATCTGGTTTAGTCTGGCCGACGACGCGCAGAAAAAAACCGTTATTGGCTACGTCTCGCCCGATGGCAAAACCTACCGCGAAATTGCCGATGGCCGCGACGGGGCTATCGCGCCTGATGGACAAACGATTGCATTCACGAAACTAATTGGCAAGGGGTTCTGCCTGTTTGCGATGGACGCGAACGGGCAAAACGTGCGGCAACTCTCGCAGCACGAAGATGAGATTGGGGCCGTTGCGCCCGCGTGGTCGTTCGACGGGCGGCAGATACTGTACAGCGATCAGGTTGGCGAAGCCCTCGAATTGTTTGTGCATGATGTGATCACCAAAAAAAATCGGCAACTGACCAACCTCGGCAAAATCAGTTCGAGCGCGGCATGGTCGCCCACTGGCGCGTTTGTTACCTTTCGCGTAACCGAAGATGCTTATTGGCGCAATATTTCGGCCCGCGACAAAGCTTACCAGGACAAACGGCCCGACAAACGCCCGGTCTGGATTATCGGGGCCGATGGGTCAAACCCGCACGTGATTGAATCTATGCGGTATCAGTGCGCCATTGATGGCAGCCGGGCGGCCTGGTGGCCGGGGAAATGAAAAATAGCCTCTGACGACAGAGCCATGTCTAACAGATGTAGGCGTGGCTTTTTTATCGGAAAATGAGATAACTCTATTTAGTTAGCGGGCTGTTTGCTGCTACTCTGCGGCTTTTTTACCCCGCAGCAACAGGCTCACAAAGTCTTCGTCGGTAAACGTGCGCAATGGTGTGGTGAGGCTCGCTTGCCGCACAACGACTAATTTTTGGGATGGAATTATGTACATCCGTTGTTTGCCCGCACCAGCCGCAAAATACATATCCTCCGGTGCCCAGGTTGCGTTGGCTACTGGCTGTAGTTCTTTTACCGTTGCGTTTTGGGCCGCCAACGCATCGCTGACGGGTTCTTTTAGCCACCAGGTCAGGCCATAGCAGGGGTTTTGCGGCACGGTTGGTTTCATACACTCGTCAATCAGGTCGGCTTTTATAAGTTGTTTGCCCTGCCAGAGTCCCCGGTTCCTGACAAACTCGCCGAACGTGGCCCAGTCTTTGGCCGTCATCGCGGCTCCGCCCGCCACCTGCGGGTTGCCATCGGCACAGCGGTAAATCCACTGAACCGAGATACCAAGCGGGTCCAGAATCCGGCGTTTCAGGTAGGCTTCGTAGGTTTCTTTACTGGCCGATTGCAGTTTACGCTGCACGGCTGCGGCAAATGAATTGAAATGATACGGCCCATATTCAAAGCGTTGGGCGGGGTCATAGCTGGTGGGTTCGGCCAGAATAGCGGCCCACGATTCCATGCTCGTTGCCGAACCCGATTCGCCCGACAGTTGCCCGTCAATCTGCGAGAGCATCTGCCGGAGGGTAATGCGTGATTTGCGCGGGTCGGTTTTCCACTCGGTCAGGTAGGTGCTGGCAAGGTCGTCGAAGGCAATCAGGCCGTCGGTAATGGCGGCTGCGGCCACAATGCCGTTGAAACTTTTGGTGCCGCTTGCCAGCAGTTGCGGTTGGGTGGCGGCACCGCCGTTGTCATACTGCTCAAAAACAACTTTCCCATCCTGCAAAATATACAATGATCTTCCGCTTGTATTTTTCTGATAATCAGCCAGTACCGTCAGATTGGCGGCTGGTATCGGTGGCAATACCACCACCGGCACGGCGGTGTCGGTAGGTTTATTGGTGCAGCCCGATAAGACAGCGATGAGCAACGCGGCAACAATGTTTTTCTGATTCATGGTTTTGTCAGATTACGGTTCATTTGCCAAATGGCACATTGGTAAACTGACCGTCTGTAACGGTAATGATGGCCGAACCAGTGGTTGCCGAGAATGAAAATGTGCCGGATACTACCCCTTTAGCCAGGTCATAGTTCGTGATTGTGACGGTTCCGGTGCGGGTGGCATCGGTAGCATAATTGACTAATGCACCAGTGGTAGCTGTGTAAATCGCCTGACTGCCCGCCGAGAGCGGATAGGTGCCGATGCCGGATGCGCTGGTCAAAAACAGGGTAATTCGGTCGGTTTTTGCCGCGCTGCTCATGCCCGAAAACGCCCCGAATCCAATGATCGTCAACTCGTTGGGGTTGCTGCCACCCCGAACGGCGTAGTAGGCTTTATCGGTTGCGCTTTGTTCGGTCGCACTTTGCCAGGCCTGATTATTAATCCGGGCCGACACGCCTTTCTGCGCCGTCATCGCAGTTGGTATGGGTGCCGTGTCGTTACTGGCCGATTGGCAACCGCCCGCCAGAAATGCCACACTCAGCAGTGCGGCTAAGAAACTGATGTGCTGGATTTTCATAGAGTTTTTTGACTAAGCGGTAAACGTATCTGGCCTGGTGATATTCTGACTGCTGTTTATGATTGAGGGACTATCTGATAAGCCCCTCAATCTGATGCGTTAGCGGTTGTTGCGCCTGCCCCGCATCTCTCTCATCCGGCCCTTTTGCTCGTCTTTAAACGTCTCGTATTGCATATATTGATCGGCGGTCAGCACGGCTTTTAGTTCAGCATCTTTGCTCGAAGCCATCTCGCGGGCCTGCTTCATGGTCTGCCGATTGCGTTCGCCGGTCTGCATCAGGGTCTGCATTTGTTGGGCGTATTTGAGATTGATGGCGGCAACGGTCGGTTCCTGTTCGGCGGTGAGGGACAGTTGTTTTTTCATCCGGGCGGTTTGCTGGTTGGCGCGTTGTTCGGGCGTGGTGTCGGCCATTTTTTCCCGGCGAGTCATGTTCTCCATGTTATCATTGGTAGACGTTGGCGGGGTAGGGGTTGTTTGGGCCATAACCTGCGCGGTCATAAACAGCCCGGCAACGATGCTCAGAATTGGGTTGATTTTCATAGTGTTGGTTTTTAAACTAATTCGTTAGCGGGCCAGATGCGTTTATGGCCCGCTAACAGATTGATTAATGCGAACAGGGTTTAAAACTTGCTGACCGGGTTGAGGGTAGGGCCGTTTTTCAGAACCGATGCCGAACTTGTTCGCGGGAGCCATCTTTTGCGGTATTGTTGACCTCCCGCTCCAGACGGGCTACCAACCTGTCGAACCGGATTTGCTGGCCGGGTGTACAAAAACCCCGTACCCCGTGCCAGTGCCGAAACCGGAGCCGGGTGATCTCCCCGTTCTGAACGGCAATCTGATTCAGGAGTTGATTCATTCCCGCATCTGATATGGCTGGCTGCTTCACCCGGCTGAATAACTCGCTTCGGAGCAACCGCAGGCTGTCTTCGTGGGGTTTCATCTGGCGTTTCATCTGGTTGCGGCTCTGCCTGTACTGCCCGATTTGGTTGGGTGTGAGCGATAACCACCGGACGATAAATTGATCTTGACGTTGCTGGTTTTTGGGCGTAAAGTCAACTCTATAGGCAACCCAGCCAATGGTGGCTATATTCAGGCAGAGCAACAACCCGATAGCGGCCCAAAGCCGGTAAAATTTTGTTTTTGTATCCATCTGATTACCAATCCAACCCGTTCATATCGAAGCCCCATTCCGTAGCGAATTGCTTCGTGTGCTGTTCCTGTTCATGCTGGCTCAGCCGCTGTTGAATATACACGAACCCGGACACGTTCAGGAGCAAAATAAACCCCAGTGAAGTTACTAACCAGGCCGGGCGAAACACCCAGGCCATGAGCGGTTGCGGAGCGGTACGCTGACTGATTCGGGCCTGTACACGCGTCAGAAAAAACGGGCTGGGCGCAGCCCGCTCAAGGCCGTCTAACGAACGAAGCGTTTGATTAACTTCATCAGCAACGCGCTGGTCATCTACCTGTTTTCTTGGTTTCATGGTGGTTACTGGCTTAAAAATCAATGTCTTGCCGGTAGTACATCGTCAATTGTTTCCGCAGATTTAACTTCGCCCGGTGCAATACTGACTCTACCGCCGACAGCGAAAGCGGAGTGCCGCCCAGCTGCATCACATCGGTAATTTCCTGATAACTCAACCCTTCAACATGGTGCAGGGTGAAGGCTATCTTCTGCTTATCGGGTAGGCGGTCAATGGCTGCAAACAGCACCGCTGCCCGTTCTTTGTTCTCCAATTTCACGCCCGGATGCGAAAAATCAACCGGGTGCAGCCGATCATCGAAACCGGCCTCTTCGTCTGCCGTAAACAGCGACGTTAAAAACGCCCACCGCTTCCGGGCGTGGCGTTTGCGGTAGGCTTCCAGGGCTTTGGTGGTCGCAATCCGGTAAATCCAGGCGGTTAGTTTGCCATCCCCGCCAAAGGTCTGGATAGACTCAAATACCTGCACAAATACCTCCTGAGCTACATCTTCGGCTTCTTCGGGCTGGCGCACAATGCTCAACACCGTGTTATATACGCGGCTCTGGTAGGTCTCGACCAACTGCCGAAACGCGCCCTGATTGCCTGCCCGTAGCCCGGTTATGAGTTGTTGTACATCCAAACGATTCTGGGCTTTAGACGAGTAAATGCCGGTTGGATGGCGAAACTTGCGGGCCTGTTTAACGCTTAACTGATTCTCCTACAAAGCCTTATCGAAAAACAAGATCGTCCGGGCGTTGGCATCCCGGTGAAATTTGTGTTCGGTGTAGCAGACAAAAAGCTGATCGTCAATGCCGTTCACCAATGCTTTGTTACTCGAAATAGCACTGCTCAACACTGTTTTCCAGGCTTCTGACTGCCGGGGATTAGTCTTGAAAAAGCCGTTCGCATCTAACTGTCCGCCGTTTTTAAGGTCGTTGTAAATCTGGTTCGAGGTGGCTCTGTCAACCCCCGGAATAATCATAAACCGTTCGGGATAAACCGGCGAGGGTTCGTTCACGTAAAATTCGGCCCGGATGCCCCGCCCGGCCAATTTCTTGTAATTGGCGTACGAGTCAACTAAACGGGTTGGCTCTTCGGTCACGTCGTTGCGGGAGATATTCCACAAAATCGGCACCGACGACTGCTCAAACACCGCGCTGATGCCCGGCACACAATATAAGGCACCTGCTTTGTAATTGTTGAGTGCCGTAATCAGGCTGCAAAACCCGCTTCCCTGCGACATCCCGACCCCGAACAGATTGGCCTGATTGGGCAGGATGCTGCGCTGTTTCAGGTTCGCCAGAATCGCGTTTATATTCTCGATGTCGGGGTTTTTGGTGGTGGCGTTGCTCCATTTTTTATTCGTGCGATCTACGCTTTCAGTAATCACTACGGCGTATCCGTTGGCAACGGCGTAGCGTACAAAATTCTCGTTCTCAACGTTGGTGCCAATCCAGCCCGTAGCGTTGCCGGTTGCGCCGTGAAACGGCAAAATCACACCTTTATAATTGGCTGGTACATAATAATAAACCGATGCGCCGTTGATGGTTTCGCCGACCCACGTAAAATTGGTTGCTGTTTTGTAGGTCGCCGTTAGTTTCAGGCCCGCAGGCAGCACGTTTGCCCGGCTTTTCCATTCGTTCGGGTATTTCAGCCCTGATACATCACCCGTCCATTTGTCAAATACCAGCCCGGCTGCGGGCGGATTCGACCACACAAATACCGAGTCGCCGATGGTGGCCGTACCGCTGCCGTAGCCATTTGAGACCGTCACGGTGGCCGTTGTGGGCGTGGGTTGCGGGGCTGGTGTGGGTATGGTTGTATTGTTTTTTGAGCAGGCCGCCAGTAGCACGGGCAGGGCCATTAGCCATCGTTTGTTCATAACCGTTGGTTCATTTCGTGATCCTATCCCCTAAAATGCCGATTGCCGGAAAAACTTGCGCGACGGGGCTGTAGAACGATAGATAATCCGGTAGCAACCTTAAAAAAAACCGGCTCCGCAGGTTTATTACGACTTTGGCATTTTACGGATACGTGCCGACGCTGATTAAAACCCGGACTCTTGTCGGGGTCATAGTTTTGCCGGTGGTGATGCGACGATACGCCGGTTGGCATTTGATAATGAACTAACGTTGTTCGTAACGATTAACCTCAAAATAAGCCAGTTATGGCACGCCCGATCAGTAAGCAACAACAAATTCAGCACCTGCACTGGCGGGCCGGTTTCGGAGCCACGCCCGACCAGATCCGGCACGACAGCAACCGGCCACTGAAAAAGGTAGTGCGCGATCTGCTTCACACCGACGCGCCGTTTGCCCCCCTCACGGTGGTTGACCCCGAACAGGTTGTACCCCGGAAAGCCCTGAAAGAAATGGTTAAAGAAGGTACGCTTGACCGCGACGCGCTTAAAGACCGCATCAGAGAAAACACCGGCCATATCCGCGATTTAAACGTGTTGTGGGTCGAACGGATGGGAACCGGCCCCGATGCCCTGCGCGAAAAAATGGCCCTGTTTTGGCACGGTCATTTTGCCTGCCGGGTGCTTAATCCGGTCGCTATTCAGCAGTATCTCAACACGATCCGCCAAAACGCGCTCGGTACATTCAGCGATCTGCTCATGGCAGTCTCTAAAGAACCGGCCATGCTGCAGTTTCTTAACAACCAGCAAAACCGCAAGAACGCCCCCAACGAAAACTTCGCCCGCGAGGTGATGGAGCTATTTACATTGGGCCGTACCAATGAGTCTTCGGTAAGGAATTATACCGAAGCCGATGTGAAAGATGCCGCCCGCGCCTTCACCGGCTGGGGGTTCAATTTGCAGGGTGGCTTTGTGTTCCGGCAGAGTCAGCACGACAACGGGCCGAAAACGATTTTTGGGCAAACCGGAACCTTCGTCGGCGAAGACGTGATTCGGCTGCTGCTCGAAAAAAAGCAGACCGCCCGGTTCATCACCACCAAAATTTATCGGTTCTTGGTCAATGACGATGTTGCCGATGCACCGACCCAAACCCGTATCAACGCCCTCGCCGACCGTTTTTATGGCAGTGGCTACAACATTGCCGACCTGCTGGAGAGTGTCTTTACCGCCGACTGGTTTTATGAACCGACTAACGTTGGCAACCAGATTAAATCGCCAGTCGAGTTGGTAGCCGGTATGGAGCGAACCCTCGGCCTGCAATTCGAGCAGAAGCAATCATTGATTTTTATTCAGCGCACGTTGGGGCAGGTCCTGCTGTATCCGCCAAACGTGGCGGGTTGGCCGGGTGGCCGCAACTGGATTGATAGTTCGAGTCTGCTCTTCCGTATGAAACTTCCCGATGTGCTGTTACAGGCCGCGCAAGTGACCATTCAGCCCAAAGACGATGGCGACGTGAACACCGAAAACCTCTCCCGGCGCGGCAAAGGCCCGCTCACCGCAACGGTTGACTGGGCAGCTTTTGAAGCCGCGTTTGCCAAAACTGCTCCCGGAAAACTCCCCGACGAATTAGCCGCTTTTTTGTTGCAACAACCCCTCGGCGCAGCGCAGCGGGCCGAAGTGATGAAGCGGTTAAAGCCCGGCAGCAGCCGCAGCGAACAAATCAGAACGCTGACGGCCACGCTCATGGCCTTGCCCGAATATCAATTGTGTTAATCCCGGATGTACCATGAAACGCAGAGAATTTCTCAGAAAATCAGCCCTGACGACTGCCGGGACCATGCTGATCCCCAATTTCTTAAAAGCATACGAACTCAATCAATTGGGTTTATCGGGCATCGGCGCGGCCCCGGCAACGGGCAAAACGCTGGTGATTGTGCAATTATCGGGCGGCAACGATGGGCTGAATACCGTTGTACCCCACCGCAACGATATTTACTACCGCGAACGCCCGACGCTGGCAATTCCGCGCGATAAAGTGCTGACCATCAACGATGAAATTGGCTTTAATTCGGCTTTAGAGTCACTGAAATCGCTTTATGACGACGGTCTCGTAACGGTTATCAACAACGTGGGCTACCCAAATCCTGATCGGTCGCACTTCCGTTCGATGGACATCTGGCAAACCGCCAGTGCGGCTGACCAATACCTGCCAACGGGTTGGGTCGGTCGGTATTTAGATGCCAACTGCGCCGGGACCACTGCCACCTGCCAACCCCACAAGGCCATTGAGGTTGACGACACGCTGAGTCTGGCTCTGAAGGGCAACACCATAAATGGACTGGCGATGCTGAATCCGCAGAAACTTTTTAACCAAACCCAAAGTGGCTTAGTAAAGGGGTTAGCCACCGCCAATCACGCCGACGAACACGGCAACGTGGCCTATCTCTACAAAACGCTGGCCGAAACGGTATCCTCGGCGGCCTACGTGTATGACAAATCGGCGCGGACGGCCAGCCCGGTCAACGCAACAAGGGCGACGTATCCCGCCAATGAATTAGGCAATCGGTTGAAAACGGTGTCTGAACTGATTCAGTCGGGGGTGAGTACAAGCGTTTATTACATCTCGATTTCAGGATTCGATACCCACATCAACCAGCCGGGGCAGCAGGAGAGGCTGTTGCGGCAATACGCCGAAGCCGTAAACGCGTTTATGGGCGAGATGAAAGCCACCAACCGGCAAAACGACGTGCTGCTGATGACGTTTTCTGAATTTGGCCGACGGGTGAAACAAAACGCCAGCAACGGCACCGACCACGGCACGGCCAACAACGTGTTTCTGATTGGGGGCGGGCTGAACGGCGCAAAATCAGGCAAGGTCTTCAACGAAGCCCCGAACCTGACCGACCTCGACGAAGGCGACCTGAAATACACCGTTGATTTCCGACGTATCTACGCCACGCTGCTCCGCGATTGGCTCCGGGCCGACGATGTGGCAATTCTGGGCCGAAAATTCGAGACGCTGGGATTCATTTAGGCCGGGTTCCGGGTGTCTCCTCGGTCTGTGTCTTCACAGACTGTCTGATGCAACTGCGGTCTGTGAAGACACAGACCGAGGAAACTTACGTTACGGCAATAGCCCTGTTGTACGGCTATAAACCGTTTCGAGACTGATTGTCAGGCCAATAGTCTCAATCCTAAACTGACCGGCGGGGTCGGTGGGCTGCTCGGCGAGTGTCCATTGGCCCCGTTCGTTTTTGCGCCAAACTTCCACGCTAATCGTCTGGGAATCAATCAGCACGTATTCCTGAAACGTCGGGATGCTGCGGTAACGGAGAAATTTGCGGCCCCTGTCGTAGTCTTCGGTGCCATCAGACAGCACTTCGAGTAGTGCCGACGGGTTGAGGAGATTATCAAACTCGTCGGGCATCAGTTGCGGCTCACCGCACACAATCACAATGTCAGGATAGGCATAGAGGCCGGTTTGCGGAAAACTCACCCGCATATCCGATGAAAACGATTGGCAATTATGTTTTTCTAAAAAAGCCCCGATTTGGGTTGCCGCATTTTCTTTAATTCTGTTGTGATTTAATGATGCTCCGGCCATCTCTATGATTTCTCCATCAAAAAACTCACTTTTTTCGAATGCCTGCCGTTCCCGCGCCAAGTATTCGGCGGGGGTGTACCGACGTTTTTCAACCGCTACCATTGTTTTGTCTGATTAGTTGAGTGAAGATACAAAAGAAACGGGTTCACGCCTGAAACGGCACAGCCTGGTGGCGGTGCCAAACTCGTTACCCACCGCCACCAGGCTGTGGGATGCTGGCCCTAATTGATTCACTCGTCTGAAACGGCACAGCCTGGGGGCGGTGCCAAACAAGCTGCTCAAATAATTACGAAGAAGATACAAATTGTGTTGTTCCTGACCACTTACCGCGTCGAATCAGGGGTTAGGGCTGGCACAACAGGCACCACCGGGCCGGTGGCGGTTTGGCTGACGGGCGGTTTTTCTTTGCGGCCAAAGAGCGAAAAATGAACGTACCGTTTGGGGTTTTCGCGGAGGTCGGTCAGGAGTTTGGTCAGGCTTTCGGTGGTGGCGTTGACGTTGGTGTAGAGCGCGTCGTCGGAGGTAAGTTTGCCTAAAGAACCTTTACCCTTGCTCACGTCCGAGAGAATTTTTTGCAGATTAGCCACCGTTGCGTTGGCCGTTGTCAGGGTTTGCCGGAGTTGCAGCGCGTTCAGTGAGTCGGCAAAGGTGCCGGCTTTGGTCAGAATGGGTTTGAGTTGTTTTTCGGTTTCGATGAGGGAGGTTGAGAGTTTACCCACGTTGGCGAGGGTTGTTTGCAGGGCGGCCCGGTTTTCCTGCACCGTTACGTCGAGCGTTCCCGTTACACGGTTGGCCCCGACCAGCGTTTGGTTGGCTCCGGCGAGGGTTTGATTCAGTACGGCGGCTGTTTTGCTGAACGAAGCCACCACCCGGTTCAGGTTTTTCATCAGCGAATCAGCCGAGTTTAAAACGGGCGTGGCGCGGTCGCTGATGGAGTTGATGAGTCCGGCTTCTTTGGCACCGATGAGCAGGCCTTCGCCGGGCAGTGGTGCGCCGTTGGTGTTGAGTTTGAGGTTGATGAGTTTGCCGCCCAGCAGTCCATCGTCGGACAGGAGGGCGGTTGAATTGGCCGGTATGCTGATTTTCTTGCTGATTTCCAGTACCACCCGCAGTTTGTTGCCCTGATCCTGTAAAATTTCGATTGATTTCACCCGGCCTACCGACAAGCCGTTGATCCTGACCGGGTTAGAAGCAGTAAGGCCGTCAACGCTGCCGTATAAAACCTGGTACTGGCTATTGGATGAGAAAAAATCAGACCCTTTCAAAAAATTAAAACCAAAGTAAAACATTGCCATCGCGACAACCGCCAGCAAGCCTACCCGCATTTCCTGTGATAATTTCATCAGTTGTGATTCAGTGATAGAATACGGCCATAACCCGAACCGGGGCTGTATTGTGCCGCGAAGTTAAGGTAGTGGCAAGTCATTAGTGGCAAGTGGCAAGTTAGCAGCAGGTGATGAGTAATGATTGCGCTTGTCCGGCAGGACTCGCCACTGACCACTTATCACTCAGTTCGCCGATTCTATCTCGTCTTTATACTGGGCGAAGGCTTTGTAGATCGCCAGTGCGATTTCCTGCTGCCCGTCTTCCGACGATAAATAAATTTCTTCGGCGGGGTTGGTCAGGTATCCCGTCTCCACCAAAACGCTTGGCATTGTGGTGCGCCAGAGTACCACAAAACCGGCTTGTTTCACACCGTTGCTTTTCCGGTCGGCATTTCTGCGGAAACTCCGTTCAATTTTCTCGGCAAAATTAATGCTGCTGCCCATGAACGCGTTCTGGTAATTTGCCAGCATGATATGGGCTAATGGCGATTCCGGGTTAAAGCCCCGGTAGGTCTGACGGTAGTTGGCCTCCTGTAAAATAACGGCGTTCTCGCGCTTGGCAACCTCCAGATTGCCCTCCGTTTTGTGCAGCCCCATGGTGTAGGTTTCTGTGCCATGCACGGCGTGCGAACTGGGGCTGGCATTAACGTGAATCGAAATGAAGAGGTCGGCTTTGTTCCGGTTGGCAATGGCTCCCCGCTCGGCGAGTTCGACAAAATGGTCGGTGGCGCGGGTCATAATCACCCGCATCTTGGGCATCTCGCGCTTGATGTCGCGGGCTAATTGCAGCGCGATTTTCAGCACAATTCGGCTCTCGCGGTGCCGCCGGGTCATGCAGCCGGGGTCTTTGCCGCCGTGTCCGGCATCAATCACAACGGTTCTGATGCGGTTCGAGCCATCGTTATCGTCGCGGTTCGTGCGGGTGCTGTCGGGCTGGTCCTGCACATACGTGGCGGGCAGGGCGGCCATCAGCAGCACCGGCAACACGATCAGGGCCGTGAATGCCTTAATAATTTTTAACAGAGGAAACTGGTTGGAAGCCATAATCAGCTAATGGTTCGTTTCTACCTTTGCAACCCACGTGGTGGCTTTACTCAGCAAAGATAATTTCGTTGTTACAACTCACAGATACTCACTTTATTTTACACCTGACCAACAAGGTTTTCAAAGGCTTTGTCGGTTTCGTTACGCTGTGGCTTGCCGTAGGGCTGGTTCAGGCCCAGACGCTGCCCGGCGCACCCGTCCGTCGGCTGCCATCAAAAGGTGGAGCCGTTCCCGGCGCACCCACGCAGCACGTTACCGACGCGCCCGGCACGGCGGGCATTACGGCTCCCGGTGCCTTAACGGCAACGGCTCCCGGCGCGACTACGGGCATTACCTCCCCAACGGCATCAACCCTGATTACGCGGGCTGTTCGGGGTGCTGCCGACTCAACCGCCACCGCCAAAGACTCGGTGAAGGCCGACGCGGGTTTTAAAACCACCGTCAAATACAACGCCCGCGATTCGATCAATGTGGACAACGAGACGCAGATCACCGAACTCTTCGGCGATGCCACTGTCGAATACGGTGAAATCGCCCTCAAAGCCGACTACATCCGGCTCAACTATATCAATAGCGAAGTCTATGCCAAAGGTCGCTTTGATTCGACGGCAAAGAAAATAATTGGCCTTCCGGTTTTCAAAGATGCTGAAAGTCAGTACGATGCCAATGAAATCCGGTATAATTTTAAATCGAAGAAAGGGAAAATTCAGGGCGTAGTTACCCAGCAGGGCGAGGGCAATATTCGCGGTACGAACGTGAAAAAAGATGCCGACGATAATCTGTACATCCGTAAGGCAATCTACACGACCTGTAATTTAGCCACGCCCCACTTCCACATCAATGCCAGCAAGCTCAAGGTTATCCACAACAAACAGGTGATTGCCGGGCCGTTTAACCTCGTCATCAATCAGATACCGTTGCCGATTGGGTTGCCGTTTGGCTTTTTTCCGTTCCCCAAAAAGAAAGACATTGGCGTGTCGGGCGTGTTGGTGCCGCAATACGGCGAAGAACCCAACGGGCGCGGCTACTACCTGCGCGACGGTGGCTACTACTGGGCCGTGAACGAAAACCTCGGTATGCAGTTTACCGGGCAAATTTATTCGCGGGGGAGTTGGGGGTTAGGCGCGTCGTCGGTGTATAGCAAAAAATATAAATTTGGCGGGAATGTACAACTGCGCTTCAACCGCAACCGCTCCGGCGACCGCGTGGATACGACGCAAACGCCCCGCAATGATTTCTCGATTATCTGGGGACACTCGCCCCAAAACCTCGGCAAACGGAGTCAGTTTTCGGCCAATGTCAACATCAGTAGTAACAGCTACAACATTGCTAACTCCTACAATCCGGGGTCATACATCTCCAACGTGGCCGGGTCGTCGGTGCAGTATAGCCGCACGTTCGGGCAGTTTGTGCGGGCCGGGGCCAATTTCCGGGTTAATCAGCAATTTGGGCAGGCCGTGCCGGGAACGGCCAAACGAACGGGGGGTAAAACCGATATTTCGACCGATTTTAACTTCGGCGTGAATCAGATTGCACCCTTCGCCCTGCGCGGTGGCACGGGTCGGTGGTACGAGAGTTTCCGGGTTGGGCTTGATTTCAGCGGTTCGGCGCAGATCAGCAACTCGCTCAGAACCAACCGTATAGACACCACTGGTTTAGGTTTTCGGGTAATTGCGGAGGGCCGGAAGCTCACCGTCATCAACCGCACCACGAGCGTTAAAGACAGTCTCGCCCGTGCCGACAGCGTTCGGAATGGCCTGATTGATCCCCGAACGGGTGTTTTGCCAACAGCAACCCTCGGCTTAGTGATGTTTAACGTTGCTAATCTGCCCACCATTATCCGCAACGCTACCACCACCGGGCGATACAGCATCCCGATTTCGCTGCCCAACTTCAAACTGCTGCGGTATATCAACCTCACGCCCGGCTTCTCGATTTCGGGCGAGCTGAACACCCGAAAGTTAGACTACAAATACATTGCGTCTGAAAAAGCCGTGCGGGTGGATACGCTGAAAGGCTTGTTTACGAATTATAACTTTTCGGTGAATGCCAGCATGAACACCCGGCTCTACGGCACGTTCTTTTTCAAAGGCGACCGCCTGAAAGCCATCCGCCACACGTTTGCGCCCAACGTGTCGTTCGGCTACGTGCCGGATTTCTCGAACCCGGCCTTTGGGTTGTTTCAGCAACTGCCCGACGAACTGAACCTGCCCGAATCCCGGCGGAGGGTGTCGCGGTTCAGGGGGTTAGGCGGCAGCAGCAGCGCACCCGGCGCACAGGCCAATATCTCGTTCGGCATCGTGAATCAGTTAGAAATGAAAGTCCGCAGCCGGGGCGATTCAGCGGGTAACGACTTCAAGAAAATCTCGATTTTCGATAACATCAGCATCAATGGCAACTACAACCTGCTGGCACTCGACGGGTTTAAACTCTCGACGATCAGCGTAAACGCGACCACGCAGATTCTCAAAAACATCAGTCTTAACTTCTCGTCCACCTTCGATCCCTACGCTCAGGTGAACGTGCCAACGTCGGCCACCGAAGCCAACTACATCCGTATTCCGAAATACGCCGTTACGCAGGGGCAGGGACTGGCGCGGTTGCAGTCGGCGACGTTCTTTCTTAGTGGCCGAATTGCACCAAAAGGGGCCGACCGGGCAAAAAAGGCGGCTGGGGTGTCGGATGCCACCATCAACGCCGTTAATAACAACCCCGATATGTACGTTGATTTTACCATTCCCTGGTCGGTCAACATCAACTACTCGTTAGGCATCAACAACTACACGCCCCAACTGAGCAGCGTGATTCAGACCCTGCAACTCACCGGCGATTTCAGCCTGACCCCCAAATGGAAGTTCACGATCCAGACCGGCTACGACATTCAGGCCAAACGCCCGTCGCTGACCAACGTGGGCATCACCCGCGACCTGCACTGCTGGGATATGGCTTTCAACTGGACTCCGTTTGCCGGCACTGCCCAACGCGCCAGTAACTACTCGTTCGATTTGCGGGTGCGGTCGGCGTTATTGCAGGAGTTGAAACTCAGCCGCCGACGCAGTTTTTATGACCGGGGCGGGTTTTGAGAAAAAAGAGAGAAGGGAAATGATGAATAGCGAAAGCCAGTTTGCCGAAGTTGTTACTCTGATTCAGCAGGCGCGTGGCCGGGCCGTGCAGCGCGTCAATGCCGAACTTATTGATCTGTATTGGAACATTGGGGCGTATATCAGCCGTAAAGTCGCCAGCAGCGAATGGGGGCAAGGCGTTGTAAAAGAACTGGCCGCTTATATCCGGCGGCAGCAACCCAATGTTAGTGGGTTCTCAGACAAGAACTTGTGGCGGATGAAGCAGTTCTACGAAACATATACCAATGCCCCCGAAAAACTCTCAACAGTGTTGAGACAAATTACGTGGTCGGCCCATCTGCACATCCTGAGTCAGACGAAAAGTATGGAGGAAAAGCAGTTTTACATCTTACAGACGGTAAAAGAGCGGTACTCTGTCCGTGAACTTGAACGCCAGATTGACAGTGGTTTGTTTGAACGCACGATGCTGGCTACGGCCCAACTGCCCGAAATGGTTCGGCAATTGCCCCAGAACGTGGCCGATGTCTTTCGGGATAGTTATGTATTTGAGTTTTTAGACCTGCCAGAACGCCACAACGAAGCCGATTTGCAACAGGCATTGATTCGGAATGTCAGCAAGTTTCTGCTCGAAACCGGGCGGCAGTTTACAGTCGCGGGCGAGAATGTCCGTATTCAGGTCGGCAATCAGGATTTTTATATTGATCTGTTGCTGTATCACCGCGCCTTGCAGTGCTTGGTGGCCGTAGAACTGAAAGTGACCAAGTTCAAGCCGGAGCATTTGGGCCAGCTAAATTTCTATCTTGAGGCCCTCGACCGTGATTATCGGCTGCCCCACGAAAATCCCAGTATTGGCCTATTGCTGTGCGCCAGCAAAGATACTCAGGTAGTTGAGTACGCCCTGAGCCGGAGTTTGTCGCCAACGCTGGTGGCTGATTATAGCCGCCAACTTATTGACAAACACGTGCTGGAAGCTAAAATGGCCGAACTTTTTCGGCAGGCTTTGCTCAGCAACAGCAATAATTCAGACTCTACCCCTTATCGTTGATCTGTGGGTGCCATCAGGGTTTGATCACGACTTTGTGGGCCAGAAATAAATCAATCACACCATGCTAATCTTATCCTTGCGTTGTTGCTCTTTTTTGGCCCGGCTGCCGTGAATCAGGTTGTAGGCAACGGGTAAAATCAGTAGCGACAGCACGGTGCAGGTCATCAGCCCGCCAATCATCACCGTTGCCAATGGTTTTTGGGTTTCTGAGCCAATACCGTTGCTCAGTGCGGCAGGCAGCAGGCCTAAGGCGGCCATGGTGGCCGTCATCACTACCGGGCGCACCCGCGTTTTGGCCCCCTCCCGAATGGCTTCCAGAATCGGCATTCGTTCGTGCAGATTTTCTTTGAATCGGTTTATCAAAATCACCCCGTCCTGCACCGATACCCCGAACAGACAGATAAAGCCCACCCCCGCCGAAATGCTGAAGTTGATGCCCGTGATCCAGAGGGCCAGAATGCCGCCGATAAGCGCGAACGGCACATTCAAAATAATCAGCGTGGCATCAATGGCCGAGCCGAAGGTGAAAAGCAGAATCAGGAAAATAATCGTGATGCTGATCGGCACCACAATCGTTAGCGTTTTCTCGGCGCGGGTTTGGTTCTCAAACTCACCCGCCCACCGCATCGAAAACCCCGCCGGGAGTTTTATGGCATCGGCCACTTTGCGCTGGGCTTCGGCAATGGTACTGCCTAAATCGCGGCCCCGCACCGAAAACTTAATCGCGATAAACCGGGCGTTGTTCTCCCGGTATACAAAGGCCGGGCCAGATTTGGTGCTGATGTCGGCGAGTTCTTTCAGCGGAATTTTTGAGCCGGAGCGGGTCGGAACCAATAAATTCTCAATCAGTCCGGGCGAATACCGGAACCGTTCGTCGTAGCGTACTTTGATGTTAAACCGGCGTTCGCCTTCGTAAAACTGCGAGGCTGTCTTGCCGCCGATGGCCGTTTCGATTACCGACTGCGCCACGTCGGTCGGTACGTTGTAGCGGGCGAGTTTGGCCGGGTCAAGCTGGATTCTGAACTCCGGCTGGCCGAGGTTGCGGAACACGCCGAGGTCTTCTACACCGGGGATTGTTTTCATGATGTTGAAAACACCCGTTGCTTCTTTGTCGAGCACGTTCAGGTCCTGACCGATAATCTTAATTGCCATCGAGCCTTTCACGCCCGACACGGCCTCTTCGACGTTATCGGAAATGGGCTGTGAGAAGTTAAAATCCACGCCCTTAAACCGGGCTAATTTGGCCTGCATCTGGCTGATGAGTTCCTGCTTGGAGATGTCGCGTGTCCAGTCTTCTTTGGGGTACAAATCCACAAAGAACTCGTTGTTGAAAAAGCCCGTCGGGTCGGTTCCGTCGTTGGGTCGCCCGGTTTGCGAAATCACTCCGCGCACTTCCGGGAACTCGTCAAACACGGCCCGGAACTTGCGGGTATACGCATAGCTTTCGTCTAAGGCAACCGAGTACGGCAAACTGGCCCGGACGTAGATCGAGCCTTCATTGAGTTGCGGCAAAAACTCCGAGCCAATGTGATTCATAAACAAGTACAGCGCAAACACCAGCGACCCCAGCGCAATACCGATGATAGTACGGGGCTTGCGAATGGCCCAGCCCAGGGCGGGGGTGTATCCTTTTTCCAGCCCCTCAACAATCGGGTTGTGGCGTTCGCGGACGTTCTTTTTCAGCAGGATCGAACACAGTAATGGTATCAGCGTCAGGCTCACAATCAACGACCCGGTGAGCGCAAAGCCAATCGTCCAGGCCAACGGCGAAAACAATTTACCTTCTACTTTCTGGAACGTGAAAATCGGCAGCAGGGCCGTGATAATAATGATCTTAGAGGTGAAAATGGACTTGCCCAGTTCGGTAGCGGTGCTGGCAATCCAGCTCAGCTTGGCCCGTCCGTTAAACGCCGTCATGCCGAGGTGTTCGGCCCGCATCGCCAGCATGACAAACAAACCCTCTACCATCACCACCGCTCCATCAATGATAATGCCGAAGTCTAAAGCTCCGATACTGAGCAGGTTAGCCGTCATGCCCCGCGCCCGCAGGCAGATGAACGCAAACAGCAACGCCAGCGGAATGACGATGGCAACGGTGAGCGTGGTGCGCCAGTCAGCCAGAAACAACAGCAGAATCAGCGTCACGAGCAAGATGCCGGTCAGCACGTTTTCGCCCACCGTATGCAGCGTGTAGTTGTTGAGCGTGGTGCGGTCATAAAACGTGTTTATTTTCACGTCTTTGGGCAAGATCGAGTTATTGAGTTCGTCAATTTTAGCTTTCAATGCCGGGATTACCTCGTTGGGGTTTTCGCCCTTCCGCATCACCACAATACATTCCACCACGTCGTCTTTGGTGCCGCGCCCCACAATGCCCAGCCGGGGCTGGAAGCCTTCTTTGACCACCGCCACGTCGCGCACTTTTATCGGTACGCCGTTCACGTTGTCAATAATAATCCCGGCCACGTCGTCGGGTTTGGTGAGCAAGCCAATGCCCCGCACCACCAGCGACTGATTACCCTGTTTGATGACATCGCCCCCGACGTTGATGTTGCTCTGCCGAATGGCATCGTCCACGTCAATGGCCGTGAAGCCGTAGTTTGCCAGCAGTGTCGGGTTCAGGTTAACCTCAATGGTTTTGACCTTGCCGCCAAAACTCACCACGTCGGCAATGCCCGGCACGGATTTTATCTGCCGTTCAATCACCCAGTCCTGCAATGTTTTGAGTTCAGTCTGGTCTTTGGTTTTGCTGTCGAGCGTAAACCGAAAAATCTCACCCGTCGGGCCGTAGGGCGGCTCAATTTCGGCGGTCACGCCATCGGGCAGATCCACAGCCGCCAGGCGGTTGGCCGCGTTGGTCTGAGCCGTGAAATTATCCACGCCATCCTCAAAAATCATCGTCACGACCGATAGCCCGAACAGCGATACCGACCGCAGGGTGGCTTTGCGCGGCACGGAGTTCATCTCCACTTCGAGCGGGATAGTCACGAACCGTTCTACCTCTTCGGCAGACCGCCCCGGCCACTGCGTGATGATGATGACGTTGGTGTTGGTCACGTCGGGAAACGTCTCGACGGGGGTATTGAGAAAACTGACCACGCCCCCCACCACAATCAGGGTAATACCGAAAAACACCGCGAATCGGTTGGTCAGGGCAAAGGTGATCAGGCTGCGAATGAATTTGTTCATTAGTTCGTTAAGTCATTATAAACCAGCAGACTACCTTCTGTCACTACTGTTTCGCCGGGTTTCAGATTACCCTCCACGAAGGCGTAGCGGGTGGTATTTTTCTCAACTTTTACCTCCCGTACTTCGTATTTGTCTTTGCCCGTCTGCACCACCACGTAGTAATGGTCGCGGTCGAAGACGATGGCTTTCTGGGCCACGGCCAGCATCGGCGAACTCCCCGAAGCAGGTAGATGAACGTGAATCGTGGCAAACATATCGGGTTTCAGCAGACCACCTTTGTTGGTAAGCACAATCCTTACTTTCAGCACCCGCGCTTGTTCGTCGAGTACACTGCTGACGTTGCTGATGGTGCCGCGAAAGGTTTTATCGGGATACGCTAATACCTGAATATCAACCAATTCGCCGACTTTGATGGCCGGAATATCTTGCTCATACACATTTGCCAGTACCCAAATCTGTTGTAGGCTGGAGATGGTGAACAACGGGCTGGCGTTGTCGGCGCGGAGGTCTTGCCCGGTGTTCACGTTTTTTTCGACGATGTAGCCCGCGATGGGAGCCTTAACGGTGAAATAGGGTTGGCCGCTGCTGGCACTGCTGCCGCCATAGACCCGCAGAATATTGGTTGATTTACCGAGTTCTTCCTGCGCTTTTTTCAGGCTGTTCCGCACCGTGAGCAGGTCGGTTTGCGAGGCAAAGCCCGACTTAAACTGCGCTTCGGTATTTTTGAGTTGCTGCTGGGCTACCTCAAGGTCTGACTTATCAGCCTGGTAATCATTCACATATCCCGAAATATCGCCTGACCGGATCAGGGCTAAATCCTGCCCTTTCTGGACATACGTGCCGAGCGAAACGGTTGTTTTTTCGACATTACCACTGACCAATGGAAACACCCGCACAACCTCATCCTGGTCAAAAGTCAGTGCGCCGTTGAGGGTGAGTTCGTTTTCGGGATTAAGCCGCCGAACCGAATCGGTCAGGTAACTCGCCGTTGAATCAGCCGCCGAGGTGGGTGGTTTTTGGGCGGTTTCATCTTTGTGGCCGCAGGCCGCCACAAGCAGCGCAAGGGCAACTGCGGAAAGGAGGTGTTTCATAACAATGGTGATTAAAAAAACCGCGTGTTGGTTACGTAGTTAAGTTGCTGCTGGCTCTGAAAGAGGTTGTTTTGCAGGTTAATTTGATTGAGTTGGGCCGATTGGTAAGTTCTGATTTTGTCTAAATAATCGAGCAAGCCAATCACGCGGGCGTTGTATGCTTTGGTAGCTTCGTCAGAAATGTTCTGAATCCGGTCTAAGTAACCGGGGGGCCGGGTGCTGAGTTGGTCATAGTAGGCGGTGAGTTTGTCGTAGGCGTTCAGCACATCGCTCTGGATAATGGTTTGCTGGTTCTGCACGGCTCCGGTGGCAATTTGTACCTGAATCTCTGCCGTTTTAATGGCTCCCTGGTTGCGGTTTCTAACGGGTAAATCCATTGAGCCATACAAGCCCGTGAAGTTGTTGAAGGCATTGCCGTATTTGTCAAAAATAAACCCGGCGGTCAGGTCTGGCGTTCGGCGGGCGCGTTCGAGGGTCAGGCTACGCTGAGCATTGTTAATCTGTTCCTGGGTTAGGGCCGCGTCGGGGCGGTTGGCCTGCGCCGAATCGAGAGCGGTGGCAATGGGGGGCAGGGCGGGCGTGTTGGTCGGAATCGTGGTTGGGGCAATGGTTACGTTATTTCTTAGCTGGAGCAGAATCCGCAGGGTGGCCTGCTCGTCGGCAATCTGGGCGCGGTAGTTGGCAATGTTGGCCTGCAAATCGCGGGTGGCAACTTCCAGTCGCGTTACTTCGTAAGCCGGTACGCCCCCCGTTTGCAGCGCAATCCGGTAGGAGTTAACCAGCCGCGACTGCCGGGCGAGCTCGGCCTGAAACAACCGCAACGCCTGCCCGTCGTAATACAGATTGGCGTAAGTCGAATAGAGTTGGTAGCGCAGGTTTCGCAGCACATCCCGAAAGGCCAACTGCGCCAGCGACCGATTGCTCTCGGCCAATGCCACGAGTTTTGAGCGTTTGCCAGCCAGCAAAATCAACTGCTGCACCTGAATTGTCATGCCACCTTTGTTGAACTGGCTATTGGCAATGTCGTCATCCGTGTTTTTGCCATACTGAAAAAACCGGCCCGTTTGCGGATTGAAAAAATTCGTCTGAAAAAAGACGTTCGGGTTGGGCCGCAGCCCGGCCTGAACGATGCCGGCTTCGGTAATGCCAATTTGGTATTTCTGGGCCAGCAGTTGAAAGTTTCGGTCTAAAAACTGCTGCTCGGCCTGGGGCAGTGAGAGCCGGAGGGTGTCGGTCTGGGCCTGAACGCTCCCCGGAAAAAGCCACAGCCCGACAAACAGAAACGCAGCAAAAAGAAAGTACTGTGATCGTGGTAAATAATGGGAAAGAATCATAAACTGAGTCAGAATGTAATACGGCCGCAAAGCAACGGAACAGCCCGGTGGCCTACTTTAAAACCACCTTATATTACGGTTAAATAGCCGTTAAAAGCAGTCTTAAACTCCGATCAGCCCCACAGATTAATTACCGTTTAACGTAATAACTGCGGATGTCCCTGTGAATTCCGGGTTACCAGAAAATTGCAGTCGGTTATTCATTCCCAAGTTTATAATCCCGCTTTAATTCGGTTCTAATCTGGCCTTAATCTGCGGCTTGCCGGGAATAATTAACTTTGTATGATTATCTGTGTGCAGTTCCACAAAAGTGCAAGATTAAAATGCCCTATACTTCCCGTTATGTTTCGCGTTGGTTGCCCGTTGTGTTGTTGGTATTTATGCTGACAGACCTACACGCACAAACGCCATCGTCTCTCCAATCTCTGTCGGCCACCGCACCCGCTACTACACTGCCGCCTGTTATGCCCGGTACTGACTCGGTTCGGCTGACGCTGGCGCAGGCCGAAGATCAGTTTCTGGCCCGAAACATCAATCTGCTCACTGCCCAACTGGGTATCAGTGAGTCGCAGGCGCAACAAGTTCAGGCCCAACTCCGGCCCAACCCAACGGTCTATCTCGAACTCATGCCGTATAGCAACGGCACGGGTTATACCAGTGGAGCGACCGACGCGGGCAAGAAAGCATTTTTGCCATTCGGCCAGAGTAATTCAGAGCAAGTAGTTCAGGTTCAGCAGCTTATCTTACTGGCTGGTAAGCGAAACAAGCAGTTGGCCCTGGCCCGAACCAATACTGAAATCGCCCGCGACCGTTTTCAAGACCTCATTCGAACGTTGCGGTATCAACTCCGCAACACGTTTTATGACCTTTATTACAGTCAGCAATCGGTTGGCGTGTATGACGAAGAAATTGCGACCCTGCAACAGACCGTCAATCTTTACCAGCAACAGTTCGACAAGGGTAATGTGCCATTGAAAGACCTGGCCCGGCTCAAAGCGTATCTGTTTAACCTGACCTCAGAACGACAAAGTCTGCTGCTCCGGCTGACCGATGCCGAGTCAGAAATGGGGGTGCTGCTCAACCTCAGCCCGGCAGTTTTGGTGAAGCCGGTGGTGAATCTGAACGAGGTAGCGACGTATAATCCGGCATCGCTCAACGTGAATGACCTGTATCTGCTGGCCGATGAGAACCGGTTTGACCTCAAAGGCTTTACCGATCAGGCCCGGTTTGAGCAGCAAAACCTGACCCTGCAACGCGCCCTCGCCCGGCCCGACGTAACGCTGCAAGGCACCTTTGACCGGAACGGAGCCTTCGGGCAGAATTACGTGGGCGTTGGCGCGGGCATCCCGATTCCGATAGCCAACCGCAATCAGGGCAACATTCAGGCGGCCAAAATCCGTACCGAAAGCAGCCAACAGGCCATCAGCGCGTACCGGCTTCAGGTAGATGCCGAGGTGCAGCGGGCCTACGCCAAAGCCATGCAGACCGATAAACTCTACCGCACATTCGATACGCGGTTCAACGCCGATTTTGCCCGGCTGATTCAGGGCGTTACTGATAATTACAAGAAGCAAAATATTGGCATCGTTGAGTTTCTTGACTTTCTCGATTCCTACAAAAACAGCCAGATTCAGTACCGCCAACTCCAGAATAATCGGATGCAAAGCATTGAAGAACTGGTGTTTGCGGTGGGTAAAAACCCATTCATAAAATGACAAAAAACAAATACAAAAAGCAGAATCAATGCATCAGCCAATGAATAGTTTCCATAAAAAATCGTCGCGTTGGCTTGCCTTTTTTGTGCTGGCTCTCGCGCTGGCGGGTTGTTCGTCAGAAGCCACCAGCGAAAAGCCAGGTGACCAAACCAAACCTGTGAACCTGCTGGCAGCCGCCACCTTCGACACGGCGCGGATGGCCCTCGTCAGAAACGAACTCAGCCTGACGGGTAAAATCACGGTTAATCAGGATAAAATGGTAAAGGTGTTTCCCCTTGTTGGCGGTCACTTAGAGCAAGTCAAAACCGACCTCGGTAACTACGTCCAGAAAGGGCAGGTGCTGGCAATTATCCGCTCCGGCGATATGGCCGACCTGGAACAACAGGCCATTACGGCGCGGGGTGACCTGGCCGTTGCCGAAAAAAACTTACAGGTGGCCGATGATATGACCAAAGCCGGGCTGACCTCGCAACGCGAATTTGTGGCCGCCCGCGAGCAACTCGTAGCCGCCAAAGGCGAAGTAAACCGGGTCCGCGAACGGCGGCAGATTCTGGGCGGCAGCGGCTCGATTTACGTCGTGAAGGCTCCCGTAAGCGGCTTCATCGTCGAAAAAACGGCTTCGCCCGGCATGGAACTCCGCTCCGACGACCCCGAAAACCTGTTCACCATCTCGAACCTCGATCAGATTTGGGTCATGGCAAACGTCTATGAAGCCGATGTCTCGAACGTGCATGAAGGCGACATGACCACCATCACCACCCTGTCGTATCCCGACAAAATGTACACGGGCCGGATCGACAAAATCTTTAACACCCTTGACCCCGACAGCAAGACGATGAAGGTGCGGGTAACGCTGCTCAACCCCGATTATAAACTCAAACCGGAGATGTTCGCTAACGTCAGCGTGAGTTATCCTGGTCGGGATCAGCGCATTGCGATTCCGGCCAACGCATTGGTGTTCGATAAGAGCCGCAATTTTGTGGTGATCGTGAACGCCAAAAACCTGCCCATCGTGCGCGAAGTAACCCTCTTCAAAACCATCGGCCAAACGGCTTATGTGGATGGCGGATTAGCCGCCGGAGACCGAATAGTTACCAAAAATCAATTGTTGGTTTATAACGCGCTGAGTAATTAAATGAACAAATTCATAGCCAGTATCCTGTCCTTCTCGCTGAAGAACAAGTTTTTCGTGTTCTTTCTGACCGCCCTAATCGCCGTTGCGGGGTATATCAGCTATCAGAACACGCCCATCGAAGCCTTCCCCGACGTTACCAACACCCGCATCACCATTATCACGCAGTGGCCGGGCCGGTCAGCCGAAGAAGTCGAAAAATTCGTCAGTATCCCCATTGAAATCGGGCTGAACTCGGTGCAGAAAAAAACCGATGTCCGGTCGTCAACGCTGTTCGGCCTGTCGGTGATTAACGTGCTGTTCGACGACGGGGCCGACGATGCCTTTGCCCGCCAACAGGTCAATAACCTGCTCGGTAACGTGGACCTGCCCGAAGGCGTGAAGCCTGATATTCAGCCACCGTATGGGCCAACGGGCGAGATTTTGCGCTACACATTGCAATCGCCGACCCGCACCGTGCGCGAACTTAAAACGTTGCAGGATTGGGTGATTGACCGGCAGTTTAAGAGTGTTCCGGGCGTGGCCGACGTAGTGAGTTATGGCGGAGAGGCCAAAACCTACGAGATTTCGGTGGACCCGCGCCAACTCATGGACTACAACATCACACCATTGCAATTGTATCAGGCCGTGTCAAACGCCAACGTCAACGTTGGGGGCGATGTCATCGAAAAATCGGCGCAGGCGTATGTCGTGCGGGGAATCGGACTGCTCAAAAACCAACGGGACATTCAGAACATCGTTATCAAAAACGTGAACGGTACGCCCATCATGGTTAGAAACGTGGCTCAGGTGTCAGAATCGGCCCTGCCGCGATTGGGGCAGGCCGGGCGCGACAAAGAAAACGACGTGGTGGAGGGCGTAGTGATTATGCGGAAAGCCGAAAACCCAACCGAGGTAATTGCCCGAGTGAAGGCCAAAATTGAGGAACTGAACACGACCGTTTTGCCCTCCGACGTGAAAATCAATACGTTCT
The DNA here is from genome assembly GCA_038230415.1 of Cytophagales bacterium. GTDB lineage: Bacteria > Bacteroidota > Bacteroidia > Cytophagales > Spirosomataceae > JBBRNH01. Next base: position 37,484 of record JBBRNH010000013.1, on the reverse strand, counting down.
ACAACCGCGAAACGCTGATTAACTTCTCGACCCACACCGTGATTCATAACCTCCTCGAAGGGATTCTTTTCGTGACCGTCATCGTGTTTTTGTTCATGGCCGACTGGCGCACCACGCTCACCGTCTCTATCGTGATTCCGCTGGCGTTGTTGTTTGCGTTTATCTGTCTGCGGCTGCGCGGAATGTCGGCCAATTTGCTTTCGATGGGTGCCATTGACTTCGGAATCATCGTGGATGGCGCGGTGGTAATGGTCGAAGGAATCTTCGTCACGCTCGATGAACTGTCTCATAAAGTTGGCATGGTGAAATACAACAAACTGGCAAAAGCAGGGCTGATTCGCAAGACCGGAACCGAGATGGGCAAGGCTATCTTCTTTTCTAAGCTCATCATTATCACGTGTTTAGTGCCAATTTTTGCCTTCCAGAAAGTAGAGGGCAAGATGTTTTCGCCGTTGGCCTGGACGCTGGGTTTCGCGTTGCTTGGGGCCTTGTTTTTCACGCTGACGCTGGTTCCGGTGCTGGCGAGTATCCTGCTGAAAAAGAACGTCCGGGAGAAAAATAACTTCTTCGTGAACGCCATCACCAAAACGGCGATGGGTGGCTTCGGCTTCACCTTTGCCCACAAACGGCTTAGTTTGTTGGTGGCAGCGGTGGTGGTGGGCGTGGGACTTTCGGGGTTTCGGCTGTTAGGAACCGAGTTTCTGCCCGAACTCAACGAAGGCTCGATTTACGTTCGGGCGACGATGCCGATGAGTATTTCACTGCCCGAATCGGTGCGGCAGACCACGCAGATGCGCCGGATTTTTGAGGAGTTCCCCGAAGTCCACGCCGTGATTTCGCAAACGGGCCGACCCAACGACGGCACCGACCCGACGGGCTTTTACAACATCGAGTTCTTGGTGGATATTTACCCCAAAGAAGACTGGCCGGAGCGCAAAAACGGACGCTCCCTCTCGAAAGAAGAACTGATTGGGCAGATGCAGAAAAAATTGGCCGTTTTTCCCGGTATCAACTTCGGTTTCTCGCAACCGATCACAGACAACGTCGAGGAAGCCGTGTCGGGCGTGAAAGGCTCCATTGCCGTAAAAATTTATGGGCAGGATTTGGCCGTTTTAGAGGAAAAAGCGGGCGAAATCAACAAGCAGTTAGCCAGCGTGCAGGGTATCGAAGACCTCGGCGTGATTCGCAACCTCGGTCAGCCCGAAATGCGAATCGAGTTAGACGAGCAGAAATTAGCCCTCTATGGCGTGGATAAAGCCAACGCCGAAGCCGTAATCGAGATGGCGATTGGTGGCAAAGCGGCTACGGAAATCTACGAAGGTGAGCGCAAATTTGACCTTCGTATCCGCTACGACAAGCCCTTCCGCACCGACGAAGCCGCGATTGCCAACCTCATGGTGCCGACCCAAAACGGCAGTTTGGTTCCGGTAAAACAGATTGCCAACGTTTATACCCAAACCGGCCCGGTGTTGATTTACCGTGAAGGAAATGTGCGCTATGGAGCCGTAAAATTCTCGGTGCGCGGGCGGGATATGGGCAGTGCCGTGGCCGAAGCCCAGCAAAAAGTAGCCGCTAACGTCAAAATTCCAACGGGTTACACGGTGAAATGGGCCGGTGATTTCGAGAATCAGCAGCGGGCCACGGCGCGGCTGGGGCAGGTGGTTCCGATCAGTCTGCTGGCGATTTTCTTTATTCTGTTCGTGCTGTTTGGCAACGTCAAAGATGCCGGGCTGGTGCTGTTCAACGTGCCGTTTGCCATCATCGGCGGCATTGCGGCTTTGCTGCTCACGCACGTCAATTTCAGCATCTCGGCGGGTATCGGTTTCATCGCTTTGTTTGGCGTTTGCATCCAGAATGGGGTGATTTTGATCACCGTTTTCAAGAAAAATCTGCACAACAGAATTCCGTTGAATGAAGCCATTTCGCAGGGCGTACTCTCGCGGGTGCGGCCTGTGGTGATGACCGCGATGATGGCGGCTATCGGCCTGATTCCGGCGGCCATCTCAACCGGCATCGGCTCCGAAACAGCCAAACCATTGGCTATCGTGGTCATCGGTGGCCTGATTACGGCCACGCTGCTGACGCTGCTGGTTTTCCCGCTGATTTTTTATGCGTTCTACAAGCGCAAATTTCAGGAGATGTAACACAAAAGCGGGTTCACGCAGAGACGCGAAGCCACAAAGTTTTTTAAAGTAGATGGAACCAAGAAAACTTTGTGGCTTCGCGTCTCTGCGTGAACCAATCTTTTAGCCTTATTTTGGGGTTTATTTCAACGATTCCTTAATCACTGCAACAAAACCAATGAGAACAAGGCTCTTGTGGGGTTTCCTGATGGGTAGCGCACTGCTGCCCGCTCTGGCCCAACCGACTGATAACGAGTGGCAGATTGTCGGGAAAAACATTAACCCGGCTAATTATTACGGCATCACCGTTGCTAACGGCATGATCGGCCTCGTGTCGTCGCCGGAGCCGATGAAGGTCAAAGACGTGGTGCTAAACGGTGCGTTCGATACCTATGGGCGGGGCCGCGTCTCGAACATCCTGAAAGTGTTCAACTTTGCCAACATGAACCTCGACGTGGACGGGCGAAGGCTTGGCCCGAAAGACATTACCAACTACCGCCAAACCCTCGATATGAAGGGCGCGAGTCTGGCAACGACGTTTGATTATCAGGACAAACTGACCGTGAAACAAACCGTGATGGCGTTGCGGCATCTGCCGTTTTCGGCCCTGACGCAGGTAGAAATCACGGCCAAAAAAGACTGCGAAATCATGCCGATGAGCGTGATCGAAACGCCGGAAAATCTCAAAGAAGTCAAGAATTTTTATTCCGAAATTGACCGTTCGCACGTCACGATTCGGTTACTGACTTCGGTGGCAAAAAGCCCGTCGGGAAAACTCACGGTGGCGGCCTCGAACAGCTTTATTTTTGAGGAACCGCACGGGCAGGAACCCGACGTTATCCACGAAGACTGGGATTACAATATGCACCTCGCCAAGTTCAAAAAGCAACTTAAAGCCGGGCAGACCTATAAATTTGCTATCGTCGGCTCGGTAATCTCGTCGGCCCACACCGCCGACCCGCACAACGAAGCCGAACGTTTGACCATTTTCGCTGCCCTCGAACGTACCGAACGGCTCTTAGTGCGGCATAATTTAGAATGGGCAAAGCTCTGGCAATCAGACATTATCATTGACGGTGATGCCGATGCGCAACGGGCCGTGCGGTCGGCGTTGTATCACTTGTATTCGTTTGCGCGGGAGGGTCAGTCGTACAGCCTGTCGCCGATGGGCCTGTCGGGGTTGGGCTACAACGGCCACGTTTTTTGGGATACCGAACTCTGGATGTACCCTCCGTTGTTGACGCTTAAACCAGAAATTGCCAGATCATTGCTCGAATATCGCTTTGAGCGGATGAAAATGGCAAAACAGAATGCCTTCAGCCATGGCTATGCCGGGGTCATGTTTCCGTGGGAATCGGACGCAGACGGGCAGGAAGCCACACCAGTCTGGGCCTTAACCGGGCCGTTTCAGCACCACATCACAGGCTGTGTGGGCTGGGCGTTCTGGAAATACTATCAGGTTACGAAAGACAAAGAATGGCTCCGCACACGGGGCTATCCGATGCTGAAAGAAGTGGCCGATTTCTGGACGAGCCGCGTCGAAAAAGGCACCGATGGCAAGTTGCACATCAACAACGTGATTGGTGCCAACGAATGGCAGGAAAACATTGATGACAACGCCTTTACCAACGGCATGGCAAAAACGTCGCTGGGATTTGCCACGCAGGCCGCGCAGGAATTGGGCATTGCGCCAAACCCGGCCTGGGCCACCACAGCCGCCAACATCCCGATTCTGAAATTTGCCGACGGAGCCACCAAAGAAAACCGCACGTATGACGGTGTGACAATCAAACAGGCCGAGGCGAATTTGCTGGCCTATCCGCTCACGATTGTGGCCGACGAAGCCAGTATCCGCAAAGACTTGGCCTATTATGAGCCACGTTACTCGCCCGAAGGCCCGGCCATGGGATGGTCGGTGTTGAGCATTTTGCACACCCGGCTGGGCGAAGTGGAGAAAGGCTACGAGTGGTTTGTGAAGAGCTACAAGCCCAACGAAGTACCACCGTTTGGCGTGATGGCCGAGACCGCCGGAGGAACCAACCCGTACTTTGCCACCGGCGCGGGCGGAATGTTACAGGCCGTGCTGAACGGATTTGGCGGCTTAGACATTACCGACGCGGGCGTTATTCAGCAAAAAAGCAAACTGCCAAAGAAATGGAAGTCGCTGACTATTAAAGGAGTAGGAACACAGCAGAAAACAATGCAAGTGCAGTGATGCGTGTGTTGTGACTGGTTATCGGTGGGGAGGCTACCCACCGATAACTGCTTACCATTGCCCAACGGGAGCCGTGCTGGGACGGAGGTCAAAGCGAACCGTTTCTGACTGAACGGCTAATTGATTCAGACCTGCGTAGATTGCTTTCACGGCCTGTTCTATGCGTTTCCAATTGTCATCGTCGCGCAGGTCAAGGCCAATCATGCTGCGGTTGCTTTGAGCCAGCAGGGTCAGGTGCGTCATCGCGCTCAGGATTACGGCGGCAATGTCCTGATTATCTGCGCCTTCGGTAAACGACAACTCCGCCACCAGTCGACTTAACTCTTCGTCCTGGGCTTTGCTGGCTACACTGGCTAATTCGTCGTTATTGATGACGGTGGCTTTCAGGATTTCCCGCCCGGCTTTTGAGGCCCGAAACCCTCTAAACATCTGCACCACCTGCCTCGACCACACGCGGCCCATATCTGATGACTGAGTTGGTTGAATTTGCGCAATCATTCGGCTATCGAACGTGGGAAACATTTTCCCCATCTTGATATAGTACGTTACCAGCCCCTCGATACCACCGAAGTATCGGTATATAAGCACTTTACTAACGCCGGCCTTTTCGGCAATCCGATTAATACCTACGCCTTCTATGCCCCGTTCGGCAATTACTTCCTCAAACGCGGCAACAATTCGTTGGGTAGTCATCGCCCGATTTCTACGAACTTTTTCCATTTGTATTAGTCAAACCATTGTTTAAGTAGGTGATTGTTTAGTGTCTAACAGAAAGTGAATGAATCTGTTTACCTATGACGTAGATCGGAGCGATATGTTACTTGCGGAGGGACAAATGTAATCCATGGCGCACACACCACAAAGAAAGCATACATTTTATTGTATATACATCAATTAGCTGCCACTGATTCGTTGGTGTACGGAATTTTTACTCGTTGAGATTTATTCCGCTCAAATTTATAAATAAAAAAAGAACCAGACCTCATGAAAGTCTGGTTCTTTAGTTCCCCGAGAAGGAATCGAACCTCCGCTAACAGAACCAAAATCTGCTGTACTACCCCTATACGATCAGGGATCGTTTTTTTGTGGGTGCAAAGGTAGCTGATTCAATAATTTGACGCAAGCCAAGACGTAATATTTTGCGTCTTCATGCACCCGCAAAGCGCAATATAACGCGTCTCTACAATCCAACTACCTCAACGTCAGGCGCAATTTTCCGCACCAAACCCTGTAACACCTTTCCCGGTCCACATTCGGCAAAGGTTGTGGCTCCATTAGAAACCATTGCCTGTACCGATTGTGTCCACCGAACGGGGGCCGTCAGTTGAGCAATCAGATTGGCTTTGATTGTAGCAACATCGGTTGAGGCTAAGGCCGTTACGTTCTGATAAATCGGGCAACGGGGTTGGCCGAATGACGTGGCTTCGATGGCGCGGGCCAGTTCTTCGCGGGCCGGTTCCATCAGGGGCGAGTGAAACGCTCCGCCCACCGGCAACACCAGCACGCGCTTCGCCCCGGCTTCTTTTAGTTTATCACCCGCCAGCCGGATGCCTTCCAGCGAACCCGAAATAACGACCTGACCGGGGCAGTTAAAATTGGCTGGCACAACTACCTCGCCGGTTTGGGTCATCACTTCGGCGCAGATTTGCTCAATCACCTCGTCGGGCAGGGCCAGCACTGCCGCCATTGTTGACGGTACTAACTCGCAGGCGCGTTGCATGGCTGCGGCCCGTTTTGAGACCAGCGTCAGACCATCGGCAAACGACAGCGCACCAGCCGCTACCAACGCCGAGAACTCGCCTAACGAATGACCGCCAACCATGTCGGGGCTGAAACCGTCGGTGGTCATTGCCAGCACGACCGAGTGCAGAAAAATGGCCGGTTGTGTCACGGCGGTTTGTTTCAGTGCATCGTCGGTGCCGGTAAACATAACATCGGTCAGCCGGAAGCCGAGGGTGTCGTTTGCGTGTTCGAAGCTGTCACGGGCGGTTGATGATTCGTTGTAAAGGGCGCGGCCCATGCCGCTGAATTGCGAACCCTGACCGGGAAAAATGTATGCGTTCATACGGGCAAACTTACGCCAAAAACAAACTTCGTAACTCCGGCGTAGGAATCCGGCAGCTATCGCGTTTGCCAAACCAGCGGTACCGATTGCGGGCGATGAATTTGTAAACCCCATCGCGTAGCACGTGTGGAATAACGCGAAACGCCCACGCCCACTGCCAGCCGCGCAGGTGTCGGGCAATGCGGAGGGCGGCTTCAGAGCGGGTGTAGACCTGCCCGGCTTCGAGTAGAATTATCGTATCCTGACGCAGTAGTTCGGGGTGGTCGGCCAGCAACTGCTGCCCCGCTGCCGATTGCAGGGCCGCAAACCGAAACCGCCGGGCCGGGTCATGGTCAATCACAAACGTCACGGCAAAATCGCAAAGGGTACAGACTCCGTCGAAAAAGATGATTGCGGGCATTATAGTGGGGTCTGATTTGAGCAGACAAAGAGTAAACAAAATTCTGAAACAGGTCGTTTGCAAACCATGTCGTCGCTTAGTTTATACCCCTTAAAAATAAGCGGGTCAGTTGCCGGTTTACCGCTGTCAAAGTTGTTTAGGCGGGGTTTGGGCGTTAGTTTTGGCGCGTCGGCGAAGGCACTATTTCGGCGGCACTTTGTTTAATTAGTATAACCAACCGGGTATAATAATCACGATGTCTTGGGTAACACAAACGCTTTCCAGTTCGCTCGGTCGTAAGGTCGTCATGTCATTGACGGGTTTATTTCTCTGCTCATTTCTTATTGTTCACGTGGGTGGCAACCTGCAATTGTTTGCCAATGATGGCGGGCGGGCTTTTAATGAGTACTCTCATTTCATGACCCACAATCCGCTTATTTCGACGATTGCCTACCTGCTATACGGGTCAATCCTGCTTCACGCAATGATGGCCCTGATTCTCACCCGTCAGAATCAGGCTTCGCGCCCGGTAAAGTATGCCTACAGCAAACCGGAAGCCAACAGCCCCTGGTCATCGCGGAATATGGGTATCTTAGGTACGGTTATGCTGGTATTCATTATCGTACATATGCGGCATTTTTGGTATGAAACCCACTTTGGAGCCTTAAAATCAATTGATTATGGCAACGGCGAAGTAAAAGATTTATACACCGAAGTAGCCGAAGCATTCAAAAGTATCTGGTACGTGATCGGCTATGTAATCTCGATGGTGGCCGTTGGTTATCACCTTGTGCATGGCTTTCAGAGCGGTTTTCAGACGCTGGGCATCCGCCACAAGAAATACACACCCCTCATCAAGGCGGTTGGCGTGTATGGTTTTGGTATGTTGATTCCGGCCCTGTTTGCCATTATGCCGATCTATATGTACCTGAAAGGAAATGGTTATTTGTAAAGTGGTTCTTGGTTTGTGGTTCGTAGTTGGTCGGCGCGAATTATTACCTGGAGCCGTCAACTACGAACCGCAAACCACAAACATCAAACAATCGCTGTTATGCAATTAGTATCAAAAACTCCCGAAGGCCCCCTGGCCGAAAAGTGGTCACGGCACAAGTTCGGTCTCAAACTGGTAAACCCGGCCAACAAACGGAAGTACGACATCATCGTCGTTGGAACGGGCTTAGCCGGTGCGTCAGCGGCTGCGTCGCTGGCCGAATTAGGCTATAACGTGAAGGTTTTCACCTTTCACGACAGCCCGCGCCGGGCGCACTCGATAGCCGCGCAGGGCGGTATCAATGCGGCTAAAAACTACCAGAACGACGGCGACAGTGTGTTCCGGCTGTTTTATGACACTATTAAAGGCGGGGACTACCGCTCGCGCGAAGCCAACGTACACCGGCTGGCCGAGGTTAGCGTGAGCATCATTGATCAGTGCGTGGCGCAGGGCGTTCCGTTTGCGCGGGAGTACGGCGGTCTGCTCGCCAACCGCTCATTCGGTGGGGCGCAGGTGTCCCGGACGTTCTACGCACGGGGCCAAACCGGGCAGCAACTGCTCCTCGGTGCGTATTCGGCCCTGAGTCGGCAGGTTGCCAATGGCAAAGTAAAATTGTTTACGCGCAGTGAAATGCTTGACCTTGTGGTGGAGGGCGGCAAAACACGCGGCATCGTGACCCGTAATCTGCTGACGGGCAAAATCGAATCTCATTCGGGCCATGCCGTGCTGCTCTGCACGGGCGGATACGGCAACGTGTTCTACCTCTCGACCAACGCCATGAACTCGAACGTGACGGCGGCCTGGCGGGCGCACAAGCACGGCGCGTTGTTTGCAAACCCCTGCTACACGCAGATTCACCCGACGTGTATCCCTGTCAAAGGCGATTATCAGTCGAAACTGACGCTGATGTCAGAATCACTGCGGAACGACGGGCGCGTGTGGGTGCCAAAAACCCAGGAACTGGCCCAGAAAATCCGCAAGGGTGAACTCAAACCAACCGACCTCAAAGAAGAAGAGCGCGACTATTTTCTGGAACGCCGGTATCCGTCGTTCGGAAACCTCGTGCCGCGCGACGTAGCTTCGCGCAACGCCAAATACGTTTGCGATGAGGGCCGGGGCGTGAGCAAAACGGGCCTGGCGGTGTATCTCGATTTTGCCGATGCCATCAAACGCGACGGGCAGAAAACGATTGAGGCCAAGTATGGCAACCTGTTTGAGATGTACGAGAAAATCGTGGATGATAACCCATACAAAACGCCGATGATGATTTATCCGGCGGTTCATTACACGATGGGCGGACTGTGGGTTGATTATAACCTGATGACCACCATTCCCGGTTTGTACGCCCTGGGCGAGGCTAACTTCTCGGATCACGGCGCGAACCGGCTCGGTGCTTCGGCCCTGATGCAGGGGCTGGCCGACGGTTATTTCGTGATTCCGTACACCGTTGGTGATTATTTAGCCACGATTGGGCAAAATGATAAACTGCCTGTTGATGCGCCCGCTTTCAAAGAAGCCGAGCAGCGCGTAACGGACATGACGCAGAAACTGCTGAATATCAAAGGCACCAAGCCCGTTGATGAATACCACCGCGCCCTGGGTCTGATTATCTGGGACTACTGCGGCATGTCGCGTACTGCCGAGGGTCTGACCAAAGCCAAGAAGATGGTGCAGGAGTTGAAAGCCGACTTCTGGAAAAATGTCCGCGTTTTGGGTGATGGTGACGAGGTGAATCAATCGCTCGAAATGGCGGGCCGCGTGGCTGACTTCATCGAACTCGGCGAGTTGATGATTGACGACGCGCTGAACCGCGATGAATCGTGCGGTGGTCACTTCCGCGAGGAGTACCAGACCGAAGAAGGTGAAGCCAAACGCGATGATGCCAACTTTGCCTACGTGGCCGCCTGGGAATATGCCGGTGAAAACCAGCCCGAAATCCTGAACAAAGAAGAACTCGTGTTCGAGAACGTCAAACTCACGCAACGGAGCTATAAGTAGGTGGTTAGTGATTAGTGGTCAGTGGCAAGCAGAATCAGCGAAGCAACTAACCACTGACCACTGACGACTAACCACTCAAAATGAAAATCAACCTGAAAGTCTGGCGGCAGAAAAACAGCAAAACGCCGGGAAAATTGGTGCCTTATACCGTTGACAATATCTCGCCCGATATGTCATTTTTGGAAATGTTTGACGTGCTGAACGGCGAACTGTCTCACAAAGGCGAAGAAAGCATTGTGTTTGACCATGATTGCCGCGAGGGTATCTGCGGGTCGTGTTCGATGTATATCAATGGCCGGGCGCACGGCCCCCAAACCGGAGCCACCACCTGTCAGTTGCATATGCGCTCGTTTGCCGATGGCGATACGATTGTGGTGGAACCCTGGCGGGCCAAAGCCTTCCCCGTTATCAAAGACCTGATGGTTGACCGTTCGGCGTTTGACCGGGTGATTCAGTCCGGGGGCTACGTGTCGGTCAATACGGGTTCGGCCCCGGATGCCAACGAGATTCCGGTACCGCGAGAGATCTCTGACGAAGCCATGGACGCGGCCCAGTGCATCGGGTGCGGGGCGTGCGTAGCGGCCTGTAAAAATGCGTCGGCCATGCTGTTCGTATCGGCTAAGGTGTCTCACCTCGCGGTGCTGCCGCAGGGCCACGCCGAGCATAAAATGCGGGCCGAGCGGATGGTGGCGCAGATGGATTTAGAAGGCTTCGGCGCGTGTTCGTTCACGGGTGCCTGTTCGGTTGAATGCCCCAAATCAATCTCCCTTGACCACATCGCCCGCATGAACCGCGAATATCTCGGCGCAAAACTCACGACCGAAAACGTGTAATAACTATCACGGTACGATTGTCTGTGAAATACCAAAGCCCGGCCAATTCTGGCCGGGCTTATTTTTTTGTATCTTAGTCCCTAACCATCGGGAAGCAACAGAGTATGGAAGCAATTGCCCTTGACCAACTGACCTATCAGCAGTTCCGTGAACTGGAATTTGACGACAATGACCCCTTTCACTACGAACTCTTAGACGGAGAACTTATGCAAAAATCTGCGCCTTCGCCTTTTCATCAGGAATTGTCGGGAAATCTCTACACATTTCTCCGGGCATTTATTCAGGAGAAACAAATTGGCGGAAAAATTTTCTATTCACCCATTGATGTTTTTTTGAACGAGTACAACGCCCCACAGCCTGACCTCGTGTTTGTATCGGCAGCTAAACAGCACCTCATTACCAACGATAGTATTATGGGTGTGCCTGATTTGGCGGTAGAAATTGTGTCTCCGTCGTCGGTTCGGCGCGACCGCTACCAGAAACGCGATATCTACGAACGCTTCGGTATTCCTGAATACTGGATTGCCGAATGGGAAACGCAATCCATCGAAGTTCACGCCCTGAATGAATCCGGGCGGTACGTGCTGACGGGGTTAGCCTCAGCGCAGGGCAGCAAAAATCCTGAAACGTTCCTGATTCGGTCGGCGGTGCTGCCCGAACTGGCATTAGATGTCAGAGCGTTGTTTTGAGCGTTAGAAAACATAACGCCCCTGACTATGAAACGTATCGTGCTTGTTGGCATTTGCCTGTTGATGGCCCGGCTTTCATCGGCTCAGTACGACGTTTCCGGGCCGCTTCCTGCTAAAACCAATATGGCATTTGACACGGTTTCGTTGCGGCCCGTCATCAAATTCGCGCTGTTGAGCTTATATGACTTAACGCCTACCTGGCAGTTCGCGCTGGAAATTCCGGTTTACCGGCAACTGAGTATTCAGCAGGAGGTTGGATACGGCTGGGATGGTATGCTGTTTGGCGGACGACGGGAAATTGCCAACCCTAACATTCTCGCAGGCAATCGGCTCAATACCTGGCGTGTGTGGCGGTTCAGAACCGAAGTCAGATACTACTTCCGCGACCGATGGGCGCGGAAAACGTACACGCCCTTAGCCCACCAAGATACACAACGTAAACGGGTCAACGCCACTGTGTCGGGTCAGTACGTTGCTTTAGAAGGTATGTATAAAGCCTTTACCTTTCCCGGAGAGGATCGGGTGACTCAGGCAGCTCATGCCAAAGTTGGCTATCAATTTGTCTTAAACAGGCAAAAAAACTTCGTTCTGGATTGCTACGTCGGGGGTGGTATCCGCAGGTTAGCCGTCACAGAATTTTACAGTAGCGGATCAATCAGGCAGTATAGTCATACATCACCGAGCATCAGCGCGGGTGTCAAGTTTGGGCTTACACTCTGATTTGCCACTATTCCTCGGCCAGCGTTTGCGAGATATTCATGCGGTAAACGCCCAATGCGGGCAGTGCAGCGGCTAAAATTCCGACCAACACGGCAACGCCCAACACCACCCATTCTTCGGGCAGAATACCAAACGACGCGAGGTTGTAATGGTACTGCTCTGATACATTTGCCGACAGACTCCATAACGCCAATCGGCTGAACAGCAGACCCAGTACAAAGCCAATCAGGGCTAAGGCCAGCCCTTCGAGCAGCAACATCCCGAACAGTTGCGTTCGGGTGGCTCCCATCGACAGCATCAGGGCCATTTCATATTTGCGTTCTTTCAGCGAATTATAGAGCGACACAAACACGCTGATGCCGGCAATAATCATGATAGCGAGGGCCAAGTACCGTAGCGTTTCAACCCCGATTCCTAAAAGCGAAAACAGCCGGTTTATCTCGATACTCGGCAAAGCGGCTTGTAGTTTAGAGTTGCTGTTGATACCCCGCGCCAGCATCATACCGAGCGGATTTCTGAACTGAATCAGCATACTTGTTATCTCGCGGTCGGCATCGGGGTTTGCGTCGGCAGTTGGCCCGTCGGTGTGTTCGGCATCGTGGTCTTCACCGGCGTGGGCGGTGGCCTCGCCGTCGTGGTGGTCTTCACCTTCGTCATGATGCTCGTGAATGGCCCACACACTGGCTATACTGGTGATAATCAGTTGATCAGCCACCGAGTTCGACGGATTCAGGATGCCCGTTACGCGGTATTTATCATGGTCGTGGGCTTCGCCGTTACCGTCTAATCCGTGCGACCCGGCAAAGGTATCGCCGAGTTTCAGGCCCGTAATTTCGGCGGCTCGTGACCCCACCACACACTCCAACGGCTTCTCGAACAGTTTGCCCTGCGCGAGTGTCGCGTCGAAATGGTCGAGGTACTTTTTGTTCGTGCCAACAATGCGGAACGATTGGTAGCTGTCGCCCATCGAGAGCGGAATCGCCGTCTTAATCATCGGGTTGCGGGTCAGGCGTTCGGCTTCGGCAAGGGGAATATTGCCCGTTGGCGCATCGAGTTGGTAAATGCTCGATAGAATCAGTTGCAGGGGGCTTCCCTTCGCGCCCAGAACCATATCAATACCTTTCACGTTGCGCCGAAATTGATCGTCTAACTGCTTGTTTAGCAGCAATAACAGCGAAATAATGGTGATGCCGAGCGTCATGAGCAAGCCGCTCAAAAAGCTGCTCAGGGGCTTGTTACGGAGGTTACTCCAACTGATCTTGATGAGGTTCATAGTTTCGTAGCGTTCCCACGAAAGTACGGTTTTGCATTCATTCAGGCCATCATCCGCTCCAGGGTTTGTTTGCGCCGGGGCCAATCGGGTAAAACCCGGTCGAGTAGGCCGTAAAAATCCCGGTTGTGGTGGCGGTGTACCAGATGGCAAAGTTCATGCACAATCACGTATTCAATGCAACTGCCGACGGCTTTAATTAAGTCGGGATGCAGGTAAATAGTGCCGCTGGTTGTGCAACTTCCCCAACGGGTAGGCATTTTACGCAGTTTCAACTCAGGCACAGGCAGCGCGTATGAACCGAAATGAGTCAGCGCGTTGGTAATCATTCGCCTAAAATATACCTCGGCCCGTTGCCGATACCAGTCGGTTAGTGCCTGCTCAATGGCTTCGGGGGTCAGGTCGGGCAGGGTTATCTCAAAAAAACCCGCCACTAATCGAATGCTCGTTTCGCCCTGATGCAGCTTGAGCCGATACTGCCGACCGAGGTAGCGGTGCGTTTCGCCGGAACGATACAGGCGCGGGGGCGTAAGCGGATGAAACTGCTCGAAAAACCGCAGTTGCTTCACAATCCAGGGGGCTTTGTGCCTGACGGTTTTAGCCACGTCTTCGGTTGAGAGACCAAGCGGGGCCGTAACCTGCACCGTGCTGTCGGGCAGTACCTGAATCCGTACGGTTTTTCGGGCCTTTTGGGTTAGACTGTATAAAATTTTGCGCTGTCCAAATTGTATATATTGTTGATTATCAGTCATGCTACATAACGCAGTTTGGCAATATTCAGGCACCCTTCGATCAGTTGATCAACCAGATCAAAGGGTAATGAAGTCTGCTGATGAATGGCTTTCTCGATAATAAAATCGTCTAAACCGATGCGGATTCTACCCGCCAGATCGTCGTTATCCTTCCAGTCAACCAAGGGCCGGTCTTTATCTAAGATACTGGCCCGAATACACCGATCAATACCCAATGCCAGGTCAATGGTAAATGCATTGGGTTGGGGCAGATTGGCGGTGGCAAGCAGGGCCGTAGCCACTCCATAAAACGCCAGTGCCACCGGATTTTGCTGTAACTCGCTGGGGGTGCCATTAAACTGGCCTTTCTCAAAAATCGCTGCCTGTTCTTTAGCCTGTTGCAGATAATCGCCTTCCGACAGCCGCTGGGCGTGGTAGGCATCAATAGTTTCCTGAATCATCTCGGCCAGTTTGAGATACAGCACCTCGTCTCGGTGGGGGCTGACCTCGATGGCTTTGCCCGTTTTGCTGGCAATGTGATCGGCCTGGGCAGCCTGACCCATCAACAGGGCTAACTCGGTTTGGCGTTGGTCAGGGTCAAGCAGGGTAAATTGGGGGGTAACAATCAGCGTGTCACCGTCGGTGTTGATATACTTGTCGAGGAGTTTGCGTACCTGAGACTCGTATGCCGTAACATCCGGTGCGTCGGCATATCGCCAGTTGACCTGTGTTCTTAATTCAATAAAAAACTTCGCGTCCTGTTTGTACGTGTCTATCTCGCCATCGGCGGTTTGCTCCATAAACTGAACGCTCGACAGGGCTAATTTCAGCAGCCGGGCATAGACCAACAGTTTCTCTTTGAACAGTTCCCGTTTCTCGTCGTCGAACAGCAGTTCCTGATAAGCGTTCAGATCATGTTTGTTAGGAATCGGCTTAAACATAGCCCATAACTCGGCGTACGCTTGGGGTAGTTTGGTGACCTCGGTATTGATGCTGATTAGGGTTTCGGTCAGGTCTTTGGCATCGAAGTTTTTCAGGCCGTCATATAGATTCAGGGCGTGGTCGAGGTTGCCGAGATTACCGTAATAGTCCACAATCAGGCCGTGATCTTTACCCGGATGCACCCGGTTTACCCGCGCAATGGTTTGCAGGAGTTCATGTTCTTTAAGGGCTGTTGTCAAATACAAGACGCTATTGCGGGGCGCGTCGAAGCCGGTTGTTAGTTTTCTGACCACGATAATCAGTTCCGGTACCTCATGCTTCTTAAACGCATTAATGATGGTTCGTTCGTAGTTTTCGGGGGTGCTGTGCCTGTCCATTTGCTTTTTCCAGAACGCCCGCACGTCGCCATCGTAGCTGCCGTCGGGTTCGTCGTCGCCTTCGTGCGCGTCGGGGGGCGAAATCACCACCTCGCAGGTCACGCGCTTGTCGGGGTTCAGTACGCCAATGTCGTCAATGTATTTTTTGTACCGGACGGCCTGCCATTTGTTTTTCACGACGAGTTGCGCTTTCAGGCCGGTTGTCTGCACGTTATCCACAAAATGCTCGACAATATCCCAGGCACGGGCTTCGATAACCCGGTCTGCTTCGTTCAAAGCGGTTAATCCGCTGATTTTGGTTTTTAGTTTGGTCTTGCCGTACTCATTCAGCGACTCAGTCACCCGGTTAAAATCACGGTTGAGCGGCTCAGCGTTTAACAATAGCTTATTGTGCCGTCCTTCGTAGAGCAGCGGCACCACGGCACCGTCGGCAATGGCATCGCGGATGGTGTAAGCGGGTTCGATAAGGCCACCAAACTGCCGGGCGGTGTTTTTCTCGTCTTTCATCAGGGGCGTTCCCGTGAAACCGATAAAACAGGCGTTCGGGAACAACCGACGCATACTGATGTGAAGGTTGCCGTATTGGGTGCGGTGGGCTTCGTCAATCAGAATAAACAGGTTAGGCGAACGGATTGGCTCGCCATTGATTCTCAGTGCGTTATCAAACTTGTTGATGACCGTTGTTACGATGTCGTCCGATTTTTCGTGCAGCAGGGCCAGCAAACTGGTGTCGCGGGTAGGCGCACGTTTCATTTTCTGGAAAACCTCGCTGTCTGTACGGGTATCGGTTTCGGTTGTTGCCGTGTCTCCGGCGATTTTTTTGCGGATTTTCTCCGACGCGCCCGTTGTGGCCTGCACCACGTCCTTCTTGCACTTGCGGAAAGTATCGGTCAGTTGATCGTCTAAATCAACGCGGTCGGTAACGAGCAGGATTTTCGGATTCTGAATATCGGGGTGTTTTGCCAGCAACTGCGCCAGCATCACCATCGTCAATGATTTACCACTGCCCTGCGTGTGCCAGATTACGCCCCCTGCCCGCTGCCCGGTGGCGGTGTCTATCATACTAACGCGCCGGAGCGTTTGCCCAACGGTGAAATACTGCTGATAGCGGGCAATTTTTTTGATGTTGTCGTCAAACAAAATGTAGTTAAACAACACATCGAGTAGCCGTTCGGGGCGGCACAGGCTGTACAGCATCCGGTCTTGTTCGGTCAGGCTCACCGGGGCAGTGTGCAGGTCATCGTAAAATTGCTGCGAAGCGGGATTCATGCAAGCCAGCACGGTGGCTTCGTGTTGGGGCGGCAAGGGGCCGTTAATGAGGGTTGTCAGGCGGGCTTCGTCGGCTTGCCGGACATCGGGCGGGGTTTGCTCGCGCCAGGTTGCCCAAAACTCCGCGCCGGTGTCGGTGGTGGCATAGCGGGCTTCGTTGCCGGCCAGGGCCAGCAGCAGGTTTGAGTATTGATACAAACTTCTGATACCATCAGGTCGCTGATAATCAATGTGTTGCTTAACAGCTTTGGCAACGCCATCTTTCTGGCGGGGGCTTTTGCACTCGATAACGCCCATCGGAATGCCGTTCACAAACAGCACCAGATCGGGGCGGTAGGTGTCGGTACGCCCGGTACGCAACACCCCAAACTCCGGCACCACGTGATAAATATTGTTTTCGGGCCGTTCCCAGTCCACGTAGCGCAGCGAATAGCTTTTCCGGTCGCCGTCAATGACCTGCTCAAAGCTCTTGCCCAGCGTTGTCAGGTCATAAAACATTTTGTTGGCCGCCGTGTAGCCGTCCTGCACGGGCAACTCGCGCAGGGCCAGGATAGCCGCGTTGAGGTTGGTGTCAGAAAAGGGATAGGCACGGCCCCGGTAGCTGATGCTGTTGAGGGCATTTAGCTGGGTTCGCAGGATGTTTTCGAGCAAGACCGACCCGTTGCGCCCGCCCCGTGCGGCTGTGGCCTGTGCGGGCGTGAGCGGCACATAACCCATCTGCACCAGCAGGTGCAGGGCCGGTAGCTGGCTGGCATCGTTTTCGCGGAGCGAGGGCGTTTGCATGGCGTTGATGAAGAAGACGTTAGCTGAATTTATAACTCGTTGTATATCTGCACAAAGGCCAAGGCCCAGCCCCGAACCAAGGGCATCAGGTCGGGCTTGTAGTGCTGGTTAGTCAGCAGTTTATTATTTGGCACATCCAGAATGCTAAACACGGTGTTGGCGGGCTGACTCGCCCCTAACTCCGTAGCCATCAGTTGCACCAGTCCGGCTACTTTGTCTTTGGTTAGCCGCTCTTCCCGAAAGTAAAGTTTTATCAGGTGTGGGGTACCGTTGATAATCAGGCCCAGTTCGGGGTTAATCCGCACGGCCAGGTCGCCGTGCCGCCAGGTGCTTTTTGGCGGGGCAAACCAGTGTAGAGTTTTGTTTCGCAGAAACCGTTTATATACGGCTACGGCAGTACGATACCGTTGTTTTTTACGCTCTGGTACATCGGCACAGAGGTCGTCCAGCACGGTCATCGGTTCGTCTCGACGGTGCATCCGGGCCATTCGGTCGCGGAGGGGCTTCCAGTAGTCGGTGCGGGGGGTCATACTCGGTGCGATTCTTTATGGCCCGCACTTTGGTTTGTTGGGTTGCGCCGGTGCTGAGGGCAAAATCGAGCAGGTCGGCCTGCTGAATCTGAACAATTGGTATCGTAGCGATCATATCAATAGGGTGCTGGTTCTATTTTGTAATGACTCTACAATGAATTTAGTTCACATATCCATAAAAAATACTTTTGTAGAGCTATGGAAATTTTAATGCCTTGTATCATTCTACGAAAGCGGGTGCGGAGCGACGCTTCGATGGGGTAATAACTATGCCCCAACCCGCACCCGGCCCGTGAGCAGTTGCTGCATCAGGCCGCGTTTTTGCTCACGCAGGGCGGTGAGGGCGGCTTCCTGCTGCCGAACCTCCTGCAACGACGTATCCAACACCCGCGCAATGGCCCGCTGCTCGGCAAGGGTGGCGGGAATTTTGGTTGCTAAACCCAAATAAGCATCAAAATCGAAGGTCATTTTTTCAATGTGAACCCCGTAGCTCGATACGAAGGTCTGATGATAAAAATTGGGCAGTTGTGAAAGCCAATTGAAAAATTCAATCTCAAGTACATCTGCGTTACGAGATACGACGGCGATGTATGACCCGGAAATCATCATGCCATCAAATTCAGTGGTTGTCAGGCCCGAAGCCCCGTGAACGATTTGCATTTTAGAAAACAGAAAATCGCTGCTCCGGGCCATGCTTAAATTCTTCGTCAGAATTTGGTGACCGTACAGACTTTGCCGATGAAACAAACCGCCCGAACGCCTTCTGACGCTGATGAGATGGTAGAGTTCCCCGTCGTTAAACTTGATGTTGCGCTTGACTACTCGCAATAGTTCGCCGTAGGAATGTTGCCGCCACTCCTCATCAAACCCCGGCAGGCGCACCTTGCCCGTGAGCAGCCGTTGCATGAGGCCCCGGTGCCGGGCGCGGAGGGCGCGGAGCAGGTCGGTAGTTTGCTCAATGGCCCGGTCCCAGGTTCCCAGCACGGCGGCAATGGCGTGTTGTTCGGCGAGGGGTGGGAACCAAATCTTGAAATTTAGAAATACATCCTTCGATATGTTTTTCATACTATTACTGCTACCAGATGCCATACTGCTAATAATCTGTAACATCTCTTTAGATGCAAGTACTTGTGATAGCCATACAGAATCCACATTTGCCCCTTTACGTAGTATAGTCTGCCAGAGTTTATCAGGTAAGTACAGGTTTGGGTAATCTTGATATATGTAAGCACTGTGGCCCACCAGTTCAGGGGTATTGCTTCTGGATATGATTATGCTGCCTTTTCTGGGATTGATACGGGCTAAATGAGTTTCTTTCGGAATAATTGTTTTGTGTTCCAAGGGCATGAAAACACATCCTGAAACGGCACTCACTTTTAATACACCTACCTCTCCTGGACCAATAATTTTATCGAATGAGTTTAAACTGACCCCAGACTCTAATTCTGCTATTACATCTCCCAATCGCTTCATTTCCCATCCATCGGGCAGGGTTTGAGGTTGTTGTGGTCTCATGGTGGTTTTTGGTTTATTGGGTTTTTGGTGCCGATAGGCACCCAATGTTTGTAGAAAACCAATGTCCACCATCCGCCGTTTTGGTCGCGTAGCAACCGAACTCAAAGCAGTCGGTCGGGGTCATCGGCATCGGGTTGGTTAAGTTGGTAGAACTCGGCCAGCTTTGCTTCGAGCAGGTGTTTGTCGGGCAGTTGGCGGGTATAATCGGCTACGACCGTGGGCGACAGCGTTCGGCTGAGGGCATATTCAACAACGGCCTGATCGGTACTGGCGCAAAGCAAAATGCCGATGCTTGGATTTTCGTGGGGTTTTCGCACATCGCGGTCAAGTGCTTCCAAGTAAAAGTTGAGTTTACCGAGGTATTCAGGTTCAAACGGTCCGGCCTTGAGTTCAAACGCTACTAAGCAGCGCAGGTCGCGGTGATAAAATAGCAGATCGAGCCGAAAGTCGCGCATTCCGACCTGCACCGGATATTCTTCGCCCATAAACGTAAAATCGCGGCCCAGTTCGAGCAGGAAACGTTTCATGTTTTGGATGAGAGCTTGTTGGAGGTCGCGTTCGGAGTGGCGTTCGGGCAGGCCCAGAAACTCAAACACGTACTGATCCCGAAAAACGTTGGTACCGAGCGGGTCGTGTTCACGCTGCCGAAGTTGTGTCTGCACGGCAGACACATTTGGGGAAAGTATCACCCGTTCATAGACCGCTGCCTTAATTTGGCGTTCGAGTTCACGTTTGCTATAGCGTTCCTGTATGGCAAGGCGCACGTAAAATTCGCGTTCCTGGGGAGTTTTGCACTGCGAAAGAATGATGAGATTATTCGTCCAGCTTATTTTTGACACCAGTGGTGTCAAAATTTCCGAAGCATCGCAATAGGCTTCATAGAAGTTCCGCATTCGATATAATCCTCTGTAACTGAATCCTTTGAAGTCTGGGTGCTGTTGCTGAATATACGCAGCCAGTTCCACAACAGTACCATCGCGCCACTCGCTGTCCTGTACCTTCCGGCTGATGTATTGGCCTACATTCCAATACAGGTCAATGAGTTCTCGGTTAACGCTTGCTACTGCCCGTTGCCGGGCCTGTTTAATGAGCGTGATTATTTCGGCGAAGTCAAGGGCAGGATTCATCGTACGGTAGTTAAAATCCCAGTTCGGTCAGATAGGCCGTCATTTGCTGCTCGGTCTGGGCGAGGTCGGCACGGAGTTGTTCAATACGGGCTTTGGTAGCGGCCATATCCACCGGTTCTTCTTCTTCAAACGTGTCCACGTAGCGGGGCAGGTTCAGGTTAAAGTCATTGGCCCGAATGTCGGCCAGCGTAGCGCGGTAGGCATATTTGGGTTCGAGTATCCGTCCCGTTGCTTCGGGGTTGGGTGCGTCGGTGCGGAACCGCTGCACCGTTTCCTGGACGTGGGCCATGTCGCGGTCGCGCAGGCGGTTTTGGTTTTTGCCGTTGTCAAATTCGCGGCTCATATCAACAAACAGCACATCGGTATTGGCGGCTTTGTTGCGGTTAAAGAGCAGGATCGCTGCCGGGATGCCGGTGCCAAAAAACAGGTTGGCGGGCAGGCCAATAACGGCTTCGAGCAAGTTTTCTTCCACTAATTGCTGGCGGATAGTGCCTTCTGAACTGCCCCGAAACAGCACCCCGTTTGGCACAATCACGCCCACGCGTCCGTCGGCTTCGTAGGTAGTCTCGATCATATGGCTGATAAACGCAAAATCGGCTTTTGACTTGGGCGGCACCCCCCGGCGGTAGCGGTTGTGGGGGTCGGCGAGGGCTTTGTCGGCCCCCCATTTATCGAGCGAGAAGGGCGGATTTGCGACCACCACGTTGAAGCGCATCAACGCGTCATTCTCAATCAGTTTGGGATTATTGAGCGTATCGCCCCACTCGATGCGGGCGCGGTCCATGCCGTGCAGAAACATATTCATCCGGCACAAGGCCCAGGTGCTGCCGTTGCTTTCCTGACCGTAGAGCGAAAAATTATTGCCCCCAACCTCATGAGCAACCTTAATCAGCAGCGAGCCAGAGCCGCAGGTGGGGTCGCAGATACGGTCGCCGGGGCTGGGGGCGGCCAGTTTTGCCAGCAGCGTCGAGACCTCGGCGGGCGTGTAGAACTCACCGGCTTTTTTGCCTGCTTTGCCCGCAAACTCCCCAATCAGGTATTCGTAGGCATCGCCAATCACGTCGTCGTTGAGCAGGTGGGAGGGTTGCAGGTCGAGCGCGTCAAAGTCCACGAGCAGGTTTTTGAGTCTCCGGTTTCGGTCAACGGTTTGCCCCAATTGCGCTTCGGAGTTAAACGAGACCGCGCGAAAAACGTTTTCGAGTTTGGCGCGGTTGGCATCTTCCAGCCCCATCAGGGCCATATCAATCATCTCGCCCACATTGTCAGCTCCCCGGTTTTGATAGAGGTAATCGAAGGTGCAGGTATCAGGAACGTAGAACCGTTCGCGCCGTAAAGCCCGCTCAACCCGTTCGGCATCGCCGGTGTATTTTTCCTGATACTGCGCTACTTTATCTTTCCAGACATCAGAGAGGTACTTTACAAACAGCATCGTCAGCACATAGTCTTTGTATTGCGTGGGGTCAACTGAATTTCGGAGCGTATCGCAGCCACGCCAGACAACAGCGGCAATTTCCTCGCGGCTAAGTTTTTTCTTCAGGGGTAACATGAATCAGGTGATTAATAAGTTGTTCGGTAAGCACTTGTTTCTCGGCAATCAGCCGGTTGAGCAACGTCAGTTGTTGGTGGTGCAGGGCCGCGATTTCGGCCACTTTCTGCTGCGTGGCTACAGTCGGGATTGGCACGGGCAGGTCGCCGAGTTCATTTTTTCGGATAGACGGTATGCTCGTGCCAGCCCCTAATTGCCGGAGGTAGGTTTGGGTTTTGGGCAGGTTCAGAAACGTGGTCAAGTAGTGGGGCAGTAGCCGTTGGAAGTCTTTTACGGCAATAACAAAAAATAACGTTGAGGCAACTGCCGGGCCGGGTTCGCCCTGATATTGCCAGGCAAAAAGCCGGTAGCCTTTGCCAGCCAGCAGCACATCGCCGGGTTGGAGAATGTGTTTTTGGCTCTTATCGTCTAAGGGAATATACGATTCATCGAATTGGGTAAATGCCCCGGAATCATCGAAATGTTTCGCCTGTAAATAATATAACTCCCCGTCTTCGGAGGGGGTATCGTAGTATCCGAATTGGATAGCGGCTATTTCAGATAGTTTGGCAATCATGGTTTCGTAATGACCGCCAAAAGTAGGTGAACGCTATATTATAAACAATTATATTCTTGTACAAATATTCAAAAAATAATTATAACGTATTTTTAATGGTATTCAGCAGTACATCTCCGCCCCGATTGAGCAAGTTTTCGGCTACCTGCTGCCCAATTCGGGCGGCTTCGGGCGCGGGGCCGGTCAGGGTTTCGCGGAGGAGTTCAGTTCCGTCTAAGCTGACCAAACCGCCCGTAATGGTTAGTTGCTGCGGTTCGTTACCGATGGAGTAGGGTAGGAGCCGGGCGAGCGCAAACGTCGGGATACTGCACCCACCCTCCAACCGGCGCAGAAACCCACGTTCGGCCAGCAAACAGGTTTCGGTATCGGCGTGGTTGGCGAGTTGCCGTACTGCGTTCAGTTTGTTGTTGGGTAACATTGTTGCGGCTTCGATGGCGATACTGCCCTGACCAACGGCGGGCGTAAACTCGTTGAGCGGCAGGTGTTCCACAATCAGATCGTCGTATCCCATCCGATGCACCCCGGCGTATGCCAGCAAGAGCGCGTCGGCGTGGCCTTCGTCAAGTTTACGGATTCGGGTTTGCAGGTTGCCGCGCATATCGGCGGTGGTCAGGTGGGGGCAGTAATGCCGAAGCATAGCCACCCGGCGCGTTGACGACGTGCCAATCACAAACAGCTGATTGTCAGCGAGTGACAGGTTTCTGTTTCGACTCACCAGCACATCGTTGGGCAGTTCGCGCTCGGTGAAGGCAATAATGGCAAGGTCGGGCGGGAGCGACGAGGGTAGGTCTTTGGCACTGTGAACGGCAATATCAATGGCTCCGCTTCGGAGTTGGTCTTCGAGTTCCTGCGTAAACAGCCCTTTGCTGCCGATTTTTGACAGTGACCGATCCAGAATTTTGTCGCCGGTGGTTTCGATCAGGACCAATGCGGAATTAATACCCGCCGTTTGCAGCCGGGTTTGAATGTATTCGGCCTGCCACAGGGCCAACCGGCTCGCCCGCGTTCCGATTCTGATTTGCATCGGGCAAAGTTCGCCCATTATGCCCGCCGATGAAACGCAACCGCCGAAAATTATGGGGAATTCAGGAGCGGAATATGGGGAAATCAGGCCACAATCGTTGCTGTTACCTGTGCCGCCATATCTCGTCTAAAAAGACGGAAATCTGCCATTAAGACGTTTAACAGGGCTTTTTAGCGCGATGAATCGGACAGACTGGCGCAAAATAAATCGGTTAAACGGTTAGGCACGTAGTTTGTCTAAAGAATAGTACCACAATGGTAAACAACAAATACGATGAACCGGATAACGAATGTGTTTAGCGGAACGGGCGGACAGATTGACCTCCTTAACACGCTCTATGGTGGCTCGACTCAGACAACAATGGACGTGGCCCGCGAAGAAGACCGCCTTGTGGTAACGCTCTCGGCTCCGGGAACAGCGGCCAACTCATTTAACGTGCTGGTCGAAGGCAGCAAATTAGTGATTTACAAACTATTGACCGGAACTACTCAGGTTGCCGGAGACGAGCGGGGCGAACAGCAACGGCTGGCCGTACCCATGTTTTTACGGGTGCTGGATATTCCTGATTTTGTGGACGATGACCAGATTGAGGCCATGCACGAGTACGGCCACGTTCGGGTGATGCTGCCCTTCAAAAGCGAAGACAAATTGCACCGCCGGATTGACATCAAGGATCTGTATTGAGCATTGAATATGAAGTGCCGCGTGCAAAGTTCCCTCTCCGTTCGGGGCTGAATCTGGCCCTTTGGCAATACACAGTGCAGGCGATTCCTCCGGGAATCGCCTGATTTATCAACTCAACGAACTATGAAACGTACAACAATTACCTCAACGCTATTGCTCTCGATAGCCCTCTCGCTGCTGCTGGCCGTGACTTATTCGGCTTTTGGGCAGGACACCGGCAACCGCCCGATTATCAGCGACGATACCAAAAAAGACGTTAAGGAAAAGACCGAACAGGTTAAGCAAAACGCCCAGGCGTTAGGGCAGGATATTAAGCAGGAGGTTCAGCAACAGGCCGACGTTGTTCGGCAACGCAACGACCGGCTGGGCTTGCCCTGGTTTGACAAAGGCACGTGGTTTGGGGGCGGTTCGGTTGGGCTTGGCCTTGGCAAAGGCAGTGGTGGGTACCTTGTGTTTGAACCGCGAGCGGGTTACTTTTTTCAGCCGGGCTTTGCTGCCGGTATCAAACTCGGTTATGACCGTCGGCTCTCGACGAGTTTCCGTTCCAGTCAGTTTGGGCTGTTTACCCGGTATTACCCGTTCAGAACGCGGGTCAGCAGTTTTGTGGGCGTGGGCTACAACTTTGGCCGCGAACGGGCCAGCAATATTGATGCCGATGACAAAGCCCGTTACAATAGTATTAATCTCGAAATCGGTACGATGTTTTATGTGCTGAAAAATCTCGGCGTCGAAGGAACGTTAGAGACCAATTACTATGACCGTTCGAACCCGTTGGCGGGCCGCAACCGGGGTGGCCGGATTAAGTTTGGCGTGAATTACTACTTTGCGCGGTCAGGTCGGTAAAGCTAAAAACTGAAGCAAAATGGGTGATTAGCAACGGGTTGACTGTTGCTAATCACCCATTTTGTTTAGGCAATCCGCGCCCGCATCGGCTCTAAGTGATGCAGAATGTGGTAAGCCGAGAACAGAAAAAACTCGCGCACAGTGAGCAGGCCCAAACGTGGGTGCGGCACCTGATACTGGTCTAAATCGGTTTCTGCCCAGGTGTCAATCGTTGCCATCAACGTCTGCGTGATGGCATTAAACCGGGCCGTAACATCGGCCCGGCTTTCGATGTCTTCGGTGCGGGGCAACACACTATCGGGGGCAGCGGCAGTCAGTCCGGCGAGGGCAGCGTGATAAGCCGCTATAATCTCGTCCGAACTACGTGATGGCCGGTCGGCACGGGGCCATTGGTTAAAAAATTCGCGGGGGCTGCTTAACGCCCGGTTCAGGGCGCGGGTTGATAAAAACAAGTGTTGCAGGGTCTCGGCGGCAGACCACTTGTTGTCGGGCCGGGCCACAAACTGCTCGTCGGAGAGCGAACTTGCGTAGTCGGTCATGGCCTGGCGGTTTACGTCAAGTTGTTCGTGAAGGGCGGTTTTATCGGTAGTCATTTGATTGGTGTTTTTGGGTGAGGCTTATTCGGCTGTTTGGTCATGAATTAGTTTACGGGTTTGCTGAGGGAATTTCTTGATTAACCAACTCAGTACAGTAAGCTGGACTTTATTGGGAGCGCGTCGTGTTTGAGTTAGTAAACTGCGTAAATCCGGTCTGACCAACGTTAAGTTTGACGCGCCTTCGTTGCAAACCGAGCATAACAACCGTAGGTTATCGGTCTCGTCGCTACCGCCTTTAGTTTTATCAATTATGTGGCCTAATTGCATTCGGGCCGGGCGGCCATCGAAAGGGTGAATTTCAGCGGCTGCCACACCGCACATCTGGCACGTATTGCCGTCTCTGTCAATTACGAACGCCCTGGTTTCTTTGGAAATACCCCGTTCAAAAGCGTCTTCACGCTTTTCGGCACTCATTAAAATGTATTGCCCCGGTTTGAGACCATCAATATCCTTGTGGGTCAAAATATCAAACCCTTCCTCATTTCGTAGTTCACGTACTCGCCGACCCCATTCGCTGGTGCCAGCTACATCACGAAGGGTATCAGAGTCTAAAATTTCGCTGATATTAGCTAAAAAGAAGGCCCTCAGTTTGTCTTTTGAGCCGGGGCCTTTGGTTCGTTTTTTCATCATTGAGGGCGTTTTTAATGGCTGAACCAACAGCCTGAGCAACCGGAGCCGGGAACGCATTGCCAACTTGCCGATAGGCCGGGGTTTTTTTACCAACAAACTGCCAGTCGGCGGGGAATCCCTGAACGAGCGCGGTCATTGGCAAGGTCAGGCGGGGCATACCCGTAAAACCCGGCGGTGGTGGCGCGTCAGCTAATCCTTTGCCATCGACTCCCAACGAAGCCCATGCTTTTTTGGCACGGGTTGGGCCTAAATCGGCTCCGCCGTGTTTCTTGGAGCCGCCAACCAACGTTGGGGCAATGCCATTGGCCCGGTCGCGCCAAAAATCAGCATACTCCCAGCCCGCCGACTTCATTTCCTGATACAGCAGTTCGCCAACGCTCAGTCTGGGCATATCCTGCTGATTAACAGGCCACTCGAATCGGGAAAAGTAGGGTTCCTGTAAGCCAACCAAAATGGCGCGGGGGCGCAGTTGGGGTAGTCCAAAGTCAGATGCCTGCAAAAGCCGCCAGTCGCACCGATAGCCTAAATCGCGGAGCTGCGTCAGAATGTCCCGACGATATAGCTTGAATTTAGGGTCGAGCAAGCCCCGGACATTTTCGATTAGTACGGCTTTGGGCGCACATTCGGCTATCAGTCGCAGGGCTTCGGGAAACAGGTCGCGCTCGTCGAGGTTGCCCAATTGCTTACCCGCTATCGAAAACGGCGGACACGGAACGCCACCGGCCAGCAAATCAACCCGGCCCCGATACGGCGTGGCATCAAACAACCGGACATCCTGATTGATAACGTGCCAGTTTGGGCGATTCAGGCGTAATGTCTGACACGCCAGGTGCTCAATTTCAACTAAAGCAAGATGCTCAAATCCGGCTCGTTCCAGCCCAATTGCCTGCCCACCAGCCCCCGCACAAATTTCTATGGATGTTAATCGGCTCATGTTGATTTTTTTATGAACAATGATACAAAACCCGTCTCCCGGATGCAAACCCGCATTACTGCCACAACCCTGCCAACGCCTGCCACGATAACAAACCGATGGCAAGCACGGCCAATACCAGCCCTATCTTGTTGATGGTCAGTAGTTTTTCCCGGAAAAATAACCCGGCTACCAATGCGGCCACCAGAATAACGCCGATGTTATAGACCGGATATACAAACGCACCGTTGCCCCCAAAGGCAGACAGCGCGAGCAGCAGTGTGTAGAAACTCAGAAAATTGGGTACGCCCAGCGTAACGGCGGCAATCAGGTTGCGGCCTTCGATGCGCTCACCCTGCCGAAACCACCGCCACGCCAGCAGCAGGATTCCGCCCAGAATTGCCCCAAGCACCATCGTGAGCGTGACGACCACTGTTTTGTCGGGCGACGAAATATACCGCAGGTTCATGTAGTTGATGAGCGTGTTGGTGGCTCCGTAGCACAGAAAAACGGCCACCGGCAGCCAATTTCCGGCTTTGGTGGCTGATAGCCCGTCGGCTTTCACCGCGCTCAACCCAACGGCTACAACGGCCAGCCCCAGTCCGGCATAGTTGAGCCAGTCAAAGGTTGTGGCTGTTCTGAACACCAGCAGGCTAAACAGTACCGGAATTACCAGCGACAGGTTATTGGCGAGCGACGTAGCCGTGATGCCGTTGCGCTGTGTAGAGGCTCCCGACAACAAAAATGTTACGATAAAGCCGATGCCCAGCCCCAGAGCCAGCCATGTCCAGGTTTGCGAAAGATCGAGGTTGACCGATTGACCAGCAGGCAGTAGCAGCCAGCCCGTGACAAAACAAACCGGGTAATTGAGGGCGATAGCCTGCGCCGTGTTGATACCAAAACGCGGAAATAGCCGGAAATTCAGCAGCAACGCCACCGATAGTAATACGCTGGCAACGAGATAAATCATGGTGAATAAGGGTGGGTCTTCAGCGCGTGTACCACCAGGCCCACAAAATCAGAACTACCTGCAACGGCAACCGCCCCCACCGCAGCCAGGGCGACAGACCAGCAAACCGTTCGCCAACGGCCATGTAATAATTGGCCGGAAATACCGCCAGCAGCAGCACGATAATACCCCAGGCGGCAATGGTTCGGGTTGCCGGGAAGAGCAGACCTACCGCCAGAACAAACTCGGCAACGCCGGAGAAATCAACAAAAAATTGGTGATAGGGAATATACGGCGGCATCAGGGCCATATACAGTTTTGGGTTCCGAAAGTGGTTGATGCCCGCGTAGCCGTAAAAAGCGGCCATCACATACAGCAGAATCAGTTTTATCATGGGGGAAATATAGGCATTATTACGGCACCGGGTCATAGCCATGCCCGCCCCAGGGATGGCACCGGCTGATGCGTTTCAGGCCTATCCAGCCGCCCCGCAACGGGCCGTATTTTTGAACAGCCTCGATCATGTATTGCGAACAGGTGGGCGAATAGCGGCAGGCGTTGGGCAAAAACGGTGAAACCGCGCCCTGATACAGCCTTACAAGTCCAATTAATACCATCTTCATCATCGGTGTTGACCGGCAACCGGCAAAGGCACTTATCTTTGCCCAACCCAATTCAGTCAGGAAACACTCAAAAAACGGTTATGCTTCAATACATTATCTGGGATGTAAACCCCGAAATTTTCCACATCGGTTCCTTTTCAGTACGCTGGTACGGTTTGCTGTTTGCCATGGGGTTCCTGATCGGGATGCAGATTATGACCCATATCTTCAAAAAAGAAGATAAACCAGTTGCCGACACCGACGCGCTGCTGCTCTACATGGTGATTTCGACCGTGATTGGGGCGCGATTCGGGCATTTTTTGTTTTATGAACCCGAAGTTCTCCTTAAAAACCCGTTGCAGGTGATTCTACCACCGTTTGCCGGGCTTGCCAGTCACGGCGCAACCATCGGTATTTTGCTGGCTCTGTGGCTGTATTCACGCCGGAAATCAAGCGTTGCTACGGGCCAGACGTTTTTGTGGGTCACGGATCGCATTGTGATTACGGTAGCCCTCGGCGGGGCGTTTATCCGGCTCGGCAACCTGATGAACGCCGAAATTGTGGGCCGCCCGACGACTGCTCCCTGGGGCTTTTTGTTTATGGACAACGACGAGTTCGAGAAAATACCGCGCCACCCGGCCCAGCTCTACGAATCGCTGTCGTGCCTTGTGCTGTTTTTTGTGCTGTTAGCCATCTGGAACCGCCTTCGGAGCAAAACCCCACGCGGGCTGTTGCTGGGTATTTTCCTGATTTTTATCTTTACGCTACGGTTTTTCTATGAGTACATCAAAGAAAATCAGGTGGCGTTCGAGGATAAATTGCCGCTCAACATGGGTCAGATTCTGAGCATCCCGGCGGTGTTGCTGGGCGTGTTTTTTGTCTGGAACAGCTACCGCAACCGGAGTAGCCTGACCTAATTTTACAGATCATGTTTTAACTGACATCGGCAATGACTGAACATCGGGTACTGATTAGTTTTGACTGGGCGTTAAAAAAACTCCTTCGTAACCGGGCTAATTTCGAGATTCTGGAGGGATTTCTGAGCGTGTTGCTGAACGAAGATATCATTGTCAAATCCATTCTCGAAAGCGAAAGCAACGCCCAGACTGAAAGCCAGAAAATTAACCGGGTTGATCTGCTGATCGAAAACAGTCAGCACGAATTAATTATTATTGAACTGCAATATAACAGCGAGTTCGATTACTTTCAGCGAACGCTCTTTGCCACGTCCAAACTTATTGCTGACTACATGGCTCAGGGAATGGCCTACGACCAGGTCAAAAAAATTTATTCGGTCAACCTGATTTATTTCGATTTAGGGCAGGGGCAGGATTACGTGTATCGGGGGCAAACAATGTTTTTGGGTATTCACTTCAATGACGTACTGCAACTGTCGCCAAGTCAGAAAGAACGCTTCCAAAAAGAAACAGTAGCTGCCATTTATCCTGAATACTTCGTCATAAAGATCAACAACTTTAACGATGTAGCAAAAGACAGCTTAGACGAGTGGATTTACTACTTCAAAAACAACACGATAAGGGACGAGTTTCGGGCCAAAGGACTAGATTTAGTGCGGGAGAAGTTGCGAATCGAGGGATTGGATAAAACAGACAGAAATAATTATGATGTGTTCATAGAAAATATGGTATCTGAAAAAAGCGCGTTCCTTACTGCCCGTATCGAAGGGTTATACGAAGGACGCATAGAGGGAAAAGCTGAGGGAAAAGCTGAGGGAAAAGCTGAGGGAAAAGCTGAGGGAAAAGCTGAGGGAAAAGCTGAGGGCATTGCCGAAGAAAAGCGCAATAATATTGGTAAAGCTCTCAAACGCGGCAAACTCACGGTGGACGAAATCGCCGAGGATTTTGGCGTTACGGTTGAGAAGGTAGTAGCCGTACAGAACTCGCTCTGATAGCATTAATCTTCGACCTCGCGCTTATGAAAATCCCCGAAACCCTGTTACTGTCTGCCGCGCTGGGGTCGCTGGTGTTGTGGGTGCTGGAGTTTCGGCGCACGTCGTTTATTGACAGCTACTGGCTGCTGATGGCCGTCACCGGGTTTTTGTTCACGTTTTTGTATATGCGGCAACGGCGGATGCTGGGCGAGAAAAACGCGCCCGCCCCGGCTAAACCGAAAGCCGGCAAACCCGTTGCGTCGCTGGCTAAACCTCGAAAAAAGAAATAACCACAATGCTGATTCTCCTGATTGGTGTCGTACTGTCGTTGATTTTGGCCGGGTTTTTCTCGGCGGTCGAGATGGCGTATCTGTCGGTGAATCGGCTTTACTTTGAACTGCACGGGCGGCAGGGGCCGGTTGGCGAGAAGTTAGTATCCCAGTTTTTGCGGAACCCCGTTTTGTTTGTCGGCACCACGCTGGTGGGAAACACACTATTTCTGGTGCTGTATGCGGTTCTGGGCGTAACGCTGCTGAATCCGGTGCTGATGGCCTACATTCCTGATGCTTACGACAGCCCGTTTTTGCTGGTAGTGATCGAGACGCTGGTGCTGACGCTCATTTTTTTGCCCCTCGCCGATTATCTGCCCAAAAGTTTAGCCCTGATTCATCCCGACCGCTTTCTGGAATGGCTCGCCGTGCCGCTCTGGGTCATCTACAAAGCCATTGCGCCCGTTGTTGGCGGGCTGGTAGCAGTGGCCCGGTTCGTGATCCGTCAGGCCGACCGCAACGCCCGGCCCGATATTAGGCCCGTTTTTGGTCTTACCGATCTCAATCAATACCTTCAGACACTCAATCAAAAACCGGCCTCCGATACCGATGACGAACCCGAACAGCCTGATTCGGCGACGGTTGACGCGCAGATTTTTACCAATGCCATTGCCTTTCGGGATGTGCGGGTACGTGACTGCATGATTCCCCGTACCGACATTGCCGCCGTTGCCATCAATGATTCACTCGATGAACTCCGGCAGGCATTTCTGGATAGCGGCCATTCTAAAATCGTGATTTATCGCGATTCCATTGACGATGTACTCGGTTACTGCCATGCACTGGCCCTGTTTCAACGGCCAACGAGCATCAGCAGCATCCTGACTCCGATGATTACCGTGCCGGAGACCATGCCCGCCCAGGATTTGCTGCGCCGGTTTCTGACCGAACGCAAGAGCTTAGCCGTTGTGGTTGATGAATTTGGCGGCACAGCAGGCTTGGTGAGCGTAGAGGATATGGTGGAACAGATTTTCGGCGAGATTCAGGACGAGTATGACACCAACGAAGACTGGGTAGAGCGGCAACTTGACCAGCAGACGTGGCTGCTATCGGCCCGGCACGAGATTGGTTACCTTAACAAAAAACACGGTTGGAACCTGCCCGAAGGAGACTATGACACCCTCGGCGGGCTGATTCTGGCCGTTCACGAAGAACTTCCCGCCGAAGGCGAGCAGATTTTTGTGTCCCCTTTTATGGTCATCATCGAAAGCATGGACGAAACCCGGATTGACACCGTTCAGTTGATGCTAAGCAGTGACTGATTGCCTACCCCGGCAGATAAACCGAAAACGTAGCCCCGGCTCCGGGTGTGCTTTCGGCAGCGATGAATCCGCCGTGATTTTCGGCTACGCGCCGGGCAATTGCCAACCCGATTCCGGTGCCGGCGTAGCGACTTTTGCCGTGTAATCGCTGAAAAAGCTGAAAAATTCGCTCGTTGTGCTGCGCATCAAAGCCAATACCGTTGTCCTGAACAGTGATCTTCCAGAATGGCTGATCGGGTAGCTTTACGACCCCAATCCGGTCGGCGGGCAATGCGTCGGCACCGACGCTCTCGGCTTCGATGGTAATGACCGGCGGCTGGTTAGGCTGGCGGAATCTAATGGCGTTCGACAGCAAGTTGTGGAACAACTGCCGCAGCTGAACCTGGTCGCCGGGCAGGGTCGGCAATTCGGCAGCTTCTACCTGCCCGCCCACCTCGTGCAGGGCAAAATCGAGGTCTTCCAGTACATCCGTCAGCACGGTGGTAAGCGAAAGCCGTTTGTGGGGTTGCCGCTCGGTCGAAACGCGGGAATAAGCCAGTAAATCGCGGATAAGGGTGGATGCCCGCTGGGCCGCGCTCTGCATCCGGTGAATAATATCCTGCGCGTCGGGGCTGAACTGACGGCCATACTGCTGCTGCAACAGGTCACCAAAGGCCTGAATCTTGCGGAGCGGTTCCTGCAAATCGTGGCTGGCAACGTAGGCAAACTGCTGAAGATTCTCGTTCGAGCGGGTCAACTCGCGGTTCAGGGCTTCGAGTTGTCGGCGTTGCTGGTGGCTTTGGGTGGTGTTTACTGCCGAAGCCACAAAGCCGTCGCCCAATTTCGCCACCGAAAAATCGAACCACTCACTACCCACGCGCTGCTCAAACCGGGCGGGCTGCCCGGTCTCAATCACCTGTTGGTAATGTTGGGCGAAATAACTTTGCATCACGCCCGGATACACGTCTGACAGCGTTTTGGTGAGTAATTCGGCCACACTATACTGCATCCATTCGGCGGCTTTGGGGTTAGCAAAGGTGATTCGGTAGTCAGTAATCTGCCCGGCTGTATCCCGAATGGCTTCATGCACAAGAATGGCGGTGAGGGTTTCGCGGGTTACCGAAGCTAATAAATCTGCCTGTTGTTGCTGCTGTCGGGCAGCCACGCGGAGGGGCGTAACGTCTATCAATGAGGTGATTACGCGGTTGGAGCCGTGCGGGGCCAATCGGGTGTCAATCCAGACGGGTTCATTATTCTCTTGCCGCTCGATGTCATACTGTACCACTTGCCGGGTTTCGATAACGGCCTGATACCGGGCAAACAGGCCATTCTCATATCCCTTTGGAAAACAAACCGAAGTCCGGTGTCCGACTACGGCTTCGCGGGGCAGGCCCACCGTTTGCAGGGCCATCGGGTTTGCCTCCACGATCCAGAAATCAGTGATGGCCCCGTTTTCGTCACGAACAGCCTCCGACACAAACACGCCCGCCGGAATGTTGTCTAAAATGCCACGCAGGGTATCGGTCTGTTCGCCCGGCGTGAGGCCGTCGGTCGGCTGAGTTGGCGGTGAAGTCATGAGTTATACAGTGCTGAAAGATTTGGTTAGTCACCGGGCCATTAATCGGCCCGCATCATGGTTTAGCGGCTGTCCTGATAAAATCGTCCACAATGGTCTCCAAAACGGGCATCGTTACGGTTCCCTGCGCCAGCAGCGCGTCGTGAAACGCCCGAATGTCAAACTTTGGGCCGAGGGCAAGTTCCGCTTTCCGGCGTAACTCCCTGATTTTCAGTTCACCAATTTTATACGACAACGCCTGCCCCGGCCAGGCAATGTAGCGGTCGGTTTCGGTGCGGCATTCGTGCAGCGAGAGCGCGGTATTGTCGGCCATGTACTGAATGGCGCGGTCGCGGCTCCAGCCGAAGGCGTGCAGCCCGGTGTCGGTCACGAGTCGGCACGCCCGCCACATCTCATACGTCAGCCGCCCGAAATCGCTGTACGGGTCCTGGTAAAAGCCCATTTCGCGGCCCAACCGCTCGGCATACAACGCCCAGCCTTCGCCAAAGGCATTCACGTACAGCGTCTGCCGAAATTTGGGCAGGTTGGTTAGTTCCTGCGTGAGTGAGGTTTGCAGGTGATGGCCCGGCACAGCCTCGTGCAGCGTCAGCGATTCCAGCACATACAGCGGGCGGCTTTTGAGATTGTAGGTATTGACCCAGTAAAACCCGGCGTTGCGGCTGCGGATAGAGGCCCCGCTATACCGCCCGATGGTGTATTTGGGCGCGAGATAATCCGGCACCGGAGCCACGCCAAACGGTTGCCGGGGCAGTTTCCCAAAAAACGCGGGCAGTTGAGCCTCGGCTTCTTTGGCAAGATAAGCGGCTTCTTTCAGCAGGTCTTTGGCTGTTTTGGGGTAAAAACGCGGGTCGGTACGCAAAAAAGCCAGAAACTCGGCAAACGTGCCGGTGAAGCCCGTCTTGCGGATGAGCGTGTCCATCTCGGCCCGGATACGCGCCACCTCGCGCAGGCCGAGGTCATGCACGGCGCGGGCGGTCAGGTTTTGAGTGCTGTAATACCGAACGCGCTGATCGTAATAGGCCACGCCGTCGGGCCAGTTCGATACGCCGGTTTTGGTGGGGGCATTGGGCAGGTATTCGGTATCGAAAAATGTTTTCACGAGTTGGTATCCCGCCACCACACTGTCTTGAATTACGCGCCGGGCCGCTGTCCGCAACCGGATCGTGTCAGTAGCCGCGAGTGTGGCCGGGAGCCGCTCCATCGGCATCCAGAAGATACTTTGTTCCACGTTTTTAACAATATGCGGGTCGTATGTTGACTCGTAGCCCTCCAGAATAACTTTGGGCTGGGCAATGCCGAGGGCCAAACCCCGGCGCATCAGGGCGAGGTGCTGCCGGACGTATTGTGGAAACGCCCGCAGTTTGTGGAGATACGCTTCGGCTTCGGCCACGCTGCCGGGGCGGGTGCTGCTCTGCCGGGCAAAACTGATATGAAAACCATCGTCGGCCAGAATCGGGTTCAGGTGCGTTTTATAGCGGTATTCGGCAACTTCGTTATCCAGTACAAACAGCAGCAAATCGCGGGTGATGCGGTCTTCGGATGCCAGCGTTTTGCCGTCCAGCGCGTTGAGTTGGCCGAGTTTGTCGGCGGCAAAATCGGCCCGGCGTTTAAAATCAGCTTCGGCGTAGGAGCCGAGCGGATGAACAGTTTGAGCCGTTACCTGACGCGGAGACTCGGCTTCGTCGAAGGTTTGCCAGGCCGCCACAATCGCCGATAACTGGCCGGGCGCGGTGGTAGTTGCGGTTTGAGCTACGGCGACAGAGGCCGTAAACAGGAAGAGAAGTAAAAATTTCATGGCAAGTGCAGGCTGAATGGTTTTTATTGCAGGACTGTTGGCAGAACGCAACGAAGCTACTGATTTTACCCCGTATGAACCTGTTTTTTACCGCGTTAATGTTTTACACGCGTCTGCCTGTTCCCAAAAATATCGGCCACCACGAAACGGCACTGAGCCGGGCTACTCAGTTTTTTCCGCTCATCGGCTGGATAATCGGCGGTATCGGCGCGGTTACGCTTTGGGCAAGTACCGCTGTTTTCTCACCCGAATTAGCCGTGCTGTTCAGCATGATTGCTACCATCTATGCCACCGGCGCGTTTCACGAAGATGGCTTCGCCGATATGTGCGATGGTTTCGGCGGGGGCTGGACAAAGCCGCAGATTCTGACCATCATGAAAGATAGTCGGCTTGGCACATACGGCGTAACGGGTTTGGGACTATTGTTGGCCGTGAAGTTTTTTGCCTTGACTAACCTCTTGATTTTGAGCGAAGTCGGGCTGATTCTGGCCCTGCAATACGTGGCTGCCCACAGCCTGAGCCGGTTTGTGGCTGCCACCGTGATTGCCGCCCTGCCCTACGCCCGTGAGGATTTAGACGCAAAAGCCAAGCCCATAGCGCAGGGCATCACAACCGCGCAGTTGGCCGTTGCGGGTGCCTTTGGCCTGATTCCATTGCTGGCATTGGTGGCTCTGACGCAGAGCGGCTGGTGGTTACTGGCGGTGCCGGTGGTTGCCGTTTTGCGTTGGCGATTGGTGTGGCTGTTCCGTAAAAAACTCGGCGGCTACACCGGCGACTGCCTTGGTGCCACCCAACAACTCACCGAAATAGCGGTTTATCTAACGATGATTGTCAGCATACGGCTTACCGCTTTTGGCGGCTAACGCACAAGTGATTCACCGCCGGATGACCCCGAAAACTATAAACTGAAAACGGCACAGGCCGCCCTGCGTAAACCGATTATGGACATTTATCTCATTCGCCATACCGAAGTAGCCGTTGGCCGGGCAATTTGTTACGGCAGTTCAGACGTTGCCCTTGCCGACAATTACCCCCAACAACGCGACAGGATTCGGCAACATCTACCCGCCGACCCACCGGCCCTGATTGTCAGCAGTCCGCTCACCCGGTGCCGAATTTTGGCCGAAGACGTAGCCGCGAGCCACGCCCTGCCCGCCGACGCGGTTTTGTTTGACGACCGGCTCCGCGAGTACCACTTCGGCGATTGGGAAAACCAACCCTGGGCCAACCTCGACCGGGCCGCGCTGGATGTCTGGATGGCCGATTTTGTGCATAACCCGCCCCCAAACGGCGAAACCTTTTTGCAGGTTTATGAGCGCGTCGGGGCGTTCTGGCAGGAGCAGATTGTGCCGCTGACCACGCATGAACCTGCCCACGAATCAGTCTATATTGTGGCGCACGGGGGCGTAATTCGGGCTTTGCTGTGTTTGTTTATGGAAGTACCTTTGCAAAACGCCTACCGCCTGAGTTTAGACTACGGTGCGGTCTCGAAACTGACTACCAACGGGCATTTTTACACGATTCAATTTATTAACCGATAAAGTTGGTTTGCGATATTCGGTTTACGGGTTGCTCGCGCTGATTTTTTTAGCGACCGGATGGCCCCGAAAACCGAAAACCATAAACCGAAAACCGCTTATGAAACTCCGTCTCCTTTCCCTTTCGATTATTGTTTTGGCTGCGGCTCTGTTCCGGCTCATCCCGCACTGGCCCAACTTCACGCCCATTGCGGCCATCGCCCTGTTCGGTGCG
>JBBRNH010000012.1:0-89990 GCA_038230415.1 Cytophagales bacterium | reverse complement strand
GCCCTGAATCACGTTTCGGCTGGGCTTGCCACAACTGCACACAAACCGATATTGCTGTACTTCGGTGGTGGCCTGGCAGTCGTCGCACCGAATCAGAATCGGCAGAACGGCCACGTGCAGGCTGGTTTTTTCGTAGCGCGGCTCGTCTTCGACAACGGCCTGAAATGCGTTTTGCATCAAAATCGGCTGCACGTTCGAGAGCAAACCAACGGTCAGATAAATACCCCGCACCCGGCCCATATCAGCCGGAAATTCGCCTTCGAGCGTTCGGAAAATGTTGCGGACTAACGAAATCTCGTGCATGGTATTCGGGCAGATTACGGGTCAGGACAGTACGCCGTCGCGTTGCAGGTCGGCTAATTTACCTAAATGTTGCCGGGCTTCGTACCGTAGTTTTTCGTCAGCTACGAGCGTCTCCACTTCGCGGGCTTTCTGCACCATATCGGCATACAAAGCGCGTTGGTTTTGCGGGTCATCTTCGCCCACATACCAGCCCGCTTCGAGGTAGTTCAAAATCGTCAGCGTGCGTTCATACGGGTAAGCATCGGCGGTTCTGATTTTGAGCGCGTCGCGGTATAAATCAATGGCTTTCACGTAGTTATCTGACTTGGCGGCTGCCGGATATTTGGTCAGCGCGTTGCCGAAGTGGTTGCAGATCGTGGCGTATTCATACGGGAAATCAGCGCGGGTGTAGTAGGCCAGCGCGTGTTTGAACGAACTCGACGACACAGCCGCCCAGATGCTTTTGCGTTTGACTTCATCGGGAATTTCGGCATAAATCACGCCCAAGTGGTGTTGAATCTCGGCAAAAACGTCGGGCGCGGCCTGTTGCGTAAACAGTTTCAGGGCTTCCTGATAGGCTTCCATGGCCGGGCGGTAAAACTGCGGATTGCCGGTCTGCGCCCAGGTGTAGAGCAGAACGCCCTTTCGGTACTGCGCGTTTGCCAGCAGTTCGGGCAGTTCTTCCTGCCGAAACAGGTTCACGGCGCGGGTCACGTAGCCCAACGCTTCGGCAAAACTATTCTGAAAATTAGCCACCTGTGCCGCATCAATCAGCAGCATCCCGACCTGCGCGGGGCGGTTTTGGATTTCGTAATGCTGCAAGACCCGCCAGAGCGCGTCTTTGGTGCGGGCCAGCAAATCGGCATCGTAGGGAACGGTCAGTTGTTGGAGCCACACGCTCGTTTGCACGGCCAGCAGTTCAATCTGCGCGTCGGCGGGCAGGTCGGCGGTGTTGGTTTCGGTCAGCACCGCGTCGGCTTCGGCGAGTTGGCCCGCATCGGCCAGCAGCGTGGCGTAGTGTTTGGCGGTGAAGGCCCGGTGTTCGGCATCGGGCGCGTGGTGCATCGCCGACCGATACGCCTGATTCACCGCGTCTTCGGCGGTTTCGGTGTTGCCATAATGCGCGGCAACGGCCCGGTTGTGCCACCGTCGGTAGGTATCAAACAACCCCGACCCATTGACGGGCGCGGGCGGCAGGGCTACCGAAACGCCCGATTGCAGGCGGTTCAGCAAATCCAGCGCGTCGGCAAGGGGTGGTGCGTCACTACGCCGGTCGTGGCGGCTGTGTTCATACACTTTTTCCCAATTATCGAGCTGCAAATACGTGATCGCCAGCAGGTTATCGGGCGTAAACGGCAACGGTTTCGGCAGCAAAACGGGCGGCAGATTCTGCGTCCAATCCAACGGCTGTTCGATAATTTCGTTCTGCACCACCAAACTGCCCGGCAGTGCGTCGGTCAGCGAAACGACCTGCACGAGTTCATCGAGCCGAAATTCAGCGTTGATAACGGCCTGAATATGAGCGGGTTCGTCGGTGGCGATTGTTAGGTAGATCATGGTTGAGTTTTACAGGGTTACGGCTACTATTCCGGTTGTTTTCAGGTCATAGACCAATTCCCGGTCGGTATCGTCAATGTCGTTATCAATCAGGATTTCGCGGAGGTAAACCGTCTTGTCGCCGAGCAGATTCCGGTCTTTCAGCACCACCCAGTTGGTCTCGTGCAACTTCTCAAAAAACGCCTTCGATTTGCCCGCCAACAACAGCGTTTTCCGGTCGGGATAATACACGACTGACACCTGCGGGTCGTTGCCAAAGGCTTGCTGCACGGTGGTCGCGTCAATAAACAGGTGGCTGTTTTTGAGGTGAATCATGGTTGGCGGTTGCGTTACAAATCGGCCAGAATCAACGCCGTTACCTTGTCACCCGCCTTGCGGACGGGTTCCGACAGATCAACATCTAACTTCGTGTTGTCCACCGCAATCAGATACACCTGCACATCGTCGGGGTAGTCGTCGCGAAGGATTTTCCGGGTGTATGACAACGCCTGATCCCATTTCAGGCTGTGCAAAAACACCATCGGTTCGTCCTGAATGGCGGCTTCGACCTCGTGGGCGGGCAGTTTGTAGAGCGTTCCGGGCAGTTCGCCGGTGTTGATAACGGCATCCACGATCAGAATCCGGCTGTGGCCCTGCAACTGAAACAGCACCTCAAACGCCGACGTACCCATGTCGAACAAACTCACGTTATCGGCCAGCCCCGGCGATGCCCGAAGCTGGTCAATAACGTAACACCCAACCCCGTCGTCGCTCCTGACGGGATTGCCGAACCCCATGATGGCGGTACGGATCATAATTTAAACCGCGCCAGTTCTTTGCCCGATTTGGCATCGTGGGCGTGAACGGTGCAGACTAAGCACGAATCGAACGACCGCGCCACCATCCCAACCTCAACCGGGTCGCTGGTGTCTTCGATTTCGGTGCCTTCCAGCGCGGCCTCGATGGGGCCGGGGTTGCCGCGTTCGTCCTGCGGGCCAACGTTCCAGGTGGTGGGAGCCATCACCTGATAGTTTTTGATAACCCCGTTTTCGATCTCGATCCAGTGCGCCAACGCCCCGCGAGCAGCTTCGGTGGCCCCAAAACCCTTGCCGTCTTTTTCTTCGGGCTTGATGTAAAAATCGCCGTTGAGGTCAATCTGCCGGAGCCATTCGTCAACGAGGGTGTAGGCACGGGGGGCTTCGTGCATCCGGCTTAACACGCGGGTAAAGATGCTCGGCCCCATTTTCTGGATAATATCGCCGAAAAGCGGGTCATAGACTTGGTGCGGCAGCAGATTATCGGGATTAGCGTTCATCACCACCCGCGCCAACGGTCCGGTTTCGGCGGCCATGTCGGAGTAACGCGGTGCTTTCGACCAACTATATTTGCCGTTTACGTCGGTGTTGTGCAGGCTCTGAGAGGGCAAGGGCGTGGGCATCGGCTCGTTCCAGGGGTGAGCCGCCGGTACGTCTTCGTACCAACTGTGGTTGACGTGTTCCTTGATCTTCAGGTGGTCGAAGACGCTGTATTGCTTGCCGTCGAAGAACCCACTGCGGGTGATAAGGGCCGCATTCCGGCCTTCGATGGTCGGCTTTTGGTAGTGGTCTTTGTGGAGGTAGGTGCCGTAAGCCAGAAACTTGCCCACGCCCTGCCCGAACTTATGCAGCCCAAATTCAAGCCCGGCCCGGACAAACAGGCCCAAATCGGAGTTGCGCTGCGACTCGTTTTCTTCCACGTAAGCCAGGAGGTCGTCGTAGGTTTTGACCTGCATATAGCGTTCGATGGGCGCACCGAGCCAGATGGTTTCGAGCCAGTCTTTGCGAAACTGGTTCATGATGGCGTGGGCGCGGGTGATGTCTTTGAGCGTTGGCGCACACATCACGCCCCCCGGAACCATGTAGCTGGAGTGGGGCCACTGCCCGCCGAAGAGCGCATAGACCTCAACGGGTCGGCCACTGGCCGTTACGCCCTTCTGAAACGAGGTGCCGACGTAGGCCGCAAACCGCCGGACAACTTCGTCGTAGAGGGGTTTATTGGCGAATTTTTTGTTCGCCATATCGGTAGCGAAAATCGCGTAAAACCAGCGCGGAATACTCTGGATAGTCTCCGTTGCCTGACCAATGGCCCTGAGCAGCAGCGCGTTGGGTGGCAGGGTGGTTCCCCAGGCGGTGTCTAACGCCGACGACGCGCAATAGAGGTGCGAACCGCCACAGATGCCGCAAATCCGGGGGGTAACAATCAGGCCCGCCTGGGGGTCTTTGCCCTCCATGATTTTCTCGAAGCCGCGAAACATAGCCGCCTGAGTGTGCGCCCGCGTCACCACGCCGTTTTCCATGTAAACCCGCACGTCGAGGTCGCCCTCAACCCGGCCAACGGGCGAAATATTGAGTTCTTTGAATGCTGTCATTTTGATGGTTGGTTTGGGTTTATTTGGATGTCTCGAACTGTGCCTGTTTCACGCCTAAGGCTCCTTCTGAACCCGTCACCACTTTCTCGAACCCAGCCCGGAGGTAGTAGCCGAGTTTGGACACGCCCGTTGGCGTGTCTTTGGGCAAAAAGCCGAGGTAGTGCATGGTTTTGAACACGCTGCCCTTCACAAGGTCATGGTGCGGGAAGCCCGGTTCGGTGCAGCCCAAACAGGGGTGGTTGGCGCGGGTCTTGCTCGACTGCCGGTTCCAGAGAATCCGGTTGCAACTGGCGCGGGTCATTGGCCCCCGGCACCCGACTTCATAAAACAAACAGCCGCCCCGCTTGCCAACACCACCGTCCACTTTCTGGGCAAAACTGATGACGTTCGGGCAACCCGTCTGCACAAAATCGGTGAAGAATGTTTTGGGCCGGTGAAACTCGTCGAGCAGCACATCACCGATGCGCCCCGTTGAGATCGCCACCAGAATCTGGGTAATCCAGTCGGGGTGAGCCGGGCAACCGGGAATGTTGATCACGGGCAGACCGCCCTTCGAGACGTAGTTTGAGCCTAACAAACCGCCTTTGGCTGTTTTCAGAAACTGCATCCCGGTTGATTCGCTGGGGTTGGGGGCCACCGCCGGAATGCCGCCCCAGGTGGCGCAATCGCCGATGGCAACCACGTAGCCCACCACTTTGGAGAGGTCAGAAACCCAGTCGCGCATGGGCCGTTCGGCGAAGAAGTTCATGGTTCCGGTATTTTTCGGCCCCTGAATAATGCTGCCTTCAAACACCAGAATGTCGCACTGTACCCGGCCTTCGAGAATATCGCGAAGCAGAGTTGTTACCTGATCGCCAATTTCGAGACCGATAGACGGGTGCCAGAGGATGTTGACACCAAAATCGGTTACTAAATCAACTACGGTGGGTTCTTCGGCGTTCAGAAACGACATGGTATTGCCGCTGCACGCACCGCCCTGTAGCCAGAGTACGTTTGCCATGAAAATAGGGGTTTAGTGGTGAATTATAGAACTATGTACAGGGCAAATATAACTTTCTGATTTGATTAGAAAAGTTTTTCTAATTTTTCATCAAGCCAAATCCTGTTAATCCTATTTACCGGCTCGTCGGGGGCAGTCAATACGTCAGCAATGGCAACACATCGGCGCGGTATTCGGCTAAGCCCTGCTCGGTGAAGTGCGGTTTGAGGTGATTCCAGATCGCCTGCTTGTAAGTAATCTCATCGCAGGGCCGCCCGCGCATGGTGCAGAGAATGGGGTAAAATACCAATAGCATCCAGACCGATTGGGCTAACTGTTCGTAGTAACCGGGCGTGGTTTCGGCCCGCAACACGGTTCGTTGCTGATGAAATAGCAGCCAGCTTCGGAGTTGGGCCAGCATTTTGTTCACGGCCTGCTGCCAGGCGGTGGTATGGTCGGTTTCGGTGATGCCCGCCTTGAAAAAATCGGCAACAAAAAACTGATTGGCTTTGAAAAACCGATAGTACAAACTCAGTTGCTGATCGAAATCGGCCAATTCGGGGCGTTGCAGGTATTGCCGGAAAATATGCAGGAACTCGTCAATTACCTGCTCATAAACCGACTCAACAATGGTGTCTTTCGACTTGTAATGGTAGGCCAGATTACCCACGCTGATCCCGATTTCTTCGGCAATTTGCTGCAGCCGCACCGCATCCACACCATTCTCGTTGAAAAGTTTGACGGATGCGTTGAGAATGCGTTGCTTGGTAGTCAGCATAGCCGGGTAGCGGGTCAGTTAGCGCAGAGGTTGAGTTGAGCCACCGAAACGGTCAGGGTGCCCCGCTGATCTTTGGCCGCCAGTCGGCGCATATAATACCCCTGTTGAGCGGCCCGTTTTGGGCAGGGGTTGGCCGTAATGTGCCGTTTGAGAAACCGGAGCGGGTTATGAATCGAGGCAAAGATGAGGTCAACCTGCCACTCCCCCCGCGAACGGGTTAGCTGCTCGATAACGGCGGTATCGGCCAGCCACTGATCGTCGGTAAAGAGTTGAAAATCAGACAGATTTCCTTTCTGTTCCGTGAAATGCAGGTTATTAAGGCCCGCCAGTAGGTTGGTGTATGCAGCCTGATCAATACTGAATGGGGGCTTTTTCATGGCAGAATAACGATTGAACCAGATTGAACGGCTAAAGTACGATAAAAACCGAGGTATCGGATAACCCGGAAACAGTAACTATTGATTCATCTCGAACGGACGATCTCCTACCGCGCGGCTGCCCGCCGGAGCCGGTCGTTGATGGCGCGGCCCAGGCCGGTTTCGGGCAGTAATTCGGCATAAATAATGTCAATCGGCAGCGCGTCCAAAGCCCGCAGATGGGCAAACAGGTTCCGGGCGGCTTCGCCAAGATCACCCGTCGGTGACAGTATCATCTGATTCTGAGCCGGAATTTCAATCAATAAATCCTGAAATACCAACGCCCCGGCCCCGCTAAAAGCCGACTGCGACAGCCGTGATCCATCGCTGATTTGCCGCCCCGCCACCAGCA
The DNA here is from genome assembly GCA_038230415.1 of Cytophagales bacterium. GTDB lineage: Bacteria > Bacteroidota > Bacteroidia > Cytophagales > Spirosomataceae > JBBRNH01. The sequence continues at coordinate 83,240 of JBBRNH010000012.1, read as the reverse complement.
CCAACGGCTTGCGGGGGGCATAATGGTGGGTGAGCATACCGGGAGCCGCCGGGTTATCTGTCGAGTGATTCCGAACCGACACCGGCCCGATTACGGCTTCGATCTGATCAACGGTGATGCCGCCGAGCCGCAAAATAGCCGGTCGTTCTTCGTCAAAACTCACAATGGTTGACTCAACGCCAACTGCGCACGCCCCGCCGTCCAGAATGTACGGGATCTGCCCGCCGAGTTGGTCGGCCACGTGCTGGGCAGTCGTCGGGCTGAGGTAGCCGAAGGGGTTGGCACTCGGCGCGGCCACCGGAAACGGCAACGCCCGCAGGAGTTCGAGCGTGAGCGGATGGTCAGGAACACGCACCCCAACGGTGTTTAAACCCGACGTAACCAAGTCAGGGATAGCCGGTTGCCGGGGCAGCAGCAGCGTGAGCGGGCCGGGCCAGAAAACATCGGCCAACAGCCGGGCCGCGTCGGGAATGTTATGCAGAAACGGCTCCATCCGGGCCAGCGAATCGGTATGAACAATGAGCGGATCGAAGGCCGGGCGGTTTTTTGTCTGAAAAATTTGCGTTACGGCATCGGCATCGAGCGCGTTGGCGGCCAAACCATACACGGTTTCGGTGGGTATGCCGACGAGTTGGCCCGCTTCGAGCAGGCGTTGGGCAGTGGCGAGGTCGGTGCCGGTTTGGGTTGTCATTGTGCGATTCCGGTTACCATATATAATTCTGGTGATTGCCAGTTCGCTGGTACTTTCGCCACTTTGTCGTTGGCCGATGGCACGTGAATAGGCTGGGTAATGGGGCGGGTTTTAAGTTCGCCGTGCCGGAGTTTGAGCAATCGGTCGCGGGCAATCTCACAGTATGTTTTTTCTTTTTCGATACCGATACTGTTTCGGTTGTTTTTCAACGCTGCCAGTAACGACGAACCAACACCGGCAAACGGATCAAGTACCCAACTGTTTTCGTGCGTTAAGGCCAACACACATCGCTCAACTAATTCGACGGGATATTGGCAGGGATGCTCAGTTTTTTCAGGATGGTTCGATTTTACATTCGGGATGTCCCACAGTTCATTTTCCCAATCCTGCACCAAAATTTCCCACACGTCAGATGGGTTTTTGCCAAGCGGATTGCCAGAGGGTTGCCCTTTTTTGTCGCCTTTAAAATGGAGTTTACCGGGATACTTCGACGGAACCCGAACCGGGTCAAGATTAAAAATATAGTCATCTGTTTTGGTGAACCACAAAATGGTTTCGTATCGCCCTGAAAACCGACGACTGGCGTGGAGTCCATGCCCAAAGTGCCAGACAATCCGATTCCGTAGTTTTAGTCCCAACCGCTTGAAAATCGGGTAATAGTACATATCCAGCGGAAACACCTCGCCTTTCTCCACGTAATTGCCAACCTGCCAGCACAAACTGCCGGTGTCAGACAACACCCGTACCAACTGACTGATGATGGTTTCCTGCGTGGCTAAGTAGCTTTCGATGGATTGCCGCGTCTCGTAAGCCTTGCCGATGTTGTAGGGCGGAGAGGTGATAATCAGGTCAAAACGGCCATCGGGCTGGTCGGTTAATACGCCGGTAGCTTCGCCGGTAAGCAGGGTGGCTTCGGTAGCCGGGTTAATGTCGTTGAAAAGCGGGGTCATCGTGGTAACAAGTCAAGGCAGCAGTCAAAGGTAACAGCTTACGCCTGGTTCCGCTACCGGCGGGTTATCAATCAGGCTGACACGTGAGCATATTGTTGCAACAATTTCGGCGAATCGGCATCTTTACGCCATGCTTCCTATTCGTGGTAAACGGGCGTTAGTATTTAGGCTGATCGCTATTCCGACGGCGGCCTTGTTGGCTTCGCATTTTGTGGCCTATCAACGGCTTCCGTGGCAAGCCGACTATCAATTTCCGACCCTTTATTTCCTAACCATTGCCACCATTATGCTCTGTTGCTGGGAGGTAAATGTGTGGATTTTTCGGCAATTAGACCGCACGATGCCGTTTCAGACCAACCCACTCCGGCGCATAAAATGGCAGGTTTTGGCCGGGGGAACGCTCACCACGCTGACCTTCGCCGTTGTTTTCTCGTTGATTTCTCTCTTGATTTATGGGCAGTTCCCCTCACTCACGGCGTTCTCGACCGGGCTGTTTATCCGCTTCGGCATTGCCACCGTTATCAATGGCATTTATGTAGCCCTGTATCTGCTCAACGTGATTTACGGCCAAAAACCCACCACCGCCAACCAACTCAATGCCCGGCTCACGGAGGTGCTGCCGGTAAGTGATGACCGCAATGGCACAACGCCCAATCGGGCCGCCGAACCGCCCCTGCTGATCGAAACGGGGAACGCGCTGCAACGGCTCATGCCCAACGAAATCGCGTATTTCTACTCGGCGGGGGGACTCGTGCAGCTTATCCGGGCCGATGGTCGGCGCGTCACCACCAATTATGATTCCTTGTCGGCCCTCGACGGTCGGCTGGCTCCGGCGCAGTTTTTTCAGATCAGTCGGCAGTGCGTGGTGCATCTCAACGCAGTGCAGTTGGTGGAAGACGACATCAATCGCAAACTGCAAATCACGCTTACGCCCGGTCTCGCGCCCAACCAACCCACCCAAACCGTGACCATCAGCCGCTACCGCAGTGCCGAATTTCGGCGGTGGCTCCTGGCAAACACGCAACCCCGGTCAACGGCCTGACTACTCATGCCCGACTGTTGTACCAGTCGTGGGCTTTTAGCCGAAAATGCGCTGACGGGTAGTTTTAAGCCACTTCCTTTGTGTCAGGAAAGTCGCCGGGTGGTGGCTTCAACACGAATCAATTCAATAAAACCATGTTTAAAAACTGGCGTATCGCGCTGGCAACAGCCCTCTTCTTAACGACATCGGCCTTCAGAACGGCTGAGATTCCGAACCACACCAAAGTGGCTGACGGGCCGCTCTCGGCAACCGAACGGCAGTACGCCGTTGACCTGCTCGAGAAAACCAAAGCCGATTTTCTGGCGAGCGTAACCGGGCTATCGGCAACGCAGCTAAACTGGAAAGCCGACTCGTCGCGGTGGTCAATCGGGCAGTGCATCGAACACATTACGCTGGCCGAAATCGGGATTTTTCGGATTCAGCAGGGCAGCATGACCGCGCTGGCCGACGCTGCCAAACGCGCCGAGGTGAAACTGACCGATGCCCAGGTGGTGCAGTTTCTGACCAACCGAACGGGCAAGGCGCAGGCCCCGGACGTGATTAAGCCAACGGGCCGGTTCCCCAGCCCCGACGCGGCCCTGCAAGCCTACGGTCAGCAACGCGACAAAATCATTACCTACATCAAAACCACGCCCGACGACCTGCGGCTGCACTACTGGAAGCATTTTATCGGCACCGTTGATGCCTACCAAACGATTCTGCTCCTGGCCGCCCACAACGAACGCCACCGGCTACAGATCGAGGAGGTAAAAGCAAGCGCGGGGTTTCCAAAATAGGGTATCCGTCGTTATTTGGTTGAAAGTCCGTGCTGCGCCACCATTTTTGCGGCAACATGGTTGGGTAATACCCCCAATTCATTTGCTGACAAAACCCGGACTCCGCTTTTACCGAAAACTGGAAACTGGCCGTGAGCAACTACTCGTGCATACCCCTGTTGACCCCAGCCCCCGATGACGCACGGTCTTATTTTTGGTAAGTTCATGCCGGTTCACCGGGGGCATCTGGCCCTGATTGATTTTGCCGCCCAACGCTGCGACCGGCTCACGGTTTCGATGAGCTACACGCCAGCCGACCCCATTGCGCCCGACCTCCGGCTCGGCTGGCTCCGCACGCTGCTGGCCGACCGGCCCACGATTGACCTTGTGGCCGAAGCCGATGATTTTCACGATCCCGCGCTGCCGATGTACGAAGCCACCCACCACTGGGCCGCGTTTATCCGTCGCCGTTTCCCGACCATAACGGTCTTTTTCTGTTCCGAAGACTACGGCGAGCCGTTGAGTCGGCACCTCGGTTTGCCGTGCATTTACTTTGACAAGGCCCGGCAAATCGTCTCCGTTTCGGCCACGCAAATCAGGGCGCAACCGGCGCGGTACTGGGACTTTATCCCGGACATCGTGCGGCCTTATTTCGTCAAAAAAGTGTGTTTATACGGCCCCGAAAGTGTCGGCAAAACCACGATGGGCCAGCAACTCGCCCGCCATTACCGGACCGATTTTGTGCATGAAGTGGCCCGCGACCTGATTACCGATAACGACTTTTCATTGGCCGACATCGAGCGCGTCGGCCACGCCCAAACCGAAGCCGTGCTGCGGGCCACCCAAACCGCCAACCGCCTGCTGATCTGCGATACTGATGTGATTACCACCGCGTTGTACGCCGAAATTTACCTCAACGCGGTGCCGCCGGTGCTGGCCGACCTCGAAAAACAGGTGCAGTATGACCGTTATTTTCTGCTCAACGTTGATGTTCCCTGGGTGTCTGATGGCCTGCGCGACCTCGGCCACCGACGCGCCGAGATGTACGTCCGTTTCCGCGATGCGCTTGACCGGCGCGGCATTACGTGGGTGGATGTGTCGGGCGATTGGGCGCAACGGTGGGCGATTGTGACGGACGAGATTGACCGGGTTCTGGCGGGTTGACGGCCCGTTGTTCTGTCAAGGCTCACAAACTTGTGATATATTTGGCGTGGCAAACTCACAAAATTTCATCTCAAAATGCCTGCTGGTAAAACAATAAAACTCTTTCTTTTGGAGGGAGACCCAAACGGACGTATGACCTGCGAGGTTTCTAACTGGACGGGCAAAGCGTATCGTATCCCCAGAACCAAAGTTAAAGAAAGTATAGACCGAAGCGATCTTAAAAAGCCAGGGGTCTATTTTCTTTTTGGGAAAGACGAATTTAGCAAAGACCTTGTTTATGTAGGTGAAGCTGAGGTAGTTATAAAGAGAATAAAAGAACAGCTTGTGGAAAAAGAGTTTTGGAATGAATCAGTGGCATTCATTAGTAAAGATGAAAACCTCAACAAGGCTCACATCAAATATTTAGAAAACAAGATTCACGAACTGGCAATACAAACCCAACGCTATAAAGTTGTTAATATAGATACGCCAACAGCATCAGCGATTTCGGAATCAGATCGGGCTGAAATGGAAGAGTTTTTAAGTAACATTCGTTTGCTCCTTAACACACTCGGTCATAAAGTACTGAAAGAAATACGCGAAGAACCAGTGGATAGGCGATCCGAAAACACGGAGACAGTATTTTTTATCAAAGCGGCACGCGGGGCGGAAGCGCAGGGAAAACCGACAAGCGACGGATTCGTTGTGTTTCGCAATTCCAAAGCCGCCCACCAAACAGTTCCAACTTTTCCAGACGCTGCCCAACGACTTAGAGACAAACTCTTACAAGAAGGCGTACTTGTTGTCAAAACGGGGGAAAGCGAATTAACCTTTGCTCAGGATTGGCTATCAGGAAGTCCATCAACGGCTGCTATGATTGTTATGGGCCGTACAGCGAATGGTAGAAAAGACTGGAAAACAGTTGACGGCGTATCGTTAAGAGACTATGAAGCTGCTGATTAACAACCTATTGAACCATGAAACTAACGGTAGAAGTCCCCGAAAGTAAAGCCGCGTTCATCCTCGAACTGCTGCACAGCCTGCCGTTTGTGACGGTACAGGAAGATAAAAAAGCCCGCAAAGTCGCGCAAAAAGCCGAACTCATGGCCGATGTGCGCGAGGCAATTCTGGAACTGAACGAGGTACTATCAGGCCGAAAAGAGAGTCGGGATGCTTACGAACTCTTAGCACAACTTGACGAAATCAATGCCGTACAACATTAGAACGATTGACCATTTTGATCGGTCAGTCAAACGCTTGGTCAGAAAGCATCGCTCGTTAGGCGACGATTTACGCACCTTGTTTGATTCGCTGCAAGAAGACCCCACGCAAGGCGCGTCATTGGGAAAAGGCTGCTACAAAGTGCGAATGACAATCAGTAGCAAAGGGAGGGGCAAATCGGGAGGAGCGCGGGTAATCACCTACGTTAAAGTGACCGACGAAGCCGTTTTTTTATTGACTATTTATGACAAAGGCGAGAAGGGCGACCTGGACCCCGGCGAATTAGAGGAATTACTGGCTTTGTTACCTGACAATTAGCCGCGCAGAAGTCTCATCATGACAGCCAAACTTTTCACAATCAGCTTATCGCTGTTATTGCTGACAGCAGTTTTCCCTGCCGCTGCCCAGACAAAAGTCCCGACTGGCAAAGCTGCAACCGTCCCCAAAACGCCCACACCCAACGGCCCCGTTTCGGCCACGAGCGTTCAATTGCCACCGGGCGGGCTAATCATCAACTGCCTGATGTTGAACGGGAAGCTCCGGCCCTACCCCTGCGAGTTTCGGGTCACGAGCATGGGCATTGGCGGTGGCGGAACAACGCTGAAAAACCCGGCTGGTTTTGATGTCGGTAAACCCGCCAGCCTGACGCTACACATCGGCAAGGCCAGCCAGAACGCCTTCGTGACGGATGACGTTCGGCGGCTAACGTTCTCCTTAGTGATGACCGTTCCGCGTGTCAATCCGCCTTCGTTTGCGGCTCCGGGCGGGTATCCGTTGCTGTATTACCCCAAAGACGTGGTGGCTCAATTAGCCGATGTCTGGAAAACCCAAACCCCGCTCGTTTTTGATTATGTGGTGGCGACCGAAGCCCTGACTATTAATGTGGGGCAAACGCAGGTGCTGATGCTGCCGATAAAATTCATGGTCAAGAAAAAACCGGGCGGTGGCTATGGTTTTATGCAGCCAAACCCCGGCGAGCCGGCTACCGCTACCCAAACCGGCACATTTTACTTGGTCAATCCGGCTACGGCTCAGGCAACCAACGCCAAAGCCAGCACCGCCAACATGAGCGACGTGGGCGAGTGGTGGGCAAAGGTGACGTTTGTGCTGGTGCCGTGAGGGAGAATCGACTCCTGGCCTTGCTGCCCACCGAATAAGGGCCAACTTTGCCGCCATGAAGCCTTTCGTCTCTGCGTTGCTCCTGCTTGTATGCCCGTTTCTGGCCCGGCCCGCCGTTGCTCAGCACAACACCGGCCCGGCCTTTGTGCTGACCCCACCCTCGTTTTCGCAACTCCCGACCGGCTCGCTCGCAACCACTATGGCCGAACCCGACGGCATCAACCGGGGGCGGCTGATTGGCGTGGTGGTCAGCACGGCGGCTTTTTATACGATTACGCTGCTGCTGCTCAAAAAACAGTGGTACAAAAAATCGGTGCCGTTCCACACCTTCAACGACAACCGCGAGTGGCTCCAGATGGACAAACTCGGCCACACCGCCACGGCTTACCTGATGAGCCGGGGCGGGTATGAACTCTTCCGCTGGACGGGCGTTGACGACCGGGCCGCCACCCTCACCGGTGGGCTGATGGCGTTGCTGTTTCAAAGCACGATTGAAGTATATGATGGGTACTCAGCCGGTTGGGGATTCTCGAAGGGCGATATGCTGGCAAACGTGGCCGGCACCGCGCTGTTTATGGGGCAGCAATACGGCTTCGGCGAGCAGAAGGTAAACCTCAAATACGGCTGGCGGAAAAGCATCTACGCTCAATACCGGCCCAATGTTCTCGGCGAAAAAACGGGCGTTCAGCTCCTCAAAGACTACAACGCCCAGCAATACTGGCTGTCGGTCAATCTGGCATCGGTACTGCCCGTTGGCCCCGATTTTCCGCGTTGGCTCAACCTCGGCATCGGCTATAGCGGCAGCGGCATGACGGGCGGCCACGAAAACCCGGTGCTGTTCGACTCAACGGGGCGAGAACTGAAATTTGAGCGCGTCCGGCAGTTTTACCTCTCGCCCGATGCTGATTTCTCCCGGATTCGCAGCCTGAATCCGTCGGTGCAACGCTTTCTGGGAACGGCGCAGTTTTTTAAAATCGCGGCCCCGTCGTTAGAATGGAACCGCCGAAACGGATTCCGGGCGCACGGGCTGCTGCTGCCGAAGGATTGATGCCCGTAGAGACCGGCACGCCGGTCGTTACATCAACACGCCCTGAAACACCTCGTCTAATTTGGCAACGGGCCTGATGGCGATCTTAAAATCGTGAACATCAATGCCTTTGAGGTTGTATTTCGAGACAAAAATCTGTTTGAAGCCGAGTTTCTGCGCTTCGGCAATCCGGGCATCAATCCGGCTCACGGCCCGCACCTCGCCCCCCAGCCCAATCTCTGCCGCAAACGCAATGGACGGCTGAATGGCGATGTCTTCGTAACTCGATATGATGGCTGCACAAACTGCCAGGTCAATGGCCGGGTCTTCCACTTTCAGGCCACCGGCCATATTCAGAAACACGTCCTGCTGACCGAGCTTGAAACCACCCCGTTTTTCCAGCACCGCCAGTAGCATCTGGAGCCGCCTGCCGTCGTAGCCGGTGCTGCTGCGCTGCGGGGTTCCGTAACTCGCCACACCCACCAAGCTCTGAATCTCGATCATCAACGGGCGGTTGCCTTCGAGCATCGAGCCGATGGTTACGCCACTGAGGAGTTCTTCGCGCTGCGAGATCAGGATTTCAGACGGGTTCGTGACCTGCCGCAAACCCGACGACAGCATCTCGTAAATACCGAGTTCAGACGTGCTGCCGAACCGGTTTTTGGTGGTACGGAGTATCCTATACGTTGTGTGGCGGTCGCCCTCAAACGTCAGCACGGTATCCACCATATGTTCCAGCACTTTTGGCCCGGCCAACGAGCCTTCTTTGGTGATGTGGCCGATCATAAACACCGGCACCCCCGATTCTTTGGCGTATTTCATGAACTCGGCAGTACACTCGCGCACCTGACTCACGCTGCCCGCCCCCGACTCGACCAATGACGAGTGCATGGTCTGAATCGAGTCCACGATCAGCACCTCCGGCTCAAAGCTCTCTACGACCCGGAAAATATTCTGGGTCGAGGTTTCGGTCATAATGTGGCAGTCAGACGTGGGCGCGTCCATCCGTTCGGCCCGCATCTTGATCTGCTGTTCGCTTTCTTCGCCCGACACGTACAAGACGCGCATCCCGGCCAAACTCATGGCAATCTGCAACAGCAGCGTACTCTTGCCGATGCCGGGTTCTCCGCCAATCAGCACCAATGAGCCGGGAACGATGCCCCCGCCCAAAACGCGGTTTAGTTCACCATCGGTGGTCAGCACGCGGGGCTGGTCTTCGTAGTTGATGGCGTGGAGGGCTTTGGGCTTGGCCGCCGTTTTCACAATTGCACTAATGCCCGTTGTTGGGGGTCGCCAGCCACCGGCTGCGGGTTCATCTTTCTGGATTACTTCTTCAACGAACGTGTTCCATTCACCACAGGCCGGGCATCGGCCCTGCCATTTTGACGACTGCTGCCCACAACTCTGACAGAAATAAGACGTTTTGATTTTAGCCAATTTTTTTAGGGACAAGTGGTTAGGGGTTAGTGGCAAGTATTGTGCGTTAAACCATTATCTGGTCAGTTCATCAAAACCATCGTGGGGCTAACTAATCACTTGCCACTGACCACTTGCCACTAAAATTAACGCCGTTTGCTCAAAATTAGTTGATGTTCAGACCAACCCGAACGACCAATCGTTAAACCAACAGTTTTAATCAACAATACAACCAACATGAACAAGTTCCTGCTCATTGCAACCCTCGCACTCGTTCCGGCCATTACGTTCGCTCAATTTGAGATCGGCATCAAGGGGGGCGTAAACCTGTCTAAATTCTCGCTTGGTGCCGACGTGCTGACCACCCGGCTCAACGCCAACGGCTCGCCCGCCGTGAGCGTGAACGGCCAGACCATTCGAGACAACATCCAGAACAGCCTGAACAGCAAAACCGGCACCTCGTTCGGGATTTATACCCGCTTCGGCAAAAACCTGTTTCTCCAGCCCGAACTCCTGTATTCGACCAAAGCCGGTTCGTTTGACATTATCCGCACCGGAGCCAACGGGCAGCCCGAAACCAGCACCCAGAACATTACCGTGACAAGTTTTGATGTGCCGCTGCTGATTGGCCTGAAAGGCGGGCCGTTACGGGTGATGGCCGGGCCGATAGCCTCGTTCCGAATCTCTGACAACCAAAACCTGCGCGATGCCCTCAAAACCTATACCGCCAGTACGCTCAACGATGCCTGGGCCAAAGCGTATTACGGCTATCAGGTCGGTGGCGGGCTTGACCTCGGCAAACTCGGCATTGATGTTCGGTACGAAGGCAGCCTGACCGACGTAGTTTCGGTGGACTTAGGGCCAACCGGCACCACGCCCGCTCAGTTCAACCAGAAACTCAAATCCTGGCAGATAACGCTGGCCTACAAGATTTTTTAGGATGAAAAAATACGGCATTTATTTGTTCATAACGGCAGTAGTTCTGAGCGGTTTCGCGTTGATATCCAATCAGTTAAGAACCAGTCCTGACCCCGCCGGGCAATCGCTGTCCGGCACGCTGCCCGCCCCTACCCCACTAATGCCCACGCCCCGCAGCCGGTTTACGCCCACCACCCGCAAAGGCTACTGGAACATTGACGTGGTGGGTGACTTTACATTGCCCGCCACGAAGTCAGTTACGTTTGCCGGAGCGGGCCGGAATCTGCACGTGGCTCAGGACTGGGGCAAACTGTTTCGGCGGGGGTTTTCGGCTATCGAGCAGACCCGGATGGAGCCGGGCAGCGAACGCTCAGACGCACCCCAAACTCCGCCCGGCTGGAAGAGCCGCCTGAAACAGAACCAACGCGCTCTGATTGTCTATCAAAATTATTTTGGCGAACCGTTCAATCTCGACTGGGGCAAAAACCAGGAGAAAGCCCCCCAAACGTGGTATCTGCGGCCCAACGGAGACCCCAACTGGCGTAACTCGCTCTATTCTGCCGCTGCCGAATTAGCCGGCGGCTGCGTGGGCTTCGGCGACTGCCCGCCGACGACCATGAAAAGCACGTTCGGACTGATTTTCTGGGACATCGAAAATGACGGAATCAGCCTGCCCAACCGCCGGGAACAAGCCAATATCTACACCTTTATCACCAAAACGCTGAAAGACAACAGCAGCCCCGGTACCCTGATTGGCTCCATTGCGCCGGTACCGTTCAACGGCTTTGGTTACTCGAAAGCGTCGGGTTATCAGGCCGGGGCCGAGTGGCTCTGGAACACCCCCGCCCAACACACCGCCACCAGTCGGCAGCGCGGAATGCCCGATGCTATTGTCGGGAAATCATTCGCCGATTACGCCGATTTTCAGATGCCCGGCACCTATTATATGTACCCCGAACTGGATTACGGCCAGGAACACAACCGCGACGACAGCCGCCACTGGTTGGCCGCGCTGTTGAGCGATCAGGAAATTTGCCGGAAATTATCGCCCAAAAAACGCATTGCCTGGCATTGGCTCTTTAACCAGCAAAACGGCGATTTTGCCAACAATGCCCGCGCCATACACCCGGCTCCGCCCGCCATTGCCGAGGGAACTGCCATCTTCTACTGGTTTACCGGCGCATACGGCGTATTGTTTTGGGACGACCAACGGAACCTCACGCCCGACCAGCCCAGCCCCACCGACCCGGAACTGAAAGGATTGGGTAACGACCGGATGTATGCCACCTACGAGCATTATGTTCATGGCCTGTGGCGGCTTTTTAAACACCATCCCGATCTGTTTGACGGGAAAGAACAGTACCTCAACGAAAACACGGATTGCTCGTTCGACGGGGGAAAAACGTGGTTTAAATACAATGCCAACCAGCTAAAAGTGAAGAAGTTACCGTTTGCCCGCGCTATCGTGAACGGCAATCAGATACTGATTACAGCCTCGATGCCCTACGCCAAACCGGGCGAGATAACTAAACTGAACCTGCGCCACGTAGAAAACGGCTATCAGTTTTACACCGATCTGACGCTGACCGGGGACGAAATCTACTTAGGCCGGGCAACCATGAGGCCGTAATGCTGGCCGGATTGCCGAAACTACGCAAACAGCCCGCCCGCCGTGATCTCGAAATTGGGTAATACGGATGCGGCAGAACAAACATCATCGTCGGTGCAGATTTTGACGATTTTACGGGCCGTGTAAACATACACGACCTCCGACTGCGGCATGATTTTCCAGAGAACGCGAACGCCCGCCTTGAAATACTCCACGATTTTTTTCTCCACCTGTTCAGCATCGTCGTTCGGCGAGATAATCTCGATCACAAACTCCGGGATTACGTCTTCACCGTCTTTGGCTTCATCAATCTGCTCATTGGTGAAATAGGCAATGTCGGGCCGACGTATCTGAATGCCCGTCAGCATCACATCCGTTTCGGCAACGAGTGCGCCTTGATCAAAATAGCCCTTTTCGAGCAATAGCCGATTCAGCAGAACCGCGATGTAGTATTCTTTTTTTTTCATGCCAATAAATCGGATTAGTTCACCGTCGTTCCATTCGTACTTAAACCCGTCGTTTGACTCCCAGTCCATAAACTCGGCCAGGGTTTGCGGTAAGGTAATAGCCTGAGTAGGTTGTTCAGCAATCATTGTGTCGTTGATTTATGTTCGTAAAACCTGTTTAGGGTAAATATACCGATTATGTCCGGTGCAGAAAACCGGCAATCATTCTTCCGCCCCGCCAACCGATTGGCACCGCCCGAATCCATTCGTAAAAAATCAGATTTGCCAAATTCGCCAAACCGCGTAATATTGACCCGTCAACCACTCCTAACCGCAATATGGCCGACAGCGACAACAACTCATTTGGGCGTAAGATTATGGGGTTCTTTATCAAAGATGATGGCGCATCCGGCCCGAAACCAACCCCGCCCGTGTTGCCACCAACAACATCGGCTCGATCAACAACACCGATTTCGCCCCCGACAGCCCCGGCCACGTTGCCGGGCAGCATAGACACCAAGTTTGTGGGTCATTTTGCCGAGGTGCTGCAAAAAGCCAACATCGAAGGGCCGGATTATTTCGAGTTCCGCGAGACGCTGAAGAGCCTGGCCGATATTGGTCTCGACGAAAGCAAACGATATCAGGCGGCCTGGGCCAGTTTCAGGGCCATGACCGGGCAAGCCAACACGAGCGCGCTGACCAACACGGCTAACCAGTACTTAACGGCGTTAAACGCTGACCGTGAGCAGTTTCTGAAAAGCGTGGATGCTGCCCTCGCCGAGCGGGTGGGTGGCTTGCAGAACGAACAGAAGCAACTACAAACTGAAAACGAAGCCCTGCAAAAGCAACTCACTGACCTGCAAAGCCGCCTAACGGCCAACACCGACCGGCTGGGGAAATTAGGCGGGGAGATGGCCGAACAGAGCCAGAAACTAACCCAAAACCGGCAGAACTTCGAAGCGACCCACGCCAGTTTTACCAATCAGATTAAACAGGATGTGGCAAATATTCAAACGTATTTAAAATAAATGAAGAGTGAAGAATGATGAGTGAAGAATAGCGGTTCAGCGGCTCAACTTGCGCCAGAATAGCTATTCTTCACTCATCATTCCTCACTCTTCACTCCCAAACTATGGCAACTCCCGATTTCTCCCAACTTGGCGGTGGCAATTCGCCCACCTCACCCGACAAACGTTCGTTCTGGAGCCGCCCCGAAGGCATCGCCAGCATGGTTGTTTTGATCGCCCTCGGCGGACTAACGCTCTTCAGGATCAACGACATTCTGGAATGGCTTATCCGCGTAACCCAGAACACGCTCTATTTAGCTGGGCTATTGGCCGCCCTCGGCCTGCTGATTTTCCTGTTTACGAGCAAAGACATCCGAACGGGCGTGTTTTTCCTGTTTAAGTCGCTGATGCGCAGCCTGACCGGCACCATCGTTCAACTCGATCCCATCGCGATCATGAAAATTTATGTGCAGGACATGAAAGAAAAGCGCGAGAAAATGCAGGGTCAGATTGACACCCTGGCCGGACAGTTGGTGAAACTCAACAAAAAAATTGGTGAGAATAACGAGAATATCAAGCAGAAATTTGCCGAAGCCAACCGCGCCAAACAGATGACCGACCGGCCCGGCATGGCGCAGGCCGCTCAGCTTGCCACCATCGAAGGGGCCGGTTTGCAGGACATGAACGAGAAACTGATGCCGCTGCAACGCAATATGCAGACGATTCTGGCCTTCATGGAAAAAGTGAACACCAGTGCCGATTACCTCATCAAAGAGACCGAAATCAAGGTCAAACTGAAGGAAACGGAGTATAAAATCGTCAAAGAAAGTTCAAACGCGCTCCGCACGGCCATCAGTATCTTTAAAGGAGACCCCGACAAAAAGTTCTACTTCGATCAGAGCATGGAGTATATCCAGGACGACATGAGCCTGAAACTCGGCGAGATGAAACGGGCCATGGACCTCTCGATGGACTTTATCAACGGCGTGGATATTCAGAACGGCATTCTGTCTGACAAAGGCCAGCAACTCCTCGAAGCCTACAACAAGGGCGAGTTTTCACTCGTCAGCACCACCGCCCTGCCCGCGCAGCCGCAGACCATTGAACTCAACGCGCCGAAAGACGCGGGCTACCGGAATTTGTTAGATTAGTTTACGGTATTCGGCTTACGGTTTACGGGATTGCTTTCGCGTCAGCCTGCTGAATACTGAACAACCGAAAACTGTAAACCATAAACCGAAAACCAATTTTATGCAACGATTAACCATAGCGGGTCGCCTGCTGATTACGGCCCTTATTCTGGCCGCTATCTACTTTGGACTCAAGTACGCTGGCGGTATTGACCTCTTCAGCCGCGCCAAAACCGCGCCAACCGCCGTAGAAACAGGTTCGCCATCAATGCCCGATAATGCCGATGACACCTCGCCCGGAAACACCGCCAAAGATGGTTCGGCCATGACCGACGTTGCCACCGACAAGGGTGGTTCGTCGGCCCCTGCCGACAACCCTGGCGCGGGCAGTTCAGACAACGCCGGTAGCAGCACCGGGCAGGGCCGGGCGTTTAGTTTTACGCCCCCCGCGCCATCAAACGGCAAACTCAAGGGCGTGGTTGAATTGGGTGCCAGTGGCTTTAACTCGTTCATTGTCAGCATTGACGCTCAGAAAAATTGGAAACTCGAAAAAGCAGATTTCGGTAATAGCCTTGTCATGGAAAACATGGCGACCGATCAGGATGTGCGCGACGGACTGAAAAAATACATTGCCACCATGCTCGATTACGGCGTGGCGGGCCGCGATATTCAGTTCGTGGTTAGCTCCGGCGCGGTGAAGGCCGACGGAACCCAGAAGATTATTCGCGGGCTGAAATCACTGAATTTTGTGGTGAACACCGTTACCCCGGAGCAGGAAGGCAAATTAGCGCTGCGGTCGGTGCTGCCCGCCGAGTTTTATGACAACGCCTTTGTGGTGGATATTGGATCGGGCAACACCAAAATATCCTGGAAATCGGGCGGGCAAACGTCAGCCATCGATACCTACGGCTCGAAGTATTTTGAGGGTGGCATCGATGATGCCAAAGTCTATGACGAGGTGAAGGCGAAAGTAAAGAGTATTCCGACGGCCAACCGCAAAACGGCCTTTATCATCGGCGGTATTCCCTTTGAACTCGCCAAGCAACTCCGCAACGGCAAGGAACGCTACACCGTATTGAGCGCGCCCGGTGCCTTTACCGGCAAAAACGCCAAGCAGAAGGCGGGCCTCAACATCTACAAGGCCATTGCCGATGCGACCGGCTGCGATCAGTTTGTGTTCGACTGGGATGCAAACTTCACGATTGGGTATCTGCTGACGTTGAAGTAAAATACAATAGAACGCAGATGACGCAGATTTAAAATGATTTGCACAGATTTTTTATGATCTGCGGAAATCTCTTAAATCTGCGTCATCTGTGTTCTATTATTTCCTTAGAACCGATACGTCAGACTCGCCGTAAGCTGCCGGGCCAGCACCGGACGGCCAAACACGGGCGATCCCAAGCTATTGAGTACCGTTAAGTCGGTGCCAGCCAGCACCGTTCCATCAGGACGTTTGATACCGCCAACGGCAATGTCTTCGAGCGATGTTCCCTGCAAGCCGTACCCGCCGAAGAGCAGAATACCCGCGCTGTTGAGCAGGTTACTGGCTTGAATACTTAAATCTAACCGCGACGTTAAGGCTCCCGAAACCCCGGCACTTAGCACCCCGTATGCTGCTAACTGAACCGAGTTTCGGCGGTTGCCCTGCCGTTCGCTAAACCAGCGATAGTTGAGGTAAGGCGAAAATTTACCCACCCGATACGTGGGGGTAATGTCAACAATAACCGGAGCTACGCCCAATACCCGGTTTCCCGAAAAGTCTTCCGTAAAAAACTTGGTGCGGTCAACGCCACCGGCCACGTTCAGGTACGTGAGCCGGGCATATTTGGCATCCTGCACCGTAGCGTGGGCGCGAACCGTGAGCCGGTCCGTAGCCTGCAATACCGTTTCGAGTTCGAGACCAATGGTGCGGGTCGCATTAAAGGTTGGGTCGGTAAAGAAACTGGCCGAGCCACTCGTGATAAAGAGCTGCAGCAGCGCGTTGTCTAAATAACTGTAAAAGCCCGTTGCCGAAAATGATGCCTTGCGTCCGTTGGCTTTGAAGCCTAACTCGGCCTGCGTCACGGTTTCGAGCGGAGCTTTTCTGTCGAGCGGAATATTCACGAAGTTA
This sequence comes from Cytophagales bacterium, assembly GCA_038230415.1. Classification (GTDB taxonomy): domain Bacteria; phylum Bacteroidota; class Bacteroidia; order Cytophagales; family Spirosomataceae; genus JBBRNH01. The sequence goes on along the minus strand of JBBRNH010000012.1, from coordinate 66,653 downwards.
TTGGCGTAATAGTCAAGTTCGGGAGCTTTGTTGCCGCGTGACACCCGCAGATAACCCGCCGTTCGGTTGGTAAATTTGTAGTTGCCACCCACCGACCACGACAGGTAATTGAACTTAAACCCGGGTCCGTCGCCGTCGCCATCGGCGTTTGCCACGATAATTTTGCCGTTGCTCGGATCACGAGCCAGTGTTGACGACGTAGCGCTAACCGGCTGGTAACTAACGCCGTACACAAATTCGTCGCCGTTATAGACCCGCGAGCCAATGTCATACGTCGTTTTCGGGTTTTTATCCAAACCACCCAGACCACCAACGGCTGTTCCGCCCTGCCAGCCCTGTTTCATGCCCGTATGCCGCACCGTTTCGTAGCGTGCGCCAAGGTCAATACTCAGTTTATCGGTCACTTTCCAGACATCATTGAGGTAGAACGCATTCAGGTTCTGCACGTTTTTGGTGATCGTGTAGGCCAGTCCGCTTTGCAGCACAATCCCGCTGGGGTCCGTTGCCTGATACGGCCCGCCACCGGCCAGGCCACCAAACGCGGCTGCCAGGGCCGGTACTGCCCCAAATGCGCCGATTACCGAGGCCGGAAACGTGGCCGGTGCCGGAAACTCGATCCGAACCGCCCGTGGGTTGTTGCCCATCGTACTAATTACGCCATCGGCAAACCAGCGGGTGTTGATCTCAGTGTGCGAGTAATACGTGCCGAAGGTGAGTTGATGGCCACCAATCTCTTTGGTCAGGTTCAGCGACGCAATCTGATCGTTGGTTTTGTTGTACATATTCAGCGGCACCGTCCCCAGCAGGTATTTCCCGATTTTGTTGGGCGTGTTGGGGTCAAGCGTCGAGACGGGAACGCCGTTGCTCAATCCAAATACCGACCGGGCCAGCACCTCGCCCGTTTTGGCATCGTAATACGTTGGCGACAATACACCGGGCAGAATCGCACCGGAAATCGCGCCCGCGAGGGCAGCCCCGGCAGCCGCGTAAGTGCCGGCACTTGCCAACGCACCAGCCCCGAATTGCAGATAACCCTGCTGCGCCCCCAAACTGGCCGAACCTACCACCGCCGGCGACACCGGCAGCACTAAGTTACCCTGGTATTGCAAATACGCCTGATCGAAATTCGATACCTTAGCCCGTGCCGTCAACCCCCAGCCACTGCCGAGGTCATAACTCAGGTCAAGCCCGGCAGAATAGCTTTTGTTGGCAATTCCTTTTTTGGCATCGAAGGTTCGGGTAGCGTTGGTGGCGTTGTCTTTGCGGTATTCGTCGGCCACCGGCACCTGCGTGTTCACGTCAATAAACGTGGTTGAGTAGTTGATATTTACCGGGTCGCCGTTGCCGGGATCATACCCACTTTTGAGATCGTTGTTGAGGGCGATCTCCTTGAAAAACGTGTTGTGATCGTCGAGGTATTTGCCATATACTTTAACCGAGCCGCGCCCGTTGGCAAATAACTTGCTGACGTTGGCCCGGATCTGTCCGCCCTGATTGGCGTTGAAAGGCGTATTTCTGGCCCCGCCATCAACCCGGTAGAAACCGCCGATGTGGTAATTGAATCCCCCGGCAAGCGGCCCGCCAAACTCCACGTCGGTGCGGCCTATGCCTTTGCCGTTGCCGTAGATTCCACCCGTTACCCGCGCCGATCCGCTGAAGGTATTACCGCCGGTTTTAGAGATAAAGTTAAAGATACCACCCGGTGAGTTGGCCGACGTGATTGCCGCCGAACCGCCCCGGATGGCTTCCATCCGGGCCGTTGTCAGGTCGGTACGCTGGTACATATCTACCAGCGAAAAACCCATTTGTGCGCCCATCACGGGCAGTCCTTCTTCCTGCAAACTGACGTACTGAAACCCCACCTGATCGTTACCAACCGGAGCCAGCCCCCGTGCCACTACTTTGGAGCCAACCTCGCCCGATGAGTTGTCAACCCATACGCCCGGCACCGACTGGAGCAGATCGCCCGTGCCACGCGGAGCGCGCTGGTCAATGGTGCGGGCATTGATGGTGGTGATGGCAACGGATGATTCGAGTTTGGTGCGCGGGTCAAACGAGCCGGTGATAACCACCGTTTCCATTTCAAGGGCATCTTCGGCCAGCACAAAATCAGCTTTGGCCGCGCCCGCACTGACCACAACGGTTTGCTTTTGGGTGGCAAAGCCCACAAACGTTGCCTGAACGGTGTAGGTGCCGGGCGCAACATTGTCTATGTTGAACTGGCCGGCGCGGTCAGAAATGGCTCCTTTTCGGGTGCCTTGCAGTTGTACGGTGGCGGCTGGCATGGGCTGGCCTTTTTCATCTTTCACGGTGCCGGCAACGCTGCCCGACTGCGCCATTGCCAGCGCGGGCAGCCCAAACGTAATCAGCAAAAGCCAAAGCCGGTAATAATTCAGTAGTTTTTTCATTCGATTCGATACAATTTAGCGGGTGTAACTTTTATTTAACTTGCCACAAAAATACCCCACTATTCCTATTTTTGGAATAATGCAAAGAAAAAACTTACCTAAACCGATAGATTTTTCATTTATGCCTGCATACTCATTCACCAATAAGCGCACTAATCTGTATATTTTTTTGAGTGCTATTTTTCTCACCAACGCAATCGTGGCCGAGATTATCGGGGTGAAAATCTTCTCTGGCGAAACCCTGATCGGAACAAAACCCGCTCATATTCAACTCTTTAGTAATTTTGTGCCGGGAGCCGTTGCTCTTGACTTCAACCTCACCGCCGGGGCTGTTATCTGGCCGTTTGTCTTTATCACCTCCGACATTATCAACGAGTATTTTGGCAAAGCGGGCGTTCGCCGGATTTCATTTCTCACGGCGGGGTTTATTGCCTATTCGTTTCTGATTATTTACGCCGTTACCACGCTGCCGCCCGCCCAGTTCTGGCTCGACGTAAACGCCAAAGATTCGGCGGGCGCGGCCATCAACATCAACAATGCCTTTGCTATGATTTTCAGGCAGGGGCTGGGTATCATCATCGGCTCGCTGACTGCCTTTTTGATTGGACAGATTCTTGACGCATCCGTGTTTCAGTACCTGCGCAGCATTACGGGAAGCCGGATGATTTGGCTACGGGCTCAACCATCATCTCGCAACTCGTTGACTCGTTTGTGGTCTTGTTTATTGCGTTTTATGTGTTCGGCAACTGGTCATTAACGCAGGTTTTAGCCGTTGGCATCATCAATTATATCTATAAATTCACGACAGCTATTTTGCTCACGCCGTTGCTGTATCTGGCCCACAACCTGATTGACCGTTACCTTGGTGCCGAACACGCTGACGATTTAGCCAACGAAGCCACCATGAGTTCGTTTATGTAAAGACCAAACCCCAAAGGATATTTTAACGTGAGTTATGGATAATTGGCCCCGTAGGGGGCGAATGTTTGTAGTAATAAGTAGTTGACTATCAACCTCGTGCCGTAGGTACGGAGTGATTCCGTACCTACGGCACGAGGTAAAACATACGAATCTTTATTTTCTACAAACATTCCGTGCCTAATGGCGCTAAAAAACAGCGTTATCCAAAATTCACGTTAATTAACAGTCGGCGGATCGGGTTGAACGATGGAAAACGGGTGCCGATTCTGGCGGGCGGGCGAATGATTGGGCGCATTGGCCGCTGGGATATTGCCCTGTTGACTATGCAAACGAAAGCGATTGACGGGCTATCGTCCGAAAACATGGGCGTTGTCCGGCTGCGTCGGCGGGTGTTTAATCAAAATTCGTACATTGGCATCATGACTACCTCCCGGTTAGGCACCGATGGTCACGCCAACGTAGGATATGGCTTAGACGGTATTTTCCGGGTACGCAAGCAAAATTTCCTCAGCATCAACTGGGCACAAACGTTTGATCGTCTGTCTCACCAGCAAACGCCATCGAATGTAGTTACGCAACCGCGTCATTTTTTTGATCCATCTCGCTGGCAGGTGCGGTACGAAAACCGCATACTGAATGGGCTGGGCTACGATCTGACCCTTGCTCAGGCGGGACAAAACTATAATCCCGGTCTCGGTTTTGAAGCCCGGCAGGACTACACCCGCTTCGGCGACCGGCTGTTTTGGGGGTGGCTCCCCGGAAAGAAATCATCGCTGCTCAATCATCGGGTAAGCCTGTACGGCTCTATTTTTTTACGAGACCGGAACGGCACCGCCGAATCGGCCGAGGTGGGCCCCGCCTGGGATGCGCTCCTGAAAAAAGGGCATACGGTACAACTCAAATTCAGGAACGCCTACGAGAGCATCACCGACACCCTGACGCTGTTCAGCGTGGCTCACATTCCGGGTGGGCAATACCGCTTTCGGAGTTTTTATGGCCTGTTAGAAACTCCCCCCAGCAGACCCCTCAACACGAAAGTAGAAGCAGAAATCGGTAGTTTTTACGACGGCTCACGGGTATCGGTGGGCGTTCGGCCAACCTGGGCTTTATCCCGCTATCTGGAGCTGAGCGGTTATCTGCAATGGAACCGGATTCTGTTTCCGGCCCGTGTTCAACAATACGACGTAACCATCGCTCAACTGCGAACCAAGGTCTCACTAAACACGAAGGTATCGGCGGAGGCTCTGGTTCAATATAACAGTGTCGCACATTTGGTATCGTCCAATATTCGTTTCCGCTACAATCCCCGCGAGGGTAACGATCTGTATGTGGTGTTCAATCAGGGAACGAACACCGACCGTGTTGACCAGGCGGGAATCCGCTCGCCGGAACCCCCTAAGCCCTTACTTACTGACCGCACACTAATCATTAAAATTCCTACACCTTTGTCAAATGAGGGTGCCAGGGTCTTTCTTTGCCCTTACCCTATAAACCCTCATCTCCTAAACCATGAATACACCAACATTACGACCACTCATCCTGTTGAGTTGGCTGCTATCGGGATTGGCCCTACTGGTGAGTTGCCAGCCCCGGTATAAACCGACCGACAACCTACTGACTTCGATAGTCGTTTGTGGCACCACGCCAACCGACAAAGCCTGGTATAGTACCGGAGAAAAAGCCATGCGCTTCGATAGCATCGGTACTATCCATTTCCCTATCACTACCCGGAGTCAGGAAGCGCAGCGGTATTTCGATCAGGGACTTATGCTGGCGGTGGGGTTCAATCACGCCGAAGCCGCCCGTTCTTTTCACGAAGCCACCCGGTTAGATTCAACCTGCGCTATGGCTTATTGGGGCTTCAGTTATGTGCTGGGGCCGAACTATAATGCCGGTATGGAACCTGACAACTACGAGCGGGCCTATACCGCCATTCAGCGGGCCATCAACTTATCGGCTAATTGCACAGAGAAAGAAAAGGCGTTGATCGGTGCGCTGGCAAAACGCTACCCGGCCAAACCCGTCGCTGACCGAAAACGATATGATGTAGCCTATTCCGATGCTATAAAACAAGTCCACGAACGCTTCCCGACCGACGCGGATATTGCCGGGTTATACGCCGAATCCTTAATGGACCTGCATCCCTGGGATTTGTGGGAGCATGATGGCCGCCCGAAACCCTGGACACCCGCCATTGTAGCTACCCTGGAAAAGCTGATGGCGCACAACCCTGATCATATTGCCCTGAATCACTACTACATCCACGCCGTAGAAGCCTCTCAAACACCGGAACGGGGGCTAAAGAGTGCGGCTATTCTGGGTAAAATAGCACCTAAGGCCAGCCATCTGGTACATATGCCGTCGCACATTTACATACGAACAGGCAACTATCACGAAGGCTCATTACGCAACCGGCAGGCTGTACGCATTGACAGTATGTACCTGATGAACAGGCACGCACAGGGAGCGTTTCCGTTGGCCTATTTCCCCCATAATTACCACCTGCTGGTCGCTACGGCCACGCTGGAAGGTAATTACAATTGGGCGATGTATTCGGCGCGGAAAGTAGCTGAAAACACAAACAAAAACTTGATGGCCGAGCCTGTCTGGTGTTTCCCCCAGCATTTTTATACGATTCCCTACCACGTAGCCATTAAGTTTTCTCGATGGGATGAACTCCTTCGGATGTGCGATGCAGACACCGTCCGGCTGACGTACCCGACCGCTATCCGCCACTACGCTCGTGGACTGGCACTGGTCAATAAACAGCAACTCCCGAAGGCAAAGCTGGAACTGGAACAGCTCGATCAACTGACGACGAATCCGGCTATGGCTACACTGACCGTTGGGCCGGTAAATTCGATGCGGTCTATTCTGGAAATTGCCCGTCGGGTACTGCGGGCCGACATTCTGGCGAATGAGGGGCAGACCGAGCGTAGTATCAACCTATTACGCGAAGCCATTACAATGGAAGATGCCTTAAGCTATGACGAGCCACCGAACTGGTTCTTTCCTGTACGCCATCGCTTGGGTGCCGCTCTGTTAAAAGCGAAACGATACAGCGAGGCTGAAACAGTTTTTGCGAAAGATCTAACGGTATTTCCCCGCAATGGCTGGTCGTTGGCAGGGCTTCATAAAGCACAAGTGGGGCAGGGATTCACCGATAAAGCACAGCAAACTCAGGTACTATTGACCCAGGCCTGGAAATGGGCCGATAGCACCGTGAATGGTCAATGACTCATAAACAGAGCGGCTCACCCCGTCTGGAGTGAGCCGCCTTGCTATGAACGACAAATGCAGTACGCTGTTATGTTTACACTGATGCCATTTTAGATGCTACAGACTCATTTTTGGTTGATGCCATGGCCGCGCCATACACCACTAATCCGAAACCGATCTTGTTCACGGCATCACCGATGTTGTAGATCAGGTCGAGGTTCAGGCCTAAGCCCCCCAACAAACCACCGGGCATTGCCATGTAGCCAATTGGATAGATACCCCAGCCGATGATAACGAAGTTACGCAACAACCGAACGGCTTTTGCCACCTCTGGGTTGGGCGACGCATCAGCCGTTTTCTTCACATCACCCAGCGTTGCTTCATACACAATGCCGAGGTAGCCTAAGGTTGACACGGCACCCCAGATGATGGTGTGAGCCGGATCAATTGACTCACCGATGTAACCCGTTACGAGCATGAACACCGAGTAGGCAATCAGCTTGGTCAGGGTTGACGATTTGCCACCGTATGGCTTGATAAGCAGGTAAAACTCCACGCACATCAGCGGAACGGTCAACGTCCAGTCAATGTACCGAAACTCAGTTGGTGAAGTTTTGGTATCGAGCCACACGCCACGCATATAGAAGTAGTGAACGGCGGCAATCATGGTAATCAATCCCGAAATGAGCAGGGATGTTTTCCACTTACCGTCAACCTGACTGCGCTCCATAAAGAAGAACACAGACGCTGCGAACATGGACATATAGCCCGTGAAGAACGTGAACCCGATCACGTCGCCCGGCTGGAGAGCTTCCAGCAGAATAGTACAGAATTGGTTAAGCATAGTAGTAAACGTGTAAAAATTTGAATTAAGTTAGGAGATGGTACAATCAATTGTCGAAATCATAACATCACAAAAATCTACATTGTTTAAGGATATTCAAAATAAACTAAACAATTTTTTTAGGCAACGGTGTAAAACAAGTTCACGATAGTCCGGCAAAAACAACGGCACGGGTTTTCCGTTTAAAAAGCCGCATCTTTAACAATCTAATAATCAAGCGTTTGTTTTATGTGCATTGTGTGCATTACGCCAATATGAGGCAAGGTAATGAGTGAGAGAAGGATAAACAAAATTGGGAGCGGGTCGAGATCGGGAGCCAAATAATGCCAGCCGATGGCACAGACACCCAGAAAACCGAACGCCACTCCCGTTAAAGGCAGCGACTGCTGCCAAATTTTCCAGGCGGCTTCGGTGGGGTCTGCCGTGTTTGCGGGTAGGTAATCGCGGAGACTGCGAAACGAACTCAGGGCGTGCCAGCCACCAAAATAGAGCATAAAAGCGGGCAGTAGCGGCAGATAATACGTTAAGCCCATAACGGTAAGTAACCGCACCATCCGCCAGGCATCAATCGGTGCCGGGCGTTGTCCATACGCCAGCATCGTCAGCACCAGCGTCAGCGTGGCCCAGCCCCGTAGCACCGCTCCCGCCCGCGACACGATACTCTGCCATACCAACAGGCCCAGTTCATCATGCTGCATAATACGTACCAGAATCGGGGTGGTTTCGGTGGCGTGGCTGAGTAAAATAAACGCCAGTACAAAACCGCCCGCCGACAGTCGCACCAGCGACCAATAGGCCGTTTCGGGCGCGTTGTTGAGGTCAGTTTCGCCAAAGTGCCACGCCGAAATCAGCAAAAAAACCAGCAGACACGGCACCGGAGCCAGGAGCCACGCCCCGGCATACACCCCCATCGTGAGCAGATAATTGAACAGGAACCGGAGTAGTGAAAAAGACTTTCCCAGCCGGGCCGCCCGCTCGCGCTCCACGAGGTGGTCAAGCGCACCGTGCGGAATGCCCGCTACAACCAACAATAAACCGCAAAAAACAAGTTGAACGGGCATTGGCAAAGGCCCGGCCAGCCGTTGGTACACAACAAATGCCAGCCCAACAGCAATTGTCAGCAGGGTTGGGGTGTGCGCCACAGAACGGCGCAGGTCAGCAAAAGAGAACGTTTTCATCGCGCAACAGGCGTATAGTTAGTGAGGTATGAACCTGTGCTGCCTCACTGACCATGCGACGGATTTTTTTACACTAAAATTTAGTCTTGGTTACTACCACTCAATAGGCCCGCGCAAATACCACGCGCCCCGCCGAGGGTTTGCCGGAGAAAATACAAACGCCCGCTTCGGCCTCCTGATTAATCGGAATACAGCGAATAGTGGCTTTTGTTGCTTCTTTGATGGCTTCTTCGGTTTCGGAGGTGCCATCCCAGTGGGCCAGCAAAAAACCGCCCGTTTCGAGCCGCTCCTCAAACTCGGCGAACGTATCAACCCGGACGGTGTTGGCGGTGCGAAACGCCATTGCCCGGTCATAAATGGTTTGCTGAATATCGGCCAGCAGGGTGTCAATACGGTCGGCGAGGCCGTTGAACGGTACGGTTTGTTTGGTTTTCAGGTCACGCCGGGCAATTTCGACGGTGCCGTTTTCGAGGTCGCGTGCGCCCATTGCCAGCCGAACCGGAACGCCCCGCAGTTCATATTCGGCAAATTTCCAGCCGGGTTTATTCGCGTCCGAATCATCGAATTTGACGGAGATACCCAACTTTTTGAGTTCTTTCATCAACGGTTTCACCCGTTCGGCGATAGCCGCGAGGTGTTCATCAGTGCGAAAAATAGGAATGATAACCACCTGAATCGGAGCTAATTTTGGTGGTAGCACCAGCCCGTCGTCGTCGGAATGAGCCATGATGAGCGCACCCATGAGCCGGGTTGATACGCCCCACGACGTTCCCCAGACGTATTCTAACTGGTTTTGCTTGGTCAGAAACTGCACCTCAAAGGCTTTGGCGAAGTTTTGGCCCAGAAAGTGCGACGTACCCGCCTGCAAGGCTTTTCCATCCTGCATCATGGCCTCGATGCATAGCGTGTCGTCGGCTCCGGCAAAACGTTCATTGGCCGTTTTGTGACCTTTCACCACCGGCATCGCCATCCATTCTTCGGCAAATGTGGCATATACATCGAGCATCTGCCGGGTTTCGGCGCGGGCTTCGGCTTCGGTGGCGTGGGCGGTGTGGCCTTCCTGCCAGAGAAATTCGGTGGTACGCAAAAAGATGCGGGTTCTCATTTCCCACCGTACCACGTTGGCCCATTGGTTGATGAGCAGGGGCAGGTCGCGGTACGACTGAATCCAGTTTTTGTAGGTACTCCAGATGACGGTCTCGGAGGTGGGCCGCACAATGAGTTCTTCTTCGAGTTTGGCATCGGGGTCAACAATCACGCCGGAGCCGTCTTCGGCATTTTTAAGCCGGTAGTGCGTCACAACGGCACATTCTTTGGCAAACCCCTCGACGTGGCTGGCTTCTTTACTCAGGTACGATTTGGGGATAAACAGCGGAAAATAGGCGTTTTGGTGGCCGGTTTCCTTAAACATATCGTCTAAGGCCCGCTGCATTTTTTCCCAGATAGCAAACCCATATGGTTTTATAACCATGCAGCCCCGCACGGCGGAGTTTTCGGCAAGGTCGGTGCGTTTGATGAGTTCATTATACCACTCGGAGTAATTCCCGGCACGGGTAGGAAGGGCATTCGCCATATACAAATTAAACTTTGATTAGAAACAAGGGTCTACGCCTTGTGTTGACTTGCAAAGATAGGTTTTTGTGCTATGTTTGTAATCAAAAAAACCGCAAATACGTTATACCTTCACAGAGTGTTACAGATACAGATTTCAGGCTTTTGAACCCTCATTACTAACTAATTAACCAGATGAAAACGCAGCAACGCACGTGGAAATATCTGACGCTAATCGCTGTGGTGGCGGTCGGGTTTTCGTGCAATACCAGCAAACAAACAGCGCAGACCGGCGAGGCCGATGACCTCTATGGCAACTCAGGCAATGCCGTGGTGTATGCCGACAACAGCCCCAACCAGGCTCCGCAACAGCCCGCAATGGCCCGCACAGGCAGCAGCCGCAACGCACCGGCGTTGCGCCGGAACAACCGGAATGCCAACCCCGATTATACCGACGATCAGCAGCCGTACTCAGCCAATCAGGACGAGTATTACTCAGAACTCAGCACCCGGAACGTTAACCGGGGTATCTCTGCCGATCCGGGCTGGGGTGGCAACGGTAATGGTAGCGGCACGTATAATGATGGCTTCACCAACGGCTATAACGCCGGGCTGAACAACCCCGCCTACAACTCGTCTCGCTGGAACCCCTGGGGCTACAACAACAGCCTGAGCAACGGTTTCAACATCGGCTTGGGCTTGGGCGCGGGGCTGTACGGGTACAACTCGTTTGGCAGCCCATTTGGGTATTCGCGCTTTGGCTTCGGCAACTCGTTCGGATACAGCCCCTTTGGTTATGGCGGTGGCTATGGCTACTCGCCCTTTGGGTACGGGGGTGGCTATTATGACCCATTCCATTCGTCATACGGATACGGAGGTTATGGCGGCTACGGTGGTTATTCGCCCTTCGGCTATGGGTATTCATCATTCGGTTACGGTGGTGGGTATGGGTACGGCGGCTACAACAGCCCGGTTTATGTGAATAACAACGTGATTGTAAGCGGGGCCGACCCCTATCGCAACACCCGTACCTACGGCGCACGGGGCGGCTCATCGAACGGTCGGTATAACGATGGGTTCGTGAACTCGACACCTAATACTACCAACGGTGGCCGGTCATCGGCAACGGGCAGTTACAATCCGTCGTCGTCATACGGCAACCGAAACAGCAGTGGTACGGCCAATAGCGACAGCTACTACGCCAGCCCCCGCCAAAATAGCCGCAGCAACAGTGGTTATTATTACGGCAATGACAATACGGGCAATGGCCGGAGCGCGGCAACGGGCAACAGCACCTACTCGCCCCCGGCCAGCAGCAACAGCGGCAGCGGTGATTATTATGCCCGCCCGCGTCAGAACGGCAGTTCATACACACCAGCCGATGGTGGTAGCCGGGGCAACGGCGGATACAGCAACGGCAGTGGCCGGAGCAGTTACCAGCAGGCGCAGCCGAGCTATCAGCAATCGCAACCTACTTACCAGCAGCGGAGCTATCAGCAGTCGCAGTCACAACCGAGCTATCAGCAGTCGCAACCCAGTTATTCAGCTCCGTCGTATAACAGTGGCGGCAGCCGGGGCAGCAGCGGTGGCGGGTTTTCCGGCGGTGGTGGTGGCAGTAGCGGTGGTGGCTCGTCGTCGGGCGGAGGTGGCGGTCGCGGACCGCGCTAAATTTTAATCGAAAATTAAGTACTGAAAATCCCGCCAATGATTCTATTTGGCGGGATTTTTCGTTATCAAGATAATCTGATTAAACACTGACTGACCGCCAATGTCTTAGCATCAGCACATACATAACCACGATAAATACCATGAATAAGATTCTGTCAATAACGGCGGGTCTGGCCCTGACCACCACGCTGACCTACGGGCAAACGGGCAGCATTTATGCGGGCGAAGCCTTCAAAAATTCGGAGGTATTGCAAACCGGCACGGCTCGGTTCCGGGGGCTGGGTGGCAACCATGCGGCCCTCGGTGGCGATGCCAGCAGCGTCTTTGGCAACCCGGCGGGACTGGCGTTTTATAACCGCTCTGAAGTTAGTTTTTCGCCCACAATGCTGCTCACCAACAGCAACAGTACCTACATCGGCAACACCCAGAGCAGTGCCAAAGCCCGCCCTGCTATTTCGCAGTTTGGGCTTATTTTCGCCAATAATGACCCTCAAAATAACAGCCGCTGGAAACGCACGGCATTTGGCGTAACGTTTTCGCAGCAAATCAATTACCTCAGTAATCAGTCGTTTGGCGGGCGAAACCTAAACGCCAACAGTTCGTTTCTGCAACCGTTTATCAACGATGCCAACAACAGCAATTTGCTGGGTAGCCAGATAGACAAAGAATACAACAGCAAGACCAACCAGGCCACTGATTTGCTGGCGGCTGCCTACCAGTTGTATTTGATAAATGGGACAATTATCAACCCAAACACACCGCAGGAAGACAGCAAACCGCCGTATTTCCGGTATGATGCCGCCACACCCAAAGAGCAGACCGGCACGTTCGACGCAACGGGGGCCAACTCGCAGTGGTCATTTGCCTACGCCGGCAATCTCGACGATAAACTGTATGTTGGGGCCAGTATCAACTTCCAGCGGGTGCGCTACTCATCTGATTTTGTCTTTACTGAAACACCCGTTGGCGGAAAAACTTTCAACAATTATAGCCAGCGCGACCAGCTAACGGTGCGCGGTGGCGGGGCCATTATTTCGGCGGGTGCTATTTACAAACCCACACCAAGCATTCAGTTAGGGGCCACCATCACCACGCCCTCGCTGTTTGCCAATTATTCGGAGACCTTCAGTCAGAGCCTGCGGGCATCGGTAAAAGACCCAAAACTGTCTATCGGCGTAGATAATATTGACGTAATTCCTGCCGATTTCACCTACCGGCTCATGAGTCCGTTACGGGCTTCGGGCGGGGCCACCGTATTTCTGGGAACGCGCAAAGTGGGTTTCCTGACGGCCACCGCCGAGTATGTTGGCTATTCGGGAATGCGGGCCAGCACAACGGGCTACGACGCGCAGGGCAACACCAGTTTCGGCAAAGACGTAACGAGTGCCGTAAAAAGTACGTATCAGGACGTGATTAATTTCCGCGTCGGGGCCGAGTTCAGAACCGGAATTCTCCGGCTGCGCGGGGGCGTGGGCTACCTGCCCGACCCCTACAAGCAAAAACTCGATAACATTGACCGGACCAAATTACTCGTATCGGGTGGCCTTGGGGTTCGCAACGAGCGGTTCTTCGCCGATCTATCGGGGACGTTTTACGCGCTCAAAACGGCCTTTACGCCCTATACGCTACCCAACAGCCGCGATTATGCTTCGGCCCAGACCACAACCACCAACAGCAACGTCGTATTATCGGTAGGCGCGTTTTTTTGATGTAGAGACTGCATCAGCAGTCTCCATTCAATTACGTTACGCTACTTAGTTACTGCCGACTCGTGCTTTAGCGGCCCGACCATTCTGCGGCTCCCGGCGTGGGCCGCCCGCTATTTGGCCGACCTGCACCACTGCTTTATGCTCCGAATCCGGTGGATACCGACGCTCAATAACGAGCAGGTGCGCGACGCGCTGCAAACGTTTTTGCCCAATACCTGAAACAGGCTATGGCCTAAAGCCCATTTCAGGTATTGGGCAAAACAACGTTCAAAGAAGAATTTGTGACTTGTGGCGGCATTGCCCTCGGCTCTCTCGACCCCAAAACGCTCGAAAGCCAGCAGCACCCCAGCCTGTTTTTTGCCGGTGAAGTACTTGACGTTGACGGCATTACGGGTGGTTTCGACTTCCAGAATGCTTAGACAATCGGGTTTGTGGCGGGGCTGAGTATTGGGAGTTAGTGGCTATACGGCCAGCAGCTTGGTGATTGAGATATGATCTAATATCCACTTCCTTGGAGTATGTTTTGTGGCTTACTCAACGTGATGATGTTTCTCAGTGCTTCCTGTTTGTCTTTGGCCTTCTTGTAATAATTTTCACAAATGCGGAAACCGATCACGTAGCCCAACATTCCCGGACGCTTTTGCCGCTCATCGCCCATTGCTAAAAACCATTTTGCGTCTATGGGTTTATCCTTTTGAGGTGAAAACTCGCGCCAAATAGCCTTCTCCAGTGTGGCATCCATTTGATTGAATACGGCTTGCATCGTTGATTTTCCTGTCAGAAAATGAGCGACAAACTCGGCACCTCCTTCAACCAAAGCTGCTTCCATGTTAGTTTTAGGCACGAGTTGCTGCTGGAAGTGGGCAATTTCGTGCAAACACACCGCAGCCAAGTTGTCAAAACTGCCAGCCGCTGCCTTTAAATAAGGATTGGTTAATTCATCACGCGGTGAGTCTTTCGTCAAACAAGTTAATTCTGTACCGATATATAAAATATCATCTGTTCGATTACCAGCAACTTCAAATTTACCCACACAAAAAAATAGTTCTGGAAAAACGCTGGGCGCATAAAGCTGTTTAAGTTTTCGTGCGCCCATCAAAATAGGCTCTTTGAGAGTGGGTATGGCGAGTGTATTCGGTCGGATAGACGTTAAAAGTTTGGGGTGGGTGCGGATTGCCTCAAGAAAACTTTCAGCATTCGATTGAGACATTTTTTGATACAACGTAAGCCCTCCACTTCCTTTGGATAAGTATTGGTTCTCAATAATTTGTAAACTGTCAGCGTGGCTATTGGCTTTCGCTAATTGGTCACAAGCCGACCAAAAATTGACCACATCCTGAACATTAAACTTCAAACTGTCTGGGTTCGACGTTTTAACTGATTGAGCAAACCCACTTAGGGTAATGCCGACCAAGAGAAGGGTAATTAGGAATCGCATAATCTCTGAATGTTAGTGTTCACGAATTTTTAACTTGAACGAGGTCGTTAATAGGTCATTTTTTCTGTTGCCCGAAAACTGAAATTACAATCCTGAATGTGCTTATCGGGACGTTCGCTCTGTCGCCCGAAATGGAAGCTACTGACAGACTATCACCCAACTCTTGAAAGGACTGAAATTGGCAAAAGACTTTCCTGCCTTTACACCTCTGTTTGGCTGGATGTCCTTCGAGCACTGGGCAACTTCCTGTCACCGGAGATGCTAAAATGCCTGACCCGCAAAGACAAAACAAAAGCGAGCAAAACGCTAATTGTCGTCAGGCATATTGATGTTACCCGTGACGATGTCAGCGAGATAAATCTTACTTATTAAGCTCGTCGTTTACTCGGTTTACTATTTGAAAACAAATAATCCCCAAATCGTTTACAATAGCGTCGAACGACGATACAATCTTAGTTGCTTCAAGCCAACTTACAGAGTCAATTGATTTGATCTGAACAAGCATATCTTTGTTTCTGTGTGCAATAGCAGTATGCCTTACTGTTTTAATAGTACTCTCATATTCCTTTTTGAACTGATTAAATCTCTTTGCAATTGATTGAACTTTTTCTATATACACACATCAGAGTCCGAAAAGTCAGCCGTAATCGCGTCCCTTAAAGGTTTTCCTAACAATTCTAAAAAACCATTCATGCTTTCGTACACTATCAGGTATGCTTGTCGAGCGTACAGTTTCCTTTGGTAATCTTCTTCTTCAAACATTAAATCTCTTGCAATTATTTTCAAGTCAAATGAAACAAGATTTAAATAACCCGCAACATTCCATATTATACTTGCTGTTGTAAATTCATTAAAGTTTGCGTATTCAAGTGCACCAACAATAATAGCCAATGTCTTTCTTTGAACATTAAAATTATTAGCAAAATCCTTTTCCAATGACTTTCTGTTTATTTTTATTTGGAGCGCAAGGTCTATACTAATCTTTTGTTCTTCTGTCATCTGTCATTTTGTTTTTTATTTCTTAAAACCAAACCGAGCCAACTAAAAAAGCATCTTGTCACCTGAGCGCAACCTATCGCCGGTGATGGGCTAACCAAGTAAACAACACGGCAAAACCTTTATACCCTCACCTTTGTTGGGCTGTCGGCCTGACTTTGCGGCCTGCTGCCTTTCACACGAGACACGCCCGCACGGAGCGTTTTTGCTATACCCGTCCGCTTATTTCAGTTCTGATCTTCTTCAGTTTAGCAGCCGCTATCGCAGGTAAGAAACAAGTCGCCAACAAGAATATCAAACTACCTGGATGATAGCCCTTCAAGCCATTCCAAAACGCAACCAGGAAAATCGTTACCAAAACAAAAATACCTAACCATCGAACGGAGGTTTGAGCAGACTTTTCTTGGCTTTTGAGTTCTTCCAAACTCAGTTCGGACAAAGGCTTGTTGGAAAAGATATTAAACATATTCTCAGAGGGTTAGATGCTTGATTTTATGTTGAACTCAAAGAATAAACTCGGCCTTGTAGAGCCGCGCTGCTTGTCACCCGCAATCCACCCAACGAACCCAAAACGCTACCCTGTCGGGGCGGTTGGCCTGTCGCCCGAACGCTGCCGGACGAGCAAAAAGCCTAACTGTTGCAGCCCGTTGCTCGTCGCCCGAAAACTGAACTGTCGAGTACTGCTTAGATACACACCCAACCCACAATTAATACGCATAAATCGTTTTGGTCGAACAAATGCGCTACACGGTTGAAAATTCCCAAAACGGAAGAAATCAGTACACCTTTTCATAATACTCCCGCACCATCCGGGCGGAGGTAAAGAAGGCGTTTACATCGTTCATGCTGCGGAGTTGCAGAGCCTGCCAGTCGGCGGGGCGGTCGTAATACATTGGCATGATGGCCTCTTCGAGGAGCCGGAACAGCTGGTCGCGGTCGTGGGTGTCAGGGTTGCCGCCGGGATGGTCCGGCACTCCGGGGTCCGGCACGATGAACGAGTTTTGGTCGGGGCCGCCCGATTTCTCAAACTCACAAATCCAGCCGTCGTTGGTCGAGACGTTCACAGCCGCGTTCATGGCCGCTGCCATGCCACTCGTTCCCGATGCTTCGCGTGGCACGATGGGCGTGTTGAGCCAGAGGTCGGCCCCGTCTTTGAGGGCTTTCGAGAGGGCGAGTTCGTGGCCCGTCAGCACGGCCATGCGCGGGTGCAGGTGACTGAGGTAATACAGATGGTTGAACGTCCGGGTCGCGCCGTCGTCCATGGGGTAGGGTTTGCCGGCCCAGATAATTTGCAGCGGATAATCGCGGTTAGTCATCAACCGCCGAAACCGTTCTGCATCGTTGGTGATGAGGTCGGGCCGTTTGTAGGCCGCAAACCGACGCGCCCACACCATCGTCAGGACGTTGGGGTCGAAGAGTTTGCCAACCTGATCGGCCACGATGGTAAACAACGGTTGTTTCAGGGCTTTTTTGCGGGCAGCAATCGCTTCCGTATCGCCCGATTGCCGGGCCATTTCTAACTGACTGTCAGCCCAATAACGGTGGTTCTGCGCGTTGGTGACGTGGGTAATTTCGCAGATGTCGGGGTAATGATCCCACATTTTTCGGGATACCTCGCCGTGCAGTTTCGAGACTCCGTTGGCTTTGCGGCTCAGGCGTAGCGCGGCCAACGAATGATTAAATACGCTATCCTGAATGCCGGTAATCTCCCGAACGGTATCGAGCGATAGGCCCCCGAAAAAGCCGAGTTTGCTTAGGAAACCAACATCATGTTTGTCGTTCCCGGCTTCTTCGGGCGTGTGGGTCGTGAAGACCATCCGGGCCTGCACCGCTTGCCGACTTCCGAGGGTTTTGTAGAGATGAAAGGCCGCCGACACCGCGTGGGCTTCGTTGAGGTGATAAACGTCCGGCGAATACTGTATCTCGTCCAAAAACGTAGCCCCGCCCAACCCCAGCAACATACACTGTTGCACCTTGAGGCTGGCATCGGCATCGTATAATCGGTACGAGATCGAGCGGGCAGCGGTGTCGTTACCGTCCACGTCAGTAGTCAGAAAAAACATTGGCACGGTGTTAAAGTGCTTCGGATCAAGGTAATACGCCTGAACCCACACCGGGCGGCCCGACACTATGATTGAGAACCGAACGCCCGTATCCTGCAAAAAGCCGTAGATTTTTTCCCGAAACTGAACGCCCATGCTGTTGTCCGTTTGCCGAATCTGGTCGTAATAGCCGTATTTCCAGAGGATGCCGATGCCGATGAGGTTTTGCCGCTCGTCGAACGCGCTTTTCATATGCGAACCAGCCAGAAAACCCAGCCCGCCGGAGTAGGTTTTCAGGGCCTGGTCAATACCGAACTCCATCGAGAAGTAAGCGACGGATTTTTTAAAGGGCGTGGCAAAGGAGTAGGGATGGCGAAACGTCGCTGGTAACTGAGAAACCGACATGAATGGAACACAATGCGTTAATGAACAACTGAACCGGGGGCAAAGGTAGGTTGCTTCGCCCGGCCAACTTGCCTGAATTCGTTAAAAAACGGCATCAGTCAAGGTTTGTCAATGCACTATGCAGTTCGCGTTCGGTTTTGGCATTACCCTGTCGCCGGGCGAGTTCAATGCCCTGTTTGTAAAGGGATATGGCCCGCTCATCGTCGCCGAGGTCAGCGCAGAGTTGGGCCGCGTGGTAATACGTCGGCAGGTAATCGGGGTGGTTGGTCAGGAGTTCACCGAAATACCGCAGCGACTCGCCGGGGTCATCATTAAGATATTCTAAGGCCAACGCGTAAACAGTAAAGGGATCGTTAGGCTCTTCCTGCATAAAAGCAAGTAATTGTTGGATACGGGCGGTATTCATCAGATTTCAGAGAAAAGTAGTATGCAAGCATACTGTTTTTGATAACAGGTCGTAATTTAGCGGCAGAAAAGCGTTTACGGTATTCGGTTTGTGGTTTACGGGTGTTCCACTCGCGCAAGCCCCCCGAAAACAGTAAACCGAAAACCGAAAACCGTATGAAAATCTTAGTGTGCGTCACGTCCGTACCGGATACGACAACCAAAATTACCTTTACCGACAACAATACGAAGTTCAACAAGGCCGGAGTGACGTTTATCACCGGCCCGTATGACGACTACGCCTTAGCCCGCGCCGTTGAACTGAAAGAAAAACTCGGTGCCAGCGTCACGGTGCTGACCGTGGGCGAGACCGATGCCGAACCCGTTATCCGCAAGTGCCTTGCCATCGGTGCCGACGATGCCATCCGGGTCAATGCCGAACCGATTGATGCCTACTTTGTGGCCGAGCAGATTGCCGCCATCGCCAAAGAAAACAGGTACGACCTGATTTTGATGGGCCGCGAATCTATTGATTACAACGGCGGTCAGGTGCATGGTATCGTGGCCGAGATGCTCGGTATTCCGTCAATCTCGCCGGTGATGAAACTCGACATCGAGGGCGACACCGCCAAGATGACCCGCGAAATCGAAGGCGGTAAAGAAACCCTCGAAGCGCAGTTGCCACTCGTGCTGGGGTGTCAGGAGCCGATTGCCGAGTGGAAAATCCCGAATATGCGCGGCATCATGACGGCCCGCACCAAGCCCCTAAAAATTGTGCAACCATCTGGCACTGATTCGCTCACCGCCGTTGGCAGCTACGAACTGCCCGCCCCGCGCGGAGCCGTAAAAATGATTCCGGCAGATCAGGCCGAGCTGCTCATTCAGTTGTTACGTACGGAAGCTAAGGTAATTTAAAGTGGCAAGTGATTAGTGACTGGTGATTAGTTGGCTGACGCACAAACCACTAACTACCTTGAACTGACCACTTGCCACTAACAACTAACCACTAAAATTATGTCTGTTCTAATCTTTGCCGAACTCGATAACGGCAGTCTCAAAAAATCATCGCAGGAAGCGATTTATTACGGCGCACAGGTCGCCCAAATGCTGGGTACGTCGGCAACGGCGGTGGTCATCGGCGCGGCTGATGCGGGCGAACTCGCTACGGCGGGCCGGTTTGGAGCCGCAAAAGTTCTCCACGCCACTGACGCAAAACTGGCCGAAGCCAACGGTATGGCTTACGCCAGTGTGATGGCCGCAGCCGCCGGGCAGGAGGGCGCGAAGGTTGTGGTGCTGGCAAAATCGTCTTTAGGCGATGCCATGGCGGCCCGGCTCGCGGGTAAACTCAAGGCGGGCTTAGCCCCAAACGTGATTGAACTGCCCGACCTAAGCAACGGCTTCCACGTCAAAACCAGCATTTACACCGGTAAAGCCTTCGCCAACAACGAGTTGAAGGCCGACGTAAAAATCCTGGCGATCAAGAAAAACACCATCGTTCCCGTTGAGACCGACGCAACAGCCCCCGTCGAAACCTTCGCCCCGGCGTTGAACGACAGCGATTTTGGCCTGAAAGTCTTGGGCACCGAAAAAGCCACCGGCGACGTGCTGTTGCCCGAAGCCGACCTCGTGGTGTCAGCGGGACGTGGCCTGAAAGGCCCCGAAAACTGGAGCATCGTAGAAGATTTGGCCCGCGCCCTGCACGCGGCCACCGCCTGCTCAAAGCCGGTGTCTGACCTCGACTGGCGGCCTCACCATGAACACGTCGGTCAAACGGGTATCAAAGTCAGCCCGAATCTGTACATCGCTGCCGGGATTTCGGGAGCTATTCAACACTTAGCGGGCGTAAATTCGTCAAAAGTGATTGTAGTGATTAACAAAGACCCCGAAGCCCCGTTCTTCAAATCAGCCGATTACGGCATCGTTGGCGATGTGTTCGACGTGTTGCCGCGACTGACAAAGGCGGTACAGGCGTTGTAGGCAGTCGGTGTAGTTTGTAGTTTGTGCAGGGCGGCCCCGAAATAAACCCATCGGCAGGAATTGTTGTTACTTCTCAAATACAGTTTTCTGTTGACCATAACTCCCGAAAACAGAAAACCGGAAATTAGAAACTGCTATTTTTGCACCGTGGATAAGATAAAACTTGAAATATTAGGGCTTTCGCCGAGCCAATCGCAGTCGGGTTCGTTTGCGTTGGTGCTGGGCGAAGAATTTGGCAACCGTCGGCTACCGATTATCATTGGTATGTTCGAGGCACAGGCCATCGCCATCGAGATCGAAAAAATTGTGCCGAACCGCCCGATGACGCACGACCTGTTTAAACAGTTTGCCGACAAGTTTCGCTTCACGGTGCGCGAGATCATGATTTCTGACCTGCGGGAGGGCATTTTCTTCGCCAAAATCGTCTGCTCCGATGGCGTTCGGGAAACCACCGTTGATGCCCGCCCGTCTGATGCTATCGCTATCGGTATCCGGTTCAGTGTGCCGATTTATACCAACGAAGCCATTCTGTCAGAAGCCGGCATTACCACGAGCGGTAACGACGAGGATGACGACGAAGACGAGCAGGAATTGGTGCGGTCGGCGGGGTCGCAGAAGCAACGGCCTTTCAGCGAGCAGATCAAGAACGCCACTACCGAAGACCTGCAAAAGATGCTCGACGAAGCCCTCGGCAACGAAGAATATGAACGGGCCGCCCGCATCCGCGACGAGTTGAGCCACCGGAATTAAGTGTCTGCCTGAAACTATAGAACCGCACGGGCGGCCCCGGCTAATGACGCAGATGGTTAAGATTAGCGCAGATTTCTTTTCTCATGCGTCAGAAAAAATCCGCGTAAATCATAAACATCTGCGTCATCTGTGGGGCCGCCCACGCGGTTCCATCGCTTTTGTAGTAGGGTTAATTGTATTCCTGTTCATTCTCGACAGAGCGTTTCCCCTCAATACCAATGTGCCGTATTCGTCGGTGGTTCTGGCTGCCGACAGCACGATGCTTCACGCTTTTCTGAGTCGCGATGATAAATGGCGGCTCTACACTGAACTCCGCGAGATCACCCCTGATTTACGCCGGGCCATTCTCCAAAAAGAAGACCGCTACTTTTACGATCATCCCGGCATCAATCCTGTTGCCCTCATCCGGGCGGCTGTCCGCAACAGCACAACGGGTCGGCGAACGTCGGGAGCCTCTACCATTACGATGCAAACCGTGCGGCTGCTCGAACCCCGGCCCCGGACTTACGCCAGCAAAGCCATCGAATTTGTGCGGGCGTTGCAGTTGGAGATGCACTGCTCGAAAGACGAAATCCTGCAACTATACCTGAATCTGATCCCTTACGGCAGCAACATCGAAGGGCTGAAATCGGCCTCGTGGCTGTACTTCGGGAAGCCCCTTACCCTGCTCAGTCTGGCCGAAATCACCACGTTGACCATCATACCCAACCGCCCATCGAGTCTGCGGCTTGGTCAAAACAACGCCTACATCGTGCAGGAGCGCAACCGTTTTCTGGAACGCTACCGCACGCGCCACGCCTTCAGCAACGCCACGATAGACGATGCCATTGCCGAACCCCTCACCGCCCGCCGACGCGCTGCCCCGGCCCTTGCCCCCCACGCCAGCCGAAGGCTCCGGGCCGAAAACCCCGATGCGCCGGTGATCTATTCCACCCTGAACCCTGCTACGCAGGTAGCCGCCGAGCAGTTGGTGAGCAACTATGTGAACCGCGTTCGGGCCATCGGGATTCAGAACGCGGCAGTGGTGGTGGTTGATAATCAGACGCTAAACATTCTGGCTTACATTGGCTCGGCCAATTTTGGCGATGTTCAGGATGGCGGGCAGGTTGACGGCGTTCGGGCGGTGCGGTCGCCGGGGAGTGCGCTCAAACCGCTGTTGTATGGCTTAGCTTTTGATGCGGGAATCATCACGCCCAAATCGCGACTGAACGATGTGCCCACCAATTTCGGCGGCTACGAACCCGAAAACTATGACCGGCAATTTAACGGCCCGGTCTCGGCGGAGTTCGCCCTGGCAAATTCGCTCAATATTCCCGCCGTAAAACTGCTGCACGAGATCGGCCCGTCGGCGTTGGTGTCGGTGCTGGAAAAAGCGGGGTTTGCAACGGTCAAAAAACAGAAGAAAGCGTTGGGCCTTTCGATGGTGCTGGGCGGATGCGGTGTCACCCTCAACGAAATGACGCGGCTCTATGCCGGATTCGCCAATGGCGGGAAAATTGGTGAGTTGACATTGGTACAGAAACCAGATTTGCCAGCCACCACCCAACTGCTCTCGCCCGAAGCCACGTTTTTGGTCACGAATACACTCCGCCAACTCGTCAGGCCCGACTTGCCCAACAATTTCGACAACAGTTATCACCTGCCGCGCATCGCCTGGAAAACCGGCACGAGCTACGGTCGGCGCGATGCCTGGAGCATTGGCTACAACCAACGGTTCACGATTGGGGTCTGGGTGGGTAATTTTTCGGGTGTGGGTGTTCCGGCTCTGAGCGGGGCAAACACGGCCACACCGTTGCTGTTTCAGTTGTTTAACACGCTGGATTACAACGCGCCGAACGCCTGGTTTCGGCCCCCGGCGGGCCTTGCCAAACGGCAAATCTGCCCCGAATCGGGCGACGTACCGGGCGAGTTTTGCACGGGTCAAGCTGTTGATTATCAGATCATGGGCGTATCAGCGGCCCGGCGTTGCCAGCACCGCAAGGTAGTCTTTACCAACGCTGCCGCCACGCTCTCATACTGCCCGCACTGCCTGCCCACCGCTACCGGCACGGCTCTAAAACCCGGTCAGGCACCAAACCCCGTCCGCCGGACATACCCGAATTTGGCTCCCGAACTGATTGCCTACTACGAAACGCAGCGCATTCCTTACGAGAAGATCCCACCCCATAACCCGGCCTGCGAGCAGATTCCGGCAACGGGCGGGCCGCTGATTATCAGCCCCAATAGTGGCAGCGCGTATTTTGTGGATGCCCGCCAGCCAGCCGCACTGCAAGTAGCCTGTCAGGTCGGCAACGATGTGCAGGCCGTGTATTGGTATCTGAACAACCGGCTGTATCGCAAAGCCAAACCCGCCGAAGCCGTGTTTGTTACGCTCAGGCCGGGCCGCTACAAAATCTCCTGTGCCGACGACCGGGGGCGCAGTTCAGATGTGGTGATTACGGTGTTGGCGTTGTAGAGTTATGGCGTTATGGATTTATGGCGCGAAGGCAACTCTGGAACTTTAGAACTCTAAAACTTTACAACTCATTTCCCCCGGCATCGGTCGCTGCAATAAATCACGTTGTCCCAGTCGCGTTCCCATTTTTTGCGCCAGGCAAACGGGCGGTTGCAGACGGGGCATACTTTGGTGGGCAGTTCTGACTTTTTCTGCATTTTTCCCATTCCTGAAAAACTACGGGACAGTCTGTAAGGTTCTACGAAGATGAAAAACGAAAAATATGCCCAACTCACCGAAGCCGATATTGACCGGATTATCGAAATGGCGTGGGAAGACCGCACCCCGTTTGATGCGATAGAAACGCAGTTTGGCCTGACCGAACAGGACGTTATCGGTCTGATGCGTAGGGAGATGAAGCCATCGTCGTGGCGGATGTGGCGGGCGCGGGTGCAGGGCCGCAGCACCAAACACGCGGCCCGTTCTGCCGCTGATGACCACCCGTTTAAGTCGTCGGAACAGCGAATTATCACCGGAAATAAGATTAGTAAACGGTAAGTTCGGGTTTGGTCTTTGGACGGTTAGCCTTAATTTTGTGGGGTAAAAATTGATTTTGGATGCAGAATATTCTTCATTTTTGTAAGAAAGCCATATCTTTTTAGATTTTTATTTGGAAAGGTACTAATTTTGCCCCGTCTCGACAGTTTTACTTATTCCATTGCCCCATTATGTCAAACAAGCTCGACCAGATAGACCGTAAGGTACTGGACATCCTGCAGGCAAACGCCAAGATTACCAACGCCCAGCTATCGAAAGAGATTGGCCTCTCGCCTGCACCAACGCTGGAGCGCGTTAAAAAACTCGAAACATCCGGCATTATTCAAAGCTATCACGCCCAGCTCGACAGGGAGCGCGTGGGTCTCGGCGTGACCACGTTTGTGATGGTGGCCTTGGTTGGTCACAAAAAAGACGTGACCATGTCATTTGTGGACAAGGCCAATCACATTCCCGAAATCATCGAGTGTCACCACATTACCGGCTCCGGCGATTTTTTGCTGAAGGTTATCTCGCAGGATATTGCCTCGTATCAGGCCCTGATGCTCGATGTGATTAACGAGATTGACGAAGTTGCCAGCACCCAGACGATGGTGATTATGTCAACCTTCAAAGAAAGTAAAGTGTTGCCGATTCCGTGAAGTCACAGGTCAAAAGTTGCAGGTCAAAAGTCGCAGGTCGAAAGTCGCAGGTCGAAAGTCTGGTTGCTGCAAGTCGCTGACGATTGCGGCTACTGACTTTCGACTTTCGACTTTCGACTTTCGACTTTCGACTTTCGACTTTCGACTTTCGACTTTCGACTTTCGACTTAGAAATATCCTGAACTAATTCAGTTTAAAGGGGGCAATCATGGTAAACTCCGGGATGGTGATTTTCAGCAGTTTGCCATCAATGATGCGCTCCACGGTGTAGGTGCCGGTCATTTTACCCATGCTCGATTTAAGGTTGCAGCCCGACACGTATTCGTGGATTTCGCCGGGTTCCAGCACCGGCTGCAGGCCCACCACACCTTCTCCCTCAACCTCGCGGACGGTGCCGTTAGAGTCATAAATTGTCCAGTGCCGCCGTAATAACTGAATGGTGTATTCACTGCGGTTTTCGATGGCAATTCGGTACGTGAACACGTAATGTGCCTGCATCGGGCTGGAGTAGTGCTGCTGATACTCCGTTCTGACGCTTACCTGAACCCCTTCCGTAACGGCGGTCATCATAACTGGTGATTGTTTAATAAATGGCAAACGAAAGTTAGGGCTATTGGTTTACATTCACAAACACAAACGCGCAACCCGGCTCTCAGGCTGCTTCATCATCTTTACCCCGACTCCAATGAAAGTCATCATCGCCGAATCGTGGCAACCTTATTTACAACCCGAATTTGATAAACCGTATTTCAAACCCTTAGCTGAGTTCATCCGCGATGAATATACGACGCAGCAGGTTTACCCGCCGGGCAAGCTGATTTTCAACGCCTTCGATCAGTGTAGTTTTACCGATACGCGGGTAATTATTCTGGGGCAAGACCCCTATCACGGCGCGGGACAGGCCAACGGGCTGGCGTTTTCGGTGAGCGAAGGCGTACCAAAACCGCCGTCGTTAGTGAACGTCTTCAAAGAAATCCAGGACGACCTCGGCACACCGATTCCCAAATCGGGCAACCTCGAACGCTGGGCCAAACAGGGCGTACTACTCCTGAACTCAACACTTACGGTGCGGGCGGGGCAGGCTGGTTCGCACCAGGGCAAAGGGTGGGAAACCTTCACCGATGCTATTATCAGGCTCATGTCTACTGAGAAACAGCACGTTGTGTTTATGCTCTGGGGAGCCTATGCTCAGAAAAAAGGCGCGGTGATTGATACTGCCAAACACTGCGTACTAACGGCCAAACACCCCTCGCCGATGGCGGCAAACTACGGCGGCTGGTTTGGCAACAAACACTTCAGCCAGGCCAACGAGTACCTTCTTGGTCAGGGACTGCCCCCAATCGAGTGGTGATGATACAGGTAATAGGTTCTATATTCACCCACCAAAAACAAGAACCGCTCTCATAAACCCGTCAGAATATGCGTGTTGTCATTCGTAACAGTGGGCTGAGTGGGTTGATTTGGCTGGCCCTGCTGCCGGTTTTCGCCGATTGTCCGCCGGGCAGTACGATTGCGCTGGTTAAAAAAAATGAGCGCGACTGGCCCGCGAGCTACAAAGACCTGAACAGGCGGCTCTCGGTTCCGTCGTTAAACCGCTATTTTTTTGCTGGTAACGCCAGCCGGGAGTGCATCACCCTGACCGAATTACAACGGCTGTCGGCTGACGCAAACCGGGCCTTAGGCACCAGCCGGGACCCAAAAGCAAAGTCATTTCTGGCCGCGATCCAGCGCGTGGCCGACTATAACCGGCCCACTGCCGCAGCCGCCACGCCCGGCACCGGCCCGGCATTCGGTTCGGCACAGACCGTTAAGAGCCGGATGCCCGACGGTACGGATACCCTTAGCCCGCAGGCCGCACTGCCCGTTGGCTCCGTGATCGAGGCCGCAAAAAAGGCCGAAACAGAACCGCCCGCTGGCAAGTCACCCGTCGGTTTGTTGATTGGGGTGCTGGCACTCGGTGCCTTGGCGGGTACGTTGCTGGGCGGGGCGTTGGTGTATCTGCGGTTTTATCAGTCGGCAAAACGCGAAGCCGCCGACCTTCGCACCGAAAATCAGGCACTGAGCCGGGAGATCGCTGAGAGCCGCCGAAAAAGCCCGCCAATCGCGCCGGTTCGGGCTGATGCCGAGCAGTTGCCCCAACCACGAACACCGCAAAAAGGCTGGGCCGATGAGCTGCCCCGCCCCCATACCGTGCCAACCGCCGACGCAGAACCCCGTGTTGTGGTTGAAACCCACCCCGACGAGCGTTACCTGACGGATACCATGCCGTCGGTGATTCCGATGGCCCCGCCCCCCACGAGCCGCTCAGATGGGTTTGGCACCCTGCCTACCAATCCTGATGACCACCCACAATAAACAGCCCTGAAATAAGTTTTCTGTTTCGGACTGCCGTTTCAACTCAACGGTAGCAACCTTTTTCTGCCTAACCCTCCCCCACCCACTATGTTCAGACGCTCAGTACCCGCAACAACCTGTATTCTGCCCGTTCTTTTTTTGCTTCTTTCAGTAGTTGGCTGCGATACCCGCAAACACACTGGAACCAATGACGGTAAAACGACTCCGGCAGTCATAGTTGCCAAACCAATTCGGGCCAAACTCTACCTCGAAGCCAGTGGCAGTATGCTCGGTTACGACGGCCCGGCCCTGAACCGGAACCTGAAGAATACCGTCACCACGATGCTCAACACCTTCGATGACCCAACAAAAGTGCCGGTCTTCATCGTCAATGATTCGGTGTATGCATACCCAAAATCGTATCCCGACCTGATTAAGTCAAGGTCATTGTTTGAGACCAAAGTGGGCGATGCGTCGTTCACCGATTTTGAACGCATCTTCCGTACGCTGACCGCTCAACTCAAGGATGCGGAATTATCAATTTTAGTGACCGACTTAGTGTATTCTGACCGTGCCATGACCGGCCAAAATGCGGGCAGCATTCAGAGCGCGGCCCAAAATCTGGCGCAGTTGGCCCTGAAAACCTACGCCAAGTCAGGATCATTGCTGGTGTTACAGATGCAGTCGGAGTTTGCGGGGCGGTATTTTCCGTATAATCAGCAAAACAAAGGAATCATGTACCGGGGCAACCGACCGTATTATGTGCTGCTCTTTGCCAAGAACGCTACTATGCTCCAACTCCTGACCGAACCCAAATACGCCCCGTTTCGGAATTTTACGGATTATCCGGGCTTCCAGAACGCGCTGTTGTTTAGCAACGCCCTCACCGAACCGTATTATACGGTACTCAAAAGTGACCCCGACGCGCTCGGCACCTTCGACAAAGACCGAGACCATAACGCCGAAAACGCCAGTGGCCTTCACGCGATCAAAAACGTGAACCCGCCCCACCGCCCCGGCCAACGCCTGACACTCTGCGTAGGCATCACCCTGCCGCAGGGAGCGTATTCGGAAGCCACGCTGCGAAACCCAAAAAACTACGAGATTCTCTCGGCTAAAGACAACTTTAAACTCATTGCCGTGAAACCTTCCGACGGCACAGACGGCACCACGCACGTGCTGGTGTTACAGGCCAACACCGAAGCACGGGGAGAGCGCACCCTGACCGTGAAACTCAAAAAGCAACGGTTGCCAGCCTGGGTGCCAGAGACCCATACCGACGACGACCGCAACCTGAAAGACGCGCGTTTTGCCAGCACTACCTTTGGCCTGACGGCCATGCTGACGGGCGTTGGGCAGGCCTATAACGCCCACACCACCGATACGCAAAACGCCTTTGTACTAAAAATTCTGCTTGCCGACTGATTCGTTTTCTTCATTCTCACAACCCATTTTCATTTATGGAATCCTTTTATGAATTTTTTGTGGACGGCTCGCTCTTAGACGACCTTATCGATCAGCAACTGTTGATGCCGGTAACACTCTCCTGGCTCATTATCAGCGTACTGGGGGTATTGGCGTTTTATTACGCGGTGGCAATCCGGTCTAACCAAAGCAAACTGCCGTACTGGTTCGGAACCCTGATTATCACCAGTTTGCTGGTATTCATCGTGCAGTTATTGACTTGTTTTTCGATGCAGAACCGCGAGATTCCGCGCAACCCAACGGCCAAACCCGAAAACATCACCTATTTTTTCGATCAGGGCGGGGCCGTATTTTTTGTGTTCGCCCTGGAGATGTTCGCCCTCACCGCCGTGCTGTTTTTCCTGCTTTCGATAGCTATCAAATTTGTGGGTAATCACAACGCCCGCAAAACCCCTTTCTGAAAACTATGGCGCATAAACTGTTTATTTTTGCTATCGGCGGCACTGGCTCACGGGTGGTTAAAGCCCTGACGATGCTCCTCGCATCGGGCGTGACATTAGGCGATACGTCGGTGGTGGTGCCGATTATTGTGGACCCGCACAAGGCCAACGACGACCTCAAACGGACCGAAGACCTGCTGAAAACCTACCAGCGCATCCGCAATGACCTGACCCAGAAACCCGGCCCCGGCGCGTTTTTCGGGCAGGATATTCGTACCCTCAAAAACATCATCAACAACAGCGACAAGCTGGCCGACACCTACACTTTTGAACTCAAAGGCGTAGGCAACGAAACCTTCGGCCAGTATATTGATTACGCCCAGCTTGACCCGGCCAACAAAGCCCTGACCGAGTTGCTGTTTTCGGAGCGCAACCTGAATACGGAGATGAACGTCGGGTTTGTGGGCAACCCCAATATCGGCAGCGTGGTGCTGAATCAGTTTAAAGACTCCGACGAGTTTCGGCAGTTTGCGGCCAATTTCGCGGCCAACGACCGGGTGTTTATCATCAGCTCGATTTTTGGCGGTACGGGCGCGGCTGGCTTCCCCATTATCCTGAAAAATATTCGCGGGGCCACCGCCGGTGATCTCGACAACCCCGAATACCTGCGCAACGCCCGGATTGGTGCGCTCACGGCCCTGCCCTATTTTGGCGTAGAACCCAACACCGAACGACGGATTGACAAGGCCACGTTTTACTCGAAAGCCAAAGCCGCCCTGCACTACTACGGGCGGGGCGTGAACGACCGCCTGAACCGGCTCTATTACATTGGCGACCAACTGACCCAAAACTACGCCTATGACCCCGGCGAAGGCGGCCAACGCAACGACGCGCACGTTGTTGAACTGGCGGGCGCACTGGCAATTGCCGATTTTGCCAACCTCGCCGATGCCGATTTAGACACCGAAAACGGCAAACCCGTTGGCCCGGTGTTCAGCGAGTTTGGTATTCGTAAAAATGTGGAGACGCTGACAATGGCCGATCTGGGCGAAGAAACCCGCCAAACGCTGGCTCGTCCACTAACCAAAATGGCCTTGCTCAATGCCTACATCACCCATCAGATGCGCGAGTCGTCGGGCAGCATGGCCTGGACAAAAGAAGCCCCCGCCATCGACAGCAGCTTTTTGGGTGGCTCGTTCTACAAAACATACCTCGGCGATTTCAGCCGGGCCTTCACCGTCTGGCTCGGTGAGATGAGCCGGAACAAACGCGGCTTCGCGCCCTTCGCCCTTGAAGGAAACACCAAAGCCAATGAGAACCCCGCCCTGCAAAACGTGGCAGTTGGCCGCGATCTGGCGCATCTGCTCGTGGGCTACGCGCCCAAAGGTGGACTCTTTGCCGGGAAAACCGATTTTAACGCCCTCGAAAATCTGCTCAATAAAACCACCCTACGCAAAACCTACCCCACACCCGCCGACAAGCTCATGCAGGCTTTCGGCAGCGGTAGCGATGCGTTTTTGGGCGAAAAATTCCCAGACCTGTTTAAAAACGCCTGACCCCGCCATGGACAACAAACACGTATTGACCCTGCACACCATCACCAACGGCGAAGACTGGTTTAGCCGGAGCGGTGGTTACGGCAAAAAAGAAATCGAGGCCATCGAAGACCCCGAAGGCGGCAACACCAAAGAACCGCCAACGTCAATCCCCAGCCCGTTTGCCCGGTTCGATTTGGTCAGAACGGCCTTTGCGCGGCTCGCTCAGTTTGAGACCCTGACCGGCAAAGACACCCATAACGACGAACGGCTGGTGTCGGAATGTTTCGATGTGGGTGAGTTGTTTTTCAATTTCGACAAACTCAAAGACAACCTCGACATCATTTCCTGGAATAAAACCGACAACCTCAACACCCTGCGCGAGTCGTCGGCGGTGGGGCATCAGCGGTTAGGCGCGGCCCTGAATCTGTTTTTGGAACAAGACGGCGGACAGGCCCGGCAGGACGGCGGCTACAACTTTGCGCGGATGGACAGCCTGTTTATCCTGCGCTACACCGACGACCGGGATTCGGGTATCGTGGGCGGCACGTCGCCTTCGACGTTGTTTTTCAGCGCACCCCACAGCCTGAAATTCGTGAACGTGCAGTTTGGCAACCAAAAGCTATTTGGCGACGGGTTTACGCCCCTGCACCTGCGCGATGCCGATTACCAGAAGTTCTGGCACGGCCTCAGCACCCGGCCCGGTTTTGGCGATTGTTTTCCCGAAGTGCTGGCTTATCTGCAAAAGAGCCTGAATTTGCTCAAGCAACAGAACAACAAGCTCTGGCAACAGATTGGCAACGGAGCCGAAAAACTCCGGGGCGATGCGTTCGAGACCTTGTTCGACAACCTGACCTCGGCCAACGGCGATCTGGTGGAGATTCTGGACTACCGGATGAAGAAAGTCCGGGTAGATGCCACGCAGTTCAGCCGGAGCGGTTTTGTGCTGAACTCCGAAAAATACGCCCGGCTTTTCCCCGATAAACTGTCGCCCATGCTTTTGCAGGAAAACTACCAGGGGCGACTGATCTACACCAAAGATTACTGGAATAAGGCGCAGGCCGTGCCGCCGGTGGTGGCCGAAGACTGGCGCGAGAACAAACGCAAACTGCCCGGTCAGGCCGATTTTTACCCCTGGCTCACCATCAGCGATTTCCTCGACCCGTATATTATTCGGTTAGTGTATCCGATCAACGCCGATAAATTTTATGACGGCGGATTAACCGGCAACAGCCTGTTACAGAGCTATTTACTGCCCCTCACCAAAACATTTTTTGACTTTTTTGATGCCGACGATCTGATTGCGGGCAAAAAGGTGAAGCTGCTGTTAGAAAACCGGGCGGGTAACAGCGTAAAGGCTACCCTCACCATTCCGTTGCTGCCCGGCGAGCCGCCGATTGTGTTTGACCGGATTTATTATGCCAATGATATTTCGGAGGCTCCGCGCCCGGCCAACGAAACCCGCAACGAAGGAGCCGTAACCGAATACCAGTTTGGGGTAAATCTGATGCCATTTGTGCGGTTTGCCAACGGCCCCAGCCCCATTTACCGGGTGCAGGTGGTAGATCAGGATTTGGACCATTACACCTACGGCAACGACTACAAACTGCAATTTTTGACCCGCGACAACAAGCCCCTGCCCGTGGCCGAACCCAAAGAGCGCAGCCGCAAAAAGCAAAACGTGCCAGACAGCGTAACGACCAAATACTACGCCGTTGGGCAAAATTTCGACTACATTGCCGTTGAAGCGGGCGGCAGACGCGGCCTTATTTTGCCCCGTTTCGACCAGGCCCTGCGCGAGCCGGGAGCCGTTGACTTTACGTTTGCCATTGATTTCGGCACCACCAACACCCACATCGAATACACCACCAATGCCGACCCGAACCCGAAGGCGTTTACGATGGGCGTGGCTGACGACGAAAATATGGTTGGCAAAAGCGCAACTAACCCCGCCGATAGTGCCATTGCCACCCTGCACCACCCCGACCCAACCCGGCGGCAGTACATGAACGCCGTGAAAGCCACCGATATCGCCGATGTGGTGCCGGTTGAGTTGCACCCCGACCGGATTGGCCCTCACGAGCGGGCTTCGTTTCCGACCCGCACGGCCCTGCTCGAAAACACCCCGCGCTGGGCCGAAACACTGGCCGGGTTTATGGACTTTAACCCGGCACTGCTCTACGAGAAACAAAATCTGATGGGCTATACGGTCGAAACAAACCTGAAATGGGCTAATTATCGGCAGGACGACCGCGAAGAGAAGCGCGTTGAAGCCTACATTCAGTCGTTGTTGTTGCTGGTGCGGAACAAAGTGTTGCTGAATAACGGCAACTTAGCTGCCACCAAACTCGTCTGGTTTTATCCGTTGAGTATGCTCGAAACGCGCCGGAATTATTTTGAGGAGGTCTGGAACCGGCAGTTTGCGGCCATCATCAGCACCAAAACCTTTCCGCAGCGGATTCCAGAAAGCACCGCGCCTTACTACTGGTATGAGGGTGGCAGTGGCGAACACGCGATTCAGGCCGAGTCGTACCCCGCCGTATGCGTGGATATTGGTGGCGGCACGTCAGATGTGGTGGTGTTTCAACGGGGCAAACCAACGCTCATTACCTCGTTTCGGTTTGCGGCCAACGCCATTTTTGGCGATGCCTTCGCCACCGAGGGAGCCGCCTTACGGAATGGTTTCGTGCGAAAATACGAAACCAAAATCACCGCGCTTCTCAACGATAACGGCTTCGGCGAGTTGGTGAAAGCCTACGAAAAAATCAAAGGCCGCCAGCGTTCCGAAGATATTGTAGCGTTCTTTTTCTCGCTCAAAGATAACCGCGATTTGCAGGGCAAGGTCTCGATTGATTTTAACGAAATGCTCGGCAAAGATGAATCGTTGAAGATTGTCTTTCTGGTTTTTTACACCGCCCTCGTCTATCACATCGCCCAGATGATGAAGGCCCGCCAGATGGCAATGCCGCGCTACATTGCCTTCAGTGGCAACGGCTCAAAAGTACTGCGGGTGCTGAGTACCAAACCGGCGGTGCTGTCTCAGTTGGCCCGGCTGATTTATCAAAGTGTGTACGAAGCCGACTACCACACCGACGGCTTAGAGGTGATTGTGGAACAAAAAGCCCCCAAAGAGGCCACCTGCAAAGGCGGCCTGAAACACAGCACCACCCTCCGGTTTGACCGCGCCGACGATGGCCGTAATGACGAGTTGATTGAAGCGACCAAACGGGTGCTGCTCGGCACAACCGACCAACGCTTTGCCGGGCGCAAAGACACCTACGAAACCATTGGCAACGACCCCGCCGTGCTGACCGACGTGGTGGGCGAAGTACGGGCGTTTTTAACGGTGCTGTTTTCGGTGAATGAAACGATGCCGTTTAAAGACAAATTTGGCGTGCGGGCGGGTGACCTGGACGAATACCGCAAGATTCTGGAGAAAGACCTGGCCGACAACGTGCAGGTGGGATTCAAGCGCAAACGCAATGACTCTGACCAGAAAGACCCGGTTGAAGAAACGCTGTTTTTTTATCCGTTGGTGAAAGGGCTCAACGCCTTAGCCGCCCACGCAGCCAATCAATAAAGTAGCATCCGGTTAGTAGCCATTGGTGATTGATACCGCTGATAATCAATGGCTACTGACGAATGACCCCATTCTAATTATGACAACAATGCTCCGATTTTTGGTTGTCTGGCTCCTGCTAACCGCAGCTTTTTTGCCGACCCGCGCCACCGATTGCCCGCCCGGAAGCATCCCGCTTGTGAACGCAGCAAAGGGTTATGACTGGCCCCAGGATTACAGACGGTTAGAGAAAAAATACAGCCCGTCTAAGGTGACTATCAGCCGGTTACGCCCGTATTTCTTTGCCGGAGCAAACCCCAAAGTATGTATCTCTATCGCTGATCTGAAACGGTTATCCGTAACGGCGCAGAGCGTGTTAAGCGGTCAGCCAGATGTGTTTACTAAAAAATTCGTTGCGGGTGTGGCGGGTGTAGCCAACGCCCAGGACACACCCGTCACGCCAGTCACGCCCGCTGTATTACCCGCGCAAACCGCGCCCGTTGCCACCACTCAAGCAACAGAACCAACGGCGAACGGCCCAAATCCGGCATTGTTCGCCGATGCCGCCGATGCTGATACTCAGCAGATAGCCACCCTGCAACTTGATAACGAGCGGCTTGCCAAGAAAAAGGACCGCTTATTCGCGCTGTTGATGGGGATGGTTTTTGTCTGGCTGCTGACCATTGCCGGTGGGTGGTGGTTTTTGATTCGGAAACCCAACAAAGTCCAGGAGAACGATCAGTACGCATTTCTGGACAAGCCCACACCCACCAATACGAATACGCCCGCCAACAATCAGCAGGCGGGAATGTTGCATCCAAAAACCGACCTGAACCCCATGAAACAGGAGCGTGACGATGCCCTGAAACAACGCGACAAAGCCGAACAGGCCCGGCGCGATGCCGAAGAAGCCTTTGCAGCCTATCGGACGCAGTACCCACAAAAACCGCAGATAACACAAACCGGCGAGGCTACGCCGATAGCTGATAGTCAAGATATTAAACCCGAACCAGAGAAAACGCCCGAAAAAGCCGTGTTCTTTCTGGGTACGCCAAGCCCGGCTGCCGACGGTGGCATGGGAACGTTTCTGGACATTCGGCAAACCCAGCCCGACCCCCGGCGGTCTTCGTATCGGTTTGAGCCGACCAACGCCAACGGCTCCGAAGCCCGGTTCTCGTTTATTGACAATCCGGCCATTGTGAGCGGGGCCGTGCGGAATCCTGATACGCAACTCGCGCCCGCCTGCGACTACGGCAGCGTGAACGCCAACGCCCAGCGTATCATCACCGAAACACCCGGCAAGGCCCGAAAACAGGCTGATGTCTGGATCGTTATCCAAAAAGCCAAAATCCGCTTCGCCTGAGCCATGCCAATGTCTATTTTCGATGTAGCTGAATACGCTATCGTTGCCATTGTGATAGGGTTTCAACTCTATTTTTTTGGCCGAACCCGCGCAAAAATTCAGCAGTTTGAGGACGTAATCCCCGATTCGACCGACTTCACGCTGACCAAAGCCGTTGTTCTAAAACGTGACCTGCAAGCCGTACCCGTTCGCCAACTGCTTGGCAATCTAACCGATTACGTGAGCCGGGCCGCCTACGAACCCGTACCCGATGACAATCCGGCTAACCATCCAGAGGCAGGGGTGGTGACGCTTACGCTGCTGCAACTCCAGAACACGAGTCGCAACGAAAGCGCGGTACTGGCCGATATTCAACTGGCGATCAACACCTATCTGATTCGGAACCGGGGGGCGGTGTCTGATTTTAACCTCCTGCGCGACATTGTGCAACGCCACTTAGACGCGATTGAAGAAGAAATTTTGCTCACCACGCCGATTCCGGTTTATTTAGGGTTGGCCGGTACGATGGCCGGCATTATTCTGGGCCTGTATAGTTTGCCCGATATGAATTCGGCGACTTTTCTGGAAGGCAGCGGTATCAGCAGCTTGCTCAACGGCGTTAAGATTGCCATGATTGCCAGTTTGGTGGGTTTAGCCTTAACCGTAATTACGAACGGGTTTCTGTTTCGCGGCACCAAAAACCAGGTCGAACGGCGCAAAAACGGCTTTTTCACCTTTCTGCAAACCGAACTCCTGCCCGTACTGACCGAGAATGTCAATTCGGGAATCGTGGGTCTGAACCGGAGTTTAGACCGTTTCGGGCTGTCGTTTGGCGAGCAGGTGGCCCGGCTCGATGGGCTGATGGCGAAAAACTATGACTCGCTCATGGCGCAGCAAAGCGCGATGGATGCCCTGCAACAGATGGACATGGTGCGGGTAGCGAGTTTCAACCTAAAAGTGCTGGGCGAACTCAAAACCAGCGTTGATGCCCTCGAACGGCTCGGCATGGCCCTGAAACAAGTGGACGGGTTTGTGGCAAACGCCCGTGCGCTGGTTGACCGCACCAACGACGTGGTGGGCGTGGCCGATCAGATACGGGAAGTGCTCAACGAAAGCCGCCAATTGCAACGCTACCTCAACGGCCATTTCAGCGAACTCGAAACGCGCGGCCAACTCATCAACGACACCGTTGTGCGGCTCGATGATGTGGTGTCGCGCAGCCTGAAAGACCTCGAAAGCCACATTTTTGCCCGGATTGAAGCCGTGAAGCAAATCGAAATCACGGAAGAAGACCTGATGAAAAAGCATTTCGACGACAACCGCGACGCGCTGGGGCAACTCCGCAACCTGGAACAACTCAAAAACAACCTCAGCCGGTACGCCAGCGACAGCGAAAAACAACAGCAGGGATTGGTGAATATGACCCAGAATCTATACCTTGAGTTAGCGGCCCTCAATCAATCGGTAAACGCGTACATCACCAATCAGGAAGAGGCTAAATTGGGCAACCGGATCAAGCGGATATTCGGCGGAGAAACGGCTAAAGGCCAGAAAAACGGATGAAAAACCGGGAAGCTAATTTTTTCTGGACCAGCTACACCGACCTGATGACGAGCCTGTTTTTTGTCATGCTCGCTCTTTATGTGCTGACCGTTGCCACCCTCAAATACCAGCAGAAAGCGACCGAGGAAGAACTCCGCAAGATCAAGGAAATTCAGAACGCCACGAAGCAATTAGACAGCACCTATTTTCAGTATCAGCCGCTCTACAAACGGTTTGCCCTGAAGCGTCAGATTCAGTTCCCGCTTAATAAATCAACCATTTCGATGGCCGACGCGCCCTACCTGCGGGGCGTTGGCCTGAGCATTAAACAACTCATTGACCGGCTCCAGAGCAAATACCGAAACCAGAATATCAAGTATCTGATCGTGATCGAGGGCATGGCCTCGCGGGATGGCTCCCTCCGAAACGACCAACTCAGCTACGAACGCGCCTTAGCATTGCGTAAGTTTTGGCTCCGCGAAGACATCGTGTTGAACCCCGACATCTGCGAGGTGATTGTGGGCGGCAGTGGCGAAGAAGGCGTGGGCCGCGAACAACCCGAACGAAGAAACCAACGCATCCTGATTCAGATTATCCCCAAAATCGGCACACTCAACTGATATGAAACACACCGCCTGCTTTCTCTTTCTGCTCTTCTGCCTGACCGACTGCGCGGGCTGCTCGAAATCAGGCTCCCGGCGGCCACCCCGACCGGGCCGCGCCGAAACCACCGTCCAAACCCCCGCCCACCGGCAGCAGAAAACCAGCCCCGCCCCGGCCACTACCCTGCCCCCAGCCGTTGATGCTGCCGAAATAGCCGAAGCCAGCCGCCCCGAAGCCGCGCCCGGCGGCAAAACCGAGATTGACATGATCGAACAAAACGGCGTTTATACCGTGCCGGTTTATGTGAACGAGGTACCGATGACGTTTATCTTCGACACCGGAGCGAGCGACATTTCGCTGTCGGCCACCGAAGCCGGGTTTTTGTACCGGCAGGGCAAACTTGCTCAGAGCGACGTAATCGGCAAAGCCCAGTTTTCGGATGCCAACGGCGATATTTCAACCGGAACCGTGATCCGGCTCAACACCGTCAGGATCGGCGACCGAACCCTGCGCGACGTTCGGGCCAGCGTGGTGGACAACAACCGTGCGCCCTTGCTGTTGGGACAGTCGGCGTTGGCACAGTTCGGCAAGATTTCGATTGATTACACCCGCAAAAAAATTGTTTTTGAGTGATATGCCCGACTCCTTTACCCAGCAACTGCAACACGGGATTATCTTGTGTGGGGGCGATTTATTTGCCTGGCAAACCCGGCAGGCCGACCTGCTTCGGCTGGCAACGGAGCAGGGCCTATCCGAGGGTGACTTTCTGAGACTGGTGCATGAAGCCGCAACCACTATTGAACCCAACTTTCGGCAGATTAACGCCCTCAGAATCCGAATTTTTCACGCGGCCCGCCCGCAGGGAAACACGCTTACCGACGAGCAGGTGAAGCAATTCGTTCAGGAAAGTCGGCAGTTGCACTTGTCGGAAGCGTTTGTCCGCAACCAGTGGATTCCGGCTATCTTAGGCGACGGAACCGTTCCGATGCCGGGCAACCGAACCAAACTACGCACGGGGCAAACGACGGCACCGGATGCCGATGCGACGCTCGTTGCTGTTCCTGTTTCAGCCCCCAAAACTCCGCATCGTCCTGCCCCTGTTGCCTCGTTTGATACGCATCGAAAACGGCGGTGGGGTATTGGCGGTGGGGTGACGTTATTGATAGCAGTGGGTTTGTGGATTGGCAATAGGCTGGCTGGGTCGAGTGATTCGCCGACAACGGCAGGCCCGAAACCCCCACGAACAAGCAATCAGCCGACTGATCCACCCGTAAAAAAAACCACACCAACGTCGTTGTCGCTTTCGGTTGTCTCCACATCTTCGGTTGTCTCCACATCAGCTACCCACACAGCACCGCCATCGGTTTTTAACGTAGTGGTGGTAACCAAACTGCATTCGGAATCGAAGTACTCCGTTCGCCCAAAACCACCCACCAAACCACTTCCGCCACTTGCCAAACTCCAGCCAATAGACACCGTTGCCAACCCGCCCGGATTGCGCCCGGCCCGGCAAGGCAACCGTTGGGGGTATCAGGACGAACGGGGTAACTGGCAGATTTCGCCCCAATACAGCCGCGCCTTTCCGTTTCAGACGAATGGCTACGCGATGGTGCTGTCGGCGGGCAAATGGCTTATGATTGACCGGAACGGCGGGGTGATTAATCGGTAAACGAATTGCGCCGGGTTTAAAACCCGGCGCAATTCATTGTTCTATACGATTTAAAGGCCTAAATTACCCAAGTCCCGACTGGCGTGATAAACCAGCAGAAACACAATCCGGTCGTCGAAGACTTCGTACAAAATGATATAGTTTCGACTAAATACCGCCCGACGCAGTAATATATGAGTGTAGGCCGGATGGTCGAAATGAATGAAGATGAGCGGATTAGGCGCGATGATTTCGAGCGTAAAGTCGAGGATTTCGGTAGCGAACGTCCGACCACGTACCGGATTGTACTGGCTGATATACTGCTGAATTCCAGCGACATTTTCTAAAAACATCTCATTCCACACTACTTCCCGACCAGCAACAATCATAATCCCAGAAACTGTTTGGCCTCATCAAACGAATACGACCGACTGGCACGTGCCGTATCAATCGTTTGCTTCCACTCGCCTTCCGACAGTGGGGAACCCGATTGCCAGACCGGGGCAGATGAATCGCTTTGGAGTTTCAATGAAACCCGATGCTGCGATTCAAAAGCCCGTAAAACACTCATAATCAGAGCCTCGTCTTGGTCCGAAAGAATACTTACTTCTATGGTTTGCATCTGATTTTCCGTTGACTGTATTACCCTGTAGCCCCAAAAAATACAGAATAGTTTCTCACGACCCAGCGTAATTCCCCTACTCGTAGCTCAGGTTATACTGTTTCAGCACCTCAGCCGGTACGCCTTCCCAGTTGTTGGGCGTGTTGCCGGCGTAGCCCAAGTCGGCAATGCCCATTTTGCTGGTGAAGAAGCCCGTTGCCGTGAAGTTCCGCATCTGATTGAAGAACGCCACGCCCTGGGTCATATCGGGCTTGGCTTTTTCGGGATACGCGATCTGGTCCACCATCTCGATCTGCTGGGACTTGCTACACTCGGCGAAGGTCTTACCGTAGCGGGCCGTGCATTTGTTGTCGAGCCAGCGAATACCCCCCCGAAACGGCGTTTGGTTCTGGGGCTGGTCTTTCATCATAAACTCGATGAAGCCCGGCACGCCCGCCTGCGAGGCACTCCCCGACTTGGCATCAGCGGGGATGATAATATCGGCCAGCACCGTGACCGTTGCCATCTCGTGTGGCGTAAAAAACTTTTCAGCGTTGAGTTTGGCATCGCGCTCTGCCTCGAATTTCTGCCGCCCGCCCGGAACTTTGAGGGCTGCGGGTTTAACATCGGGTGGCGCGGGAACGGCGGCTTCGACGGAGCTAACGGCCAGGCCAAAACCAGTGAGCGACAGTGCTTTGAGGGTGTCTCTGCGTTTCATAATTTTTTGAGTCGCTGGTTTAAATGTTCTTCTGTTTGACTTGCTCGATTAAATAATCCGACGTTCTCCATGAACTTGCCAAAATGGTAAGCGTCACGTTTTTATCGCCCTGCGACGGAAACGGCGCGGCATCAACCACAAACAGGTTCTTCACCTCGTGGGCTTGCTGATAGCCATTCAGGGCCGACGTTTTGGGATCGTTACCCATCCTGACGGTGCCGACTTCGTGGATAATCTTGCCGGGAGCCTCTAAGCCGTAGCCGTGATTGGTGTCGGGGCCGGGCTTGGGGCCAAGCGCAACACCGCCCATCGAGTGAATAATCTCCTCAAACGTATCCTGCATATGTTTGGCCTGTTTCACTTCGGCATCGCCCCATTTATAATTGAAACGCAGGGCCGGAATGCCGTATTTGTCCACCTTATTGGGGTCAATTTCGCAGTAGTTACTTTCGAGCGGCACGGGTTCGCCCCGGCCCGCCATGCCGATATACGCGCCATAAAAACGGCGGTAGTCGTCTTTCAGGCCCGCGCCATAGCCCCCGCCGGTTTTGGTGCTGCCATCGCGACCGGCGTATTTGCCGTTCATGTTTTCCATGCCGAAGCCAAAACCGTAGCCGGGCATTCCCATACCGCCACCGTATTCGATATGGTAGCCACGCGGAAAATCGAGTTTTCTGTTGTCAAGCCACCAGGGGGTAAATACGTGCATCCCGCCCACCCCGTCTTCGTTGTAGCGTTTACGGTCCATCAGGGCCGGTACAAACGCCGACCGACTGGCCCCGGTTGAGTCGTTGAGGTATTTACCCACCACGCCACTGCCATTGGCAAGGCCGTTGGGGAACCGCGCCGATTTGGAGTTGAGCAGCAACCGGGCCGACTCGCAGGTGCTGGCCGCGAGCATAACGGCTTTGCCGCGTACCGAAATTTCCTGCAACGTTTCTTTGTCCACATAACTCACGCCCGTTGCCAATCCGGTTTGCGCATCGGTCAGTACTTCGCGCACCATTGCTCCGTTGATGAGCGTGAGATTACCCGTTTTCAGGGCCGGAATCGCCAGTACCGACGAGGCCGAAAAATCGGCGTAGGCCGAGCAACCCCGGCTGCACTGATTGCAGTAGAAACAGACTCCGCGCTGATCGTTGATGGGCCGGGTCAGGATGGAGAGCCGCGACGGAACCACCGGAACGCCGATGCTTTTGGCCCCTTTCTGAATCATCAACTCGTGCAGACGCGGTTTTGGCGGGGGCAGAAAATAGCCGTCCGGCTCGTTGGGAAAATCGGGTAGGTTGGTGCCAAAAACCCCGATGAGCTTATCGGTTTTGTCGTAATACGGTTTCATGTCGTCGTAGCCGATGGGCCAGTCAACGCCTACGCCCGTGAGACTTCTACGCCGGAAATCGTCGGGACCAAACCGGAGCGAGATACGGCCCCAGTGGTTGGTGCGCCCGCCGAGCATCCGGGACCGAAACCAGTGAAATTCGGTACCGGCTTTGGCCGAATACGGCTCACCCTCAATATCCCAGCCACCCCATGCCGCGTCGAAATCACCGAAGGCCCGCGTGGTGCTGGCTCCGCGCCGGGGCGATTCATACGGCCATTTCAGTTGGGTGATGTATTTAGGGTCGGCGGGGTCAAAGTAACCGCCCGCTTCGAGGAGCAGCACTTTTGCACCCGCCTTGGCGAGTTGATAGGCGGCCATGCTGCCGCCCGCGCCGGAGCCGACAATCACCACGTCATAAACAACGGGGGCTTTTTTAATCTGTGGAA
The DNA here is from genome assembly GCA_038230415.1 of Cytophagales bacterium. Lineage (GTDB taxonomy): Bacteria > Bacteroidota > Bacteroidia > Cytophagales > Spirosomataceae > JBBRNH01. The sequence continues at coordinate 24,019 of JBBRNH010000012.1, read as the reverse complement.
TCTCCATGTACGTCAGGTTTTTTCTGTTAATAATACAAAGACTAAATCTCCCTCAATTTAACTGCCGACGCGCTGTTGTCGGAGTGAAGTACCGCCTGTCAACAATCACGGGAATTTCTGAAACTGGCTGAAATCTGGTTTGCGCTTTTCTAAAAAGGCATTCTTGCCTTCTTTGGCTTCGTCGGAGAGGTAGTACAACAGCGTGGCATCGCCGGCCAGTTGCTGAATCCCGGCCTGCCCGTCAAGTTCGGCATTGAACGACGCTTTCAACATACGGAGAGCAATGGGGCTTTGGGCGAGTATTTTTTGGCACCAGGCCACGGTCGTCTCTTCGAGTTGGTCGAGCGGCACAACTTTGTTTACCAAGCCCATTTGCAGGGCTTCCTGCGCGTCGTACTGATCGCACAAAAACCAGATTTCACGGGCTTTTTTCTGCCCCACTATCCGCGCTAAGTAACTCGCCCCAAACCCGCCGTCGAATGAACCGACCTTGGGGCCGGTCTGCCCAAACCGGGCGTTGTCGGCGGCAATGGTGAGGTCACACACCACGTGCAGCACGTGTCCACCCCCAATGGCATAGCCGGCCACCATAGCAATAACGGGCTTGGGGATGCGCCGGATTTGCATCTGAAAATCAAGCACATTCAGGCGCGGCACGGCATCCTCGCCGATGTAGCCGCCGTGTCCCCGCACCGATTGGTCTCCGCCCGAACAAAAGGCTTCCGTTCCCTCGCCGGTGAGGATAATTACGCCGACGCGCTCGTCCTGCCGGGCCAGTTCCATGGCTTCCGACATTTCTTTGACCGTCAGGGGTGTAAAGGCGTTGCGTTTGTGGGGCCGGTTGATGCTGATTTTGGCGATGCCCTCGTGGTACGAGAAAATAATCTCGCGGTATTCTTTGATGGTTTCCCAGGTCATAAAAATCAATGTATAATGTATGATGTATGATGTGTAATGTATGGTGTATGCGTACTGAATGGTATTGTCCATTATACACCATACATTATACATCATATATTATCTGTCTGATAATCAGTGTCATGATACGCCACATCCCAGGTGTGGTCGGCAAGCATACGGACGGTGGCAAGGCACCGCTCGAAGGGGAATTTGCGGCCCCATTCGTGGGGCGCAATCATCGAAAGCAGATCAGTGCCATCTTTCCGAACGTAAAAGTGATAGGTATGGCCCACGAGTGGCTCGAAGTTCATCTGAGCCGAATAAATCCGTTCTGACACTTCTACGCGGTTACGGATAACGGTGGCCTGCTCGGCCAGGAGTTGCATCTGTTTGTACAATTGCCCGATTTGCATATCGGTCTGCTCATACATGGCGGCCACCGCCCGCCCGTGAATCTTACCCTTGTCTTCGGGCCGAATCACGGCTCCGCCCGCCGTGTGGGCGTAGGCCAGCAACCCCGGCGACTCGGCCACTTTGTCTGCCGAAATGGGATTCAACACAATAACGTTTACTTCTTCCATGCGTTTACAACTAAATAGCCACCCAAACGGTCTATTATTGTGAGATAAATTGTGGAACAAAAATACAACAACACCCGATGGAACGTACATCTGCCCCCGCCTTAATGCCCCGCCACGAGTTTTTTCGGCTCGTTGGCACCGGCTTTGGTGCTATTATGCTCACCGGGTGCGTGGCCGGTTGTGCCAAAGCCGCCGACACCGGGGTTATGCCCGCAGCCACCGCCGTTGATTTCACCCTGAAACTGGCCGACACCAGCAACGCGAACCTGAACGCAAAGGGCGGCTATGTGTATGCCAATGGCGTGGTGGTGGCCCAAACCAAAGACGGTGAGTTTATTGCCGTATCGCGGAAATGCACCCACGATAATGGTCAGTATAATACGGACGTAATTTTTCAGCAGGCCAACAACCGCTTTTACTGCCCCAATCATGGCTCTGGTTTCGACACAACGGGCAAGGCACTCAACGGCCCCGCCGAAAAACCCCTCACGCAGTACAAAATCAGTCAGGATAAAGCCGCCGGTACGATTCGGGTGTTTTCGTGAGGTGCCCGACCGGACTATGCTTCAACTCGCCAACCTCAGCAAAGCCTACGCCGGGCGTACCGTGATTTCGGTGCCAGACCTTATCCTGCCATCCGGGATTCACTGGTTCCGGGGCATCAACGGCTCCGGCAAAACCACGCTCTTCCGCACCGTAGCCGGGCTGTTGCCGTTTGCCGGGCAGGTCTGGCTCGACCACCAATACGAGGTCACCAAAACACCCGTTGACTACCGGATGCGGGTCAACTACGCCGAAGCCGAACCGCTTTACCCCGATTTTCTGTCGGCCCGCGACCTGGCCCGGTTTGTCGGAAAAGCCAAACAAGCCCCGCCCGGCCAGACCGAAGCCTTAGCCGACCAACTCGGTATGACCGGCTACTGGCAGCAACCCGTCAGCACGTATTCGAGCGGGATGCTCAAAAAAACGGCCCTGCTGCTGGCCTTCCTCGGCGACCCCCGCGTGATTTTGCTCGATGAGCCGTTCACCACCATTGACGACGTGGCCGGGGCGGTGCTGCTCACCTTAATCCAGGAAGCCCGGCAGCGCGATGTGCTGTTTTTGCTGGCCTCGCATCAGGACATCAGCCTGTCCGGGTTGACGATTACGGCCACGTGGCGGGTGCAGGACGGCGTGCTGCAATGATCCATTTTCTGATTCTCCAGCGCACGCTTGTCCGGGTGTTTTTTCTGCGTCACGCCGGGTTTTTGGGCGTGATTGCGTATCTGGCTTTCGGGTTTATGCGGGCCTCCGACCACGAAGCCATTATGGAAGCCGCGTTGATTTCGCCGTTTCTGCTGGCTGGTTTCGTCGCCATCTGGATGCTTTATGCCCTGCGGGCGGTGAGTTTCGTGCGAAAAACACTGTCGGCTCCCGAACTCACATTTCTGCAAACGCTGCGGCTGCTGTCCGGCCCGCGCCGGTGGTTGGTTTGGGCCGGGGTTTTCTGGAATGTGCTGGGGCCGGTGATCGGCTACGCGGCCTGGACGGTTTCGGTGGGCATCAAGCGCGGAGCCACCGGCCCGGTTGTAGTGATTATTGCATCGGTTTTGGTCTTGTGGCTGGCCGCTGTCGGGGCTACCGACTGGCGGCTGCATCGCCCCCAACCCGAACCATTGCGGTTGCCGACCCGGCGGTTTGTGCTGCCGTACTGGTTGTTTTTCCCGGCTTATCTCGCCCGCCACCGTCCGTTGATTCTTACGCTGACCAAAGTAGTCTCGTGCCTGCTGCTGACGGGTGTTTGCCGACTCTACCCCACCGATGACTACGACGAACGGCTGCTACTTATCGGCTTGATTCTGAGCGTGATAACCCACGCCGGACTGTGCCAGCAATTCGGCGCGTTCGAGACCCGGAACCTGCTGTTGTTGCGAAATATGCCGTTTTCAAACTGGCAACGGCTTGGTTTGTATGCCCTGACCTACGCGCTGCTGTGGCTCCCCGAAGCCCTGATTTTGGCCCGCAACTGGCCGGGCCACGATTGGCCGGGCCACGAATGGCCGGGCGGTCTCTCGCTACTATTCGGTGTTTTGCTCTGGCTAACGGGTCTGGCGTGGCTCCTGGCTTTGCATACGCTGGTTTATAACCGCCCCGACGATGTGGACTGGTGGTTTCGGCGGGTCTTTGCCGGGGTTATCGTCGGCACGATACTGACCATGTTTGGTGTGCCGGTGTGGGTATGGCTACTAACGGGGCTGGCGGTGGTTAGTTTTTCGGGTCGCCGGGCTTATGGATCAAACTAATCATTTCTCAGAACGCATGAAAAACCTCCTGCTCCTGTCGCTTTTCGGCCTGATGCTGCTGGCCTGCACATCGGCTAAAAACAGCGCAAATACATCATCGGCAACGACCGAAAAAAAGGGCAACGCCGATGGCTGGCAGACAATCTTTAACGGCAAAGACCTGACCGGCTGGCGGGCCGCCGAAAATCCGGCTACGTTTTCGGTGCAGGACGGTGCCATTGTGGTGTTTGGCCCCCGCGCCCATTTGTTCTACGACGGGCCGGTGAACAACCACACGTTCAAGAATTTTGAGTGGAAGGCCACCGTCAAGACCATGCCCGGCGCAAACTCCGGGATGTTTATCCATACTGCGTATCAGGACACGGGCTGGCCGGGCAACGGGTACGAAATTCAGGTTAATCAAACCCATACCGACTGGCGCAAAACCGGCAGCGTATATGGGATGCAGGACGTAAAAGAGGTATTCGTGAAAGACGACGAGTGGTACACCGAACAAATTACGGTGCAGGGAAAAACCGTTACGGTGCGGGTAAACGACAAAATCATCAACACCTACACCGAAGCGGACGGTGTCAGCGGCACCAAAAAACTGAGCAGCGGCACGGTGGCGTTGCAGGGCCACGACCCCAAGAGTAAGGTACTTTACAAAGACGTGATGATCCGGGTGCTGCCCGATTAGAACTAAAGCGGTTCGGTCAGGAAATGCGGCTCCAACTGCTGCTCTCGCGCCGAACCGCGTCTAACTGGGCCTGAATCGGGGTGTGTTGCGGCAGTTGCAGGTGCGGGTCTTCCTCCAGAATCGCCAGGGCGCAGTTGCGGGCTTCGTTCAGGATGGCTCCGTCCTGGGCGAGGTTGGCAATCATCAAATCCATGATGCCGCTTTGTTGGGTGCCGGTCAGGTCGCCGGGGCCGCGCAATTGCAGGTCAACGTCGGCAATCTCGAAACCGTTGTTGGTGCGAACCATTGTTTCGATGCGGGTTTTGGTGTCTTTGCTGAGTTTATAGCCCGTCATCAGCACACAGTATGATTGGTCGCTGCCCCGGCCCACGCGCCCCCGCAACTGGTGCAACTGCGAGAGGCCAAACCGCTCGGCACTTTCGACCACCATCACGCTGGCATTTGGCACGTTTACGCCCACCTCGATTACCGTTGTTGCCACCAGAATCTGGGTTTCTCGCCGGATGAATTTCTGCATCTCGTCGTCTTTTTCGTAGGGCAGCATCCGCCCGTGCAGTATCCCGATCTCGTACTGCGGTCGCGGAAACGCCCGCTGGATGCCCTCAAAGCCGTCGGTAAGGTCTTTGTAGTCTAACTTCTCCGATTCTTCGATGAGCGGATACACCACATACACCTGCCTGCCAAGTTCGACCTGTTGCCGCATAAAGCCAAACACCTCAGAGCGGTGCTTATCGAATTTGTGGACGGTTTTGATGGGTTTGCGGCCCGCCGGGAGTTCGTCAATGATGGACAAATCGAGGTTGCCGTAGAGCGTCATCGCCAGTGTTCGTGGTATCGGCGTGGCCGTCATGACGAGAATATGCGGGGGGACGTGTTCGTTTTTGGCCCACATTTTGGCCCGTTGCGCCACGCCAAAACGGTGCTGCTCGTCAATGATGCACATACCGAGGTTCTTGAACTGCACGGTGTCTTCTAAAAGCGCGTGCGTACCGACGATGATGTGCATCTGACCGCCCTGCAATTCTTCGTGCAGGATTTTCCGGCGTTTTTTATTGGTCGAACCCGTCAGTACGCCAATGTTCAGGCCCATCGCATCGGCAAAGATTTTCAGGCCGGTGTAATGCTGATCGGCCAGGATTTCGGTCGGGGCCATGATGCAGGCTTGTGCTCCGTTGTCAATCGCGAGCAGCATGGCAATAAACGCCACGATGGTTTTTCCGCTGCCCACGTCGCCCTGCAACAGCCGGTTCATCTGCTTGCCGGTGATGCAGTCTTTGTAGATTTCGCGGATCACGCGCTGCTGCGCCCCGGTGAGGTCGAAGGGTAGGTGATCTTTGTAAAACGCGGTGAGTAAGGCCGTTGAGCGCAGCACCTGTCCCGGATAAATCTCGCGCTGGAGCAGTTTGTTCGAGATTAGCCGGAGTTGGTTGTAAAACAGTTCCTCGAATTTGAGCCGCCGGGTGGCTTGTTTTAGCCACGCTTCGGACTGCGGCAGGTGAATATTCCAGATGGCTTCGGCCTTGCTCACGAGCCGGTATTTCTGAATCAGGTCGTCGGGCAGGGTTTCGCGGATGTGCGGCCAGGCAATTTCGAGCAGGTTACGGATGATGCGCCCGATGGCTTTGGCATCGAGCCGCGCCCGGCGTAGTTTTTCGGTGAGGTTATAAATCGGGAGTAATCCGGCTTCGGGTTCGGCATCGGGTTTGTAGAGTTCGAGTTCGGGGTGAACGATGCTGAACCGATCACCGAAGGATTGCGCCTTGCCGAAGGCCACGTATTCGCCCTCGCGCCGGAGCGATTTTTCGAGCCACGTAACGCCCTGAAACCAAACAAGTTCTACCGTTCCCGTGCCGTCGGTAAACTGCCCGACGATCCGTTTTTTCGGCCCTTCGCCTTCAGTGCGCCACTCGCGCAGCCGCCCCCGAATCTGGCACGGCGGCAGCGAGTCATCGAGTTCAGCGATGGTGACGAAGCGGGTGCGGTCTTCATGCCGGAAGGGGTAATATTGGAGCAACTCGCCGAAGGTGAACAGACCCAGTTCGGTGTTGAAGAGCGCGGCTTTCTGCGGCCCCACGCCCTTGAGGTATTCGAGCCGGGTATCAAAAAAGTTGGCTGTCGGCTTATCGTGGCCCGAAATTTCGGTCATGCTGCTTTACTGAATCGCTTGTTTTACGTGAAGCACATACTCAACCGAAACCGCCAGCAAATCAGCGATTTGTTCGGGCGGGAACGTCGTTTTCAGTAGCATATTCCTGACCGATTCATACTTCTGTTTCTCAATGCCTTGCTCGATGCCTTGCTCGATGCCTTGTTCGATGCCTTGTTCGATGCCCTGCCGCTCGGCGCGGTAGAGCAAAAATTCTTCAATGCCCATGGTCTCTCGCTCGTTTTTAAAGGTTGCTATTTCACTATCAAATTTAGCCGAGATTTCGGGTTTAGCAAAGCGCACATAAAACCGTAAAAAGTTCATCAACGCCCGAATTTTCGGCTTTGGGAATGGTTGAGCCAATAGCCGCCGGGCTACGTCCACTTTCAATTCCAGCAATTCGTCAGGTTTGATTTTCTTTTTTCGCAACGCCACCAAAACCGTCAGAATAACAGACGCAAACGGGTTGTCGCTTTTTCGCAGTTCCTCAACCGATTGCCCAAGTACTTTATAGCTATTAAAGGAATACACCAGCGTTGTTCCCAGCAACGACCGGCGAAACTCGGTGGGACGAAACGAGGGGGAGAGATCGGTCAGAATCACAAAGGCTGTAATGGGCTTTTTGTAGCGGTCATAAATCCGGGAGAAATACGTGAACATCCGTTCCGCGAAATCAGTATCGGTGTTGCCCTGCACCTCTACGTGAACCAGAATCCAGGCTTCGCTGCCCTGCCGGGTGAAGACCTTGGCCAATTTATCCACTTCACGGGTATTGAACAAATCACCGTTGGGTGGGAATAATTGCTCTAATTCCTTGTCAAGAAACTCAATGCCTTTGCTCCAATCGAACAGGTCGTCGGCTTCGGGGATAAAAAATCGCAGGAAATCATCGAAAATATCTTCAAGAATGGCTTTCCACAGAATATCGTCACGGTTCATGGCTGACAAGTACGCACTATTTTCGGCAATTTCGCACCGATGATCATCCTCGTTGTTCCCCGCTTAAACGCCAACGGCATGGCCCTGTGGCCGTTTGTGCTGGTTCGGTTGCCGAACCCCGGCCCGTTTTTGCTCAACCATGAACGGATTCACCACCGGCAGCAGGTTGAATTGGGCGTAATTCCGTTCTATGTGTTCTATCTGCTGGAATACGCCTACCGACGCTGGATTGAGAAACGGAGCCATTACGAAGCGTATATGGCCCTCAGCTTTGAGCGCGAAGCCTACGCCCACGACCGCGATTTGACGTACTTAAAACGGAGAAAGCTATGGGCGTTTTGGGGATACTTGTGAGCGGTTAATCAGTATATGTATAGCTGTGCTTTCGGATATTGGATTCGTAAACCCTACCATCAGGCCCCGACATAATCCGCTGGCTAATCAACTGACCTATTACCCGGCCCTTCACATCAAATGTGTAAAAGTGATCGTACACGTACTGCCGTTGAGTGCCGTAGCCTGAGTCTTGCCCTGATGCGATAACCTGCCTGATTAGATTCCGGCTGGGTTTACCATAATCAGCCGCATGGTAGTAGCCAAATTCATAAGTAATTCCAGAACAACCCAACAAATTATAGTCGAGGTAAGGCAGCCCGGAGTTGACCTGGTTGAGGTTATAGCTGTATGTGATTGTGTGCTGATACGTGGGCTTAGCACCCCAACCCCAAACTGAACTCATTACAGAAGAAGTTCGATTTCCGCCCGCAACAGCGTGATCAACAGCGATTTGCATATACATACCCGAACAACCTGTGATGGTCTGATTGTCTTCGTTAATAAGATTTCCTTCATCGTCATATTTATATCGAAAGGTAGCCCGTGCCGAATATGACTCAATGAGGACTGACCGCTTGAGGGCAAATCCAAACGAGTTGGTCGGGATTGTATCGGTAATCGGTTGCCCAAAATAATCTGTACCGCCGACGTAGATTTTGTTGGGTGTGTATTTGTAGGCGTATCCGTATGGTTTGTTGTATTCTGATACTGAGCCAATAAATGTCACGCGCCTTTGAGCGTCGTAAGCATAGTCTGTTTTTTTGCGAAAAAGCCAGGAAGATTTTCCGACAGTTCTAAGGGTGTCTAACAGCAAGGGATTGTCAAGGCAGGCCTGCCATTGATTGGTTGTGAGTCCATTGACTTCAACAACCGACATAGTTTGTACACGTGCCTGTTCGGATGGCACCATTGGCTGTACGGAATTTGACCATGCACCAGAAATCGCCGATGATTGTGTGAAAGTTGATGAAACCGGTGGCTGAACAACTGAACCCGATACCGGCGGCTGCACGACCGTTGCCGACGTTGGCGGAGCGACCACCACAACCGGCGCAGGTTGCTCTACTTTCCGGCAACCGCCCAATAACAGCCCGGCTACCACTACCCAAATCAATGATGTCGCTTTCATAGCATTGCGCGTTTTTGCTTGCGTAAAGCTACTGATTTATCAACAGCCTGTGTTTCAGGGCAGTGTTAAGTTTTGGCCCTCGTCAAGCCACGCCACAGGGTAGGGACGGTGGCAAACGGGTATCACACCTTTGGCCGGAACACGCTGATAACGTCCTCATTCACCGTTAGATGCGGCCCGCCAATCAGGTCAACGCAGTAAGGGATAGCCGGGAAAACGGCGGGCAGTATCTGTTCGATGGCACGGGGGCGGCCCGGCAGGTTCACAATCAGCGTCTGCCCCCGGATACCCGCCGTTTGTCGCGAGAGAATGGCCGTTCTCACGTATTTCAGGCTCTCGGCCCGCATCAGTTCGCCAAAGCCGGGCAGCATTTTCTGGCAAACGGCTTCGGTGGCTTCGGGCGTAACGTCGCGCAGGGCGGGGCCGGTGCCGCCGGTGGTCACAATCAGGCAGCATTTTTCAACGTCGGCCATCTCGATAAACGCGGCTTCGAGCTGATCCTGTTCGTCGGGGATAATCCGGTAAACGGGTTCCCAGTCGCTGGTCAGATACAGTTTTAGTAATGCTAAAACGGCCTTACCGGGAATATCTTCGTAAATGCCCGCGCTGGCCCGGTCTGAGACGTTGATGATGCCAATACGGGCTGGTTGAGCCGGTTGGGGCGTTGTTTCGTTCATGGCGCAAAGGTAACCGGAGCTACCCAAAAGCGTGTATATTTGCCACCCGACCCCGCAAGTACCACCTGACCCCACAAGGATAAAATGACGTATTGTTTAGGCATAAAAGTAGCGTCCGGCTTGGTTGCCATCGCCGATACCCGGCTCACCTCCGGCACCAAAATGTCGAGCAACCGAAAGGTCTCGGTGCATGAGGTTAAAAACCATTCGCTGTTTGTGATGACTTCCGGCCTGCGCTCGGTGCGCGACAAAGCCATCACGTATTTCGACGAAGTACTTGACGAACAGGGCGATTCGTTCAATAAACTCTACAAGGTAGTCAATGCCTTCGGGGCGCAGATCAGGCGCGTAGCCCTCGAAGACAAAGCCGCCCTGACCGAAAGCGGCTTGGGCTTTAACCTCAACGCCATTGTGGGCGGGCAGATGCAGGACGACAGCGAGCATAAACTCTTCATGCTCTACCCCGAAGGCAACTGGGTGGAGGTTGACAGTGGGTCGCTGTTTAAAATCATCGGCAACTCCGGCTACGGCGAGCCGTTGCTGTTCAGAAGTCTGACCTACGAAAGCAGTTTGCAGGACGCGCTGAAGATCGGTTTTCTGGCTTTCGATGCGACCCGCGTTTCGGCCAACGATGTTGATTATCCCCTCGATGTTGTAATTTACCCCAAGAACAGCTTCCATATGACCGAACATCGGCTATTGAAGGAAGACATGGAAGAAATTTCGCACCAATGGAGCGCACTCATCAACAACTCGGTCAGGAAACTACCCTCGTACTGGATGAACCCGATCTTCGAGAAGATCACGGCCCCGGCAGCCAACCCGCCAACATGACCCTGCACGTTCGGCACGGCTCGTTTTACCGCTACGATCAGGCGGTGAAACTCTCGCCCCATACGCTTTATCTCTACCCCCGTACCTATCCCTACCAACGGCTGCGCGACTACCGGCTCACGGTTGACCCGGTGCCGTCGAAGGTGGTGCGGAATGTAGACGTAGAGAGCAACGTGCAGCAGGTGATTTATATCAATGAGCCAACCATGCACCTGTCGGTAACGGCGGAGTTTTGGTTAGACACCGAAGAGTTTAACTCGCTCGATTTTTTCCTGTACCCGTACGAAACCTCCCGGCTGCCCGGTTTCCGGTATCCTAAATCCGTTGAGAGTCTGCTGCTGCCGTACTTAGACCGCACCGGCATCAGTGCCGACATCGAGCTGTGGGCGCGTCGGCTGGCGGCTGGTGCCAACTGGGAGACCGTACCGTTTCTGATGAGCCTGAACCGCACCTTTCAGTCGTTCGTCTATGAAATCAGGCCGGTGGGTGCGCCGTTTCCGCCCGACCAAACCCTCGCTGACAAGCAGGGTTCCTGCCGCGATTATGCCACGCTGTTTATGGCCGCCTGCCGGTGTCTGGGCATCGCGTCGCGGTTTGTGAGTGGCTATCTGTTTGGCAACCCACAGCAGGAACATCAGCTTCACGCCTGGGCCGAGGTCTATCTGCCCGGTGCGGGCTGGCGCGGTTTCGACCCTACGGAAGGCTCGGTAGTGGGCAACCGGCATATTTTTCTGACCAGCACCGCCCGCCCCGAATTGGCCGCGCCCATCAGCGGCACCTTCTCCGGCACCGCCAATTCTACGTTTGATGTTGAATTGATTATTGATAAACTGTAGAGACGCAATATTTTGCGTCTCACCGCCGGATGGTCTCACCGCCGACGGGGAAGGAGACGTGAAGTAAACACGTGAAGACAAGCCTCTGTAAAGATAAACCAATCATTATGCGCTTCCTCCTTCTTCTCCTCCTAACCTCACCAGCCTTTGCCGCGCCCAAACCTATCCGGCTAACCTCGCCCGACGGTCAGCTCGTGTTTACCTTCCGGCTGACGGACACGGCACCCACCTACCGGATTGATTTCGGCAAGAAGCCCGTTGTGGATGAATCGGAACTGAGCCTGACGTTTGCCGAAACGGGCCGGTTTGGGGCTAATCTGACGCTCGAAAAACCGATTTTCCGTGACCTTGACGAGTCGTATAACCTCCTGATTGGTAAGGCTAACCCCGTTTGCAACCACTGCCGCGAGGTGACGCTGCCCCTGACCGAACGCGCTGGGAATCACCGGAAAATTAACCTCATCGTCCGGGCTTATGACGACGGACTGGCCTTTCGCTATGAGTTTCCTGAACAACCGGGCTGGACAAGTTTCACGCTGACCGACGAGCAAACCACGTTCCGGCTGGCTGGTAACCCCACGCTGCACACACTCTTCAGGCCCAATTTTATTACCTCGCACGAAGGTATTTACGATACCCTGCCGCTGAATGCGGTGAAAGCCGATACACTTTTAGACGTGCCGACGCTGGCCGAGTGGCCGCAGGAAAACCTGTTTGTCGGCATCACCGAAGCCGCCCTCGTGGACTATGCCGGGTTGTATCTGACCAAACGAAACGGGGTGCTGACCAGCCGGTTATCGCCCCTGCCCAATACCATTTTGCCGGGCAACACGCCACTTGGTAAAAGCGGGGTGCTGGTCGTCTCGACCCTGCCCCACCGCAGCCCCTGGCGGGTCTTGTTAATTGGCAACCGGATTGGCGCACTCATCGAATCGAACATTATTACGAGCCTGAACGAACCATCCAAAATCACCGATACGGCCTGGATTCGGCCCGGCACCACCACGTTTCCCTGGTGGAATGGCAACGTTACGCCCGACACGAGCTTTGCGCCCGGCAACAATTTCGATACCCAGAAATACTACATTGACTTCTGCGCCGATCATCACGTTGCCTATCACACCGTTGTCGAATACGGTTTGCACGAATGGTACGTCAGCGATGGCACCAATTTTCAGCCGGGGCCGCACACCGACGCGGCCCGCGCCGTGCCGGGTTTAGACATGAAACAGGTCTGCGACTACGGCAAGAGCCGGGGCGTAGGCGTTCGGATCTGGGTTCATTCGGGGGCGTTGTTTGGCCGCGTCGAAGCCGTTTTTGCCCAATATGAAGCCTGGGGACTGGCCGGCATGATGGTTGATTTTATGGACCGCGACGATCAGGAAATGATTCGCTGGCAGGAGATGGTGTTGCAGACAGCCGCCAAACACCACCTGCATATTCAGTGGCACGGCATACAGAAACCCACCGGCCTGCACCGCACCTACCCCAACGAGTTTACGCGGGAAGGTGTACTGAACTACGAAAACAACAAATGGAACGACCTCATCACGCCCGACCATGACCTCACGATTCCGTTCACACGCGGTTTAGCCGGGCCAACGGATTATCACCTCGGCGGGTTCAGGGCGGCACTGCCGGGCAAGTTCAGGGCGCAATACACCCGGCCTTTGATGCTCGGCACCCGCTGCCACCAATTGGCGATGTATGTGGTGCTGGAAAACTACCTGCCCATGCTGGCCGACTATCCCGATGCCTACCGGGGTCAGCCCGGCTTCGACTGGCTGCAAAAACTGCCCCCCACCTGGAACGAAACCCGCGTGCCAGCCGCCGACATAAACCACTACATCACCACCGCCCGCCGGAGCGGAACCGACTGGTTTGTGGGAACGCTGACCAACCACGAAGCCCGCACCGTGAGCATCCCGCTCGATTTCTTACCGGCTGGCACCTTTACCGCTGACCTGTATGGCGACGGCCCCGCGACGGGCCAAGACCCCAACGCACTCGTCCAAGAAACCCGGACCGTAAGCCGGGGTGATGTGCTGACGGTGACGCTGGCAGCCGGGGGCGGCCACGTGATGCGGCTGCGGCCAACCAACAAACGATAAGTCTGCTATCTTTGCAGACTTTCTCAAATACATTATTCGCAAATCAACGTGGCATTAATAAAGTCTATCTCCGGAATCCGTGGAACGATTGGCGGGCGCAGCGGAGAGAATCTCACACCGTTAGATATAGTGAAGTTTACGGCGGCCTTCGGCTACTGGCTCAAAACCCGGCAGGCCGCGCTGGGCAATCTGACCGCAACGGTCATCATCGGGCGCGATGCCCGGCTATCGGGCGAAATCGTCTCGCGGTTGGTCTCGGCCACACTCCAGGGGCTTGGCTTACAGGTGATTGACTTAGGTTTGTCCACCACACCAACCGTCGAAATAGCCGTTACCGGCGAGGGCGCAGCCGGGGGTATTATCCTGACAGCCAGCCACAACCCCGCCCAGTGGAACGCCCTGAAACTCCTCAACGAGCGCGGTGAATTTATCTCGGCGCAGGACGGAGCCGACGTATTGGCCCTGGCCGAAGGCGACAGCATCGAATTTGCCGAAGTCCGTAAACTCGGCACCTATACGACCAACGATACCTGGCTTGCCAGGCACATCGAACAAATTCTGGCCCTGCCATTGGTTGACCGCGACGCGATTGCCGCCCGCAATTTTCGTATTGTGGTTGATGCCGTGAACAGCACCGGCGGCATTGCCGTACCGATGCTGCTCGAAGCCCTCGGCGTAGAAACCATCACGCGGCTCCACTGCGAACCGACCGGCCAATTTGCCCACAACCCCGAACCGCTGCCCGAACACCTCGGTGACCTGATTAAAGAAATGAAAAAAGGCAGCCACGATCTCGGTATCGTGGTTGACCCCGACGTTGACCGGCTGGCATTCGTCTGCGAAGATGGCTCGCCGTTTGGCGAAGAATACACGCTGGTGGCCGTTGCTGATTATATCCTGAAAAATCAGGCTGGCAAAGGCGGCAATACGGTCTCGAACCTGTCGAGTACGGTGGCCCTGCGCGACGTAACCCGCAAAGCCGGGGGCGAGCATTTTGCCTCGGCGGTGGGCGAGGTGAACGTGGTAACGATGATGCGCGAGACCAACGCCGTGATCGGGGGCGAGGGCAACGGCGGTATTATTTATCCCGACCTGCACTTTGGCCGCGACGCATTAGTGGGCATCGCGCTGTTTCTGACGCATTTAGCCCGGTTCGGCAAGTCAGTTTCGATGCTCCGCCGGACGTACCCGAACTATTACATCTCAAAAAACAAGATTGAACTCACGCCCGATATTGACGTGGACGCGGTGCTGTCGCGGATTCAAACGCGCTACGCCAAAAACCCGATCAGCACCGTTGATGGGGTAAAAATCGAGTTTGGCAACGAGTGGGTTCACCTCCGCAAGTCAAACACCGAGCCGATTATCCGTATTTATTCGGAATCAGAAACGCTGGCAACCGCCGATCACTTAGCCCAGAAAATCATCTCTGACATTAGAGAAGGCATCGTCGAAGCCCGCTGAAAACATATTCCTTACCCCACCATGCACACAGGTCATCCCTACACGATCAACGAATTTCTGTTCTGAACCCGGTGCAACATCTACAAACTCGTGGTGGTTGCCAACGTGCCAACGCTACGCTGTCAACTTGCCGATTTCACGTGGCTGACCGTTTCGTGGGTGCCGATAGCCATGAATCGGCACGGCAACTGTATTTACTGTGTGCTTTGCCGGGGCTTAATGCGCTACGAACAGCAGCCGTAGACGTTCTTCGAGCAACTCGCCCATCGTGCGGCACTCGTCAAAACGGTCGGTGTGGTAATGCCGGGCGAGGTCGTCCCGGAGGTGAATCACGTGAGTAAGCGGGGCTAAGGTTTCGGCTTTCATCAGGTCAAGCAAGTCCGTCAGCCGGGCGCGTTCGATCCGAATCCGGCTGGCAATCTGCGACCGTTCTTCTACCTGATACTGCGTCACGCTTTCAGGAGTCATATACTTGATTCCCAGTTGGATGAGGGCGTTGTTTTGCCGGAAATACTGCGGCATATACACCGATTTTTTGCCTTCATAACACTGCTGATCGAAGTCAATAGCCCGGATTCGGTAATACACTTCCTCAAAATCGGGTGTAATATCCACCACAAAATTAGACGAGTGCATATCGCCCAAAAGCCGCACGAAGCACCGCTCGTTAAACTTCACAAACTCTTTGCAGAGCCGAATCGGGTTTAGTTCCGGGTCAGATAACTTGTACTCAAAGAACGCATCGCCCGGAATCCCGATGATGTGTTCTTCGATGAGTGTGTGGCCGGAGGTGAGGTAACTCACGTTGTTTGGCGACAGAATGTCCTCTAACTCAAGGCCATAGACCCGCGAGGCATCGGCGTTTTTGACGTAGAAATAATCAAAATTGTCATTCACCCGGTTCACAATTCTGACCCGAAACGGCATCGTGTTACCATACGTGCAGAGGTCAACGCGGTCAACGGCCAAGTGACGGATCACGCTCAGGTCGCCTTCGGCTTTGAGGTAGGCGTAGATGGTTTTGAGCGCGAGGTGAATATCGGTCAGTTCAGACGGGGCATACACCATCGTTTCCCAGAGCGTATCGCGCCCGGTGCGGTCAATCACGGCGTAGGTATTATCGGCCCGGCGCAGGTCGCGGTAGTCAATGGTAAGCGGCACCTCCCGGTCATACTTTCTGAGGTACGTCCGCAATCCATCACTGATGATGTAGGGCGTTTTTTTGCGGGAGATAATTGCCATATTTATAGAAAGAAACTGGTGCAGAACGGGCTAAAATCAAGCCATCGCGTCGAGTTGATGTTGAATAGCAAGCAGGTATTCTTCCGAAAATTCATCGCCGTAATAGGCTTTTATTTGCTCAAATTTCAGTTGGTTCGGTGTGTAATGCGGGAATTGTTCTTTTAATCGTTGCCGAGTCATCAGGATACCCCATTCCATCATGTCGAAAACCATTTTCAGTCGTTTCTCTTCTGAAAAAGACAGTACAATTTCCACTTGTTTCCGGGCCATTTCAGGCGTTGTGTCATTCATAACACACTGAATGTTTGCAAGTTAAGCTGCTTACACCAGGTTTTGATGTAGGCTAAATCTACCGTCGGGTTTAATAGTAATTGGGCCACGTCCCGCATTTGCAGTTCGCTTTGGTAGTCTTGAATCCAGATTATTTTTGAGATAATTAAGTCTTCTACACTGACAATCCAGACTGAAAAGCCCAAAAAATTTGCCTGGCGACGGCGATTAAATTCGGTTTGCCGGTATTCGGTGTCTTTCAAGACCACAAAATCTACTTTCAAACCAGAATCTAAATGAATCAGGTTAAATAGCCGTTGTTGGGCTACGTCTTGCCGAATACCGGGTTCATGCAGATAATATCCCGTTTGAAACAGTATCAGAAATTGATCCACATTTTGGGCATCGAGTTCAATCACGATGTCAATGTCACGGGTGTTACGGGCAACGGTGTAGGCACTCATCGCTACGCTGCCCGACAGCATATAACGGAGGTTTGCACCGTCTAATTTCTGGCAAACCTCCGCCAATAACTCCGTTAGCATAATCATTCTTAGAGCGTTGGGTGTTTTTTGTGCCAGCCCGTTGCGTCCTGATAGGCTTTGGCAACGGCCAATACGCGGCCCTCGGCAAACAGTTGGCCCATAAACGTGATGCTCGTCGGTAAGCCTTTGGCCGTGAACCCATTGGGCAACACCACGCACGGATGGCCGGTGTAGTTGGTCAGCCACAGATTGCCACCCGCAAAACTGGGTGAGATATAGACATCAACGCCGGTTTTGCCGAGGGTTTCATACAGCTCCTGAATCAGTTTGGTACGAATCCGGTTGGCCTGCAAATACTCGACTGCTGGCACAAACCGCGCCGACCGGAAGGTATTGGGCCAGCCGTTTTTGCCCTGCCGAACCATCTGATCGTCGGCATTGGTGCGGGTGAGTTCGTCAAAGCCAGCCGCCCCTTCCACGCTGATAATCGAGCTAAACACACCCCGGCGGAAGTTGGGCAGTTCCATCGGTACGAGTTCGGCACCGAGGGTTCGGATGGTTGCCAGCGTAACCGAGTCGTTGGCATGGTTGGGGTAGGCTTCATCAAACGTTTTTTTCAGATAGCCCACTTTTACGCCTTTCAGCGAGACCAATGGTGCGTACCGAAAGGCGGCTTTTTGAATAGTCAGGTCTTTCCCATCGGGGCCGTAGATGGCGTTGAACACTACGGCGCAATCTTCGACCGAGCGCGTCATTGGGCCAATTTTATCCATGCTCCAGGCGAGGGCCATTGCTCCGTGCCGACTCACCCGCCCGAAGGTTGGGCGTAGGCCCGTGACCCCACAAACCGTTGACGGCGAGACGATTGACCCCAGCGTTTCGGTACCAATAGCAAACGGCAATAACCCCGCAGCCACGCTGCTGCCCACGCCCGCCGACGACCCGCTCGACCCGGTTTCGGTATTCCAGGGGTTGCGCGTCATGCCGCCAAACCACACATCACCCTGGGCCAACTCGCCCAGGGTCAGTTTGGCGCACAGAACGGCCCCGGCAACCTCCAGCTTTTGGATAACGGTAGCGTCTAAATCAAGCACCTGATCTTTGTAAGGCACTGACCCCCAGGTAGTTTTGTAGCCGCGTTTGGCAAGCAGGTCTTTCGCGCCGTAGGGAATGCCGTGCAGCGGCCCCCGGTATTTACCGGCTTTCAGTTCGCGGTCGGCACGGCGGGCCTGATCCAGCGCGAGACTATCCGTAAACGTGATGACGCACAGCAGTTTAGGGTTGTGGGTATGCAGCCGGTTCAGGAAAAATTTGGTCAGGTCTTCCGACGAAATCTGCCGGGTTTTAATCAGGCCACCGAGTTGGGCAACGGTGTAAAACGCCAGATCGTCGCGGTTTTTGGGTAGCGAAACCGTACCAACGGGTGTTGCCTGAAACGACGACGGCCCGGCAGGGAGCGTGAACCCAACCGGCAAGGGGTTAAACAGCAACGCCGGAGCCACATCGTTGGTGAGTTTGGTCTGCCGGACAGTCTCGTAATTTTTGCGGGCTTCGGTCAGGTTGTTGAGCATCGAATCACGCTCAGCGGGAGAGAATTCCAGCCCAAAAACCGACGCAGCAGCCCCGGCAATATCGGCAGTGAGTGGTTTTTGCGCGTCGTCGGTAGCAACGATGGTGCCAGCCAGGAAACACAGCACACAGGCGGCAAGCGGAAGGAGAATTTTACGAATCATCTTGCGGGGTTGTATCGAAAAAGTGGTAAGCCCGAAGATACAACACCCGCCCGAATCTCCGGCTTCAACGCCTGATAAACCGTTCGTGCAGGGCCAATACCTGCGGAATAAGCAGTTCGGTTTCGTCGTTGTTTACCACAAAATCGGCAATTCGCGCCCGCTCATCGTCGGTGATTTGGTTCTGAATAATTTTCCTGATGTCGGCCTCGGAACGGTGCGGGTCGCGCTGTTGAACACGGGCAACGCGCAGATTTTCAGGCGCATACACCACCACAACGGTATCGAGCGCGTTGCCATTGCCGGCGGCCCGCATCAGGGCGGCTTCATAAATCAGGTACGGTTTCTGGGCGTTGGCCTGCACCCAGGCCGCGCTGTCGGCCCAAACGCGGGGATGAATCAGAGCGTTGAGTTGCTGCAATAAATCGGGGTCGGTAAACACCTGCGTTGCCACCCAGGGCCGGTTGTATGTTCGGGCTTCGGTGTAGGCTTCGGGGCCGAGGAGCCGGATAATGTCGGCGCGGAGGATGGGATCGTGATTGGTGAGCCATTTAGCCCGGTCGTCGGCTTCATAGACGGGTGCGCCCAACGCCCGAAATAGCTGGCAGACCGTGCTTTTGCCCGAACCAATACCGCCTGTAATACCGATGAGCATGAGTTATTGAGATAAAAGTTCGCCAACTTCAAAGCTGACCAAAACGCGGGTTGCGCTGGTTTTCAGCAACGGGTGCCGGAAGTCGTTGATTATCACCTCGTCGTCGTAATTGGCCTGAATCCGCTTACCCGGAATCCTGACAATCAAGACATCGGCAATGCCGCGCACGAGCCGGGCCGGGCCTTCTACCCGCACGGTGTCGGGCGAAATATTGATCAAACTCGTAACCACAAAACGCGGAGACAGGTTGATACTTGAGCTATCGGCCACGAGCCGGACGGTTTTACCTATCCGCCGGTCAAAACTCATATCGAGCGTATCGGCCACTACATAATTCACTTTCAGGTTACTGATCCGCCCGGCCAGCGCAGCCGTGAGCGAACTGGTATTGATAACCGAAGCCCGCAGCGGATTTTTGACCACATACTCTACCGGCTCCCGGCGCAGGGGTAACAGCGATTGGCCCAGCAGCCGCCAGCCACTACCCGACACATTAACGGTGACGGTTCGCGGCAAGGGCAAGGTCGGCACAAAAGCGGCTTCGTTATACACAAACCGCACGGGATATTCCACGTTAATGGCGTATCCCGTGCGGTTCAGGGCGTTCAGCAGCCAGAACGAACCGGCAGCCAGCAAACACAGCAAAAAACGGGGAATGTGGAACATGAGCGGTTAGTGGCAAGTGGTCAGTGCTTCGCAAAAGAATCTAATCACTAATCACTTTCCACTAACCACTTGATCTGCCTGCCGGGTAACCGCCGATTTATCAAAGGTCATTTTCACGCCTTTGTCCACTTCAAGGGTCACGAGTGCGCCCTCAACCGAGACCACCCGACCGTGCATCCCGCCGATGGTTACGACGGCATCCCCTTTTTTGAGACTGTCCACAAATTTCTGCAACTCCTTGCGCTTCTGTTGCTGCGGACGAATCATAAAAAAGTAAAATACACCGGCGATACCCACGTAGAGTAACACCGTGAAAATCATACTGTTGTTGGCCGGAGCCGCCTGGAGGAAAATCATAAAATCAGTTTAAAATTGACGGTTTACTGTTTAACGGATGCTTCTTCACCCGTTAGCCTTTACACGTTAAACTTACTTCTTAGGATCAACCAGCACCTTAAAGGCAAGGTCGGTCATGGCCGGGTCGGTGTTGGCGTATATGGTAACGGTTTTGTTCTGCTGACCCATTTTGTTACGGCTGTTGAATTTGACCCGCACAAACGATTTCTCACCGGGTTTCACCGGCTCGCGGGGCCATTCGGGGGTGGTGCAGCCACACGAGGCCGTTACGTTATTGACAATCAGGGGAAACTCGCCGGTATTCGTAAAGTTAAATACGTGTTCGACCGAATCGCCCTCGGTAACGGTGCCGAAGTCATGCACGCCCGTTTCGGCAAACGTGATTCTGGGCAGCTTGCCCGATACCGTTGCCTGCGCCAATTCGCCCACGCGCCGGTTGTCGCAACTGAACTGGGCGATTGTCAGGCAAATCAGGAGTAGAGACGCAAAATATTGCGTCTCTAAGGCGGGTTTCGTTTTCACAAATTCTGTTGTTTGATTTGGGCCATCAGCCGGTCAACATCGGCAAGGAGTCGTTCGGCTTTTTCTTTGGCATCATTCACCACGCGCTGCCCTTCATCTTTCTCGAAGTTTTCGGGCGGTTCGTTGGCCGACTCGATCAGGTCGTTCAGCACCTGCTGTAACTGATTGCGGTATTTGGTGAGCCGGAACGAGACTTTGTCCCGAATCACTTTACCCTCTTCGGGCGCGTACAACAGACCGATCAATGCCCCCGTGGCGATGCCGGTCAGTAAAAAGGTTAGGTCACGGACTGATCTGCTCATTTCATTAGTTGTTAGGAGTCAGTGGCAAGTGGCAAGTTCTCGATGCCGAAAACTAACGGCACGGGTCGCCCCGCACTTACCACTAACTACTTATCACTCATTTATTATCAAGTAGCCCCCGCCCGCTCTTGCGAAGCTGGCCGGCAGCGACGAGTTTTTCGGACAGGTTGTCCAGGATTCCGTTCACAAATTTACCGCTTTTGGGCGTACTGTACCCTTTGGCGAGTTCGATATATTCGTTGATACTCACTTTAACGGGAATAGCCGGAAAATTAAGCAACTCGCAAACGGCCAATTTCAGAATAATCTGGTCGAGCATTGCCACCCGTTCCACGTCCCAGTTCTGAAGTTGGTCGGTCAGCAGGGCTTCGTATTCACGGTCGTGGTCAACGGCGTTATCGAAGAGGGTGTTCAAGAAATACTGATCTTCTTCCCAATCATCGGTGAGCGGTTCGAGGGTTAGCCCGGCCACGCTTTGGTACGATTTCAGGGTTTTGATGGCTAAACTCCGCACGACATCGCTGTTTTCGGTCCAGCTTAGATCAATTTCGGCGAGGTGATTTTTGACCATTTCGTCCTTAAAAATCAATGACCGCAGCACATACTGCACCATCGCCTGATCGTCGTCGGTGGTGTGGGTGGGTTGTTGGCAGTAGGCCCGGTAGGTGTCGTCGGCCCGCAGCACCTCGCGGTAGGCTTTTCGGATAAACTGCCGGTCATCGTCATTGGCCCACGAAATCGTCCGGCGGAGGGCTTCGTTCTGGAGCGGGCCGTGCGCGTCGAGGGCGTTGATGATTACGTTATCGTTCAGGCCCGATTCTAACGGAAACGGCGTTTCATCCACGTCCCGGTAGGTACGGGCGCGGTCGAGGGCAGCGGCCCGGCCCAGTTCGGGCAGCAGGGTCAAGACCCGAATCAGATCGTCGTAGAGTGCCTGAACGGTTTGAATCAATTGCTGAGAGACCTGCTGTTTGTCTTTTTTTCGGCGAATCTGGTAAAACAGCAGGCCATCGTTCACGGCTTTGAGAATGGGGCGGGGGGTGTCGGCATCGTCGGCAGGCTGATCGGTTTTAACGGCCTCGTCGAGGAGGAGGGCGGCTAATTTGCGGTTGCCTTCGAGTTGCCGTTTGTCCTGCGGCTCCATCGAGTTCAGGTCGGGCTGGAAAAGATCAGCAATACCGTCGTGGGCGATCTGAATCGTGGCCTGATTGGCCTGATGCAGCGCGTAGAGGGTTTGCATGACTTTGATGCGGAGTAGTCGTCGGTTTAGCATAGATGGCCCGGAGTGGCGTAAATCAGCGGAGGTTGCCGGGAAAAGAAAGAACGTTTTATAAAAGCGACGCAAAAGTACGGGTTTTGGGCCATTTTTCCGGGCTGCGTTTTGGATTTGCCCGCTCTGCCGCCCCAGATGGCAAATAGAACGGGGTAATTACCCCAAAACCGATTAATAAAAAATCGGTGGGTGGTCTGCTCATTCCCGTTACTTTTACCCGGACAATCGTACCCTTTCCCCCTGTTTCTGATGGTATTCTCCAACTTTTTTCGCCAAACTGCCCGAATCCTGGGTGGGCTACTGCTGCTAACCGCCACTGCCTACGGTCAGGCTGCCACCCGCAAACCCGACCTGATCGTCAAAAAAGACAATACCGCTATCGAAGCCGTCATTAACGAGATCGAAGAAGCGGCCATCACCTACCGCCGTTTCTCGGCCCCAACGGGTCAGCTTTACCGGATTGATAAAGCCAAGTTGAAGTACATCCGGTATGCCAACGGCGACATGGAAAAGTTTGACGAACCCGCCCTTGCCGGTACTGCGCCAACCGCGCAAAAGCCCTCACCAACATCGGGAGCCGGGCGTACCGGCGCACCCGCGTCAACGCAGAGCAGTTCATCCGGTACGCAACGCCCCACCACAACCGGCAGCAACAGTCAGGCTTCGTCGGGGTCGCAGCGCCCGTCAACATCGTCTCAGTCAGGAACGGCCAAACCACAATCGGGTACAGCCAAGCCGCAATCGTCTGGCTCTCAGCGTTCGTCAACACCATCGGTATCGTCGGCCCGGATCAGCAAGCCTCAGGCACCGCCCGCCGAGAAAGTAGCCAATGATGTGGCATCGAGCGCGGCTGCCGGTGGTATCAAAATTGGGGTGCTGGTAGGCGCGGGTTTGTCGCAAAGCCAGTCGAAAGTGACTGTTGCCGGCCAAACCATCAGCGGGTCATCAGAATTAATCCCGGAAGCGTTGTCGTTTCGGGGCGGGGTAACTGCCGAGATTCCGCTGGGGCCGGTGGCTATTGCGCCCGCCTTAGAATACATGATGGAGAAATTTGCCGTCAAAGTGCCAGCCGTTGGCACCATAGCCGCCCAAACTTCATCGGTGACGTATAATCAGGTTGTGCTGACGGTGCCGGTTATTCTGGCCGATAATCCCGACAAAAAGATGGGGTTGTATGCGGGCATAGGGCCGTTTGTCTCGTATGGCATCAGCGGAAAATCAACTTACTCCGGTAAGTCAACCGACGTAGTTTTTGATAAAGACGGCGGTACAAAGCGAATTCAGGCGGGGGTCAATGCCCGGCTGGGCGTTCGGTTCTCGGCCCTGTCGGTGTTTGCGCTTGGCACCTACACGCTGACCAACACCATTCAGGCACCGGCTGGCTTCGATGCCAAAGGCAGTTCACTGTTTGCCGGGCTACAGTTGCAGTATAAATTCGGCAATTAAGGGTTATCGGGAACAGACGGCCCGTCTGTTCCCGATCTTTACTAACGTGCTATGATCCAACTATTTACATCATTCCGATTTGCCCGTATCCTGCTCATCTGCTGCCTGCTGAGCCTAAGCCAGATTCCGCAAATCCTCCGCGCCCAGAACGCGCTGT
>JBBRNH010000011.1:0-90186 GCA_038230415.1 Cytophagales bacterium | reverse complement strand
TTTATCCATGTCGAACAGAGCCGTTAAGCCCCTGGTCGCCGATGGTACTGCCGGACGATGGCGGGAGAGTAGGTTACTGCCACCCCTTAGTTATTGCAAAAGTCCCCTCACCGAGAAATCCGTGAGGGGACTTTTTTGTGTGTCATTGCTTATCCTTACTAACTCTTTAAATTATACAATTTTAGGATTGATCTGTTTGCCGTTCCTGTATTTATAGTGCCGTTCGTCTATTCTTTATAATTATAAAACTATTGATAACCAGAATTTTACGGCAGAAATAAGTACAGTTTTCACTGAGAACATTTTTTGGAAACTACAAACCTTTTTAAAGTTTCCTGGGTTTATAAGAAAAGTTATACTCTGTAATAATATTTATGATAGCTACCTGATATGAAGGAACGGGTCGTTGAAGAAGCTGAAAAAATGTTTCGCAAACATGGGGTGCGAACAATTACAATGGACGACATAGCCCGGCGACTGGGTATTTCAAAGAAAACTATTTATCAGCATTTTGCTGATAAAGATGATTTAGTCTATCAGGTAGCTCTACGCAACATGACGCGGGAAGCCAACGATTACGACTGCATCATGCAAGCGGCCATCAATCCGATTCAAGAAATGTTAAAGGCATCGGAAATGATGAAAGTGCATTTGGCCGATGTGAACCCAAATCTGATGCCGGATATTCAGAAATATCACCCTAAAGCATGGGATGTCGTGCATCAGTTTGAACAGAAGCACGTGGTCAAGGCTATTGCCGACAATATCCGTGTGGGCATTGAGCAGGGACTTTATATAGCCAGCCTTGATCCTGAAACAATGGCTCGATTACGCTTACAAACTATCCATGCGGCTTTCAATGATGCCATTTTTCCGCGCAATCAGCTAACGATGGAGTCTATTCAACAGCAGTTAATGGCGCATTTTATTCGGGGTTTACTTACCGAAAAAGGCTTTTTAGTATATTATGAGTATGTAAACCACAAAGAGTATGAAACAAAGTAGACTGATCAGGCCAATGTTATTCCTGATGATCGTTGCTGTTAGTAGCATATCTGGTCTGGCGCAAACCCGGCAGGGTTTCACGCTGAACGAAGCCATGCGATTGGGGATAGAGCGAAACATCAACATAAAAAATTCGCAGTTAGACGCGCTGAGTGCCGAAGCCCGGATTCAGGAAATTCGGGCGGTAGCTCTGCCGCAGGTGAGTTTCAATGGCCTGCTGACGGATAACCTGGCCTTACAGACCATTTTTCTACCCGCTGTTTTTGGCGGTGGTAAGCCCGATGATCCGCCGGTTCCGGCCCGGTTTGGTACTACATTTTCGGGCTTTGGGCAGGTTGGGCTGAATCAGTTGCTGTTCGATGCCGCTTATCGGGTGGGACTGCAGGCGGCTGGTGTGTATCGGGAACTGGCGCAGAAAAACGTGAATGCGTCGAAGATTATGACCGCCGAACAGGTCGCAAAAGCCTATTATGGTGTGTTGGTGAATGAAGAGCGTATGAAACTGCTTGATCTGAACATCGCGCGATTAGATACGCTATACAGAAACACGCAGGCCCTTAACAAGCAGGGATTCGTGGAGAAAATTGACGTGAACCGGCTCGAAGTCCAGGTAAACAACCTCACTGCCGAACGTCAGAATGTCAAGAATTTGGTTGATTTGAGTTACTACCTGTTAAAATTCCAGATGGGGCTTGGTATCAACGACGATATCACGTTGACGGAGAAGATTCAGGATATTAACCTTGATGAAGCGGACTTGGCCCTAACTGCAATCAACGCGCCGTTTAACTATGGCCAACGGATTGAGTACTCATTACTGCAATCACAACTGCAGTTGGCCGATCTTGACATTCAAAGTACAGCGAAAGCTTACTATCCGCGTATATCATTTGGCGCAACATACGGCTACAATACGGGCCGCAACAAGTTTGTCGAACTCCTTACGGCCCCCTGGTTTAAAACTTCGGCGTTGACGCTCAATATAGGGGTGCCAATTTTTGATGGATTTGCCAAAAAATATCAGTCTCAACAGAAGCGGTTCACCCTTCAGAAAGCGCAACAAAGTGGCGAACTCCTGAAAAATTCGATTGACCTGCAAGTACGGCAGTCAGCAATATCATTGACCAATACTGTTCAGACGCTTCGGACACAAAAACGTAATATTGACTTAGCCAAGGAAGTAGTACGCGTTGTTCAAATCAAATATAAAGAGGGTGTTGGCTCGAATATAGAGGTGCTGGATGCCGAAAATTCATATCGCCAGGCCCAAACCAATTATTTTACTTCCCTTTACAATTACCTGCTGACGAAAGTTGATTTCGACAAAGCAAACGGAAAACTTCTCAATGAATAATATGAAACCATACTACATACTCGCGCTGTTTGGCCTGCTGATGGCCTGCGGCCCGGAAAAAAAAGGAAATGACCTGACTACCAAAAAGCAGGAACTTGCCGACCTGAAAAAGCAACAGACCGACCTGACCACAAAAATTAAAATGCTGGAAGGCGAAGTGGCTAAACTTGACCCTCAAAAGGCGGAAGTTATTCGGACGAAAGACGTGGTTGTAGCCCCGGTTTCAGCCACGACCTTCAAGCACTTTGTAGAATTGCAAGGCTCTGTAGATGCCAAAAACAACGTGCAGGTGTCACCCCGGTCGGGTGGAACGGTGTTGTCAGTAAACGTGATCGAAGGCTCAAACGTGCGGGCCGGGCAGGTAGTGGCGCGGTTAGACGATCAGATTTTGCGTTCTTCAGTGGCCGAAATTCAGACGCAATTGTCGTTGGCAAGCACGGTTTTCGAGAAGCAAAACAACCTCTGGAAACAGCAAATCGGCACGGAGATTCAGTATATACAGGCCAAGAGCAATAAAGAATCGCTGGAACGGCGGCTGGCAACGCTCAATACCCAGTTGAGCCAATCGAACGTGACGGCCCCGATTTCGGGCGTGGTTGACAAGGTTTTTGCTAAAGTCGGCATGATGGGTGCGCCCGGTGTGCCAATGTTTACCGTTGTAAATCTGTCGAAACTCAAGGTGATTGCCAAAGTGGCCGATACATACGCCGGCAGCGTTCGGAAGGGAGACGCAGTACAGATTCGGTTCCCGGACATCAATAAGACCATCAACGCCCGCATCAGTTTTGTATCAACAACGGTTGATCCGTTGAGCCGGACCTTTACCATTGAAGCGCCACTGCCACCGGGTGGCGATCTGAAACCCAACATGCTGGCGCAGGTGAAAATCAACGATGTAAACCGGGCCAACGCGGTGGTGATTGACCAGAACCTGATTCAGAATACCGAAAAAGGGCAGTTAGTGTATGTGGCAACTACCGAGGGAGCGAAGAAAATAGCAAAGGCCAGAACAGTGAAAACCGGCCAAAGCTACGGTGGACAGATCGAGATTACGGCGGGCTTGCAGGCGGGTGATCAACTCATTACGCAGGGCTATCAGGAAGTTGTGGACGGACAACCGATTAATTTTTGAGGGGCAAGTGACAAGCGGTTGGTGGCAAGTTGCTCACTAACCACCTGTCACTGACCATTAACCACTTAAAAAATGAAATTCGACCAATATAAAACCCTCGGATTCACCAACTGGTGCGTTGAGAACCGGACGGCGATTTACATCTTTACCATCATCATCACGATGGGCGGGCTGTTTGTCTATAATAACCTCGCTAAAGAGCAATTCCCCGATATTAAGGTGCCGCAGATTTACATCAACACGGTGTATTTCGGCACGGCTCCGGCAGATGTGGAGAACACGATTAACAAACCCATCGAGAAACAACTGAAATCTATTTCGGGCGTTAAGTCGGTGAAATCCAATGCGTTGCAAGACGTATCGGTGATATTGGTGGAGTTTAACCCCGACGTAAAGGTCAACGATGCCCTGCAACGGGTGCGCGATGCGGTGGACAAAGCCAAGCGCGATTTGCCGCAAAAGTTAGACTCCGGCCCAACGGCTCAGGATGTGAACTTCTCGGAGTTTCCGATCATGAACGTCAATCTGGCCGGTAATTTCTCCATCAAGCAACTCAAAGAATACGCCGAAGACTTGCAGGATGCCATTGAAGCGATGCCCGAAATCAGCCGCGTGGACATTGTGGGAGCCTTGAAACGAGAAATCCAGATCAACGTGGATTTGCCCCGGATGCAGGCGACGGGCCTGACCTTCTTCGACGTGCAGTCGGCTATTCAGGGCGAAAACATCAATATTTCTGGGGGAGAACTGAACGTAGAGGGCGTTCGGCGGACGCTACGGGTGAAGGGCGAATTCTCGGACGTGAAGCAGCTCCAGAATATGCAGATCAAAACCGGAACCGGCGCAACGGTACGGCTCGGCGATGTGGCCGAGGTGCAGGATTCGTTTGAAGAGCAACAGGATTTTGCGCGGTTGGATAATAAATCGGTGGTGACGCTGAACGTGATTAAACGCGCCGGGGCCAACCTGGTAGCGGCTGCCGACAAGATCGAAAAGACGATTGAGGAGTACAAAACCGACCGCTTTCCGCCGGGCTTGGACATCCGCGTCACCGCCGACCAATCGGAACGGACGCGCTCAGAACTCAACGACCTGATTAACACCGTTGTGTTGGGTTTTATTTTTGTGGTGCTGGTACTGATGTTCTTCATGGGAATCCGCGATGCCATTTTTGTGGGGCTGTCGGTGCCGCTGTCGGCGTTGGTGGCCTTTGTGCTGATGCCGATTGTGGGGCCACTCGTTGGCACAACCTTCACGCTGAATACGATTGTGCTGTTCGCGTTTCTGCTCGGTCTCGGTATTGTGGTTGACGACGCGATTGTGGTGATCGAAAATACGCACCGGCTCTTCAACGAAAACAAAGACTGGGATATCAAACAATCTGTGAAAGCGGCTGCCGGTGAGGTGTTTATCCCGGTTTTGTCGGGAACGCTGACGACGATTGCGCCGTTTTTTCCGCTGTTGTTCTGGCCGGGAATCGTGGGTGAGTTTATGAAGTTTTTGCCCCTGACCCTCATTCTGACCCTGTTTGCGTCGTTGTTTGTGGCCTATGTTATGAACCCGGTTTTTGCCGTCTCGTTCATGAAACGGCACGAAGAAGAAACCCACGCCCAGAAACAGACCTTTGCCCAGATTCGCCGACCGCTTATTGTGCTGGTGGCGTTGGCCGCCGTTGGCTATCTCATTGACCGGGGCATTGGCAACCTGTTTGTGCTGTGCGTAATTCTGTTCGTGTTCAATCACTACATCCTCACGCCCCGCATCATCGTACCGTTTCAGGAGCATTTGCTACCCGGCCTGAAGCATAACTACCGGAAGCTAATTACATGGTTGTTAGTTGGTTGGCGGCCCGTTTTTACGATTGTAGCCGCCTTTGCGTTGCTCGTCGGGACGTTCTTTATCGTGGCTGCGGCCAAGCCAAAGGTGATCTTTTTCCCCAGCGGAGAACCCGATTATATCTACGTCTATAATGTGATGCCCGTCGGGACGGATGCGTTGGTTACAGACAAAACTACGAAGGAAATCGAACGGCGGGTGTTCAAAACCCTGCGCGATAACAACGCAATGGGCATCGTGAACTCGGTGATCTCGAACGTGGGCAAGAACGCGGGCGACCCCTTTAACCCCGACCGTTCGGCCACGCCCCAGAAATCGAAAGTGACGGTGGCGTTCGTGAAAGGTGCCGACCGCAACGGTCGTTCAACCGACGTGTTGCTCGAAAAAGTGCGGGCTTCGATGAAAGGAATCCCCGGCTCCGAAATATCGGTGGAGCGCGAACGTAACGGCCCGCCAACCGGCAAAGCCATTACGCTCGAAATTGCGGGCGACGATTTTGCGACCCTAAACGCGCTCGAAAAACAACTTCGTAAGCGCATTTCGGCGGCGGGCATTGAGGGTATTGACCAGCTAAAATCGGATTTGATTACCAACAAGCCCGAAATCATTGTGCAGATCAACCGCGATAAAGCCGAGCGTGAAGGTATTTCGTCGCAGCAAATCGCCGGCACGATTCGGACGGCTCTGTTTGGGTTGGAAATCTCGAAATTCCGCGATGCCAAAGACGAATACCCGATTATGATCCGGCTCCGGCCCGACGACCGCAGTCAGATTGAGCGGCTGTTGAGCCTGAACATTGTTTATCGCGATATGACAACGGGCGGTCAACTGCGTCAGGTGCCGATTTCTTCGGTAGCTGACATCAGTTACTCAACTACATTCAGCCAGATTAACCGCAAAAATCAGGAGCGGCTCGTGACGCTGAGTTCAGACGTGGTGCCGGGAGCCAACGCCAACGTAATTAATCAGCAGATTACGGAGGTCGTAAAAGAGATGGAAGTCCCGAACGGATACAGCATCCGGGCGGGTGGCGAGCAGGAGCAGCAGCAGGAATCCGGCACGTTCTTAGTCTCGGCGTTTGGCATTGCCCTGCTGCTGATTTACCTGATTCTGGCAACGCAGTTTAACTCGGCCATCAAGCCCGTCATCATTTTTGCCACGATCTTGCTCTCGCTCATTGGCGTACTGCTCGGTTTCGTGATTGCGGGTAAAGAGTTCTCGGTCATCATGTCGGGCGTGGGCATCATTGCCTTAGCCGGCATTGTGGTCAAGAACGGTATTCTGCTCATCGAATTTATCGAGGAGTTGCGGGGCCGGGGCGTTCCTGTTCGGCAGGCCATTATTGACGGGGGCGGTATCCGCTTAACGCCGGTGTTACTCACGGCTTCGGCGGCTGTGCTGGGCCTGATTCCGCTGGCATTTGGTATCTCGGTTGATTTTGTGGCCCTCTTCCGCGACCTGAACCCGCACCTGATTGTGGGGGGAGACAGCTCGGCTTTCTGGAATATTCTGGCCTGGACAATAATCTACGGCCTGACCTTCTCGACGGTTCTGACGCTGATCTTAGTGCCGTGTATGTACTGGGTTAGCGAGCGCATCAAAGCCCGGTTTGCCAAAACTCCAGTGGTTACACCAGTAGCGAACGCCGAGCCGGAGTTGGTATAAAAATCAATGGACAATGAATAATGGATGATGTACAATGCTGTTAATCAGTACACATTATCCGTTGTTCATTGTCCATTACCCATTAAATAATGAACCGAATCCTTGTTTTTCTCCTCGTTGCCGGGCTGCTTCTTTTGATTGATTTATACGTTTGGCAGGCCGTCCGCACACTCAGCCGGGGATTGTCAGACGTTGCTCAACGAACCATCGGCTACGTGTATTGGGGCTTTACGGGGCTGGCGTTGCTGGCCTATATCGCCCTGCAAATGCTGCCGCCCGACGCGCTGGGCCGCATCACCCGGACGTTTGTGATGACCGGAATCGTGATGCCGTATCTGGCGAAGCTGTTCGCCGTGTTGTTTATCGCTGCCGACGATGCCGGGCGGCTCGTCCGCTGGGCCATTGGACGGTTTGCCAAGCCTGAAGCTGCGGCAATTCCTGTTTCGCCATCGTCCCCTTCTTCCCCCTCGTCCCTTTCCTCCTCCCCAACCATTTCGCGCTCTGACTTTTTGATGAAAACTGCGCTCGTAGCCGGGGCCGTTCCGTTGGTAGCGTTCAGCTATGGTATCGTTTCGGGGGCGCACGATTACCGGGTTCGGCGGATAAAACTGCCCCTGAAAAACCTGCCATCGGGGTTTAACGGTCTGAAAATCGCTCAATTATCAGATATTCATTCGGGCAGTTTTTTCAATAAAACGGCGGTTAAGGGCGGGGTTGAAATGCTGCTTCGTGAAAAGCCCGACCTCGTGTTTTTTACCGGCGATCTCGTCAATTCCAAAGCCGAAGAAGTCCGGGATTATATCTCGATTTTTGATAAAGTACGCGCTCCGATGGGTGTTTTCTCCACCCTCGGCAACCACGACTACGGTGACTACGCCGAATGGCCCAGCCCCGAAGCCAAACGCAAAAACCTCAACGACCTGAAAGCCGCGCACAAACAATTGGGTTGGCAGTTGATGATGGACGAGAACCACATTCTGGAAGCCAACGGCGATAAAATTGCCCTGATTGGCATCCAGAACTGGGGCGCGGGCGCACGTTGGCCCAAATACGGCGACCTTGCCAAAGCCCTGCGCGGAGCCGAAGATTACCCTGTTAAACTTCTACTCTCGCATGACCCCAGCCATTGGGATGCTCAGGTGCGGCCTAAATTCCCGGAAATTGACGTGATGTTTGCCGGCCACACGCACGGGATGCAGTTCGGCATCGAAACCGAATTGTTCCGGTGGAGTCCGTCGCAGTATGCGTACAAACAGTGGGCCGGGCTGTATCAGGAAGGCGACCAACGGCTATACGTGAACCGGGGTTACGGCTATATCGGCTATCCGGGCCGGGTAGGAATCTTGCCGGAGGTAACGATTTTTGAATTAGTGCAGGTCGCTTAGACGTTTTGGGGCGCGAAACGGCCTGCCTGATTAAGCGCGTTTTGGCTCATATCCGACAAACGAGCGTTTAGCTGCTTAACGGCTTGTTGCACTATTTTCTTTTGTTCGATTTCTCCCAGTTCCATCCACTCACGAATGGCTGGTGTTAAATTTTCTATTTCTTCCGACGTGGTAGCTATTGAAAGCTGGTAAGTCAGTTTTTCCAGATTAGTCATAGTTGCGTTTTTTGATGATCAATCAAGTGATTCAAGGTATCTGATTTCTACTTCTATTTTCAGCATTTGGTCAAGTGCCTGATTAATTTCTTCTTCACTCAACAAACCATCTAAATTTCTGAGCAGGGTACGCCGAGCGGCTAAAAGCATACGCAGGTGAATGACAAGCTGTTTTCGCTCTTCTTTGTTCATAATTTGGGTTACGGTTAGGTCATACAAACCTACCTTATGTGGCTAACAAACAAAGCTGTCTTTTAAACGAAAACCATACCTGCTGTTTTTCCGTTGATTCGGTGTACCAACATATATTTCGTACCCCATGAAAACATTGCTTATCACCCTCATCACGCTCGTGCTGTCAGTTTTGGCTCCCAAAAAACCAGAACCACAAGCCACGACAATCCCGATGTGCCACGCCGTAACCGTCTCGAATGGAATGGCCGCGCTTGCTGACAACCCCGCTTTTATCGCGGCCCACGCCAACCCGATTCTGTTTCAGTATGTGAGTGCTGCCGGGGAGATGATTAAGATTGACGCGCCAGATGGTAAAACTGCCAACGCTTTTTTCCTGAAATCAAAGCAGCCATCAAACAAATGGTTGTTTGTGTATCAGGAATGGTGGGGCCTGAACAGCTACATTAAGCAGCAAGCCGAAACGTATTACAACGACCTGAAAGACGTAAACGTAATTGCGCTGGATATGTATGATGGTCAAGTCGCAACCAAAGCTGAAGACGCGGGCAAACTGATGCAGGGAGCCGACAAAGCCCGTCTGGGAGCCATCATGAAAGCCGCCATCAACTACGCCGGGCCAAAAGCCGATATTGCCAGCGTAGGCTGGTGTTTTGGCGGTGGGTTATCGTTGCAGTCGGCCATTCTGGAAGGCAAACAGGCCAAAGGTTGCGTGATGTACTACGGTTTTCCCGAAACGGACGTGGCAAAACTGAAGATGCTCGAAACTGACGTTTTAGGCTTGTTTGGCAGCAAAGACGGCTACATTTCACCCAAAGTTGTTGGCGAGTTTGAGGAGAACATGAAGAAAGCGGGAGAAACCGTCACCGTGAAAATCTATGAAGCCGACCATGCCTTCGCCAACCCCAGTAATCCCAAGTTTGATAAAGCGGCTTCTGAAGATGCCTACAAACGGGCGTTGGCGTATTTGAAAGAGAAATTGAAAGCGTAGCTTGAAGGGTCGTTTAACGGCTAACGTTTAACGCGCTGCACAGTCATTCAATTGGCAAGCCCTTAAACATTAGCCGTTAAACGTTAAACGATTTTTTTCATCTCCGCATAGTGTTTATAAAACAGCTGAATGGTTTCGATGCCTTTGTAGAAATTAAACAGGCCGTAGCTCTCGTTGGGCGAGTGTAGCGCGTCAATATCCAGCCCAAAACCCATTAGAATAGACTTCACGCCCAATTCCTGCTCAAACAGGGCCACAATCGGGATGCTGCCCCCCCCTCGCGTCGGGATGGGTTTTTTGCCCCAGGATTCTTCCATAGCCCGGCTCGCGGCTTCAAATTCAACTGAATCAATGGGTGTCACGTAGGGCAAACCGCCGTGATGCGGAGTTACCGTTACCGACACACCCGTCGGGGCAATGCTCATAAAATGGTTCGTAAACAACGCCGTAATCTCATCGGGGGTTTGGTTTGGCACGAGCCGCATTGAAATCTTGGCCGACGCTTTCGATGGCAGCACCGTTTTGGCTCCTTCGCCGGTGTAGCCGCCCCAAATACCGTTCACGTCAAGCGTGGGCCTGATGCTCGTACGCTCGTTGGTCGAGTACCCGGCTTCGCCCGACACATCGGCAATACCCAGGTCGCGTTTGTATTCGGTGAGGTCAAACGGGGCTTTGGCGAGTTCGGTGCGTTCGGCTCTGCTGAGGTCATTCACGTTGTCATAAAAACCGGGAATCGTGATACGGCCCTGCTCGTCGTGCAGCGAAGCAATCATTTTGGTGAGTGCGTTGGCCGGGTTCTGCACCCCGCCCCCATACACCCCGGAGTGCAGGTCACGATTTGGGCCGGTCACGGTCACTTCCACGTAAGACAAACCCCGCAGCCCGCTTTCGATAGATGGTACGTCGTTGGCAATGATGCTGGTATCCGAAATCAGAATCACGTCAGCCTTGAGCATCTCGCGGTTTTGGGCCACAAAGGTACCGAGGTGGTCAGAACCCACTTCTTCTTCACCCTCAATCATCACCTTCACATTACAGGGCAGCCCGTCGGTGGCAAGCATGGTTTCGAGGGCTTTGATGTGCATATACATTTGGCCCTTGTCGTCGCAGGCACCCCGTGCATAAATCCGTTCGTTTTTGATAACCGGCTCAAACGGCGGGGAGTGCCAAAGGTTGTACGGATCAGCCGGTTGCACGTCGTAATGGCCGTACACAAGCACCGTTGGCAGGGAATCGTCCACGTGTTTTTCGGCATAGACAATCGGGTGGCCGGGTGTTTCAAACAGTTTGGCATTGTCTAAACCGGCATCCGTTAATTTCTGACAGACGAACTCAGCGGCCCGGCGCACATCGGGTTTGAATTTGGAATCGGCTGATACCGACGGAATACGAAGCAGGTCGAGCAGTTCGTTCAGGAATCGTTCTTTGTGTTGAATTGCGTAATCGTTCATAAAAGAGCGTTATTCGGTATGATTTTTGTTTAGTTTTTTGCAAGAATAGTTCTAATTTTGCGATGTAGTAACCGCTTCACCAACAACTTCCTGCAAAGATGAACAACAAATGCGTTTTCTTAGACCGCGACGGGGTGCTGAATGAAGATCGCACCGATTACGTCTATCGCGTCGAGGATATGGTTATTCCGGCGGGGGTGGCCGAGGGCTTGCAGCAGCTCAAAAATGCGGGTTATTTGCTCATTATCATCACCAATCAGGCGGGCATTGCCAAAGGTTTGTATAGCCGCGCCGATGTTATGAAATGCTTTGATTATTTGCAGCAACACTGCGGTAACGTGCTGGACGATATCTATTTCTGCCCCCATCATCCGGCTTATACCTCCAATTCCCTGCTCCGCAAGCCCGAATCGCTGATGCTCGAAAAGGCAATGGCAAAATACAATATTAACCCGGCAATATCCTGGATGATCGGCGACCGACCGCGCGACATCGAGGCCGGGCAGCGGGTTGGGGTCAGAACGGTACACATCACCGACGAGAACGCAAATCAGCCGCCCATGGCTAATGGCCGGGCGGCTGATTTGCTCCAAGCCTCGCGGTTTGTTTTGGCAGAAAGTGCCGTTTATTCGTGAACGGCTCCAGCACTCATCGGAAGATAGCGTCAATCGGCAGCGAAACGCCCGTTGTTACATCCGAAAATAGCCCGTCAGAGATAATAATAACGGGTCTGCCCGGTAAGAATAGGTGAATAGCCCGCACCGAGGGAACCACCAACCAAGCCGATTGCACCCCACCGGGGAAATAAACTTTCCGAATTTTGGTCGTCAGCGCGTCGAAAGCCTGTGTTGGCGACAAGATTTCGATGGCTGTGATGGGCGGAAACGGATACCGAATAATATCTTCCTCCCAGTCGAAGGTCAATTTCGGGAAAATCGCCACATCGGGCTTGCCGCGTCCCGAACTTAGTTCGAGTTCTAATTCGGGCATGATGTCAAATTGCTCTTCATACGCTGAAAGTAACACACTGATTCGGTACGTCAGGCGGGAATGATTCAGGGACATGGCTTCGGGGAGCAGCGTCTCGACTTCAACAATATCAACAGCTTGCGCTTCCATCAGGAGCTATAAATGGGGTTCACTAAACGCCCCGTACCGTTGTGGTCGCGGGTTTTTGCACAGAACCGTATGCCGGGCAAGCACCGCGCCGGGCGCACGAACCAAGCGTTGTCAGGGCCAGTAAACCAATGATAATCAATGTCTTTTTCATGAAATTATAAAAGCAGTGAGGGGCTTTCGCCGTTGATAAAACGAATAAACTCCCCTGACATTTTATGCAGTTTCTAATTCTTCGGTTTCACTTTCGGCAATCTCGGTTGCTTCCAGTTCGGTTCTGCCGGGGCCAGCGTCGCCATACCCCAGGATTTTGAGCATCACCTCGCTGTTTTGCTCCGGCGCAAAGAGCCGCGTTGTGATATTTCCGGCCTCGTCGCGGTCAATAATCACGTGCTGCGGTGCCGGAATCAAACAATGCTGAATGCCGCCATAACCGCCCAGCGATTCCTGATACGCACCGGTATGAAACAGCCCGATGTACTGATCTTCTGACTGCTCATCGAAAATGGGCAGGTACAAGTCGGCACTGTGGACTTCGGTGTTGTAAAAATCGTGCGAGTCGCAGGTCATCCCGCCGAGGTTCACCTTCTGGTACGGATTGTTCCAGTTATTCACGGCAAGCATAATATATTTCTGGCCCAAACCCCAGGCATCGGGCAGTTGAGTGATAAACGAGCCGTCAATCATGTACCATAACTCCTTGTCGTTCTGGAGTTTCTGGTCAATCACGCGGTAAATCACGGCTCCGCTTTCGCCAACGGTGTAGGACCCAAACTCGGTGAAGAGGTGCGGCACCGGCACGTTACTTTTGTTGCAAATCCACTGGATTGACTCCACAATCTGGTCAATCATGGCCTGGTAATCATAGCTGAACTGGAACGAGGTTTGAATCGGCATACCACCCCCGATGTCTATCGAATCGAGGTCGGGGCAGAGTTTGCTGAGTTCGCAGTATTTGTACATAAACCGGCTCAGTTCGCTCCAGTAATACGCGCTGTCTTTGATGCCGGTATTGATAAAAAAATGCAGCATCTTCAGCTTGAATTTGCTGTCTTTTATCTTACTCTTGTAGAGTTCGTTTACGTCAGAATAGCGAATGCCAAGCCGCGAGGTATAAAACTCGAAGTTGGGTTCTTCGTCGGTGGCAATCCGAATGGCAAGGTTGGCCG
This sequence comes from Cytophagales bacterium, assembly GCA_038230415.1. GTDB lineage: Bacteria > Bacteroidota > Bacteroidia > Cytophagales > Spirosomataceae > JBBRNH01. The sequence goes on along the minus strand of JBBRNH010000011.1, from coordinate 76,675 downwards.
ATTCTGTGGTGACGCGCTCGGCGTAGGCATCAAACTCGTTGAGGTTGTCCAGTACCGGAATACAGTTAAACCCTTCATTGATGAGTTCGCTGATATACTGCGTGTAGAGCGGGCGTTTGTAGCCGTTGCAGATGATGTAGGTGCTTTTAGAAATCTTGCCCGACTTATACAACTCCCGCACAATGGGAATATCGTATGCCGAGGAAGTCTCTAAATGGATGTTGTTTTTGAGGGCTTCTTCGAGCACAAACCGGAAATGAGACGACTTTGTGCAGTAGCAGTATGTGTACGAGCCTTTGTAATTATACCGTTTCAGCGCGTTCTTAAACAGTTGTTTGGCGTGTTCGATATGCTCGGTAATCTTGGGCAGATACGTGAGTTTCAACGGCGTACCATATTCCTCGATAATGTCCATCAATGGTACGTTGTTGAACGTCAGGTGGTTGTTCTCCACGTTGAATTCCCGCGTCGGAAACTCAAACGTCTGGTCAATGAGGTCGTAGTAGGTTTTCATTAGTCACGCAACACGAAATGAGGTGTTTTTGATTCGGGATAGTGAAGATTTGGCGGTCAAAACAACTTCCCCTGCTTGCCCTGCCCATTGCCGTTGGTGGCGGTGTTGCCAACCAACATTCGGAGCCGGATTTCGGTGAGCCGCCGTTTGGTATCCAATGCAAAATCACCTTTCTGCATCCAGTCGAAGAACGAGGGTTCTTTTTTCAGTACGTCCAGCACGGGTACGTCTTTGTGCTTGCCGAAGTTAAAGACCTCCTCGCCTTTGTTATTCAGGATAATCCGGCCCGCCAGGTCAACGTTACGGTTGGCCGTCAGACTGTGCAGCACGTCCATGTCGTTCTGGATAGCTACGTCCTGCCCGCTATCGCTTTTGCAAACCTGCCCAATGTATCGTTGTATCTGAGCATCAAGCACTTCGAGGGTAGCCAGTGTGTCGGCTTCGGCACTGTGGGCGTTCTGGAGGTCTTTGCCGCAGTAGAATTTATAGGCTGCCGAGAGGTTGCGCGGCTCCATGAGGTGATAAATCCGCTGGGCATCTACGAGCCGCCGGTTTTTCACGTCAAAGTCAACATTGGCCCGCAGAAACTCCTCCACCAGCAGCGGCACGTCAAAGCGGTTGCTATTGAACCCGGCCAGATCGCAACCGTCCAAGAAATGCGCCAACGTTCGGGCAACGGTCTTAAACGCGGGCGCGTCCGTTACGTCGTCGTCATAAATACCGTGTATCAGGCTGGATTCCAGCGGAATGGGCATACCCGGATTCACGCGTTGCGACTTGCTGACGACCTCGCCCCCCGGTAGTGCTTTAACAATACAGATGTCAATAATGCGGTCTCTGGCGGTGCTGATGCCGGTGGTTTCGAGGTCGAAAAAAGCGAGGGGCTTGCGGAGTTGCAGGCTATGAGTCATAATGCGATGGAACCGAATAGAATTGGGGGTCGGGCAACAAAATTAGCCAAGTTGCGCTACATTTAGCCATGCTCCACCTCACCCGCTTCGGCAGCGGCCCCCGTGCATTGCTTGCTTTTCACGGCATCGGGCAGGATGGCTCCTGTTTTGTGTCGTTTGCCGAATCATCCATCAGCACCGACTACACGGTTTATGCCGTTCACCTGCCGTTTCATGGGCAAACAGGCTGGCCGTTCGATGCAACGCTGCCAATTACTAAAGCCGATTGGAAAACGCTGATTGGCAGAATTTTACAGGATAATAACATTGAACGGTTCACGGTGGCTGGGTTCAGCATGGGGGGCAAGTTCGCGCTTGTCACGGCAGAGCTTTTCCCCGACCGGGTGGACGAACTCTGGTTGCTGGCTCCCGACGGCATCACCGTTAGCCCCTGGTATTGGCTCGCCACCCATACAGCCGCCGGCCGGTGGCTGTATCGGCTGTTTGTGGTGCGGATCCGGCTGCTGACCCGCGTCGGGAAGCCGTTGGTGCGGCTGGGGCTGATTGACCGGAGTCTGTTGCGCTTCGCCGAAAGCACCCTCGCCACCCGCGAACAACGGCTGCGGGTGTATCGGTCATGGGTGACGTTCAGGCACATCAACCCGGCCCTGAACGCGCTGACCGAAAGCCTGAACCGCCACAACATAAAAACGCGGATTTTTCTGGGAGCCTTTGACCGGGTGCTGCCTGCCCGCTACGTGCTGCCCCTCACCGACCGGCTGCACCGCTACGAACTGACCCTGCTGAAAACGGGCCACAACCGGCTGGTTGAGTTGGTGAGCGGGGTGTTGGATGGGGTGGGGTAATGTATAGAAAATGGCTGTTTTCTATGTATATTCCACCAGAAGTATATAGAAAATACCTGTTTTCTATATGTTTTACTGTTCCCTTCGGGCTTTCAATCAGGTTCAATGTCTTTTCTGTTAACTCCTTTACCACCTCTTGCCGATCTTGAAACACGCGTTGTGCTTCGTAAAGTGGCGGCTGCTCATCGGTATCTGGCTGAGTTGAAGGGCGTGGCCGCTACCATTCCGAACGAATCTATCCTGATTAATACCCTGGCCTTGCAAGAAGCTAAAGATTCATCAGCAGTGGAAAATATCATCACAACACACGATGACTTGTTCAGGGCCGAACTCTTCACTGATTTGTTTACCAGTCCGGCTACCAAAGAAGTTCAACGATATGCCAGTGCGCTTAAAAAAGGATTTGCGTTAGTGAGAGATCAAAAACTGCTCACCCTTCGGCATATTATTGCTATCCAGCAAGAATTGGAACAGAATGATGCCGGGTTTCGGCGACTGCCCGGCACAACACTCCGAAACGGGCAAACCGGCGAGGTGGTTTGTACACCTCCGCAGGAAGCCGATAATGTGATTGCGTTGATGAGAAATCTGGAACAATTCATCAATGATGATTCAATGCTCGATGCCGACCCGCTCGTAAAAATGGCGATTGTACACTACCAATTTAAGAGTATTCATCCGTTCTACGATGGTAATGGCCGCACCGGGCGGATTATGAACATTTTGTATCTGGTACAGAAAGACCTGCTCAATTTGCCCATTTTGTACATGAGCCGGTATATAATTCAGCACAAAGCGGCTTATTACAAGCACCTTCAGGCCGTAAGAGATGAGCAGGACTGGCAAAGCTGGTTGGTGTATATGCTTGATGGGGTAGAACAAACAGCCCGGCAAACCATTCTGGTTGTGCAGGCCATTCGTGAATTGATGCAGCAGTGTAAACGGAACCTCAGAACCAAGTTGCCCAAATTATACAGTCAGGATTTGCTCAATAATTTGTTCCGACATCCGTACACCAAGATTGACTTTGTGATGGACGATCTGCGCGTAACACGCCTGACTGCTACACGCTATCTCGACTTACTTACAGAGCAGGGATTCGTGAGCAAACAAAAGATTGGCCGTAGTAATTACTACGTCAATCAACCATTGCTAACGCTGTTTGTGGAGGTGAGAAGCGGTTCTAATACCGCTCAGGAACCAGTTATCCGTACGAATTCTGGTCTGTAATCACTCCGCCAATAACTTATCAATCAGCCGGTTAAACTCGGCCACGTAGTCATCGTAATAGTGGCCGGTGCCGGGGCCGGAGAAGCCCGTGTGAATGTGCCGCACGGCCCCTTTTTTATCCACAAAAATCGTTGTTGGGAAGGCCGCTACCTGATTCAGGGCGGGCAGTTGTTTGGCGGCTTCGGCGTTGTTGTTTGTGCCAGCCAAAACCACCGGATAATCTACGCCAAACCGTTGTTTCATCCGCTCGATTTTCGGGCCTGACTCGGCCATAACCGCCGTTCGCTCAAACGACAAACCCACCACCTCAACGCCCCGCGCCCGGTTGCGCTTGATCCAGGGAGCCAGAAAATTGGTCTCGTCCATGCAGTTCGGGCACCACGTACCGAGCAGTTGCACCACCGTAACTTTCCCCTTAAAACGGGCATCCGTCAGCGAGACTGGCTTGCCGCTTGGCTCCGAAAACGAGAACCCAAACGTTTGGCCGGGCTTTATAAACGTCATCGTGGCCGGGTCGGGCAGTTTGGCGGTGGGGTCAAACCGGGCCGAGAAGGTACGATAACCGGCATAGCCCGACCATTGTACGCCGGTCAGGGTGCGGGTGGCGGGGTTGTGTTTGGCTTTGAACAGAAACGCATGACCGCCATCGAAGCACGACAGCAGCAGACTATCACCAAAAACGCTGCCATCAAGGTAGCGGTAATCGCCGGTTGGGGTCAGAAAAGTGCCGGTGATGCGGTTTCCGGCCTGTTTAAACACCCCAACGGCGATGGATGAATCAGCCGAGCCGGGCCGACGGAAAGCGGTGGCCCAGGTGCCGGAGAGGTCGGCGGTGGGTTTAGTAGTGTTTACCGGGAAACGGAACGTCTGCCCAAACCGGGCTTCAAACGGCATTTGAATGTATTGGGTGGCCGTGCGTTTGGTGCGCCAGAAACCCCGCATCACATCACCGTCAACCTTGCCGATGAGTTCGGTCTCGAAAATGCCAATCGGAATCCGTAGCGAGTCGCCGGTGATTGTGGCCGGGTCGGTCAGCAGCCGTTCGTCGCCGTTGAGGGCAAATACGGTGTAGGTATTGGGCGTATTTTTGGCTGGCTCGATGGCAAGGCCGAAGGGCAGATCACCGCCTTTGGTTTTCAGCACCACGCGCCACGTGCCGGGCTTGACGGTGGTTTGGGCGGCAACGGGCAGCAAAGCCGCGAGGAAGAGGATAATTGACAGAAGCAGGTTTCGCATAATGAATCAGGAAGCGACAGACGGGGATTTCGTTACTTTTGTAACGGCTGACTTTTTGGGTTGGTTCGATTTCTAATGACAACAACCGATTATCATAATCCAGTCTTACTCGCTGACTGTCTCGACGGGCTGAATATCCAACCTAACGGCACTTACGTTGACGTAACCTTTGGGGGCGGAGGGCATAGCCGCGCTATTCTGGAGCGGTTAGGCCCCGGCGGGCGGTTGCTGGCCTTTGACCAGGACCCGGATGCCCGCGCCGAAGCCGCCATGTTTCAGGATAAACGGCTGACGTTTGTGGCCGCTAATTTCCGCAACCTCAAACGGTATCTGCGACTGTATGGCGTTCGGGAGGTAAACGGCATTCTGGCCGATCTCGGCATTTCGTCGCACCAGATCGACACGCCCGAACGCGGTTTTTCGACCCGCTACGATGCCGGTCTCGATATGCGGATGAACCAACAGGCCGACCGCACAGCTGCCGATGTGATTAACCGCGCCGATGCCGAAACGCTGCACAAAATTCTGGGGATGTATGGCGAAATCACCAACGCCCGCACTGCCGCCAACGCCATTGACTCCGCCCGCGCCAACCGCCCGATTCTGACCGTAAACGACCTGAAAGCGGTGCTGCAACGGTATGCCCCTCGCGGCAAAGAAAACAAGTATTTCGCGCAGGTTTTTCAGGCATTGCGGATTGAAGTCAACGAAGAACTGGCTGTGTTAGAGGAGTTTCTGACGCAGGTTCCTGAATTGCTGGCTCCGGGCGGGCGGTTGGTGGTGATGGCCTACCACTCGCTCGAAGACCGCTTGGTGAAGAATTTCATTGGCAAAGGTAAGTTCTCCGGCGAGGTGGAAAAAGACCTGTTTGGTAACGAAATCAAACCCCTCCGCGCTCTGACCCGCAAACCCATCGAAGCCACGGACGACGAGATTGCCCGCAACCCCCGCGCCCGCAGTGCCAAATTGAGAATCGCAGAACGAGTGAAAAGTGATTAGTGGCAAGCAGTTAGTTGCTCCGCCAGAAAGTGATTCCGGCAGGGCTAACCACTTGCCACTAACCCCCAACCACTAAATAAATGCCGCGTAATACCTTCCGAACCCCGCCCGTAACGCCCGCCCCGCGCCGGGTTAGAAAACCAAACCGGCTGGCATCCTGGATCAATGAAACCATTGGCTTCGACCGGATTTTCGGCGAAGACAACGCCTGGCCCATTCGCCATTTCAATAAAATCATCTGGGTTACGGGGCTGCTCGTGGTGTATATCGGCTTGAATCACAACGCCGAACGGCTGTTCAGAAACGTGCAGCAGACCCGCACCGACCTCGACGAAAAACGGGCTACCTACACCACGCTGCAAGCCGATTTTATGAAAACCGGGCGGCAGTCCGAACTTGCCAAACGGGTTGATACCCTCGGCCTGACTTCGGCCAGCCGCCCGCCGTACCGGATTGTTATCGAGAAAGAAAAATGAGTCATTAGTTTGTGGTTTGTAGTTCGTGCAGGGCGGCCTGTGCCGTTTGTAGTTGGCTGACGCACGAATAACTACGAACCACAAACCACGAACCCAATATGAACATCAAACAGGACATTCTGAACCGCGCCAACCTCGCTTTTATCGGTGTAGGAATTTTTGCTTTCGCCCTCATCGGGCGGTTGGTGTATGTACAGTTTTTTGACACCTACAAGGGCAAACACTGGCGCGAGCGGCTCGAAGGCACCCGAATCAGGCAAGACACCATCCGGGCCATGCGCGGCAATATCTACGCGGTTGATGGCAGCGTGCTGGCAACGTCGTTACCCAGTTATGAGGTAAACGTGGACCCGACGATTGCCAAAGACGAGTATTTTGCCGATAAAGTGGATTCGTTGGGGCTGATTCTGGCCCGGATTTTTAAAGACCGTACCGCTAAAGAATACGCCAAAATGGCCTGTGATGCCCGCAAAGCCGAACGGCAATACCTCCGGCTCGACGGGCGACGGGTCACGTTTGATGAACGGCGCGAGATGCAGAAATGGCCGTTTTTCAGGAGTTCACGCAAGGTGGCGGCACGGGGCGGAGTGCTGCGCCCGCACTACGAACGCTATCACCCGTTTGGCACCATGGCCGAGCGTACCGTTGGCAACATGAAAAAAGGCAACATTAACGAAGGCGAACGCGGGCTGGAAGGTAGCTTCGATACCGCATTGGCCGGAAAACCCGCCGTTGGCATGATCGAAATGCTGTCGGGGGGCTACAAAAAACCTGTTGACGATGGCCCCGCCATGCAGCCCGAACCGGGCTTAGACCTTTACACCACACTCGATGTGAATTTTCAGGATATGGCCGAATCAGCCCTGCGCGACGGCATGACCAAGTTCCGGGCCGACAAAGGCTGCGTGGTTGTGATGGAGGTGGCAACGGGCGAAATCAGGGCGTTGGCAAACCTAACCCGCTACCCCGGCCAAACTGAATCCGCCGACCAATACCTCGAAACCTATAACCACGCCGTTGCCACCCGCACCGACCCCGGCTCAACGTTTAAACTCGTTTCGATGATGGCCCTGCTCGAAGAAAAAGCCGTGTGGCCGGGCAAAACCGTGAACACCGGGGGCGGCAAATTAGTCTACCAGCCCGTGCGGGGCCGGATAATCAGCATTGTTGACCCTAAACGCAACGGTTACGGGGTGCTGACGGCCCAGCAGGTAATTGAAAAATCAAGCAACATCGGGATGCACCTTCTGATGAAAGATTATTTCTACAAAAAACCCGATTTGTATTGCCAGTACCTCCGGCAGTTTCGGCTTACGATGCCCACCAATGTAGGCATGAAAGGCGAGGCTACGCCGTTTATCCGAACGCCCGACTCTAAGGGCTGGGACAAATACGGTTCGCTGACGTACATGAGCTACGGCTACGAAATGCTCATTACACCCCTCCAGATGCTGACGTTTTATAACGCTGTTGCCAACAACGGGCGTTGGGTTAAACCCATGTTGGTGAAGCAGTTATCGGTTGGCGGTAAGGCCATTCAGGAGTTTACGCCGGTGGTACTGCCCAAACCGATTGCGTCTATCGGCACCATCAGAAAAGTGAAAAGTATGCTCGAAGGCGTGGTGCATCATGGCACGGGCAAAGGAGCCGGGTCGCCATTTTATCAGGTGGCGGGCAAAACCGGCACCGCCCAGAAGAACGTCGGCGGGCAGTTTCAGGAAGGCACTTACTACTCATCGTTTATCGGGTATTTTCCAGCCAGAACCCCCAAATACAGTATGCTGGTTGGGATTGACAACCCCAAATTCACCGAAACCGATTCGCTGTACGGCGGCAAGGTGGCCGCGCCCATCTTTCGCGTTGTGGCCGATAGGATTCACGCCTACGATGCCCGGATGCACCCGCCGTTGCCCGCCAACCGCGTGGCGGCCAAACCAATTGTTCGGGCCGGATACGCCGACGACCTGCACCAGATCAGCACTGAACTCGGCGTTGCCAACGAGCCAACTGCCGATGGCTGGGTACGCCTGACCGACTCCGGCCATTGGAAACAGCAGGCCAACAAACCGGGCCGTGTGCCGGATGTGCGCGGCCTGCCCCTGCGCGACGCGCTCTTTCTGCTCGAAAACCGCGGATTGCGGGTGTCGGCATCAGGGCGGGGGCGCGTCACCAAACAGTCGCTGAACCCCGGCACGGCGGCTTCGATGGGGCGGCAGGTGTTGCTGACGCTGGAGTAGGTTTTGACATTAAGGAATCTCTGCCAAAAGCTTTTCCAATTCACCGTCTGCCAGAGTCTCTTTCTCGGCTTTGTCGTAAATCGAGAGCAGATAAACGTGTTTATCGGTAACCTGAATATGAGTAATAACTCTCCCCCCGCCAGATTTTCCTTTCCGTTTACTGCGGATGGCTAACCGTACTTTATAGCAATTCAGCCCCGGCGCGTCGCCCTGCTGAGGCTCAGTTTCTAAGGACAGGAACAACCCAGCTAAATCTTTTTTCAGAGATGACTATTTTTTGGCAAGCCGCTTCAGTTGACGATCAAACTTTTCGGTTGCGATTAGGTCAAATTTCATCGAGTAAATTCCAGGCTGAACGGAGTTTTTTGGTTCCTGCCTGGTGTTCTTTCACTTCCTGCAAGGCTTCCCGAATGTCGCTTACCAATTCGTTCTTCGTTAAAATAGTCTCGTCATTTGTATGCTGAGAGTAGGGAGACTTGATAGAAACAAACGGAAAATTGGTCAGTAATTCAAGCAAAAACGCTTGCTTCTCTTCCGGCACGTCAATAATAATCTGCATGATAGGTCTTGTTTTAGGTCAAATTTACAAAAAAATCAGGTTCCTGAATAAATGACCGTCGAATCCCTTCCCACCTGCCCCGTTTGCGCCGGAACCCACTTTTCGCCCTATCTAACGGCTACCGATTATCTTGTGAGCCGGGCCGAGTTTACCATTGTGCAGTGTGATACCTGCCAGTTCCGGTTTACCAATCCGCGCCCAACTGCCGATAGCATCGGCGCGTTTTATGAATCAGCCGATTACGTCTCGCACCACGACGATGGGCGCGGCCCGATGGACGTAGCCTACCGAGCCGTGCGGTCGGTTGCGCTGAAACAGAAGGTGAGCTTAATTACGAAGCAACACGGCAGGCCGGGCCACCTGCTCGATGTGGGCTGCGGCACGGGCGCGTTTCTGGCCGAAGCCGCCCAAAACGGCTGGACAGTGGCGGGGGTAGAACCTGACCCCGACGCAGCCAAACGAGCCACCGAACGCACCAACGCCGTTATTGTGCCCGATGTGTTTGCCCTGCCCAATGACACCCGCGCCGATGTGATTACGTTCTGGCACGTGCTGGAACATGTTCATCGGCTCAACGAAACCATCGAACGGGCGGCTGCGCTGCTCAACCCCGGCGGCAGGATTCTGATTGCCGTGCCGAACCCCGATTCGCTCGATGCCCGGCAGTTTGGGCGGTTCTGGGCGGCCTACGACCTGCCCCGGCACCTGTATCACTTCACGCCCGACACCATTACCCGGTTGTTTGCCAAACACGGCTTTGGGCTGGAACACCGGCAGGGGATGCCCTTCGATGCGTTTTACATTGCCCTCATCAGCAACCGCTACCAAACCGGCAGCAGCAATCCCGCCCAGAGTTTATTTACCGGCCTGCGCTCAAACCTGAAAGCGGCTCAGGACGGTAATTTTTCGAGCAATATTTACGTCTTTTCCCGCTGACGTTTGCCACCGTCCCCAGGCTGTGGCGTACAATGTCAATACTGGCCGAACGCCACAGCCTGGGGGCGGTGGCAAACATCAAGACTTCGGCACGAAGAAAATCAGGTAAACCGCCACCGCCAGCACCAGCAAAATACAGGCAATCAGGGCCGTTGTCCAGAGCGGCATCAGGCGTTGCCGCGTTGCCGACTGCCGTACCCGCTTGTGCAACGCCTTTCTGAGCGATGCCGTTTGGGCGGGCAGTGCGTCGCCGGTGCGGTGCAGGGCTTCCAGACCGTCAAGAGCATCGGCATACAGCGGGTTTTCGAGCAGGAGCCGTTCTACCCGGTGCCGGGCCGCGCCGGTTAGCAAGCCGTTTTGGTAGGCCCGGAGGTCGTCAATAGTGAGTTGGTCATTCATGGCTTGGGCGGGGTTGCGGTGGTGGGAGCGGTCAGGCAGCGTTTGAGTTGCCGCCGTCCGTTTTGCAGGTAACTCCTGATCCGGGCGGGGTCGTAGCCGGTACTGTCGGCAATGTCGGCGTAGGTTTTTTCGTGAAAATAAAACAGATCAAGGCAGGTGCGTTGTTCGGCGGGCAGTGTTTTCAGGCATTCTTCGAGCCGGGTCAGGTTGTGTTCCAGATCGAAATCGCCCTCATCCGTATCGTATTCGGTGGTCAGCCGGGCCGCGCTTTGGGTTTCATCATCGGCGAAGGCGAAGGCTGCCACGTCATCGGTATCGTGGAGTTTGCGGCTGCGGAGGTGCATCAGGCAGTGGTTGCGGGCCACGCTGTGGAGCCAGCTTTTAAAATTCGTGACCTCGTGCCGCCGAAGGTCGGTTATCAACTGCTCAAACAACGCCATCACCGCGTCTTTGCTGTCTTCGTCGTTTCGTAGGTACTTGAAACACACGGCATACACCATGTCTATGTGCCGTTCGTAGAGTTCGCCGAGCAGTTCCAGATCGCCCGCGTCGTGGTAGGCGATCACAAATTCGGCATCGGTAACGGGGCGCGGTTTGCGGAATCGTTTAAAAAACTGCATCATAAAGTTGGTATGCCAGATAGATGCCATAACGTAACGAATTGCACAAGTGGCATGATTTATGATAAAACCGGCACTTGGTAAAATAAACCGGCATCGGTCTCGGTAAATAACGAAACACACCTATTTAGGCTCTCGCCGGTTGATTCGGCAGGTTGCCGTTGGCGGTTGGCATGATATTCGTCTGTATTGTCTTAATTCATGACGCTACGATTGTCCTGGCTGATAAAACAACAAAACTCGGCAACTGTATGGCCTACTTTATACTGACCTGGCTTCGGATTTCGGGGGTGTTCCTGCTGAATCTGCTCGCGTTTCAGGCCGTTGCCCAAACCGATCCCTGCCCCGTCCGGCCCGACAACCCGGTCATCACCGGCTCGGCCAACCGCATCTACCGGGGCGAGACCGTAACGCTGTCAGCTACGGGCTGCGCGGGCGGCACCATCATCTGGAGCGACAACAGCACCGGCCAAACGCTGACCATTCAACCCCAGCGAACGGTGAAATATACGGCCCTGTGCCGGGTGCCGAGCGGCTGCGTGAGTTGCTTTGCCGAAGTCTGGAAAGTTACCGTTACCACGCCCGATGCGCCCGTTGTGGTGGCCTCATCGCCCCGCATTGCCCCCGGAGAATCAGTCACGCTTACGGCCCAAAACTGCCCCGGTACGGTGGTCTGGAGTAACCTGGCAACGGGCCGAACGCTTGTTACGAATCTTACGCAAACGTCCGTTTTCCAAGCCATTTGCCGAACCGAATCCTGCCAAAGTAATCCGGCGATGCCGGTTCAGGTCGAGGTGATGATGCCGACTAAGCCCACCATACTGGCCGATAAAGCCGTGATTTGTGCGGGTCAGGCGGTAAAACTCACGGCCACCAACTGCAACGGAACCGTGCGCTGGCAAAACGGGCAGCTTGGCGAAACCTGTATCGTAAACCCACTGACAACCAGCGATTTTTTGGCTGATTGCGTCATTGGTGCCACCCAAAGCACTGCCAAACCGATTACGATCTCTGTCAATCAAACCACGACGGCCCCGCCCGTTTTGGCATCAGTCGCCAACGGCTGCCCGTTTCAAACGGCTGACCTGACGCGGGCCATTCGGGAATCGTCACCGGCGGCAAAACTGGCCGGAACGTGGCTGTTTCGCACCACAGCCTCGCCCGATTCGCCCCCCGTGCAGTCGCCGACGGCGGTGCTGTCGGGGACCTATTTTCTGATTTTGCGCGATGCCAACGGCTGTTTCAGCCCGGCTGCCGACGTGAAAGCCAACGTTACGGCCTGTGCCAACGGCATTGCGCCTTGCATCAGCAACCCGGCGCGGGTGGTGGCCCAGATTGATTCGGTGAATGCCCGGCGCGGCTACGTGCTGCTGTCGGGGCAGTTGCGCGGCTCGGCAACGGGCGCGGCCTGGAACAGCGACGGGGGCGGCCTTTTTGCCCCGGCAACCGGCCTGACCACGCGCTATTTGTTTTCTGAAACCGACCGGCAACGCGGCACGGCAACATTTACGTTCTCGACCACCGACCCCGATGGCAACGGCCCCTGCCAGGCAGCAACCGCCACAATAACCGTCAGGATTCCGGCCACAACGACGGGCCTTGACCCGGTGGCAACCTCACCAATGCCCGAAGCCGCCCGCGAGATTCTGGGTCTGAGCAAACGGGCTTCCGAACCGACTATTGCCCCCAACGGCGACACCGAAATCACCTACCAACTGACGGTTGTAAACTTGGGACAATCGCCATTGACGCAGGTTAATGTATCGGATAACCTCGACCGGGCATTTACCTCGGCGGGGGCGCAAATCCGGTCGGTAGCCGTAAAAGCCGAAGACGGACTGCTGGTGAACCCGGCCTACACCGGCACCGGAGCCGATACAACCCTGCTCATGGCCGGGCAAAATATGGCCGTTGGCAGTAAGAAAAGTATCTGGCTAACGGTGCGGCTGAACCTGCAACAAGCCAGTACGCTGACCTTCTCGAACATTGCTGTGGCTGATGCGTTGGATGCGAAGGGTGGCCGTTGCCGCGATTTTTCGACCAACGGCACCGATGCTGACCCCGATAAAAACGGCAATCCCGCCGATAATACCGAGCCAACCATCGTGACCCTGCATTCGGCAAACCCCGAAGCGGGCGAAACCGTATTTGTACCCGAAGGCTTCTCGCCCAACAACGACGGTATCAACGACCGCTTTGTGATTCAGGGCGTTACGCCGGGTCAAACCATGCGTCTGTCCGTTTTTAACCGATGGGGGCAGGCCGTTTATGAACAGGAAGATTATAAAAATGATTGGGACGGTGTAGCCTCTACCGCCCCGAAATCGGGAACGTCGGCCCGGCAGGGTCTGCCCGATGGAACGTATTTTTACGTATTAAAACTGAGCGATGGGCGGGAGTTCACGCGGTTTCTGACACTATCCCGTTAATTAAAGAGGATGGAGAATTTGTTCACTCGCTGGGTTTGGATGGGCCTGTTGGTCGTTGCCGGTAGCGTTATGCTGCTGCCGGGCAAGGCGGCTATGGGTCTGCCCGCACCCAACCCGGACGCGCCCGTACCCCGGCCCGCGCCGAGAGTGATTGGTGCGGGTACTGTTACGCCCGCCGACCGAAAACCGGGCCGCCCCGCACCCCGGAAGCCAACCATCGGCCCGGATTCGCTGCTGCGGCAAGCTGACCGCTACTTAGGCTGGAAATCGTATCCCCGTGCCATCGAGGTCTATACTCAACTGCTAACCGCACCCGAACAGCCCCTCACAATTCCGCAGAAACAACAGGCCCAGCGCGGTCTGGCGAATGCCTACCGATTGGTGGGCGATACCCGAAAAGCAGAACAGGCTTACCGCGATTATTTTGCCACGAATCCACCAGAAACGACTGACAGTCAGCCCGTTCGGCAATTTGCCCAGACCCTTGCCGACAATGGGAAATTCAAAGAGTCACAGACGCAGTATGACCGCTACCTGATGCTCCAGGAGGGGCAGCGCAACCGCCGAACCGCCGAACTCCCACCGCCAGCCGCCAACATTGGGGCGCGGGCCGGGGGTAGCAAACCCGCCGTGCAGTACCGGCTCGAATACCTGTCGCTGAATACGAAGAACGAGGAGTTCAGCCCCATGTATTTCAAAGACGGACTCGTCTATGTGTCGGGCAGCAAGGGTGGTTCGTCCATCGAAACCACCGGCAGCGGGGGCGGCTCCGGCTATCTCGACCTGTTTTATGTGCCAAGCCGCACCGACCTGAAAGCCGCCGAAATCATCAATGCCGATGGCTCGGCCAGCAAAGCAGCCAATACCAAAACAACCAGCACCGGCCAGCCACGCAACCGCGTCGGCAGCGATGTTTATACCCAGCCAACGGCCAATGACTCGCGCACACTCGGCAGTTTCGAGGGTGGTATTCGCGTAACGGAGGGTTTGGGCTACGAAACCAAAGCCCAAAACCCGGCCCAGCGATTCAGCAAAACCCTCAACACGCGCTACCACGAAGGCCCGGCCACGTTTTATAGCGATGGCTCGCGGATTATTTTTACCCGGAATAATTTTAACGAAGGCCGCGCCAAAAAATCTGCTGAGGGCGTAAACAAGCTTAAACTTTACACCGCCGAACAGCAAAACGGAGCCTGGGCCAATATCGAAGAACTGCCCTTTAACAGCGACGAATTTTCTGTCGGCCACCCCGCCCTCAACAAAGCCAACACGCTGCTCTACTTCGCGTCGGATATGCCGGGCGGGTTTGGCGGCACCGATATTTACGTTAGCCGGTACGACAACGGGCAGTGGAGCAAACCCCAAAACCTCGGCCCAACCGTAAACTCGAAGGGTAACGAACTCTTTCCGTTTGCCGACGAAGCCGGAAATCTCTATTTTGCCTCGGATGGGCGCGGTGGGCTGGGCGGGTTAGATATTTTCTTTGCCATGATAACGGGCAGTGGGGTGGTGGCGCAGTCGGTGGAGACGCTCGGCGCACCCATCAACTCCGACAAAGACGATTTTGGGTTGATTACCGACGGGCAACGGCAATCGGGCTACCTGAGCAGCAACCGGCGCAATGGTAGCGACGATATTTACCGATTCGTGCGCGAGAGTTCGCTCTATGCCTGCCGCGACCTGACCATCCGGCTCTATGATGCCGATACTGACTCGCCCTTAGACAGCGTCACGGTTGATATCCGGGCCAAAGGTGAAGGCCAGTCCGACCAATCGCTCATCACAGATCGGAGCGGCTTGTTGCGGCTGTGTCTGTCGGGCGACAACGAGTTCACCTTCCGGGCATCGCACGATGGCTACGTTGCCAGCACCATTGGCTTTACGACGCGCGGCCTGACCGACGACCGGCCCAGCCGACTGGAAATGGGTCTGATGAAACCCACGATGTTGATTGACACCATTGATGTGCCACAGGCCGCATCGGGCCAGGAACCGGCGCAGAACCTGACCCGCTCGCAGGTGCGGGGGCGGGTGATGGGTCACCGCGATAAACAACCCATCGAGGGGGTATTGGTGCGGCTCAAAAACGAGTGTAACGGTCAGGTCAGCACCACCACCACCGGCCCCGACGGAACCTACGTCTTTGACCTTACCGAAGGCTGTGATTACACCCTGATTGCGTCAAAAGAGAAATACGGAACCAACACGAGCAAGATCAAAAAGCTGCCCAAAAAATCGGCACCAAAAGCCGTTGCCGCCGATTTGCGGATGTTGAGTGTGGGCGATGTGGTGGCCTTGGACAATATTTATTATGACCTCGATAAGACATCCATCCGGGCCGATGCCGCCCGCGAGTTAGATAAATTGGTGGTAACGATGCGCCGGTATCCGTCGTTAGTGATCGAGATTCGGTCGCACACCGACAGCCGGGGCGATGCTGCATACAACAAAGCCCTGTCGGCGGCCCGCGCCCGGTCGGTAGCCACGTATTTAGTCTCGAAAGGCATCAGCCGCAAACGCATCATTGCCAACGGCTACGGCGAAACTCTGCTGCTCAATAACTGCGTTGACGGCGTAATCTGCACCGAGGGTGAGCATCAGCGTAACCGCCGAACCGAATTCAAGGTACTGGCAATTAAGTAGAGTCGCAACCACGCTGAGGGTGTGTACTCAGCGGAAATTACCGTATCTTGCCTTACCAAGTAAACCGGGTATGCGCTTTCTCTTCCTCTTTCTTCTGTTGCCACTGACGCTGTTAGCCCAGCCGACCGCCCGGACCGATGCAGGCTGGCAGGAGTTGACCATTGCCGATGGACTCTCTCAGGGGATGATTTATGACCTCAAGCAGGACCGAACGGGGTTTATCTGGATTGCTACCAAAGACGGGCTAAACCGCTACGACGGGCATAACTTTGCCGTTTTTACCCATGACCCGTACAACACGTTCAGTTTGTCGGATAATGGTTGCTCGGCCCTGCTCATTGACCGGCACGGGCGGCTTTGGGTCGGCACGCTCGGTCAGGGACTAAACCTGTACGACAGCCGCAGGCAGCGGTTTTATCACATTGCCATCAGCAATCAGTCGGTCTCCAATGCCGGTAGTTACGAAATCCAGCTATTGGCCGAAGACCCCGATGGGAATATCTGGGTTGGCACCAATAACGACAAAATCCTAAAAATAACCCTGCCCCCATCGCTCAAAACGGGTTTTCCTGACCAGGCCGATTTCACGGAAATGGTACGAGCCACGCCGGTGGATGTGGTTGGGCGGAGAGACAAAAACACGCCGTTAGCCCTTGATTTTCAGCCCGATGGTCAGGGGTTTATGGGTGGAGCGTATGGCGTATATGCCTTTAACTGGCGCAAACCCACGTCGGCTTCCCCGGCAAATCGGCTTACAGACCAAACTGCCGAGTTTCATAGTATCGTTCAAAATCTCCGGCAGAGAGTCTGGATTGGTGCCGTTCATGACAAAATCATCTGCTGGTATGGTGGCAAACAGAAAACTATTGCGTTGCCGGGCAAAAACTACCCCGGTGTGCGGGTAGCAGCGGTTGCTGAAAACACGCTGGCAATTGCCACCCCGGATCACCTGTGGCTACTGTCTCCCGCCGAATTACTCGCCCAGGACAGCCTGACCGTCCGCCGGGCGTTCACTGCTTTTCCGCCCAATGTGTATGCCATCAACGCGATGCTGTATGACAAAACCGGCAACCTCTGGGCCGGAACGAGTGGCTACGGGCTACGGAAATTCAACCCTAAAATCAGGCGGTTTCAAAATTACCTGCCCAACACCTCGCTTACCCAACTGTATGTTGACCGGCAGCAACGGACTTACGTCCGGCACGAGTTCGCCTACGACCGCTTAGACCCCGGCACCAACCGGCTGCTGCCGTTTTTGAATCCGGCATTACCGGCCCCTGACAAACGCCAACGGAACCTGATGCAGGACCGGCAGGGGATTTTCTGGGTGTCGAACGTCAATTTTGACACCCATACCAACCAGCTATTCAAGTTTTCGGAAGACTGGCAACTCCTCAAAAAATACCCGTTGCCACCCGGCACATCGTTTGGCTGGTCGGGTAATCAGACCCTCGAAGACAGCGCGGGTAACCTCTGGATTGGCGCAACAAACGGCAAACTGCTCTGCTTTGACCGGCAAACCGAGACCTTCCGGGTCTTCGGCTACCAGCACCTGCTGCCCCAGAGCGGGGCCGAAATCGAGACCTACGCCCTGCACATTGACCGGCGCGGCACCGGCTGGATTGGTACGCAAAAAGGCCTTGTTAAAGCAGACCATCTGTTGACGGCTCCTGCGTTTTCGATCTACAAAAACTCGGTTACTGACCGGCAGAGTCTGAGCAACGACTTTGTGTCAACCGTAGTTGACGACCCCTATAATCCTGACCAATACCTGTGGGTCAGTACGAAAGGCGGTGGCCTGGAGCGGCTAAATAAGCAGACGGGGCATTTCGAGCATTTTACCGAAGACCGGGGCCTGCCCAACAACGTGGTGTACGGCATTCTGACCGATGCGTATAAAAATCTCTGGATGAGTACCAACCGGGGACTGGCGCAGTTTGATCCCAAAACGCAGCAGTTTAGGAGCTATACCAAAGCCGACGGGTTGCAGGATAACGAGTTTAACACCAGTTCTTTTTTTAAGGGTTCCTCCGGCGAGTTACTCTTTGGCGGCATAAATGGCCTGACCCGTTTCTGGCCGTCGGCGTTTCGGAGTTCCGTAAGTTCGTCTGCGCCGGTCAGGATCATTGGCTTAATGGTCAACAATAAAACGGTTGCGGTGGGTGGCCCCGATGCGATTTTAACCCAGGGCATCGAGCAAACTACCCAACTCGATCTGAGCCATACCCAAAACTTGGTGACGCTCGAATTTGGGTTGATGGACTTCACCAACCCGGCCAAAAACCGCTACCGCTACCGGCTGACGGGCATTGACCAGGACTGGGTGGAGGCTGGCACCAACCGATTTGCCAACTACGCCCAGTTGCCCCCCGGTAACTACGGCCTGGAGGTGATGGGATCGGCAGATGGTGCGGTCTGGAGTAAATCGGTGGCATTACAGATTCGGGTGCATCCGCCGTTTTATCGCACCTGGTGGGCCTACTTAGTGTATCTGACTGCGCTGGTCCTGATTGGCTGGCAGTGGTATCGGTTTCAGACCCAGCGGCTATTGCTCCGGCAGCAACTCGTTTTTGAGCAGCAGGAAGCCAATCGGCTGACCGAGTTGGACGCGCTCAAAACGCAGTTTTTCACCAACATCTCGCACGAGTTCCGTACCCCGCTCACCTTGATTCTGGGGCCGCTGGCCGACCTCAAAAAACGGCTCCCCGCAGAACCACTGCTGACGTTGATGGAGCGAAACGCCCACCGGCTGTTGAATCTGATTAACCAACTGCTCGACCTGAGCAAGCTCGAAGCCGGGCGGTTGACGAGCGAACCTGAACCGGGTGATATGGCGGCTTTTTTTCGGACAGTAGCCAGTTCATTCGGTTCCTTAGCCGATAGCCGGGGCATTCGGTTCAGTTTTGAGCAGGAGCCAACAACGTACCCGGCGCAGTTTGACCGCGATAAAGTCGAGAAAATCGCCACCAACCTCCTGGCGAATGCCTTTAAGTTTACCCCCGCCGGGAACGCGGTCAGGATGGCCGTTGCGTATCTGAATCAGACTGATAGCCAGGTGGTTAGCCTCACTGTGCAGGATACGGGCATTGGTATCGCAGCTGATAAACTGGATCAGATATTCAATCGGTTTTATCAGGGATTCGTCCCTACAACGAACACTAACGGCAGTGCCAACCGCAATTATGAAGGCACGGGCATTGGTCTGGCGTTGGTAAAAGAATTGGTAACGGTGCTGAATGGCAGTATCTCCGTTACCAGCACCGAGGGCCAGGGAAGCACGTTTGTTGTGACATTGCCATTGACCAAAACCACCGTCATTGTTCCTGCCCGCGTAGCAACGGTCTCCCCAGTACCAGTATTTGCACGGGTAACAGAAGAGCAACCGCAACATGGGTCAGGGCTGGCCCGGCAAACACCGGCAGAAACGCCCGAAAACAGCCTGCTCATCATTGACGATAACGCCGACATTCAGGCTTACATCCGCAGCATTTTTGAGGCCGATTACCACATTCTGGAAGCCGTTGACGGGCTGGACGGTCTGGAACAAGCCACCGCCAGCACACCCAATATTATCATTTGCGACCTGATGATGCCCCGGCTCGATGGCTTTGGCTTTTGCCGCGCCCTGAAAACCCAGCCCGCCACGAGCCACATTCCGGTGGTGATGCTGACGGCCAAAGCCACCGTTGAAGACCGTGTTGAAGGCTTTGGGCTTGGTGCTGATGATTATCTGACCAAACCCTTTAACCGGGATGAGTTACGGGCGCGGGTGCAGAACTTAGTTGAGAAACAAGCCCGGCTACGGCACTATTTCAGTAATCTGACTACCAACGTACCAACTGATGCCCGGCCTGAGAAAGAACCCGTTGCAGAAGATGCTTTTGTGCAAAAGGCCATTGCCGTTGCCGAGCAGCACCTGCCCAACGCGGGCTTTACCGTTGAGCAGTTTAGCCAGCAGATGAACATGAGCCAAAGCCAGTTGGTACGCAAACTCAAAGCCCTGACGAATCAAACGGCGGTTGAGTTTGTCAGAAACCGGCGATTGGTACGGGCTGCGGAGTTGCTTCGGCAAGGCGATGATACGGTGTCGGAAGTGGCGTATCGGGTCGGTTTCGAGAGCCTGTCTTATTTCACACGGGTCTTCCACGATAAATTTGGCGTGATTCCGTCGGCCTACCCAACCGGGCGTTCGGCACAGTTGCCGGGCTGATGCCGTAAACTACCCGACCAACCCCGCAGAAATACCTGTTTTCAAGAATCCGTAGTTCTGCTGCCTCTGCTGCCCGGCCAACCCACCACCTTTGCCTTGTTCCAAAGTAACTATTTAGGTGTGTTCATTTTTGGCAGAACCGGGTTTGTCGCCCACCGCCCCTGGGCTGTGGGCATACGCGCAAGAGTGGACTTGCCGCCTGAAACGGCACAGCCGAGGGGCGGTGCCAAACGGGCAACCTAAACAATTACGTTCCAAAACAACCCGTACTGCTGCCTGCCACCGCCCTCCGGCTGTGGCGTGATGGGCCTGAGGCCAACCGCGATCCCGAATTTTTTATGCGTAGAACCAAAAAAACTGATTGATGCCGAAAATGAGCAAGGGAATGAAGAAAATGGATTAACGCCGGTCATTCCCCAACAACCACTTTTGTAGCGTAGCAGATGAATAAAACCGTCTGTGAACCTTCCTCTTTTTACCACGAGCGTATCAAGTGAACCTTCCTCTCTTTACCAATGAAAATTCTACTCTATTCCCTGCTTTCAGCCGCCCAAAAGGGCGGCTGCGTGAAAGACGAAGCCGCCGACCCCAACTCTAACGTGACGATGCCAGTACCCGCGCCGACCAAGTTTACCAAAGCCGGTTATTACCCGATGTCGTACAGCATCAAACAGGTTGGCGACGATGTGGTGGTGGGGCTGGATGGTTTAATGCTAATGCAGTAGAACCACCCACCACGCTCATGGAACTGATACTCAAAAGTGGCAAAGCCACAGTTCACATCCCTATTGATGCCATTGTGCAGGTGGCCGGGGTGGGTAATTACAGTATGTTCTGGCTCAACGATGGCCGACGAATCTTGAGTGCTTACACCCTGAAAGTATATGAAGACCTCCTGCCTCCTTATTTTTTGCGGATTCACCGGGCGTACCTCGTCAACGCTCACTGCATCGTAAGCCGGGCCGGGCGGCACGAGTTGCTGCTGATTGACGGTAGCCGGGTTCCGGTGGCCCGGCGCAAAGCCGATGATTTCCGGCAACGATATGCCAATCTGAAACCGGACGGAGCGGTATCGATTCGGCCAGTAGATTGAGTAACTAATCGCCCTGCGTTATTGGTTTGACAGGCCTGTTACCCACCGCCCTAAGCTGTGGGATACGCGAAGAAACGGCTTTCCCCGCCCGAAACGAAACGGCTTCGGGGCGGTGCCAGACAGGCTGCCCAGCCCATAACCCGGTTCTGTTCAGGCAGGGCCGGGTTTGTTGTATCTTTGTAGCTTACAACATAGTACAATGACTTCCGATCAGTTAGACGACCTCCGGGGCCGCATCGAGGCTCTGAAAGGCTATTTGAATTACGACGCAAAAACCGAACAACTCGGCGATCTCGAACAGCAAACCTTCCAGCCCGAATTCTGGACCGATGCCGCCCGCGCCGAAGGTGTCATGAAACAAGTCCGCACCCTGAAAGGCTGGGTCGGCGGCTTCAACGCCCTCAACAACCAGTTCGATGACCTCGACACGCTGTTTGAGTTTTATCAGGCTGGCGACGTTGCCGAAGACGAAGTAGATGCCGAAGCCCTGAAAGTTCGCGTTATGCTGGACGACCTCGAACTCAAAAAAATGTTGAGCAACGAAGAAGACCAACTCTCGGCGGTGCTGGAAATCAACTCCGGCGCGGGCGGCACCGAAAGTCAAGACTGGGCCGAGATGCTCTACCGGATGTATATGCGCTGGGCCGAAAAACACGGCTACGGCGTGAAACAGGTTGATTATCAGGAAGGTGACACGGCGGGTATCAAATCGGTCACCATCGAAATTGACGGGCCGCTGGCCTACGGATTCCTGAAATCAGAAAACGGCGTGCATCGGCTCGTCCGCATTTCGCCGTTCGACTCCAACGCCCGGCGGCACACGTCGTTCTCGTCGGTGTATGCGTATCCGCTGATTGATAACACGATAGAAATTGACGTGAACCCGGCAGACATCAGTTGGGACACTTTCCGGTCGGGTGGGGCGGGGGGCCAAAACGTCAACAAAGTAGAAACCGCCGTGCGGCTCAAACACGCGCCGTCGGGCCTGATTATCGAATGTCAGCAGGAACGCAGCCAGTTGATGAACAAAGAAGTGGCGATGCGGTTACTAAAATCGAAGCTGTATCAGATCGAGGTGGAGAAGCGCAACGCGGCCCGCGCCGAAATCGAAGCCAGTAAAAAGAAAATCGAGTGGGGTTCGCAGATTCGGAGTTACGTGCTCGACGACCGGCGTGTGAAAGACCACCGCACCGGTTTCCAGACCTCCAACACCGAGGCCGTACTCGACGGTGACATTGACGGATTTATCAAGGCGTATCTGCTGGAAGTGGGGTAATAGGGGTTTAACACAGAGGAAAAGAGGGATTCACAGAGGTCACAGAGTTTTTAGGGATAAATGGGAAACTCTGTGTACTCTGTGAAACCTCCGTTCCTCTGTGTTTAAAATCAAACCGTTATGGAATTCGGGAAAGCGCATAACCTCAACGCCGTGAACCTGGCCCTGCCGCCCGGCCATGCGTTTAATGCCCGAATTTGGGCCGAAACCACGCCCACTGCCAAACCGCAGGTGTTTATTGGGGCCCCGGTCTGGGCCAATAAAAAATACGTTGGCACACTCTATCCAACGGGTACAAAAGACCGTGATTTCCTGCATCAGTACGTCCGGCAGGTCAACACCATCGAGCTGAACCTGACGCACTACCAGATTCCGACCCCGGCCATGATTACGAAGTGGCGCACCGAAGCCGCCGACCCTGCCGCCCGGCCCGGCTTTGTGTTTTGCCCCAAATTTCCGCAGGCCATCAGCCACGAACGGCAATTGGTAGCGACTGAGTTGCTGACCGCTGAGTTTGTAAACGCCATCATGGGCTTAGAAGAATTTCTGGGAATGTCGTTTCTGCAACTGCCGCCGGGGTTTGGGCCGGAACGGTGGCCGGTGCTGGAGACCTACCTCAATAGTCTGCCCGACGAGTTGGCCGTTGCCGTTGAGTTTCGCCATCCAGACTGGTTTAAAAGTACCGCCTTTGCCCAAACCCTCGAAAAGCTCCATAGCCTGCACCGGCACACCGTTATGAGCGACGTAGCCGGTCGGCGAGACGTGCTGCATCTGGGCCTGAGTAGCCCCGTGCTGACGCTGCGGTTTATCGCTAACGAAGGCCACCCCACCGATTACACCCGCACCGACGACTGGATTCAGAAACTCAAAATCTGGTTTGAGCGGGGTCTGCAAACGGCCTATCTGTTTATTCACGGCGGGGGCGACACCAACGACACCGCCCCCGAACTCATTAAATACTGGGTGCAACAACTCAACCAACACTGCGGCTTGAACCTGCCAGAGCCGGTTTTGCAACCGAAAGTGGTGCAGGGCAGTTTGTTTTGATGGGATATCTGCATCCTATCTTATAAAATCTCATTTGCTTTTATCCTTATGGGTTTGATAACAGGCTCCTTCTTCCGTTTCAATCCAACTTTTTTTGGAAGTGCCTTTAGAATACTACCGGCTCCGGGGTACCGAGCGAGACGACCTCCGGTTTCAATCCAACTTTTTTTGGAAGTGCCTTTAGAATCTGCTACGGTTTCGACAACGGCCCCCATCTGGGCGGGTTTCAATCCAACTTTTTTTGGAAGTGCCTTTAGAATGAGTTCGGTTTTTACCCGCTCCGGCACGCTTCGGGAGTTTCAATCCAACTTTTTTTGGAAGTGCCTTTAGAATAGGGTCAGGGTTCGGGGTTGCCCCCGGATGATGGTGTTTCAATCCAACTTTTTTTGGAAGTGCCTTTAGAATATGCGCCCCTTGGTCGGTGGTTCGTGCTGCGTGGGTTTCAATCCAACTTTTTTTGGAAGTGCCTTTAGAATGCCCGAAACGCCGAAATCGACCTGACGATCATCCGGGTTTCAATCCAACTTTTTTTGGAAGTGCCTTTAGAATCAAAGCGAAAAAGTACAGTACCGGATTCAGTTCAACGTTTCAATCCAACTTTTTTTGGAAGTGCCTTTAGAATTCAGATTGGAAGACGAATTTGGCGTAACCATTAAGCGGTTTCAATCCAACTTTTTTTGGAAGTGCCTTTAGAATCGCAACTACCGCACTTTTTTGCCGGTGGACCGTCCCCGTTTCAATCCAACTTTTTTTGGAAGTGCCTTTAGAATATGGGAGTAGCTGTGCAATCAGCAAGTTAGTCAGTCCGTTTCAATCCAACTTTTTTTGGAAGTGCCTTTAGAATCGTGTTTCCTGTCGCAGGAGACGCGCCCTTTTTGCTGGTTTCAATCCAACTTTTTTTGGAAGTGCCTTTAGAATATGACTTTCATCACTTCTGCCAGTTCGCCCGCACTGAGTTTCAATCCAACTTTTTTTGGAAGTGCCTTTAGAATTATTTAATTTCTCCATCCAGTGGGCACCTCAACACGGTTTCAATCCAACTTTTTTTGGAAGTGCCTTTAGAATTCCCTCTGTGAAGAGTGCCATCAGGCAATACATACCGGTTTCAATCCAACTTTTTTTGGAAGTGCCTTTAGAATCCTAACGGGTGACGAGCCGGTACGGAAAGTTTCGCCGTTTCAATCCAACTTTTTTTGGAAGTGCCTTTAGAATAATTGGGTTGAGTGAAGCAATAGCAATGGCTATTGCTGTTTCAATCCAACTTTTTTTGGAAGTGCCTTTAGAATCCGTTAGGCCGCGTAAACGTCTGTACATCAGCGAGAAAGGCCCCTGATTCAGTTGGTCTTTCTATGCTAAACCAATCGGTCAAAGAACTGATTTTCGTCCGAAATTCATACTTCTCCGGATTCCTACTGTGCTGATCCATACTTAATTAACCCTCGTTTTGCCGCGTATGTCAATAAATTGCCACCCGGAACCTCTCATTTCTCACACACATTGCGATAGGTGCAAGTTAAACATCGGCTCTTTACTTTGGTCGCCTTCGGGAAGAAATTCCCGTCAATAATCCGGTAAATGGCAGCCGCAGCATCCCGAACCGCCTGTTTGTCGGCATCCGTAATCGGCACCTCAACCACCCGGTTTCGGCTCCTGGTATAAACCAGAAAACCCCGTTCGACGTGACCCCCAAAATTCTCCTCAATCAACCACGCATAACAATAGAGTTGGGTTTCGTATCCCTGATAAACCCGGTCTTTGTATTCGGCAAATTTATAATCCAGCGGGGCCAGCAACCCGTCGGCCAGCCGCAACACCTCGTCCACCCGCCCCCGCAAGAGGTCATTGGTCAAATATTGGTCAAGAAACTTCTCCGTCACGCCCAATCGTCGGCGCAGATAATCCTTATTTTGTTCCAGCCGTTCGTCGTGCAGGTGTCGGCCCCGCATCACCTTATAATTGTCGTCTTCGTGCTGCGGAATCGTCAGCACATATTCAAAATACGTGAAGCGCGGGCAGTACAGGTATTCGATAATGTGGCTCGGCGTGAGTGATATGGTCATCGTCGTCAAAAAAATAATGCCCTGATTTCATCCGTAACCAACTTCTTATCAAAGGCTTGCCCCAGCAAATCGGTCTGCCGGAGTTCTTCGCGGCTCATCGGAAAAATATACACCTTGTCCACATCTTCATCAATCAACTCTTCGAGCCGCAGTTTCAGCGTGTCTTTCTGGTTTGGCGTGAGCGACCCCAGAAAACACGAAAACTGCACGCGATACAAACCCGCCTGTTTGCAGCACTTCGCTATCTTCGTCCGGTTGCGGTCGTTCTGAACGTCATATAAAACCCAGGTTATCATCGTCATTCAATGAGTTTATTGGCGAATTGATGCGCGTCGGACTGAATGGCGTGGCCGCGTGTCAAATTGCGGGCCGCTCCCCCGGCCAGGCCGCTGTACCGGATTTTATCGCCATCCATAAATTCATTGAACGCAGTAACCAATAGGATTTTACCCTCCTGATTCAGTGACCACCCCGACCGAACCGCCCCGCCCCGCGAGCCACCCGCCGACACCGGACTCAGGTGCGACTTGTTGACTTTTTTGGCCGAAAACAACCGAAACACCACTTCATCGGCGTATGCCCGGTACGGCTCGATAAAATCATACACCATGCTCAACTGATTGTAGTCGTCGCGGTGCATAAACCCAACGCAGGGGTCAACACCGGCCAGAATCAGCGTTTTTTCGATGCGCCCATACAACATCCCGTAGGCATAGTTCAGAAACGCATTGAACCCGTCCTGCGCCGGGCGGCTGCTGCGGCCCGCAAACTGATAATCGGGCGGCAACACATAACTCAGCGTCTCAAAATAAAGCCGCCCCGCCGTGCCTTCCAGCCCCCGCAGCGTATCGGCAATCTCGGCTATTGTTGGAGCATCCAAAGTGCTGATGGATACGCTCATGGCTTCAA
The DNA here is from genome assembly GCA_038230415.1 of Cytophagales bacterium. Classification (GTDB taxonomy): domain Bacteria; phylum Bacteroidota; class Bacteroidia; order Cytophagales; family Spirosomataceae; genus JBBRNH01. The sequence continues at coordinate 50,046 of JBBRNH010000011.1, read as the reverse complement.
TCCGGGTAAGTTTATCATTCAGAAAATCAGCGTGTTGCGGGCGGTGCTTTTTGAGGTCTTTTATGAATTCGCGCTGATTATCGAGTTTCTGGAGTAGCCAGCGTTTCACCCAAACCACGCCCACCGCGCCCAAACTGGCCTCCAACTGCGCCTTTCTGATTTTGGTGGTGCTGCCAAACTTAGCGTGCCAGACCCGCCCAATCGGTTCGCCCGACTGCTCCACAAACACAATATCCACATTATGCCGCATCGCCAGCCGCACGGCATCGGTGCTGAGGCTGGTGCCGGTCGCCATCACAATGTGCGTCACTTTTTCGGCAGAGTGGGTCGCGCTGATAAGCTGCCCGTCGTCGCCCTTGCGCCGGATATCAAACATAGCATCCTTAACATGGACGTAGGTTCCGTAGGTATTGATGTGGAGTTGCATTTTCAGTTGTCAGTTATCAATGAGCAGTGATCAATAGTTTGGAAATGAGCATAGAATAGGCGGCTAACGGCTTGCTACTCACTGATAATTGTGCCAAACCCCCGCGAAGCCGCCTTGCCGAGTCCAATGCCATCGGGCAAAGTCACGTTGGCCGAAAACCCGCCCGAAAACACAACCATCGGCTGATTTTTGAACTGCGTGAGGTGTTCGCCCCTGATGTCGAGCGTGAGTAAGATTCGTTCGTCGGGCGGGAGCCACAGGCCCACGTCTTTAAACACGGCCAGCAGTTGGCTGGTGAGTATGCGGGTGAGTTGGGCCAGTTTTCCGGCATCGTGCCGTTGGCGGTAGTCGTGATAATTATCCTGATTGAGCGCCATCCAGCGGGTCACAAACCGATACTGCTGCATCGTTTCGCTCATACCAATACTTGCCTGGGTGTGTTCGATGTGCTTACTCAGGATGGGTATTGTTTCGGTGGTTCCGTCGCCCCGGTCAATATCAATCTGCCGGATACTCAGAAACAGTTGTGCCAGCAGCGTGGCCCCCTCGCCCAGCCCCACCAGCGTTGGTACGGTGTCCAGCACTTTGTATTGCACCAACGGATAGGCATAGCGCAAAGAACCGTCCTCAAAGTGGTTGTGTAGCAACGGCGAATGTTCCTGAAAAAACGAGCCGAAAAACCCCCGGAGTTTATGCCCGTCGCGGGTTTGCAGCACGAGTTCGGGAAACCGGATGGTAGTAATGGGGATTTGGGTTTGGGTGGGCATGGAGTGGGTTAGTGGATTAGTAATTGTAGGTTAGGGGTTGGGCAACTGGTACATACCCGGTATTATTCCGAAAATCATCAAAAGCATATTTGTAACACGAAGAAGGCTTCTGGCGGGGAGATAGATAAAAGAGTTCTTCCTCATGTTTGGGGTAATCGAAAATAATACGTTTAGCTCTACCCCCACTACTTTCGTAGGGCAGCGGCACGTTTACGACATACTCATAAAACTTGGCTTTGATGAGCGCGAACTTTCTTTTTCGCTCGTATGGTTTCAAGTCTTTTTCTCGGCTAATTGCCTGATATATCACCCAAAGCTGTTCTGCTTCTTCGTTTAGTTGCACATAAACCGACTCGGTATGCTGCTCGTCTATAAACTCAAATTCGCCTACTTTTTTGAAATCCAATGCCTGCAATACTATCAGTGTGGGTGGAACAAGGACATCAGCCTGTTTTTTGATTTCCTCGAAATAGGCTTCAATCAAATCGAGATAGCCATGTTCGTCAACTTCGGTTATGTGCTTTAATACGTTTTCAGTTTTGAGTATCAAATCACCACCATATACCATTTTACTGGCCTTTTTCATTTCAGTAATAGCATACAAATATACTTCGCTGATTGCCGTTTTTTCGTTGTAGCGGTTTGCCCGACCTGCCGCTTGAATAATTGAGTCAAGTGGAGCTATTGCCCGGAAAACGGTATCTACCGACACATCAACCCCGGCCTCAATTAGTTGCGTAGAAATTATGACCTGTTGCTTGCCCGGTGGAGGGTTTTTAATTCGGTCAATGATTCGCTTCCGCTCGTAGGGCGTTATGAGTGTGGTGAGATAATAAACGTCCGTTGTTTTCTTATCCAGCGCGTCAGCTACTTTCTTGAAACATTCCAGCGTAAAGTGCTTTGTGTTCAGAATAACCAGCACATCTTTATCAGGGTGATCTTCGCAGTAAGTAATAACGTCTTGCTTAAAATTGGCAAAACTCACTTCCTGCCGGGTTCTATTAATGAGCTTGGTACGGTTAAAATGTTCATTTCGGAAGTAAGTCCGGTAGTTTGGTACTAACTCCGTTATTTCTTCTCCGGGCAAAAAAATCAACGGTTGCGTGGCCGACATCAGAACAAAATAGCAGTTATAGCATTCACCAAGCGTCATAAATGCTTGCCGAATTAGCGGCCATAGCGCGTAGTTAATCTGTTGAATTTCATCCAAAATAATAACTGAATTAGCCAGATTGGGCAACTTCAGGAGTTTTGTTTTGTCGCTCGAAAACAGCGATTCCAGCAACTGAACAAACGTCGTCACAACGATTTCTGAATGCCAAGTTTCAATCAAAAACTGACTTTTGTCCTGATCCAGAGTATCATCGCCTGTTTTATAAGCAGGTTCGGCAAGGTGATGGTGTTTAAGCAGTATATCAGATGTTGATTGCGGAAAGACATCCTGAAAGACAGCAAAATTTTGGTCAATGATAGACGTAAACGGAATGGTGATAACAAGCCGCCCGGCTTCAAAACCCAACGTTTGTCGCATTGCCAGCCCAACCGCCAACGAAGTCAGCGTTTTACCAAGTCCGGTCGGCAACGTGATTGAGTAGAGGTGCTGACTTGCCGAAAACACCCGGTCGAGTTCGGCCAGCGTTTCGTGATATGCCTGATTTTTCAAGGCATCCAATGTCGTTTTTGGCGTGTTATATTCTTTTCGTTCCCGATAGCTATCGAGTGCCGTAAGTGACGGTTTATTAGCGGCTGTCGGCTGAAATCCTTTCAGAATTACGTCAGACTTATCGGCCAGTAAGAGTGTCCCATAAAATAGTTGGTGCCAATAATAGTAGCGGTTTTTTGCATCACCGGGTAGCTCCGCATAATCACCGAGGTCGAAAAAATCTAACTCAAAATTCCCGTATTCATCCAGATACGTCTGGCTGCGAATGTACTGTTTAAACGGTTGCCAATCGAATTGAAACCCAACGACAGCCATTAATTCATCCAGAATTGACTGAATTAACGGCTCTTCATCAAATACCTCAATTTGAGTTGATAAAATGTCGGCCTTAGTATCAAGCGACAGTTCTGTGGTAAAATCACCGAGATTTCCGTGATGTCGTTTTACCGCCGTAAATACTAAGTAGGGCAATAATTGGCGGTCTGCATCTATCAAATCAAACCGAGCCAGATATTGCTCAACTACCTGTTTTGCCAGTAACGACGATAGCAAAGCGTGTTCTTTAGGGCCGATAACTTTATGGTCGGCACTCAGCAAGTAATGCTGAAAGTAACGTGTTCCCTTTGCTATATCGTGCGTTACGCCAGCCAGATAGCCCATATCGGCCAACAAGCAGTCGGGCAACCCAAAGTTGGTTGTCCGGCTTTGCAGAGACTCACGGCATGAGTTAGCAACCTGCCGCAGATGGTCTATAAGCGGAACGCCGGGGTGAGAATACAGCATCAAAGAAACAGGATATTGCCAAAATCTGGTGTTTCAAACCACTCATCCGTCCGCACTGGCACGGCTCCACCGTCGGCATTAACCAGCACCTCTCCATAGCGCGTTACAACCCGGTCGCGGCTGAGTTCGATGGGCATCGTTTCAACGTAATAATGGGCGGTCTTGTCAAATTCAATCGGTTGCGTGGCTGATAGCAGAGAAAGGTTTATCACTGATTGTATTGGCACGTAACCCGTTGTTGTTGAGCGAATAAATCCCTGCGAGACACGTGCATTTTGTAGCGTTGCCGTAAACTGACTAAGCCCCAAATACGGCGTAAAGTGGTGGTTTCGGGTCATCAATCGTTCTGCCAGTTGGTCGAATAACGCGCCATTATTGAGCCTGACGAACACCTGAAAATGCGGATCTTTAAGTAATTCAAACTCAATTTGGGTGCGCCCGCTTTTCCTGATTTCAAAAAAGGAATTCCCCGTATCCAACAGATTGAAGCCAATATTGACCTTCTTGACCGGGGCTAATAACTGCACACTCAGAGCGCAATTTGCCTGACTGAATAACTCCTGCACCGGCACTACATTGGCCGGAAAACGACCGGGAGCCGTTTCACGCTCAACTCCCAGCACTGCCCCCAACAGTCCGGTTAAGGCCGTGCGGGTCGGAATCGGGTATGTCAGGGGCGAAGTTGTGGTATTGAACTTGCGGAAATGACCGTATTCGCCCGACAACTCAAAGACGATCAGGCGGTTATCGGTCATATCGTTAGTAGTCCATTAGTGAGGAGTGGCGATGTTTTCAGTCGGGGGTCAATCCGTACTGTCGCACTACTGATTTTGTCTTTGTGTGCAGTCAATTCAGCCATTAGTGCCGCCACGTCGAGCATATAGTCGTCGGTGCTGCGAAGTTGCTTGTCATTTTTTTCCGAGATCAGTTTGAGCCTTTGACGTAGGCTGCCAATGTAGAAAGGTTCGGTATAATCAACGGTCAGCAACAGCAATGGTGTTTGACCGAACTTGGAGCGGGAAATCAAGTTTTTAGTGCCTTCCCAAATGCCTTCCAGCAGTAAAGCCTTGTCGTCCTCAGTCATCAATGAATGAGCAGCGGCTTTTTCATTAATAATACCATTGAATCCAATTAGAGCATAAGGCACTTTGTATTCTGTACGGAAAGTGGCTTGCCCTTTTTTATCCCCTGATGCAAATGCCCCGGTGCCTTGCTCGGTAATAATTTCGGTTTTGTTGAGCGACTTCCCCATTTGGAATTGAGTAGGGCCAACGAGCGTAATCGAATCTTTGTCAAGGGGTATCACTCCGCCAAACGTCCGTACATCAATACACTGATCCAGGACTGCTTGGCGGTTGTTATTAAAGACTCCCGCCCGTCTTTTTCCGTCTTTGACATAAACTTTATCGCCTTCTGGATATGTAGTTTCCCGAACGAAAATATCTTTCCCATCATTCCCATTGAATCCTTTATACTCAAACCAGTAGTCCCGAATAGTGCGTTTCAGCCGGACATCCGAAACCAGCACTCGTTCGTCCTCGGTGTCGAAGCGAGGCCGGTTTTCGTTTATGGGGTCGCCGTTAGGATTGGCGTTTTCCGTTTCGTAGAGAAAAAGTATTTCTGAACGATTGGTTAGCAGTGTAGCCATGTTGTTAGGATTCAGTTTTGTTTTTGTCGGTTTTTGGGGGAGCAACACGAAAGCGGTAGGCAGTTTCCATACCAACCACAAAATAGAAGGACAGTTCGTTGTTCGGGATTTGAGGAAGCTGATGGCTGGTTAGGAGGAAGTACTCGCTAATGATTTCCCGGAGCGGTTCGTAGCGACTTTTCGGTTTACGATACTGAACTAATTTATCAAGTGCTTCCCGATAAATTGTTTTCAACGTTTCGGCGTTGAGGTTATAGCCTTTTAACTTTTTCTCGAAAGGAGAAGCTCCATTGAGTTCTTTTCGTTGAATGTTTAGTACCATCTTCACCAGCACTCCAAGTGCAAAAATTCCGACCTTGTACTTTTCATCTAAAAGCGTACGGTTATCCGTAGCAAATTGATGAAATAGTGTCTCGTCAAACGCACGCCCAAACTTTTTTTCAGGCGGAGTTTGGTCAACCGCTTTCTGTGTTTCCATCGTTGTATCCTGGTTTTGAGTAATGAGCGATAAATGAACAAGATAGTTCAGGAGCAAATGAGCTTTCAGTACTATCAACCCCGGCGTTTGAGGTGTTTTATCAATAAACTGAATTTCGTTATAACCCTGTCGAACAATATCCATGAATCGTGTGTAAAATAACTGACGGTTGACTGGTCGCCCAACAAACACGTCATTTACGATTCCATAGAAATCATCCTTGTAGAATTGTTTAAACAAGCCAAAAGAAAAACGTAAGTCACGCGGCTCTTTAGCCGTACCATCGGCACCCTTATAGAGTAAATTTGGGTTGACTTTGGCAGGTATTTCAGAAAACAACTTGTGGAAGCGGGAGGGTACAATCTCTTCGAGCAACAGCCTGATTTTTATAGCTTTTGTGGTTGGATTCTCCTCAAAAAACAGCAAGCTAAGGGTGAAATAATTATCCTCTTTGCCAATCTCCTGCATAATTCTATCTTCAACCCGCTTCTCTTTCGACGCTTCCGAAAACTGAAATTCGAGTTTTGTAATGAGCGTCAGGGCTTTTTCCAGTCCGCCTTTATCGGTTCGTAAAACCGTCTTGGGAATAGCGTAGTAACTGCTACCGTAGAAGTATCTCTTAAGTTTTTGCGCCACGTACTTTTGCCCATACTCGAAATCAAGCGAGCAATCCGAGCAAATTGGGTAATTCTTCCAGTTGTTGCGCTGATTGAAAAAGCCGCTGACCATACCCGGTTTATCAACGGTGGCATATTTGAATGGCGAGGCAAAGCCGTGGACTAATGGCTTTTGTTGAAGACAAACCGAGCAAAGCTGATTCGTCCCCTGTGAAACCACATTGTATTTCTCTGACTTTCCCGCCGTGCCGTGCAATAGTACCTGTTGCCGGAAAATAGGAAAGTCAGCCAGGTATCTCCGTTCGCCATCAAACTCGAAACGCAAACTTAACCCCGATGCCTGTTGCCGCTTTTTGTCTAATAGGCCATAAGCATCCTGCAATGCCGTCACGACTGCATCATATTCTACTGTGAGCCGGTGTTGCAACGCCAGCAACATACCCAAGTCGAATTGGTAATCTGAAACCCGGCATAAGGCAATGGCTTTTTTTAGTTGGTTGCCGACCAGTGTGTTTAGTTTCTTGGCTATATCCCCTGCTTTGGTTGTGAACGTGACATCACCACCATTAGAAGCCCCTTTACGATAGACGTATTTTTGGTAGGATATTTCACTGGCCTTCTCGGTATCAACACCCTCAAAACGGCACACCAATTGTTCGTTCTCGGTTGTGAATGAGAACACTGCCAGCAGCATATCATAACTTACCCCTGCGCCGGGAAACATATTCTCGACGTAAAGCTGGTAGGGTTCTGCCTGTCCGCTTTTCTGTAATGCCAGCCGCCCAATGGCAGCAACTGCTTTGTCTTGCATGGAAAAGGTTGGTAGGTCGTTCAGTCTCCTGTCGGCACAAGAAATTAAACGATAGTAGAAAATCAGTTAAGGAAACAGGCTGTTACAGACATGGCAGCGTTTTTCCACTAAAAATGTACAGATAATGCAGTTCGGACATCCCGACAATGGGTCAGTCGAGTCCATATCAGATTCGAAATGGATAAGTACATCTGGCTGTAATGCCTTGTAATGTAGTTGTAATTGATTAGATTTGTTAATCATAAAAACAGTTTGTTTTTTGGTGAACATTAAGCGATCAATTGGGAAGTTTCGAGACAGTCCAGTTGGTCGCTTTCATTTTTCGGGCTTTACCAATCCCATTTCCAGCATCTATTTCAATCCTGACTTAAATGGACTTTTCATGTTTTCACGTGAAATGTTAAGATGATGAAAGTGGGTATTAGGGAGATGATAAATGCCGCTACAAAGATGGAATAATAACTCTGATTGTTCCAAGCCTTATCCAAAATATAGTTTGACCGCACCACCAACGCTGACTCCTCAGCCGTAAACGCCGGGCGGTGGGCGCAGTCGGCCTCGAACAGAAAATAGCGGTCGTGGCTGTCTTTGTCAATGCAGTAGCCGAGGTCTTCGAGCGTTTCGAGGTAGTGATACACCGTCCGGGGCGTGGTGTCGAGCAGGTGGGCAGCTTGCGAAACCGTTTGGCCGGGGCGGTCGTTTAGTAAGCGGATAAGGGTAAACAATCAGTGCAAATGAGGTTGGGCAGTCATGCGGGCAAGTGAATAGTGAACGGGGTGCTACTATATATACACATAATGATATTGTGTAACACAGCGTTCTGTTTGATCAATCTTTTCTAATTTTACATATAAAATCATCAACAACCGGCAAAAAATATGACAACCGAATCATATGCACTCGAAGGCTTAGATTTTAACCTCAGCGAAGAACACCGCGCCGTGCAGGAAGCCGCCCGCGATTTTGCCCAGACCGAACTCCTCCCCGGCATCGTTGAGCGCGACAACGACGCTAAATTCCCCGCCGAACAAGTCCGTAAAATGGGACAACTCGGTTTTATGGGCATGATGGTCTCGCCCGAATACGGCGGGGGCGGTATGGACACGGTGTCTTACGTGCTGGCGATGGAAGAAATTTCTAAGATTGATGCCTCGGCCTCGGTCATCATGTCGGTCAATAACTCGCTGGTTTGTTACGGGTTAGAAGCCTACGGTACCGAAGAACAGAAAGAAAAATACCTGACCCGCCTTGCCACCGGCGAGACCATTGGTGCGTTTTGTCTGTCAGAACCCGAAGCCGGTTCGGATGCCACATCCCAGCAAACCACCGCCGAAGACATGGGTGATTACTACCTCGTGAACGGCACCAAAAACTGGATTACCAACGGTGGCTCGTCGGGGATATGTTTGGTGATTGCCCAAACCGACGTTGCCAAAAAACATAAAGGTATCAACTGCCTGATTGTTGAGAAGGGCGCACCGGGCTTTGCGGTGGGCAAAAAAGAAGACAAAATGGGTATCCGGGCTTCTGATACCCACTCGCTGCTGTTTACGGATGTGCGGGTGCCGAAAGAAAACCGGATCGGGGCCGACGGCTTCGGGTTTAAGTTTGCCATGAGTACCCTCAACGGCGGGCGCATTGGCATTGCGGCTCAGGCGTTGGGCATTGCCGCCGGCGCGTTTGAATTGGCACTCAAATACAGTCAGGAGCGCAAGGCGTTTGGCAAGCAAATCTTTGAGCATCAGGCCATTCAATTCAAACTGGCGGAGATGGCAACGAAAATCGAAGCGGCCCGATTGCTGGTTTACAAAGCCGCCCGGCTCAAAGACGAACACAAAGACTATGTGCAGGCCGCAGCAATGGCAAAGCTGTTTGCGTCTGACGTAGCGATGTGGGCCACCACCGAAGCCGTGCAGATTCACGGCGGCTACGGCTACGTAAAAGAGTTTCACGTTGAACGCATGATGCGCGATGCCAAGATTACGCAGATATACGAGGGTACGTCCGAAATCCAGAAATTAGTGATCGCCCGCGAACTGATTCGCTGAGTCGTTTCCCGGTAAAAGTCTATTTTTGATGCGTACAGAGTGCGTTTCCGGCAAGGAGACGCACTCTTTTTTTTTGCCAGTGAAACTATTTTTATTGTATTAGTTTTGTCCAATTTATTAGTTTTGTGCAAAATCACACCAATCACACCAACCGTGTAAAACCTTTTTGCAAGATGGAAGACTACAACAAGATTATCGAATCGTTAGGCGTGAAGTTCATCAAGGCCCGAACCATTCGGATTTTGCAGCCAATAACGATCAAGAATTTCTACGATGTCGAGAACTCGATCACGATTCTCTACAACGGCACCGTGAAATTCGGCGACGATGAGCAGGAAGTTGATAAGGGCGATATGCTGTTTATTCCGGGCGGCAAGCACGTTACGGTGACCTACGGCGAAGGAGCCAACCCGAAAGTTGTCTCGAACGAGGAGTTTATGACCCACCGCGAGAGCTATTGGGAATCGAGCCGCAGCCCGCAGCAGATTGGCACCCTGCCTAACTCGTTTGGCCTGGTATCGTTCGAGGCTAAGGTGTTCGACTCGGTGAATTTCTTCAACTCGCTCGATGTGCCGCCATTCATCATCAAGTCAGACACGCGGCTGGCCGATGCCATTTACCAGATTCTGTATGAAGACCTGACCGATTTAGCCGGTAAAGGCCGCGTGATTAAGATCAAAACCGAAGAAATCGTGATCGAAATCATTCGGTATATCCTCAAAAATCACCTGTTTGTGGAGCAGTTGGTGACCAACAGCACCTACTTCAAAGACCCGCGCCTGATCGATATTTTTGCCTACATCAAAGATAACCTCGGTGGCGACCTCTCCAACAAAGTGCTTGCCAACGTTGCCAACGTGTCAGAAGACTACGTGGGGCAGTATTTCAAGATGCTCACCGGCATCAATCCGCAGGACTACATCGAGTATCAGCGTATGGAAGCCGCCGTTGGCTTGCTCCGCACCAGTAAAAAGAGCATCCGGGCCATCGGCTCCGAAGTCGGCTACAAAGACACCGCTTATTTCTGCCGCCGGTTCAAGATGATGTTCGGCATCCCGGCGGGCAAAATGCGCCGTCGCGAATCGCTGATGAACGTGTAGGCTGCTTTTCGATCATGTCTATTCGTTCACGTGTAAACGATGTACCTTTACGAAAAGAACAAAACGATGGCGAGAAATACAGGCACAAGCTCTCGAAAAGGGGCTGTTTCGGGCCGTTCGCAGGTTTACAACCCCGCAACGGGCAATTACGTTAAGCGTGACACTACTACTGGCCGTTTTTTAGAGGTTAAATCAGATGGAACGCCATTTAAAGGCGTTCGTAAAGAGAAAGCAGTAGTAAAAGGAAACCCAAGTGTTGATCGTGAGACGGCTATCAAGGCCGAAAAAGCGGTGATTGCTGTAAAAAACAGGCATATTGGTAGATGAGTAAGTTGAACGGCAATTACCACCGTAATGTGTTCATAAACTGCCCGTTTGACAGTGATTATGATGAGATTTTCAACGCAATAGTTTTCACGGTTTTTCGGTGCAAATTCACCTTGCGATGTGCTAAAGAGTTTAGCGATTCTCATGGCATCCGGATACAGAACATTGTTTCGCTGATAGAGCAATCAAAGTATGCCATACATGATTTGTCTCGGGTTACGCTCAGCGAAACCGGAAATCTACCCCGCTTCAATATGCCGCTTGAATTGGGTATCTTTATTGGCAGCAAACAGTTCGGTAGCAAAGTCCACAAAGACAAAGAGTACATAATCATTGAAAGCGAACAGTTTCGATTCAAACAATTCATTTCAGATTTATCGGGTCAAGACATACAGTCTCATAAAGACGACCCGATTAAGGCAATAAAATCTATTCGCGATTGGTTGAGTAGCAAAACGGCTGAAACAATTCCCAGTGCCAGTATTTTGGTTGACGAATACAAGGAGTTTGTCAAAGCGTTACCAGAACTGTGTGCTGAAAGTCAGTGGATTGTGGAAGAACTTACATTTAAAGAATATTCACAGTTAGTTACTGATTGGGTAAATTTCAGCGGAAATTCTGCGGATTAGCGTCCTAAAACATATTGGCTCTGAGGTGGGCTACAAAGACACGGCCTGCTTCTGCCGCCGGTTCAAGATGATGTTCGGCATCCCGGCAGGCAAGATGCGCCGTCGCGAATCGCTGATGAGCGTGTAGCGCGGGTGCAAGCCCGCTCTTGTTGTCCAGAATAGTGGTTTATGCAAACACCGCCCTCATTTCATCTACGGGTTAAACAAAATCCCGAAAACGATGGAACCTGTTGTTACACTTGACGAACTGATTTTTGCCGGTCGAAACCGGGCCTACGGAGCCTTTGACCTGCGCCAACATTACCGACCGACACTCGCCCGTGCATTGGGGTTAGGTGTCGGTTTGTTTTTGCTGGCCCTGCTCACGCCCGCTTTACTGAACGAATTGGTAGCGAAAAAAGCCGACTTCTGGATGAAAGAAGCAACGCTGACTAAACTGCCCGTTGCCCCACCCGTTGAGCCACCCATTCGGTTGGCCTTGCCCGAAACTGCCCCGCCGGTGGCTACCGTCCGCAATTTGCCCCCGCTCATCTTGCCCGATGCCGCCGTGACAATCGAAGAAACACCGCCGACCGTCGAGGATTTTCGGGATGCCACGTCAGGCGATAAAACCGCCGAAGAGACCGGCAACGGCGAAGAAATCATACTTCCGCCCGAAGATGCTGCGCCCTCGCGGGTTGAGCAGGCTATCGAAACGGCCCCCGTTTCGGAGGAGCCGTTTCTGGTGGTTGAGCAAAATCCTGATTTTCCGGGTGGTACAGCCGCCCTGCAACGCCATCTGTCCCAAAACCTGCGCTACCCCGCCCCGGCTTCGCGGGCAAACGTGTCGGGCCGGGTATTTGTGGGTTTTGTGGTCAATGCCGATGGCAGCATTGCCGATGTGCAACTGCTGCGCGGCATTGGTTTCGGCTGCGACGAAGAAGCCAAACGGGTAATCGAACAGATGCCGCGCTGGAAACCCGGCAAACAGGCTGGCCGGGCGGTTCGGGTTCGGTTCACGCTGCCCATTGTTTTCGCGCTGGAATAGCGTTGGGCGGTCAAAGCGGTTTTCGTCATTTTTTTGTAAATTTGACAGATGGCTAACCACCCGCTCTGATGCTGACGAACCATAAAACTGCTCCTCTTACCCAACCCGCCGATTACCTCAAACGATACTACGGCTACGATAGCTTTCGGCACGAGCAGGAAGCCATTATCCGGTCGGTGCTGTCGGGGCGAGATACGGTGGTGCTGATGCCAACGGGCGGAGGCAAATCGGTGTGTTTTCAGATTCCGGCCCTGATGAAATCCGGCACAACCGTTGTGGTCTCGCCCCTCATTGCGCTCATGAAAGATCAGGTGGGCGCGTTGCTGCTCAACGGCGTTCCGGCGGCCTACCTCAACAGCAGCCAGGGCAGCCGCGAACAACGTCAGATCGAAGAGGATTGCCTTGCCGGGAAACTCAAACTGCTCTATGTCTCGCCCGAAAAACTGCTGTCAGAATCGTTCTTCGGGTTTCTCGAACGCATCAACGTGTCGCTCTTTGCCATTGACGAAGCGCACTGCATCTCGTCGTGGGGGCATGATTTCCGGCCCGAATACACGCAGTTGCACCTCCTGAAAAACCGCTTTCCGCACGTAACAACCGTTGCCCTCACGGCCACCGCCGACAAACTCACCCGCCACGATATTGCCACCCGGCTTGGCATGACCGACCCGGCAGTGTTTATTTCGTCGTTTAACCGGCCCAACCTGAGCTTGCAGGTGTTGCCCGGCACGAGTCGTTTGCCCCAGATTATCAGGCTCTTACAGATGAAACCCGACACGTCGGGCATTATTTACTGCCTGAGCCGCAAAAGCACCGAATCCGTAGCGGCCAAGTTGCAGGAGAAGGGATTCATGGCCGGGTTTTACCACGCCGGGATGCCCAGCGAAGAACGGAGCCGGGTGCAGGAAGCGTTTCTCCGCGACGACATCAAGATTATGTGCGCCACCATTGCCTTCGGGATGGGCATTGATAAGAGCAACGTGCGGTGGGTGATTCATTACAATATGCCCAAGAACCTCGAAAGTTTTTACCAGGAAATCGGGCGGGCCGGGCGCGATGGGCTGAACTCCGACACGGTGCTGTTTTATAGCTTTGCCGACGTTGCTACCTACAAGGATATGCTGGCCCAGAACGAACCGGCCAATATCGGTGTGCAGCTCGCCAAGCTCGAACGGATGCAGCAATACGCCGACGCGCACACCTGCCGACGGCAGATTTTGCTCAGTTATTTCTCCGAAGAACTCCCCGAACCCTGCGGCAACTGCGATGTCTGCCGCAATCCCCGCGTCACGTTCGACGGTACGGTGCTGGCCCAAAAAGCACTCTCGGCCATAATCCGGGCGGGCGAAAAAGTGCCAATGAACCTGCTGATTGACATTCTGCGCGGCTCCCGCAGTCAGGCCGTGTTGCAGGGCGGCTACGATCAGATGAAAACATACGGCGCGGGCAAAGACCTGAAATTCGACGACTGGCGCAATTACCTCCATCAACTCATCAACATCGGCGTGATCGAAATTGCCTACGACCAATACTATGCCCTCCGGCGCGGAATTCTGGCGCAGTCGGTCTTGTATGACGGGCGACGGATTGACCTCGTGCGGCCCGAAGACGTGATGAAGCCCGTTGTGGAGAAAGGCAAACCCAAAACCGAAGCCACCCGCAACGATTTGTTTGAGCGGCTCCGGGTGCTTCGCAAGCAACTCGCCGATGCCCAGAACGTGCCGCCGTATGTGATTTTTACCGATACCACCCTCGAAGACATGGCCCGGCAACGGCCTACCACGCCCGACAAACTCCGGGCCGTGAGCGGGGTCGGGGAGCGAAAACTCCAACTCTTCGGGCGGCAGTTTCTGGAGATTATTACGGATTATGTTCGCGATGAAAATCAGCAAAACAGCCCAACCATACGCGGTTCGACTTACCAGCAAACGCTCGATTTATATAACCGGGGGCTGAGTGTAAATGAGATTTGCGCCGAGCGAAATATCAACCTCAGCACCGTTATCAGCCACCTGCTGTACCTGCGCCGGTCGGGATACGAGATCACCATTGAGAATTTGGTTGACCCGGCAGAACGCGCTGACATTGAGCGGGTCATGCGCGAGTTGGGGGTAGAAAACAACGCGATGAAGCCCATTTACGAGTTTTTCAACGGCAAATACAGCTACGATACACTACGGATTGTATGGGGACTACAAAGTTGATCGTTGGATAAAAACAAGAACCCGAATTTGGTAATGTGGTGATGGACAATTAACTTCGTGGTATAGTCATTGACTTAAAGCAGGATGGCGGGCCGAAAAGCCCGCCTTTTTGTGCCTTACAACAAACACGAACGTTTTGATTAAACAAGTAGGATTCTCATTGCTCATGGCTGCCGCGGGTTCGGTGGCCGGAGCCGCTCCCGCCCCGGCAGATACTGCCCGCATAGCCACCGTCTCTGGCAGCCTGAATGCCCCCGCCCTGATGAGTGTTGACACCGTTCGGCACGTGGCTCCGGTGTTTTTTTGCGGAGAAGCGATGCCCATTGGTGAGCCGGGCGTATGGCGACACTGGGTGCAGGCACTGCGCACCTACGGCGCACAGAAAGAGTGCATTTACGATTTGCGGAAACGCTCCGTTTCGTTCTTTCCAATCATTGATCCAATCCTGTTCAAGTACCGTATCCCGCGTGATTTCCGGTATCTGCCCCTCACCGAAAGCGAATTGGTAAACGACTGCGTGTCGCCAAAAGGTGCAGTTGGTTATTGGCAACTTATGCCCCAAACTGCCCGTGAATTAGGCTTGATTGTGAACGATGAGCTTGACGAGCGCAAAGATCTGCGCAAGGCAACCGTAGCCGTTTGCCACTACCTGCACGAACTCTACGGCGAACTCCGGTCGTGGTCGTTGGTAGCGGCTGCCTACAACGGCGGTATCGGTCACGTCAAGTCCCGGATGCACCAGCAGGGCCAGTCGAACTACTTCAAACTGCGCTTTTATCGCGAAACCAGTATGTATTTATTTCGGGTGCTGGCTTACAAAGAGTTGTTGAGCAACCCGGAGCGGTACCGGCTGATGCTGTCGCCCGGCTCGATGAACGCCCTCACTAAGCCGCTACCCGCGTTTGTGTTGCAAAAAGCCCGCAAACGGCTGACTAACCCCGATAATGCCAATCTCGCCGATGCCGACTCCGCTGATCCGTCGTGGGGGCCGCGCCCAGACCGTTCGCTGCTCGATAAACCCTCCGAATTGGATCAACTCATTGCGTCGGCAACGGGCAGTGCCAACCAAGACCTCACCGATCAGCAACACGGTATTCCGGTGCAGAAATTGCTGGCCTTGCTGGTATTGCGCTTCAAACGCCCCCGGCTCCTCCAACAAAAGAAAGGGGAAGGGCTGCGCCCCGGCCATCGCTGGGAGTGGGTTTGAGTTTGCCCAACTTGTTACTGACCGCCCCGGCCCGCAAGAGCCGGGGCGGTTTTTTTTACTGAAATGTAAAATTCACGGGCAGATTGTATTTAACCCGAACTGGTCGCCCCCGCTCAACGCCCGGCTTCCAGTTGTTTTTCATCTGTTTCACAACCCGTAAAGCCTCTTGGTCTAAAGAGCGGTTCCCGGCACTTTTAATCACTGCGTGGTCGCATAAACTGCCATCCTCGCAGACCACAAAACTGACAAAAACGCGGCCCTGCGCCCGGCTTCGCATAGCATCAATCGGGTAGCGAATGTTCATCGCCAAAAACTGACCGAGTTTGCTCATCCCGCCGATGTACTCCGGCTGTATTTGGTCTTTATCGTAGGTGATGGTGTCGGTCCCGGCTTCCCTGGCTTTTCCGCCGGTACAAACGCCGTCGGTATAGTCTTCCTGATAAAAATAAGAGCCATCGGCGTAGCGGCCCGTCCAGGTGCCGGTTCTCTCACCATTCGCGATGAAGCCTTGTTCAGTAAAAACAGTGTAGCGGTTTGACTGATTCGATTTGATAAACGTCTGCAGTCTTGCCTGGCCCATGCCGTCTTTTACGCCCCGATGCCCGGTGCTGTCCCACCAGTTAATCAACTCCCGCGTTGGGCCGCCCATCCCGGATTTGTTGACGGTGGGGGTGTCTGACAGTTGGGTTTCTTCTTTCCAAAGCTGCCCGTTCGGATACCAGAACAGTTCAACCTGCAAGCCGTTATTATACGTCGTTTGTTTGGCAACGGTGCCGTTTGGGTAGTACGTTTTGGCGGTGCCAACTAAGCGGCCTCCATCAAATTGTTGGACCTGAGCCAAAGACCCGTCGGGATAGAGCGTGTAAGCCTCACCTTGCAGATCAAACGATGAGCTGCGGTGAGTCAGCCGCCTGAACGCTTTGCCGACTGAGGTAGTATCTTGAACATCAGGTAGTTGCGGGATTGTCTCGCTGGCAAATTTGTAGCGTAACTTCTCGCGCCATTTCTCCTTCTTTCGTTCGTAAAACACCATGTCGCCGGTTGGGTAGCCGTTGGTATCTGCCAAGATCACCTGTTTATAAACAACGCTGGTATCGGTTTCTGATTTCTGGGTTACGGCCTGATCGAAGAACGCCAGCCGTTGCCCGTCGCGGTAATAAACCGGCAACGCAGATTTAAACGGGATAGTCTGCGTAACCACCTGAGCCACCCGTTGGCTGTCTTTTTCGGCGGGCTGCCAGGCGTTGAAGCGGCCAAACACCCGCAGGGCTTCACGGTCGCAGTCGGGGCGAAGGCCGCGCAAAACGGTCAGGCTCGACACCCGGCCATCGGTGCCGACAACGCCCTGCACAAACACCCGCCCCGAAATCTGGTCGGCCTCGGCCCTAAACGGCATCCGTACATTGGCCTGAATAAACGTGTTCAGCAGTTCGTAGCCACCCTGGGGTCGGCAGGGTTTATGAACCTCGAATGGCTGTAACGCAACCTGCCCGATGGCTACCGATAAACTGCTGGCAATCAGCAGGACTGTGAGCATAATGTGTTTTTTCATGATGCGACGGAAATACCTGTTTAACAATCTAAATCAACTGATTACGAACGAATTACGCGCTCGATAGCCTCTAAAAATAACGGCCCGGCCTGATTCTGCCACGCCCGGAATCGTTCGTTTACGGCATAATCGTGGTGGGGCAGATAGGCCATCAACGCATCCAGATCAAAACTGTCGGCGGCAATACCGACCCCGGCGCGTTGCCCATCAGTGGCGTTGCAAGCCTGCTCATAATGATTTGGCTGGGGCATCATCAGCACGGGTTTGCCGAGATAAGCCGCTTCGCAAACCGACTCGAAACCCGCCGTTGTGATCACGGCCCGGCTGTTCTGCATGAAATCCAGAAACCGTTTTCCGTCAATAGCGTGATAGGTAAGCGTGTCATCAACGGGTTCGTCGGCGGCAGACACGCCCGAATTAAAACAATGCACCGACACGTCGGGGCGCAGTCGGTGGGCTTCGGCCAACTGTACCCGCAGGCCGGGCTGAGTCATGTAGGCCAGCAGATAAGTTTCGGTAGTGGGTTGGCGTTGGGTGGCTTCCTGCCGCAACAGGGGCGGCATCACCCGCAGGTGCTGTTCCGGTACATCAGGCAGTTGATCGAACGACAACGCCAGCCGTTCCCGCGCCCCAAACGATGTGACCCGCGACAAAAGCATAAACGTCTGTTTATCAATGAATTTCTTGCCGGTCGGAAACTGAAACTGCGGATGAAACGCCAGGTATTGATGGGCAACGGTCAGCAACGGGGTTTTGGGTCGCCGGAAATAATAGGTCATCCCACCCAGCACTTCGTAGAAATTAATCACCACGTCGGCACGGCTGCGGGTAATGGCCGCATCAATCAGCGACAGACTTCGCCAGAACGCAGGGCTGTTTTTGATACCGCCAATAAACGATTCGAGCGGCATGAGGGCATTGGTTTTAGGGCTATACACCAACGCCGGACTCGCCACTGTTTCGATGGGTGCCGGGAACGACTCCGCAAAAAACGCCGGAACGGGTCGTTCGTCGGCTACACCCACCACCGCCCCAACCAACTCATGCGGGGATTTTTGCAGGATTTGCGCCAGCGAAAGTGCCTGAGTCAGATGCCCGCGCCCTTCGCCCTGCACCAAAAATAAAACGCGCATAACAAAGCCGGAAAAGTGTTGGCCGAAGATAGGCAGATTGTCTCAGACAGCCGATTGCTGTCTGAGACAATCACGCCGATTGCTCAACTAAGGCCGGGTCAGGCAACGGAACCGGCGTGGCTGGTCGGGCCGTAGTTCGCTCAACGTTCCCGTCGGCGAGGTCGGCGGTGTAATAGAGCAAGTCCCAGTGGCCGTCGTAATCCTCGACCAATGCGCTCAGGGACTCCACCCAATCGCCGGAGTTCATATAAATCAGGCCGTCGTATTGGCGGATGGCGGGTTGATGAATATGCCCGCAGATGATACCGTCGCAGCCTTTGGCGCGGGCCAGTTCGGTCAGTTTAATCTCAAAATCAGAGATATAACTCACGGCCTGTTTAATGCTGAGTTTGATTTTCTGCGACAGCGAGTAGTAGGGCAAGCCCCGTGCCGTGCGATAATTGTTGTAGAGCTTATTCACCCAGAGGAGAAACGTGTAGCCCAGATCGCCGAGGTGAGCCAGCCATTTCATCTGCGACGTGATGGAGTCGAAGACATCGCCGTGCGTCACGTAAAACTTCTTATCGCCCGACATCAGCACGTAATCTCTGCGGATGGAGAAGTTTTTGCCGAGCCGGAGCGGCATGACCTGTTCCAGAAAATCGTCGTGGTTGCCCCGCAGATACACTACTTTTGTATCGTATCGAACGATTTGCTTGAGTACAGCCCGAAAGAAGTCGGTGTGTTTCTTCTTCCAGGTGCCGTATTGTTTCAGTTGCCAGCCGTCAATAATGTCGCCGTTGAGGATGAGTTTTTGGCAGGAATAATGTCGGAGGAAGTTGGTGACCTCTTTCGCCTTGGAGCCAGACGTACCGAGATGCAAATCGGAGAGAACAATCGTGCGAAAATGTCGCTTAGGTTTCATGGACGAAGGTAGGAAACGTAGATTACCTGTGCGTTATCAGATTGTTACCGAATTGTTATTTTAAAGTAATGCGGACGATATGTAACGCGGGAGGAATCCCGCGAATTAAACGTTTATGATTCTTCCCGCGCTACTATTTTTTAATTTCGCGGGATTCCTCCCGCGCCACTTTACATGGAAAACCCCGTTCTGATTTTTGGTGCCGATGCCCTCGGCCTGACCGCGCTCGATATTTTTCGGCGCAACAATGTGGTTGTTTACGGCCTGCTCGACGATGAAAAAACCCGGCACGGTCTCGAATTTGGCGATGTCTCGGTACTGGGCGATACCGACGACGATGGCTTTCTGAAACTCATCGGTCAGAAATGCGAGGCTTTCGTGGCAATTTCGGATGCCCGCGTTCGGCGGAAGCTCGTTAAAATGCTTAACGAACGGCGCAAGGTGCAGCCCGTCAATGCCATTCACGACACGGCAACGGTATCGGCAGAAGCCACCATCGGGCATGGCAATCTGATTGCGGCCCGCGTTGTAATCGGGCCGTTTGCCGAGGTTGGGCAGCACTGCATCCTGCAAAGCGGGGCCATTATCGAGGCTTCGGCCAAACTTGCCGACTACGTGCAGGCTGGCCCCGGAACCATCATCAGCAGCGGTGTCGTGATTGACGAAGGCGCGTTTATCGGGGCGGGTGCGGTGCTGGTTTCGGGCATAACCGTTGGCAAAAACGCCCGCATTGGTGCCGGTTCAGTGGTGGTCGAGAACGTAGCCGCAGCCGCCACCGTATTCGGCAACCCGGCAAAGGCGATCTAACGGGTCAAAAAATCCTGATACGTTTTTACCAGCCCATCGGCCAATTCAATCTTGTGCCGCCAGCCCATGTTGTGCAGCCGCGATACATCCATCAGTTTTCGGGGCGTTCCGTCGGGTTTGTCGGTGTTCCAGCGGATGTCTCCCCGATAGCCAACGGTGGTCTGAATCATTTCGGCTAACGCCTTGATTGTCAGGTCTTCGCCGGTGCCGATGTTTACGAAGAGTTTATCGTTGTAATTGTTCATCAGAAACACGCAGGCATCGGCGAGGTCATCGGCGTGAAGAAATTCGCGCATCGGTGACCCCGTTCCCCAGACTTCTACCGACGAATCGCCATTGATTTTGGCTTCGTGAAACTTCCGAATCAGGGCGGGCAACACGTGCGATCCCTGCAAATCGTAGTTATCGTTCGGGCCGTAGAGATTGGTGGGCATGGCCGAGATAAAATTGCAGCCATATTGGTAACGGTATTCTTCGCAGAGTTTGATACCAGCAATTTTGGCAATGGCGTAGGGTTCGTTGGTGGCTTCGAGGGGGCCGGTCAGCAGCGATTCTTCCCGCAACGGCTGCGGAGCCATCTTGGGATAAATGCACGACGATCCCAGAAACAATAACTTCGTCACCGCCGTTTGGTACGATTGGTGAATAATGTTGGCTTCGATGAGCAGGTTATCATACAGAAACTCGGCCCGGTAGGTGTTGTTTGCCAGAATACCGCCGACTTTGGCAGCCGCCAGAAAAACGTAATCGGGACGTTCGGTAGCAAAAAAATCGGCCACTGCCGCCTGATTGCGAAGGTCTAATTCGGCGGAGGTGCGAACAACCAGGTTCTCATGGCCGTTGGCCCGCAGGTTCCTGACAATGGCCGAACCAACCATGCCCCGATGCCCGGCAATGTATATTTTAGCGTTTTTTTCCACAAGAGAAGAATAGAACGCAGATTTATAGAACGCAGATGACGCAGATTTAAACGGATTTTCGCAGATTCTACCTTCTTGAATGAGGTCAAAAAAAATCTGCGTAAATCATAAAAATCTGCGTCATCTGCGTTCCATAAACCCGTGTTCCATTGGTTTTGAAATATTCCGTTAATCGAAATCGTTGCAAAGCTAACACAGGTCATACGCTTTTTCATTGCCAGCCATGTCTCGAATTTTGATCGTATTCGCGTTTTTGATGCTTACCACCGTAGCCGGTGCGCTGGCTCAGACCACCGCGCCTGCCGCCCTGACCACAGCCGGGGGGCCACCCGTGAAGAGCAAAAAGCAAAAGTCGGTGCTTGACCAGTTGGGCCTGCCCGTGTCGTCGTCCATGTTGTCGGGGTCGGCACTCAAAGCCATGACCAAACCCTCGGCGTTGTCGGGCGGATTGATGGAATCATCAGGGCTTGGCTCATCGGTTGCCAGCACAAAAGAACTTTTTTCGGAAACGCTGCCCGACCTGGGACTGAAAATCAAGCAGTTGCGGAGAAAGTATGCCGATAAAAGCCGCAAGAAAAAACAGTCTCGCACTGATTATGAAGGGCTGGGCATGGTTGAAGCCTACACCAAAATCGGCTCCGGCGACCGCACGATTATCGAGAAATTTTACGTCTTGAAAAGCCCACAGGCACCGAGTGCCTACGCCCGCGAGTTGTTTTGGTACGATCAGAAAAACAACCGCGTTACGAGTTCCGTCCCGACCGACCGCGCCAGCGTACTGTGGTTGCACGGCCCCTACAAACGCTACCAAAATGGTGATCTGGTCGAGGAGGGATTTTATTACGCCGGGACGAAAGACGCACGATGGGAAAAATACGATGCTAATTTTATGCTCTTGGACAAGGCTCGCTGGGCGCGGGGGTTCCCGGCAGAATCGCGGATTGTGTGGTACGATTCAGCCCATACCAAGATCAGAGAAGTCATGCCGGTTGAGTTTGGTAAGGTTCGTGGCACCTACTTAGCCTTTCATCCCAACGGCCAATTAGCCGAAGAAGGCAAATATGACAACGGCGTGAAAGTGGGCCGATGGACAGAATACTATCCCCAAACCACCCGCCGGTTCCGCCGAAAACTTACCCAATACCCCCGCGATCAATGGGAAACGGGCATTGAGCCGCTGGTGCTGACCGAATGGGACGAAAAAGGAAAGGCCGTTTATGAGCGGCCTAAAGACAAAACAGTAAAGGAAGAAGAAGCTGATAATCAGTGATTTATCGGTCAACTACCGCCCGAAAATCGGTACCGTAATCGTATCGGTTTCGATGGTGTTGCTCTCGTGGAGGGCGCGATCCCGAATTTTGAGCCGAAACTTCACGGTAACTAATTTAACGTTGTTAGAATACGGAAAAACGCTGCCAAAATCTAAGTTGGTAATCTCAACCGGCCCGCGCTTGTCGTTGCGATACAGCCGGGGAAAAAACAGTTTCTGATAATCGGTCAGAATCAGTTCTTCGTATTTTCCGTTCACCAACTGCATCGTCTTGAGTTCATAATTGCCCCAGGTTTCTTTGGCAAATACCGTTCGCCGAATCCGAACCGAATCGAGTTGGGTATCTTCGCCGAGGTCGCCATCTCCATCTTCGCCATCAATCGTAATCACGACGGAATCCCGTTTGGGGGTTCGACGGTCGGCACTGGCCGGTTTGGTAATTTTGTAAAGTTGCTGGAATCGAATGACGGGCGTGTTGCTGAAATTCGGCTCGGTAAAGCAAGCCGATAAGCCAAGCGCGAGGGCCAAAAACAAAACACCCGATTGAATCAGTTGCCGCTGCATGATGTTGGTATCGTAAAAATAAAACTCACTTGTCAATAACTCCAGAAAACGCGGTTTCGTTGCGTCAATCGTCACTGCGGGAATCCCTGCGTCGGCAAATCCTGACCGTTGGCCCCGGCACGTTCGAGTCGGTGGCGTTGGCCGTTTTCCGGTATCAGGCCGCGTTTAACCCGGTGTACCGGACCTATATCAATCTTCTCAACCGAGACCTCGAATCCGTTACCGATCTACGGCAAATCCCGTTCCTGCCGATTGGTTTCTTCAAAACCCATACGGTCGCAACGCAATCACCTGATTCAGAACTGCCCGATTTAACGCCAATTGATACCGTTCCGTTGCTGTTTGCCAGCAGCGGAACCACCGGCCAAACCACCAGCCAACACCTCGTTACCGATGCTGACCTGTACGAAACCGTCAGCGTTCAGACGGTTGAAGCGGTATATGGCCCGCTCGAAAACCGGCAGATTCTGGCTCTGTTACCGTCTTATCTGGAACGAACAAATTCGTCGCTGGTGTATATGATTCAGCATTTTATGCGGCAGTCATCGGCACCGGGCAACGGCTTTTACCTCGATAATCTGGCTGAACTGACGGCCCAACTGCGCCAGGCCATGCACCACCCCGAACGCCCGGTACTGCTCATCGGCGTGACGTTTGCCCTGCTCGACTGGGCCGAACAGCATGATCTGACGTTTCTGGGGCAACACCCAAACCTGACCGTGATGGAAACGGGCGGTATGAAAGGTCGCCGGGTGGAGTTGCTGCGCGAAGAAGTCCACGAAATTCTGATGGACCGGCTGGGCGTTTCGGCTATTCACTCGGAATACGGTATGACTGAATTGCTCTCCCAAGGCTATTCAACGGGTGGCGGTGTTTTTCGGCCCGGCCCCACCATGCGGGTGCTGCTCCGCGACCTCAACGACCCGTTTGCTATTTACCCCGACGGTTATTCTTCCAGTTCCGAGCGCGGTATCGGGTCACGCCAAACCGGCGAGCGTCGCACCGGCGGCATCAACGTGATTGATCTGGCAAATATAGACTCCTGCTCGTTTGTAGAAACCCAGGATTTGGGCCAATATGCCGAAACGCCCGGTACCTTCACGGTAGTCGGGCGTTTCGATAATTCAGATATTCGGGGGTGTAATTTGCTGGTTTTATAGAGACGCACTATGTTGCGTTTCTACGTTAAGCGTACATTTTTACGTCATCTGCCGTGATTTTCTCCCCGCACATAATCACGAGCCGTTCAATCACGTTTCGTAACTCGCGGACGTTGCCCGTCCAGCCGAGCGATTGCAGGTAGGTCATGGCTTCGGGCGAAACCTCTTTGGTCGGTGCGCCGTATTCGGTGGCGATGTCGTTCAGGAACTTGTCGGTAAGGAGCGGAATATCTTCGCGCCGGTCGGAGAGGGCCGGCACGTGAATTGGGATCACGCTCAGGCGGTGGAACAAATCTTCGCGAAAACCACCTTCCTGAATCTCCCTTTTCAGGTCTTTATTGGTAGCGGCAATCACGCGAACATTAATCTTGATTTCTTTGTCGCCCCCGACGCGGGTAATTTTATTTTCCTGCAAGGCCCGCAGCACTTTGGCCTGTGCCGACAGGCTCATATCGCCGATTTCGTCTAAGAACAACGTGCCGCTGTCGGCCTGTTCAAACTTGCCGATGCGCCGGGCGGCTGCGCCCGTAAACGCGCCTTTCTCGTGGCCAAAGAGTTCGCTTTCGATGAGTTCGCTGGGGATGGCCGCGCAGTTGACCTCCACAAGCGGCATATTGGCACGGTTGCTTTTTTCGTGTATCTGCTTGGCAACCATCTCTTTACCCGACCCATTGGCCCCGGTGATGAGGACGCGGGCTTCGGTGGCAGCCACGCGATTGATGGTTTCTTTGACTTTCAGAATCGGGGCCGATTCGCCCACGATTTCATTGAGTTTGTAGATGCGTTTCCGAAGCGACTTAGTCTCCTGACTCATCTTCGAGCGTTCGATGGCGTTTCTGACCGTCACGAGCAGGCGGTTCAGGTCGGGTGGCTTCACGATAAAGTCAAACGCTCCACGCTTGGTGGCTTCAACGGCGTTTTCGATGTTGCCGTAGGCCGAGACCATCACAAACTGCGTGTTTTTGCCCATTTCGCCCACTTTCAGCAACAACTCCAGCCCATCCATTTTGGGCATTCTGATGTCGCAGAGGGCTACGTCGTAATTATTTTTCATAATCAGGTCGAAGCCTTCTTCGCCGTTGGTTGCCATGTCAACTTCATACCCTTCGTATTCTAAGATGTCGCGGAGGGCTTCGCGGATTTTCTTCTCGTCGTCAACAACGATCAGTTTAGCCATGATGGGTAGGGGTAAATCAAGATTATGATAATGAAAATCAGCCGAAACTTCTCTGCAAGTACGCCGTTTCTGCCGGTTGAAGCAAATGGAGACTGGCACAAGTCTAAAACCGGCATTACATTACGACGCGGCAATGGCTCCTGATAGTAACGACAGGCTTATCTTTTCAAACTTTTTGGTGAGTTGATGTCTTAGCCGTACCAACCAAGTAGAAACACGGGTTAATTTCACTTTTGGGATGAAATTCTTGTAAGAAATAATTGACTTTTGCCCTGTTTAACTCTGTTATTTAGATCACAAATGAAACACACGTTACTTTCCCCTCCGGCCTGGCTGTGTGCCTGGCTGGTCATACTATTAATGGGCAGTTCGGCTGCTCAGGCGCAGGACCGGCGCGTGTCGGGCCGCATCACCGGGGCCGACAGCAAACCCATTCCCGGCGTGAACGTCTTGCTGAAAGGCACCCAAACCGGCACCACCTCCGATGCCGACGGGCGGTTTTCGTTGGCCGCGCCCGCGTCGTCTGTGCTGGTTGTGAGTGCCATTGGCTACGCCGGTACAGAGGTGCGGGTGGGTAACCAAACCCAACTGAACATTGCCCTCACCGAAGCCTCACAAGCCCTGAACGAAGTGGTGGTAACGGCCCTCGGCATCAAGAAAGAAGCCAAAACGCTCGGCTATGCCACCTCTACCGTCAGCGCGGAACAAATTGCCACCAACCGAAGTGTCAATTTCGTCAACTCGTTGCAGGGTAAAATCGCGGGCGTAAATATCACCAGCCTCGGCACCGGGGCCGCCGGTACCAGCAAGATACGCCTGCGCGGGCAGTCGTCGTTTTCGGGTCAGAACAACCCGCTGATTGTGGTAAACGGGGTGCCGATTGACAATACCAACTTCGGCCAGAATACGGGTAACACCGGCAGCGACGGGTCAATCGGCAACCGCGACCGGAACTACTCCGACGGGGGCGACGGATTGAGCAGTATCAACTCCGACGATATCGAGACCATGACCGTGCTGAAAGGCGGTACGGCTGCCGCACTCTACGGCTCGCGGGCCAAAGACGGAGCCATTCTCATCACCACCAAAACCAAAGGCAGCGGGCAGGGAATCGGCGTGGTGTATAACTCGAACTTCACCAGCGATCATCCACTCGATTACACCGATTTTCAGTACGAATACGGGCAGGGCGAATTCGGCGTTCGGCCAACGGCAGCCAATCCAACGTCGGGCGTGTGGAGCTTTGGCGAGAAGTTTGCCGGACAAACGCAGACGTTGTTTGGCGGTCTTACCGTGCCTTACGCCCCCGTTCGGAACCGGATCAATACGTTCTACCGTGATGGTTCGACGTGGACAAACTCGATTGCGCTGTCGTCGGGCAGCGACAAAGGCGGCTTTAACCTGTCGGTTGCCAATACCGACAACGCTGGTATCACCCGCAACAACTCGTTTAACCGCAAGACCATCAACCTCGGTTTCAGTTATAATCTTTCGCCAAAACTGACCGTATCGGGGTCGTTGAACTATTCGAGCGAACTGAACCGCAACCCGCCCCAAATTGCCCAGCAAGACAACAGTACGCCAACCGTGATTTATACGCTGGCAAACTCGCTGCCGCTCGATGTGCTGGAAGCCAACCAGATTAACCCCGCAACGGGCAACGAGTTCGTGTATTCGCGGTTTATGAACCGGACGAACCCTTATTTTACGCTGAACAACAAGTTTGAGACCATCCGGCGCGACCGGCTGTTTGGCAATATTTCGGCCCGGTATAATGTCACCGACTGGCTGTATGCACAAGTGCGGGTGGGCCAGGATTACTGGTCACGCGATCAGGAATACAACTTCCCAACGGGTCAGGCATCGCTGGCGGCTGCCCCGGCTGGTTTCGTAAACGGAGCCTTTGTGCAGGAGTCGCGCCGGTTCCGTGAGCTGAACACCGACTTTTTGATTGGGGCCAACCGCAAGTTTGGCAACATCGGTATCAACCTTACGGTGGGGGGCAACCAACTCTACCGCCGGAGTGACCTGAACAGCGTAGCCGCAACCGATTTTGTGGTGCGCGGCCTTTACACGGTGCAAAATGGCCGGGTGAAAGACCCGCAATACGGCCTGAGCGAACGGAAGGTAAACTCGTTTTATGGTGCGGCTGAGTTTTCGTACAAAGACTTCCTGTACATAAACGTCACAGCCCGAAACGACTGGTTCTCAACGCTTTCTGCGGCTAACCGCAGTGTTTTGTATCCGTCGGTCACGGGTAGTTTTGTATTCTCTCAGGCGTTTAGCAACCTGCCGAATTGGTTGAACTTTGGCAAGCTGCGGGCGGCATACGCCCAGGTCGGCAGCGATGGCGACGTATCGCCGTACTCGAATAACCTGTTCTACGGCGTGAATGCCAATTTGTTTCAGGGGCAACCATTGGGCTATATTACCTCCAGCGTTATTCCGAGCGCGACGTTGAAACCCAGCCGTGTGGCCGAAGCCGAAGCCGGTCTCGAACTCAAACTGTTCAACAACCGCGTTGAGCTTGATTTCACGTACTACAACAAAATCACCAGCGACCAGATTGTATCCGTTCAATCGTCTGACGCATCGGGTTATACCAGTACGCTCATTAACAGCGGGAAAAGCCGCAACCGGGGCGTTGAGGTCTTGCTGAACTTAGGGGCCATCCGAACCCGTGATTTCTCGTGGGACATCACGCTCAACGGCTCCTACAACAAGACCAAACTGCTCAAATTAGTGTCAGATGATGGTTTTCTTCCCAACGCTGACCCAACCAAACCGAAAATTCCTGAAAGTATTGTGGTGGGTAACGGGGTGTTTGTGGGCGAGTTGCGGCAGGTGGTTGGTGAAGAATTGGGCCAGCTTTACACCTACGGCTACGCCCGCGACGCGCAGGGTCGGATTGTTCATGGGGGCGATGGTATTCCAAACCGGACATCTACGCCAATTTCTTTTGGGTCGGCGTTGCCAAAATACGTGGGTGGTATCAACAACGCCTTCAGCTACAAAGGCGTTACGCTGTCGTTTTTGATTGACTTCAAACTCGGCGGTAAGGTGATTTCAGGTACAAACCTGAACCTGTTCCG
The DNA here is from genome assembly GCA_038230415.1 of Cytophagales bacterium. GTDB lineage: Bacteria > Bacteroidota > Bacteroidia > Cytophagales > Spirosomataceae > JBBRNH01. The sequence goes on along the minus strand of JBBRNH010000011.1, from coordinate 21,731 downwards.
GCACGGTTTGCAGAAGGAAACCCTTGTTGGCCGGGGCGATGCTGATAATAGCTTAGTGGGTATTGGCGTGAACGAAAAAGGCGAAACGAACGCCACTCGCGCCCTTGTGCAGAACTACTACTCGGTGGGCCGGTCGAAAAGTCTTGGCGAGCAGGTGTTGTATGATGCCGGTTTCTGGAAACTGCGGCAGATTACGATTGGCTACGATTTTACGCGCTTTTTGCCCAAGAGCCTGTTTATCAAGGGTATTCGTCTGAGTGCGGTTGCCAACAACGTAGCCATCCTGAAAAAATGGCTACCAAACCTCGATCCTGAGCAGTTTGGCTTTAGCTCGGATAACCTCGTCGGTCTCGAATCAACGGGTTTGCCTACCAGCCGCAGCATTGGTTTTAACTTGAACGTAAGATTTTAATCCTGACCAAAAAATCATGAAAAAGATAATTTTCCTTTTACCGCTTTTCGCGTTGCTTCTCACCACAAGCAGTTGCGATAAAGGCTTCGACGAGCTAAACGTGAACCCCACAAACGCTACGTCGCTCAATCCGGTTTTTACGTTCAACAACGCCATTGTCAACTCGGCGTTTGGCGGGTCAACGTTGGTGTTTGAACACGCCATTGTGCAGCAGATGTACTCGCCCAACTCCGGCGTATTGGCCGGTGCCAACTTTAACGTAGATAACAGAGGCCCCGCCGGTAACAACGGGGTTATCTGGCGTGGTTATTACCAAAACGTGATTCGGTATTTGGTTGACATTCTGAACCAGACCAAAGCCGATGCCAACCGCTCGAATCTCTACAACATCACCCGTATCTGGAAAGCCTACTCGTTTATGGTGTTGACCGATACCTACGGCGATGTGCCTTATTCAGAAGCGGGCGTGGGCTATATTTCGGGCAATGTGACCCCGAAGTACGACACGCAGGAAAGCATTTACACCGACATTATCAAAGAACTCACCGAGGCCACAGCCGCCCTCGATGCGGCCAAACCAATCGAAGCGGGTGAGGTGTTTTATGCCGGTAATATTGGTAAGTGGAAGAAATTTGGCAATTCGCTGCTGCTCCGGGCCGGTATGCGGCTCTCGAAAGTGAACGCGACCCTGGCGCAATCAACGGTGCAAAAAGCCATTGCCGGCGGGGTGATTACGGCCAACGCCGATAACGGTGCCATTCGCAACGATGCCAACTACCAGAACGCTGTTGGCTCAACACTGAACTCTACCGAAGCCGCTAACTTCTACCTGACGGGCTATTTTGTGAACTACCTGAAAACCACCGCTGACCCACGTTTGGCTTCGATTGCCGTGCGCTACGTGGGTGCCAAAAGCGGCCCTGAACAAACAGCCGCCAAAGCCAACCGCGATGTTTCGGTGCAAATTGGGATGCCGTTGGGCTTTGATAACGGTACTATTCTGGCGCAGGCTACCAAAGACGGGTTAGCCAGTTTTTATGATTACTCGCAACTCGACCGCACGCGCTTAGGCAAACTCGCGGCCCCCACGTTTATCGTAACAGCCGCCCAAACCCAACTCCTGCTGGCCGAAGCCGTGCAGCGCGGCTGGACAACGGGCAGCGCAGCCGATTTCTATAACGCGGGCGTAACGGCGCATATGCAGCAACTCGCCGATTATGATGCCCTGTCGGTAGTGCCGGCAAGTGCTATTGCAGCCTACCTGACGGCAAACCCATACTCGGCAGCCAAAGCCTTAGAGCAAATCAACACCCAGTACTGGATTGCTTCGTTCCTGAACGGCCCCGAAGTATTCGCCAACTTCCGGCGCAGCGGTTTCCCGGCTTTAACGCCAAATCCGTATCCGGGAAAGGAAATCAAGGGGAGTTTCATTAACCGCCTGACCTACTCCGATTCGGAAATATCGGTTAACAAAGCGAAATACGACGAAGCCAATGCCCGGCAGGGGGCCGATAATTTGGATACGAAGGTGTGGTGGGCTAAGTAGAGACGCAATATTTTGCGTCTCACCGCTGGATAGTAATTACGCCGGATAGTATACGATAGAAAACAGGCTATCGTACACTATCCGGCTTTTTGTTATGTGTCAATGGGGGCTATTATCGGCGTACCATTCGGCGGTGAGAGTGAGAGACGCAAGGATGCGTCTCTACATTATTCCACCGCTTTCACGTTATCGCTCGAATTTCGATCCACCAACATATTCAGCGGGTCGATGCCGGCGCGGGTTGGTTTTTCATTGACCCGAACCGTAAAGGTCTGCTTCGGTTTCGTCAGGCGGTATTTTTGGTAAAACAGCAGCTTGTCCTGATCCGCTTTGCCCTTGCCATACACCCCGATATAAATCAGGTCGTTGAGTTTGGTGGGCGTTTCGTTGCCTAAGGAATCAGCCCGGAACTTGGCCGACGACACCGTTACCGATACATCAAACACTTTACCTGCGGGCTTCATGGTCACTTTGTCGGCTCTGTTTTCAAAGAGCGTCATGGTCTCGAATAAATCCGTAATCACCGATTGCAGACTGTCGGGCGTTACGGCGCGGAACTCGGTCAGCAAATCTGCCGACGTTGGGTAACGGCCATTTTTGGGCAACATATCCAAGTTCCATTTGTCCCGAAAACTATGCAGGGCGCGGTTTACGTTGGCCTCGCCGATGTAATCCTGCAAGGCATACATCGCCAAAGAGCCTTTGTTGTAATGAATGTACTGCTGATTTTCGACCTCGGCCAGCGGTTTTTCTTTCTTGCGCTCCCCGCCCCGGCCCGATAGGTAAGCGTTCAGTTCGTTTTTCAGGAATTTTTGCATCATCTCCTGCGGGTAGGTTTTCTTCATCACCATCAACGCCGAATACTGCGAGAGCGACTCAATCAGGAGCGTACCGCCTTGAACGTCAGCCGATTCGACCTGATGGCCCCACCATTGATGCGCCGTTTCGTGGCAGGTCACATAAAAGGCGTAGTCAATCTTGCCGGGTTTTTCGCTGATTTGCTGGGTAAAGCCCATGCCTTCGGCAAACGGCACGGTGTTGGCAAACGACTGGGCAAACCCCCGGTAGCGCGGAAACTCCAGAATCCGCATCTGCCGGTGCTGATACGGCCCGAACGCCACCGAATAATAATCGAGCGACGCTTTCAGGCCACGCATCATCCGGTCGAGGTTGGTGGCGTGGGCGGGGTGGTAATAAATTTCGAGATTTACCGGATTGCCGACTTTCGGTTTATAAACCTCTTTTTTAACTGCATATCGGGCCGAGACGATGGCGTAGAAATTGGCGATGGGCCGATCCATTTTGTAGGTGAAGTAGGTGCGGGTCAGCCCGTTGGCATCGGCCTTGGTTTCGGTGCGCTGGAGATAACCCGGTGCAATGGCGGTTTGGTCGGGGTCGGTGCCGACGGTGATGGCGAAGTTCACCTCGTCGGCATCGTCGCCGAGCGCACCATGACTCAGGCCAACGGGGTCGGTTCGGGGGCGCATCCGTTCGCGTTCGGGGAGTTTATTTTCCTTGCGCTTGTCGTCGTCGCCGAGTTCATAGCGGCTTTCGTAGCCTAACGTCGGGAAATAGCCCTGGTCAATAAATGTTCCGTTTGGCACGATGCCCGTACCGGCACCTTCGGCGGTGAAGCCGTTCATGGTCAGGTTTTCGGCAAAACTCATCCGTAGCGAATCGCCGGGCATTAGGGCTTGTGCCAGTGCGTAAGCTTTGAATTTGAACCGTTTAGCGTGGGTGCTGTCGAGTTTGCCGGGCTTGCTGAAGGTCAGATTCGTCAGGTGCAGGTCATCTTCCGGGTCCATCTGAATATAGATAGTTCTTACGGGTTGTTGCGTCCGGTTTTGCAATGTGTAGGTTCCGGTGGCCGAAAAACCGCGCCGGGCCGGGTACAAATCCACATTCAGCGACACGCCGGTGATTTTGGGTTGTGGTTCTGTCGCGTATCGTTTCAGGGTTTTCTCGAAGGCTACCTGCTCGGCGGTTTGGGTATCTTCACCCCGAAATTTGTTCAGGACACTGGTGTTGTAATAGATGTATGCTCCACTTGAGATGAGCAGCACGGTCATCGCCCCCAAGGCTACGGCAAAGGGCGTGGTAAGTCGGTGCCGCATTTGCATCCACCTGATTTTCAGCGATTCTTCGGTTCCGCGAACTGACAGCATCAACCCGACTACGAGCAACAACCCGACAAACGCCAGCCAATACGTTTTCAGAAACAGGTAGCCACCCACCGGATTTAAAAACCCGTTGAGGTCAGAATAGCCACCCATACTGCCCGAATCAAACTGCGTGAGGGGATGCTCTAAGCCCACCTTGCGGAGTTGATCCCAACCGAACAGAATCAGAATCATGGCGGCATAACCCGCAAACTTGTTGTTAATCAGCAGTTGCAGCGCAAAGGCCAGCCCAATGGTAATCACTGAGCCAATGATGGTGGTGCCGAGTTTTTCGGCGTACAATCCGGGTTCGAGGTTGGTGTAGCCCTGGGCCAGTTGTGCGAGCATCCCGATACCGATTGCGCCAATAAACAGGGCAGTCAGCACTAACAACAGGGCCACAAACTGGCTCAAATACGTCAGGCCGGTTGGCAACGGCGTGGCATCCTGAATCTGGGCCAGCCGCACCGCCCGCTCCCGAAAGACCAACTCGCCGGCATACATCACGCCAATCAGAATCACGATAATCGAGAAGATATTACCCGTGATAATACCGGCAATCTCGCTTGTTAGCGGCAGTTGGGGCGTGTCGAGCAGGGTGCGTTGCACGAGTGTGAAAATCAGCAGCACATACCCACTGATTGCCAGCGCAATAAACGGCAGGTCGCGGGTCACGATACGGGCGTAAAACGGCACCATCCGTCCGAAAGCTACTAATCGTGCGCCGTAGCCGAAATGCTGCCGGGGTTTTGGCAGTGCGAGGTTAGCGGGCATTGCCACAACGTCGGTTTTTCCGGCTTTTTCGCGGGTCAGGAAGGCGAGTTTGCCGGGGCCGGACGGAATCACCCGGAAGGCGAACAGCCGGTAGGTAACGGCCAGAAAACCCAGCGCAATGGCTAACCAGATGAGCCGGTTTTGCAGCAAAATGCCCTCCATCGGCACCAATCGGTAGTTTTGTTCGGCAACGGGCCAGTAGCGGGTCAGTTCGTTCAAGGCCCGGACACCAAAAATATCGAGCCGGGCGGCAATGTCGCGGTTATCGAGTTGGCCCAGCAGAGCTTGCCCGGCTAAGTACAACATCAGAAAAAACAGGGCCTGCGTAAAAATCACAACCATCCGGCGGCTGAGTGCGCCTACCGAGAAGAAGATCACGGCCATAATAAAGGCGTGCGGAATTACGAGCGTCAGAAAAGGTTGCCAGTAAATCACGGGTCGTATGGGCAGCATCCGGGCCGCGTCGCGCCAGGGCATCAGATCGCCGAGCCACAGGCCGAGCGGCAAACCCGTCAGAATCAGCAACAGAATCAAAAACGAGCCGATAAACCGCCCAAAGAGATAATCGGCTTTTTTGATGGGAGTCGTAAAAAACAGGCTCTCGGTGTTGTTTTCGGCATCCCGAACAACGGCTACGCCCATCACCGCCGAAATGATAAAGGTGCCGAATGCCAGCAGCAGGATTATGGTGGTGGTGGCCGTGCCAAGTGATGCGTTTTCTTTGAGTTGCCCGCCCGCGCTGACCCGGATCACGTCGGTGGCCCGCGTCAGGAAGCCAATGAGCATCAGCAGGGCGAAATAGATGTAGGTGGCAGGCCGACCGCGCCGGTAGGCCCACTCGAATTTGATGATTTCAGAAAGCATAGTTGTAGAGAGGTTTTTTGAACACAGAGACACTGAGATTTTCACAGAGGTAACAGAGAAAAAATACATTCATAGACGTTTCTCTATGAACTCTGTGAAACCTCCTTACCTCTGTGTTTCAAAAAGTGGTTGTGTTTAAACGGATTGCGTCAGGCCGAGGATATTCGTGAAATAAACATCTTCGAGCGTTGGCTCAATCGGCACGTAGCCCGCGCCGGGGTTGGTTTCGGCCAGTACGTGAACCACCGGATCACCGGCAATCATGCGTTCCGAAATGACAGTGGCGTTCTGTTTTAGGTCAGTTAATTCGCTCTTGCTGACCCGTTTGCGCCAGACCCGCCCGGCCACCGTTGCCAACGCCACATCGGGGTGGCCCTGAAACAATACCGTGCCTTTGTTGATGATCGCCATGTCGCGGCAGAGTTCCTGCACGTCTTCTACGATGTGCGTCGAGAGAATAATAATCCGGTCTTCGCCTAATTCGCTGAGGAGGTTCAGGAATCGGTTGCGTTCGCCGGGGTCGAGACCCGCCGTTGGTTCGTCCACAATAATCAGGCTGGGGTTTGCCAGCAACGCCTGGGCAATGCCGAAGCGTTGTTTCATACCGCCCGAATAGCCGCCGAGGTTTTTGGTGCGGACGTTGTAGAGGTTGGTTTTATGGAGCAGCGCGGTCACGGTCTCTTTGCGCTCCTTGCTGTTAGTGATGCCTTTCAGCACGGCGAGGTGGTCGAGGAGGGTTTCGGCGGCAATGCGCGGATACACCCCAAATTCCTGCGGCAGGTAGCCAAGCCGTTGCCGGAGCGCGTCGGGCTGCGCCGACACGTCAATCGTGCCAAACGGCCCCGTAAAAGTGATGTTGCCGCTGTCGGCTTCCTGTAGGGTGGCAATGGTTCGCATCAGGCTCGATTTGCCCGCGCCGTTTGGCCCCAGCAGCCCAAACAGGCCCGCGCCCATCGTGAGCGAAATGTTGTTCAACGCCTTGACCCCATTGCCGTAGGTCTTGTTGAGGTTCGTAATGGTCAAGTTCATGAAACCAGTGTCTGTGATTGATTGAAACAAAGGTGCAGGAACTGTTTCCTGTTTACAAACAACTTATGCCAACCCGGTTAATTGCGGGACAAAGCCCCGGAAGTTTGGGATGAGCGGGGGTAACAGTTATGAGTGAAGAATAAATTGCGGCAGGTTATTTTTGTGGCAGTAAAAACGGTCTCAACAAAAATTTAATGTTTATGAAACTGCGTACTTCTTTAGGAACCGTTCTATTGCTGTTTGCACTCGTGTCGGGCTATTCAGGCTACGGGCAAACCGCCGTTGTGGGCATCACCACGTTACCGTTGGCTTTTTCTACGGCTTGCCCCGGTTCGGCCATTAGCGTACCATACACATCAACTGGCGTGTCTCCTAATATTGCACAGCCATTTGTGGTGCAAGTTTCTGATGGGGGAGTTTATGCTGATTTACAGACCTACACACTCAGTTACACAAATACCTTTGTAGCAAAGTTACCGGCTGATTTACCTGTTGGGAAAACGTATCAGGTGCGATTAGCGAACCCGGCTTTGGGTATAATTGGTACAGTTAGCCCAACGTTAGTCACAATAAAAAACGGCCCGAAACCTGCACCGCCAATAGCCAGCGAACTGGCTTTGTTTTGTCGGAATCCTTCGGCAAATGGTATGTCAATTGGAGCAAGTATCTCCATACAAACAGTACCAGGCAGTCTATTAACAGGGTATGGTGCTAATAATAGGTACGCCACACCTGATAATGCTTTCAGTTATCCCGGCACTACTTATCGCTCAATTCGAGTGTATGCGGGGGAGGGCTACTCTGGCCCGTTTATCACTCCCATCAGCGAAGGAACCTACTACTTTACCCAAACGGTAAACGGCTGTGAAAGCGAACCCACAAAAACAGTTTACAGAGTTCTGGACTATATGGGCGCACCAATAGTAGCTAATCACAGATATGGATATGGTGGCTCGGCACGCTATTGTCAGGGGGATAAAGCCGTCCCGTTGAGCGTGTATGGATACACCCCCAGCAGCGATCCTCGTTTCTATGTAACAATCTATGATCGAAAATCGGGGAAATACATAGATGATTTTACGCCGAATACTAATGTCATTTCATTTGGAAACTCTGGTGCATATGCCCTTAGCACGTGTCCGTTTGATGGAAAAATAGCTTGTTGCACATACTATCAGGTGTATTCATACTTAGGTGTTGATGTATATCCAATTCCAGATAGACCTACCCCAATTTCTGCCGTTGTCAGTTATTTGCAAGGTCAGCCCGCCATTTCACTCACGGCCATTGCCGCCAATGCCACCAAATATCCGGGTTTCAGCGGGGGAGAAAGTTATCTCCGCTGGTATGGGCCAGACCTCACTAATCCGCAGGCATCCACTATTGCGCCAATTCCGGCCACCGACCGGCCCGGCTCGTACACCTATACCGTGAGCGAAGTTTTTAATGGCTGTGAAAGTCAGCGCAACCCTATTGTTGTGACTGTAAATCCGCTGCTGACTACCGAAAACCCTGCGTTGGTTAGTCAGGTAACAGCCTATCCGGTTCCGGCAACGAACTTACTGACGGTTGATATCACGCCCGCGCTACTCAAAACGGGAACCGTTGTACTTGAATTGGCAGACGCATCGGGCCGAACAGTGTATCAACAGGAAACGCGGGAAACAAAAACGCTGATACCGCTTCAACGGCTCGCACCGGGAACGTACTGGCTACGGGTGAAAACAGCCAACGGGCAGGTAACGCAACGAATTATGCGTGAATAGAAACGAGGTTTAGCACGAATGCCCGTTACACCGCTAATCGCAACGCCCGCCACGACTGCTCCAGCAATACTCGAATCCGTTGCCAGTCTTGTTCGGTAATCTCGTCGCCCAAAGAGTCGCGCAGGAGCATGGCCCGGACGCGCCACCGGGCGTGGGCCATAAACCGCTCGGTGGGCAGGTGATAAAACTCAGCGGCTTCGTTGGCTAAGGCGCGTTCCCAGTCGGCGGGGGAGAACCGGGCTTTTTCGCGCCGGATAATCCACCATTCCAACTCCATATTGGTTACTTTCTCGACATCAAACCCGCTGTCTGCCAGACGATTGATGCTGGTGTAAAAGTTGCGGAGGTGCGGCAGGGCGCGGGCGTAGTCGGTGCGGGCGTGGCCGTCTTTAAACACAAAAGCCGCCCGGCCCGCGTAGCCCGCCAACAGCCACGACTGCCAGAACGGTGCGCCATACTGCGACCGCATCAGTTCGGCCAACTGACTAAACAGTTTCAGCGGTTTTCGTTCGTAATACGACCGCCACATCGCGGCATCGAGCCGGGCCACCGCTACCGGGTCAAAATCGCGCAGGCTGTGTTTGGGCCTTCGGTTCAGGTCAACGGTTATCCAGCCGATGAGCAGCAAAAAACTGCCCAGCACCACGCGCCGGACGGTACGGTTACGAGTTGGTTCAACGCTTTTTTCCTGCATAATTTTCGCTTGACACCATGACTGATTTGTCTGTAAATTTCGGGTAATTCGGCACGAGTGTCTTTTCCGGGCATAAAAATTCTTTTTCCCATGCGTCTGCATCGCCATTTGCTGCTTGTTGTGTTGCCGGTTGCTCTGCTTCTGCACGGCTGCAAACCGGCTACCCCCGACGAACCCATTGTTCCCACGCCCGCGCTAACACAACCGCTCGGTAACTCGCTGGAAACGCTGCCGCCGACGGTTGCCCTGCAATGGGCGGCTATGTCGTTGCGGTTGGCGGCCAAAGCGCCCGGTAACACGCCCACCTACGCATCGCGGGCGTTTGGCTATTTGGGTTTAGGGATGTATGAAGCAACGATTTATGGACTGCCCGGCAGACGGTCGCTGATGGGGCAGTTGAACCGGCTTCCGGCACTGCCCCAACCCGAAACCGGCCAAACCTACGACTGGTTGGTATGCCTGAATACGTGTCAGTATCACCTCCACAAAAACTTATACAGCCACGCGCCAGCTAATGAAATACTTATCCTCGACGCGGTAGAATCGGCCATTCGGAGCGACCTGACAATGATGTTGCCGACGGATGTGGTGGCCCGGTCAGTAGCACACGGCGAAGCCATTGCCGACGCAATTTATGAATGGTCGAAAACAGATGGCGGGCATGAAGGCTACAAAAATCCGTTTCCGACCGATTATCAACTCCCTAATGCGCCCGGCACCTGGATCGCCCCTATCGATGGTCAGGTAGCCATTGCCCGCGCCCTGCACCCGAACTGGGGCAGTAACCGCACCTTTATGCCCGCCAATGCCGAGTTGCCACTCCCCAAACCAATGGCGTACTCAACCGATCCGACTTCGGCCTATTACCGGATGTACAAGGCGGTTTATGACAAAAATAAGCAGCTTACCCAGGCCGAAAAAGAAGCGGCTATCTGGTGGGCCGACGATCCCAGCCTGACCTTTACGCCCCCCGGCCATTCCTACAATTTAGCCAGTATTGCCATTCGCACCACTAATGCCAATCTGGCTCAGGCTATCGAAACCTACGCCCGCGTCGGGATGGCCGTTGCCGATGCGTTTGTGTGCTGCTTTCGGGTCAAATACACCTACGTCAACGAACGCCCGTCGGGTTTTGTCCGGGCCAACATTGACCGAACCTGGATACCATTCTGGCCGGAGCCGCCGTTTCCGGGGTTTTCGTCGGGCCATTCTACGCAGGGAGCCGCCACCGCTACCGTTCTGACCGACCTTTACGGCCCGAACGTGCGCTTTACCGATGATTCGCACGTGGGTCGCCCGCGCGATGCCTTTCGGAATGTTGATTTCAAGGCCCGAACCTTCGATTCATTTTGGGAGGCCGCCGAGGAATCGGGCGGTTCCCGGATTCTGGGTGGTATCCACACGAGTCAGGATAATGAAGTGGGTCTGGGCGAAGGCCGGAAAATCGGCGAAAACATCAACCGGCTGAACTGGAAAAAATAAAAACGCGCCCGGCATCATGCCGGGCGCGTTTGTTTATACCGTTGTTGTGGTGGTTTTTTCGTCGGTCATCGGCCCGTCGTTCCAGTGTCCGCCGTGCCGCCCCCGGTTGCCGCCCCGCTCACCGCAGCGGTCGGCCCATTTCGCTTTCATGTCGGCGCGTTGTTCGGGGGTGAGGTCTTGCCATTTTTCGGCCATTTTCTCTTTCCAGTAGGCACCGCGCGGGCCACCGCCGAAACCCCGGCCCGGCCCGCCACCGCCAAACCGTCGCCCGCCAAAACCACCAAACAGCAGCCGAGACAGCACCAGTAAGCCCAACGCCTGTCCGAAACTGATGACGGTTGCGCCCACAATGGCGGGCAAGAGGGCGTTCCAGAGGAGCATGACGGCCAGACCAGCCAGCCCGATAAATAAAATGCCAAAGGCTGCGAACTTCAGTCCGCGTTGAATCCAGAATCGTTTCATGGTTTTTTGTTTGTTCTTTTTTGTTGATAATCAATCAATTAGCTCATCGTAGAGGTCTCGCAGCCGGTCGCGGAGGTGCAGCACGGCGTAGCGTTTTCGGGCCAGCAACGTGTTCACCGGCACATTCCAGTCGGCGGCCATTGCCTTAAAACTGTGGCCCTCCAACTCGTGCCGCACAAATACCTCGCGCTGGTCGGCGGGCAGCTCGTCGAGGGCTTCGGCAATGGCATCCATAATCGTCTCCCGAAACAGGGTTCCATCGGGCGAATCAGCGTCGGCAGCGGCTAACCAGTCGGCCAGAACCGGGGCTTCGTCGTCATCATCGGCGTTGGTAGTCGGTGCGTCAATCGAGCGGGTGATCAGGCCATTCGGTCGGCGTTTGCGATACCAGTCGCTGATTTTGTTGCGGGCCACGGCGTATAGCCACGCGGCTATTTGCTCAATGGGTTTCGCCAGCCCGAAGGCTTCGGTAAGTTCTACAAACACATCCTGCAAAACATCCTCAGCCTCGTCGGGGTCGGGGAGCCGCCCGCTTATAAACCGCAACAGCCGCCCGCGCTCCTGCCGAACGGTGTCGTTCAACTGAGTGTTGGTAGTGGCCGTTTCGGTAGCCTGAAAATCGAGTTGGTCTGTGTTCATCGTTGCTGGCAAACCGGCTGCGGGTTGCTCTACAAGAAGGTAGTCGGGAAACGGCGAAAAATATTGTAGATGGCCGTAAAAAAAGTAAACCGCCAGCGATGGCGGTTTACGGAATTTCAGTCAAGAGCTGTTCGGGTTGCCTTTGCCGGGCGTAATCAGGTCGGTATTACATCCACATCACTTTGTTGTAGGCAATTTCGTAATCCAACTCCTGGAGCGGAATCATCCCGGCAAACTGCCCGGCTTCGTCGGCCCGAACACCGTGCCAGAGTCCGGTGGCATCACGCAGCAGCATCCGGTATCCGTAAAGCGGGTGCAGGGTATTAAAATCGGTGCGGGAATCGTAGCCGGTTTGCAACTCAATAGCAAAACCGACTCGGTCAAGCACCCGGTCTATCTGATCAATAGCTTGATTATCAGCCGTTAGATCTTCAATCCAAAGCACAAAGTTGTCGGTTCCCCACGAGAATTGCAGGGCCGATGGCGACACCGACAGCAGCGCGGCTGTGAGGGGCTGGAGCGTAAATTCGGTAGTTATCATGTCGTTGAGGTATTCGTTCGGGCCGGGAACAACCGGCCCGAACTATTTTATGCCGATAAGCGCATGGGCAGTGCGGTTTGTTGACCGATACGGGAATTGTTGCCGATGTCGGCTACTTCTTCGTCGCGCCATTTACGGAGCCAGAAGCGGTATTTCTTGCGGCCATAGTCCACAAAACCGGGTATCGACGTGGCCTCTACCACAAACATCCGGTGCGGAGACGGTTTCATTACGCCGATAAACACAAACTTAAAATTGCGCGTCGTGGCCCATTCGCCCGGAAAAAGCACCCGGTTGGTTGCGTTTCGGGCATCGCCCGCCGAAGCCGGGTCAGCATAAAGCAGGCTGTCTAAATAAAATGCGGCCTGTCGGTCGTAGTCATAATCGTAGCACGATTGCAGAAACTGCGCCTGTGTCCGGGCCGAGGTTGTTTTAAAATCTAAGATGAGCGCGTTTCGGCGTTTGGGGCTGGTATAAACCACGTCAAGGCGAGATTTACAGGCGATTTGCGTTTGCGGGTCTGTCCACAGAACCACGCGCTCGCGTTCGGCCCGGCGCAGGTATCGCTGGCAAAAATCATCTTTTTTGATGGTCTTCATCAGCGTTTGCAGCTTGAGTTCGTCGCGGCTGTCGAGTTTAGGCTCGGCATCGAGCAGGTCGGGCAAAAACTGTTGCAGCACCGAGCCAATGGTCTCCGGTTCGAGCAGGTGCTGATGAAACGCCCGCCCGAATACTTTTGCCCGTTCGAGATTGGCGGGTGGAATGGAATTACCCAGCCCAAAACCGAGGTTTTCTTCTTTGAATCGCGTCAGGTCGGAGTTTGAGACGCGGGGAATTTCGCGATAGTCCATGTCAGTGTTTTAAGTAGGGACGCAAAATTTTGCGTCTCTATGCGATCATATCATTTTGCGTCTCTACGCAATCATTTCGTCGGCGACGTAGGCAAAGGGGTTGTAATAATTCATGGCCGTTTTCACGTTGGCGATGTCGGTGAGCGTTTCGTGCCGGAATATTTTATGCGTCTGTGCGTACTCTTTCAGTTCGGCAGTACGCTCAGGATCAGCCGGTTGGTAGCTAAACGTAGCGATGTAATAAACACTTTTGGGATTCACACGGCTGTTTTCTTTGCGCTCGGCAGTGGCCGTAATCACCACATCGGCCAGGGTGAGGTCGTCGTAATAAAGCGGTTCGATGAGCCGGAAGATGTTATCCACCGAATAACCGTGAAAGAGCAGGGCCGACACGCAGTTTTTGTCATCCACGAAAAAGAGTTCGGCCCAGTTTTTAGTCCCCATGTTCAGGATATTGTCGGTAAAAATGCGCCAGGCAATGGGCTGAAACGTGAGGGTACGGTCTAATTTATCGGCCCCGTTGATGTTGAAGACACCCTCCTTTGCATCGAACCGATACTGACGCGGGTGGCCTTCGAGGTATTTGTGCTGCCGGGCAACGGTCTCGGCCAGAAAATCTCCGCTTTGATTTGAGTCTGCCGTGTTGTTGTTTTGTGTGTTCATTAGTATTTGTTGTTTACTGTTCGAGCAGGGGAGCCGTTTTGCGCTCCCTTTTGCCTTTTTAGGGGGTTGAGGAAAGCCAGTAAATTTACACAATTTCATGTAAATTGCAAGGCCCGTTTAATCGAAAACAACCCGTACCCAAACGACGCGAATTTATGCTGATTGACGGAGACTATTGTAAGGCATATTTGCCGTTCACGCGCTCTGTGACAACATTTGTTGAGCAATTATAATCCCCAGAAATCAGTAACAATCCGCGTCATCCGTGTTCTGTCTGCTTTTACACACTATCCTGTAAATCTATGCCCATCGAAACCCGCTTGCAACACCTGATCGAAGCCCTTGACGTGAGCGTTCTCGAATTTGCCCGGCAACTCGGCGAACACCGGGGCGAGAAGGTTTATCATATCCTGCACGGGCGGCTTAAACCCCGGTACGATACGCTCGAAAAGATTTTGATGGCCTACCCGCAGATCAACGGCGATTGGCTGCTGCGGGGCGAAGGCCGGATGTTTAAGACCCTCGGCACCCCCTCGGCGGCCATCACGACCGACGAACGGCTGCAAAACATGGAGTTTCTGCTGTTTCAACTTACCGAACGGGTGGCGTTATTGCAGGAGACCAATGATCTGCTCCGGCAGGAAATAGCGGCCCTGCGCCGGTAACGAGCCGTTGGCCCGGTTTTCCTAACTTTTTGTGACGGCGGTGGTTGTTACCACAAACCAAGCAACGCTATGGCAACCAAATCACCATTCGACCCCGATCAGGTTGATCCCGAATTTTACTCGAAAGACCCGCAGCAACACGGCGATTCTGACTTCGGTCGTGAGTCAGAAGGCGTAGGCACCAACACCTACAAAGATTCAACGTCGGGCATGGACATGGAGAGCAGCAACCGCAACGAAACCGTTGCCAGCCGCGAGCAAAACACCGGCGTTGGCAGCCGTGATAACGTACCGGCAGGCGAAAGTTTTGACAGTGGAACGCAGCAGTGGGACGTTGACCCCGAAACAATCAAGGCCGGGCAACAAGGCGGCAAACTGATGAGCGACGAAGCGGCCAAAAAATTGGAGGAAATTCCGCAAAACCCGTCCGATGAAGCCCTCTTCGTCCGTGCTGATGCCACGTATCTCAAGCCTAACGATAACCCCAACGAAGGCTACGACCCACACAACAAAGGCTACGATAGCAACAAAAAAGAAGAGTAGGTTTTTGCCAATTCCTGAATTTTATCCGAACGGTCAGACACGCAAACGCGCAGTCTGGCCGTTTTTTGTGTGAATAACCGGGAACGATTTTGCCAAAATTTTGCCCGCCGTAGTTAGCCCGGCTATCTTTTGGCCTTTCACATAGCAAACCAATTTAAACCAACGTTCGTATGCGCTTTCTCACACTGGCGGCCTTCGCGCTGCTGATTTTCTCGTCTGCCTTTATCGCCAACACCAGCAGTGCGCTCAAAAAAGGGAAATGGGTCACTCTTTTTGATGGTAAAACCCTCACCGGCTGGCACATTTACAACAAAGCCGGGCAACCCGTTGATGCCAAATGGGCCGTTGATGACGGAGCCATTCACCTCACCGCCGGGGGGGCGGGCGACCTCGTGACCGACAAAGAATACGGCGATTTTGAACTGGAAACCGAGTGGAAAATCGCGCCCGGTGGTAACAGTGGCATTATTTTTCATGTCCACGAAGACCCCAAATACAAAACCACCTACATGACCGGCCCCGAAATGCAGGTATTGGACGACGAACGCCACCCCGACGCAAAAGCCGGGCATGATGGCAACCACAAAGCCGGCACGCTCTACGATTTGCAGCCGCCGATGGACGCAACCGCCGTGAAACCCGCCGACGAGTGGAACAAGGCCAAATTGGTAATCAGCAACGGCAAAGCCGAGCAATACCTGAACGGCAAGAAAATGGCCGAATACCCCACCACCGGCCCCGAATGGGACAAGATGGTGGCAACCAGCAAGTTCAAGGGCTGGGAAGGCTTCGGCAAATACAGCACCGGGCGCATTGCCCTCCAGGATCACGGCAACAAAGTCTGGTATCGGAATATCCGAATCCGGGAATTATAGCGGTTCCCGGTTTACGGTTTGTAGTTTTCGGGGCCATCCGGCTACAATCATTCTCTGGCAGGAAAAGAACACCGGATGGCCCCGAAAACCGTTAACCGAAAACAGAAAACCGTTTATGACAACCCGCCGAAATGCACTTAAAACGTTGACTGGCAGCGCGCTGACATTAGCCGCTGTCGAAACTATGGCGAATCCGATGACGACATCAGCGGGCACTTCTACCATAACCCCGTCCGCCCTCAAAGGTAACATTCGCCATTCGGTGAGCCGGTGGTGCTACGGCAGCATTGACCTCGATGAACTCTGCGTGGCGGCCAAGAGCATGGGTATCGAATCGGTCGAACTCACCGGCCCTAAAGAGTGGGTGGTGCTGAACAAATACGGCCTGACATCAGCCATGGGTCAGCCCGATGCCTGGCCCACCGGCTTAGGCCTGACGAGTTGCTTCAACAATCCCAAAAATCACGACGCGCTCACGGCTTTATATACCGAGTTGATTCCGCAGGCGGCAGCAGCCGGGGTCAAAAACCTGATCTGTTTTTCCGGCAACCGCAACGGCCTGCCCGATTATCAGGGATTGCTCAACTGCCAGAAAGGGCTGAAACGCATCATGCCGATTGCCGAAAAAAACAACGTCCTGGTGACGATGGAACTGCTCTCGTCTCGTGATAGTCACCCTGATTATCAGTGCGATACGGTTGAGTGGGGCGCGGTGCTGTGCGAAATGGTAGGTTCGCCAAATTTTAAACTGCTCTACGATATTTTTCATATGCAGAGCATGACCGGCGATCACGTTCGGAACATCCGACGCTACGGACAGTATATCAGCCACTACCACACCGGCGGAATGCCGGGTCGGCACGAGATTGACGAAACGCAGGAGATTTATTACCCGGCCATTGTGAAGGCATTGGTGGCAACGGGCTACAAAGGCTTCATTGGGCAGGAGTTTGTGCCAACGCCCAAAGACAAACCCGGTATGCTCGAATCATTGCGGAAGGGCGTACTGATTTGTGACGTTTGAATCGAAGAACTGAAAAAGCTGCCATCCAGTAACGGCAAGTCGTTGAGGCTTGCTGCTACTGGATGGCAGCCTTTTTAAAACTGGATCAGTAAGTTCATCCGTTCCTGTTGCATCGTGAGCGGTTCGGCCACAAAGCGGGCGTTCAGGTCCAGCCGGTTGCACATCGCCAGCCACTCGGTTTGTGGGATAATCAGCAGGCCGTTGTTTTTACGGACGGTATAGTAAGCCGAAAACCGCAGCCGGAACAGCAAACCGAGCATTTTGAGCAATTCGCCCTGCCGCAACGACCGCCCCAAGATACTCAGCAGATCGCCCCCAACACCGTCTTTCACAATCAGGTCACAAATCAGGGCTTTGGCCCCCGGCGCGGCCACTTGTTTTATATTGGTTAAGAGTTGTTCGGCTTCGGCGGCATTTTTGTAATACTGCACCACACTCATCACAATCACGGCATCGAAACGCTGCCCGGCAATCACCCCAAAGTTCAGGTAATCGTCGGTGGACAGGTCATAGAAACGCACACCTGGGCGGTTGGCGTGTTTGGCGCGGGCAAGTTCGTTGTATCGTTTTGAGATATCAACACCGTGAATTTCAGCCACTTTATCATGCCAGGCATCGGCTAAATGCCCCGGCCCGGAGCCAATATCGAGTATTTTTAATGAAGGGCAGAGACTGATGTGTTTGGAAACGCGAGCCAGAAAATAGTGGTAATTGGCGCACATGGCCTCATCGAATTCATTTTTTTCCTGCCAGAAACTGAGCCAGGTAGCGGCCATACTGTATCATAAATTGCGGCAGCACGTTACGGCGCAGCTGCCAGTTTCGGGTTAGAATGAGGGTTGAGCGGTACTAACATCAACTGTAAAATTCGGAACCAGATCAGCACACACGGTATGGCTTTGATGCCGTAGGGCCGGAAAATTTCCTGCCGCAAATATGGCGGGAAAATATCGGTTGGTGATAAAATGGTCAGCACAAAACAAGCGATGAGCAACGCCCGGTCGAGCGGAGTTTGGGGGCCATAAAACCACCACAGCAACACGCCCGTAACGGCAATAATATAGGCCGGAGACTCGCCGGCGGGGTTAAAAATCGTCTGAAAAATCAGCACTGAAGCCAGCAACAGCATTCTGTATTGAGTTTCGGCAAAGCGTTTGTACCGGACATAGACCGTGCAAAACAGGGCCACACCTACCCCAATAACGGCGGGTGTGGGAATATCGGGCGAGATAAACCGGCTAATCAGAATATGAATCGAGGTGTTGGCCCATTTGTCATGGTCTGACTTGATGAGCAGTTGCTTTACCCACAAATCGTATTGCCATAGTAGTTTTTCGGGCGACGTAAAGAGCAACCCCGGCAAGGCCAGCAACACCCCCCACAGCACCAGATACAGCAGAAACCGCCCTTTTTGCGGATACAGCAGAAATAAAGCCGCGCCTACAACACTGTAAATTTTTATGCTGAAACCGAGCATGATGAAGAACGCGGCCCAAAACGGAGCCTTTCTCTCGAAGGCCAGAAACGCAAACAACGGAATGGCGGCAATGAGCGGGTTGGTTTGGCTGTTGCTGATGGCGGTGTAGAGTTCCTGCAAGGCAAACCAGTAGGCAAACACTTTCTGCTGGCGCGTGAGGGGCATCCGCCAGATGGCATATACCCAGATGGCCGTGAACAAAAAGTGCCAGAGAAACAGCCCCGCGTTGTAGGGAAGCGCGAAAATGGGTGAAAACAACCCCGCAAACGACGGCGCGTAGTGGTAATGATCGCCGTATTGAGCCGGGTAGGTATTATACAGGCTTTGGCCCTTGATGAGATGCTCCAGCGAGTAATAAAAAATGCTGTAATTGTTGGAGCCGTCCTTAAAAACGGTAGTCAGGCTTGCATACAGCGCGGCTGCGGCATAGACCCCAAAAATGAACCGGAAATCGCTGAAAATTGGTTTGCGGAAAAAATCAAGCATTTTAAACTGTGTTCGTTATCTTTGACAAACCCCAATTTGCTATGGAAGCTGTTTTGGATGTGCCATTTGAGGAGTCTCAGACCGAAGACATTATGTCTTACAATCACGCAAAGATTACATATCGGCTGGCAAAAAGCCTAAGTCGCTACGATGAGCAATACGATATTTTACCTGAATTAGAATTCGACCTCTCGCACGGACGTGCTAAACCCGACGTGGCTATCTGTTTGCCCGGCAAAATAAATTGGCTCAAAGACATTATCCGGCTCACGGTGGCCCCGCTCATTGCGATTGAGATATTGTCGCCCCGACAGGCTCTTTCTGACCTGACCGACAAGGCGTTAGACATCTACTTTCCGTCGGGCGTACCCGTTGTTTGGGTCGTTATTCCATTGCTGAAACAAATCACAGTGTTGATGCCCGGCTTTCAGGAAAATATCAGTTCAGGCATTGTGCAGGATAAGCACACGGGCGTGGCACTGACATTGGCCGAATTGTTTGCCGACTGACAAGCCAAGTCAGTTACAGAATCGTGGTCAGGTCAACGCCGTGATGCAGCAGCAGGAACAGGAACAACCCCACCCACAACACGTCTACAAAGTGCCAATAGAGCGTCAGGAGCCGCAGTTTTAGCTGATTCGGTGGGTTCACGCTATACACAAACGCATCCACGTAGGCCGTTCGGCGCATGGCTTCGGCTAAGGCAACGGCCAGAAAAATCAGCCCCAACAAAATATGAAGCAGGTGCAGCCCGGAGATGATATAGACAAAACCGCCCGCCGGGTTGTTTTCTAAACCTACACCGGCCACAATAAGGTGCCGCCAACCACAGCCTTGCAACACAATAAAGGCCATGCCGAGGGTTAAGGTAGCGGTAAGATTGGCGCGATAAGCAGCAAACTGCTCGTTTTTGAAGTTCCGATTGGCGTTGTGCAACGTTAGGCTACTCACCAAAATCACGACTGTGCTGAGGAGAAACACGAGCGGCAACTGAACATCGGCCCAGCCCGGGCCCGTGCTGCGAACGGCATAAATTGCCAGTAAGACCGTGAAAACCAGCACACTACCGGCAATGCCGAGCCACACCATAAAGCGAAACGGCTCGCGCCGTCGGGTAATCGAGTTTGTCATAAATTTCCTTGCCAACTTGTATAACGTGCAAACGTATTGCCGATGTTCGGCGGGGCCGAAAAAAGACCGTAAATCGTGGAGCCGGAACCGCTCATGCTGGCATACACCGCACCGAGGTCGTAGAATTGTTGCTTTATACCAGCTAAAATCGGGTATTTCGGGAACAGGCTGGTCTCAAAATCATTGGTAACGCTATCTTTCCAGGTCTCAACCGGCGCGTCCAACAACTCATATAAAGGCGTTTCGGGTTGGCAGGGCTTCACCTCCGCGTAGGCTTCGGCGGTTGAGATAGCCAGATTTGGATGGACCAGCACGAGATACAGGCCGCGCAAATCCACATCAATATCACTGAAGACATCACCCTTTTCGGCGCAGTACATCAGGCGGTTTTGCACAAAAAATGCACAGTCAGCCCCCAACGGACGAGCGTAGTTTTCGAGTTGTGCGGTGGTCAGGCCGAGTTCAAACCGGGTGTTGAGCAGCTTCAGGGCAAAGGCCGCATCAGACGAACCTCCGCCTAAGCCCGCCCCAATCGGCACTATTTTGTGGAGGTGCATCTGCACGGGCGGCAGGCTAAAATCGGCATTCAGCGCATTGTAGGCCCTGACGCACAGGTTTTTAGCCGCGTTTTCGGGGATGGGCAGGCCGCTGCTGGTGAATGAAAACCGTTCGGCAGGAATCACTTCGAGCGCGTCGGCCCAGCCAATCGGCACAAAACAAGACAGTAAGTTATGGTAGCCATCGGCCCGGCGTTCGGTGATTTGCAGACCGAGGTTAATCTTGGCGTTGGGGAAAACGAGCATCGTGCAAGATAGAAATGATAGCGCGCGGATGACACGGATTTAAGGGATTTACGCAGATTTCTTGACCACTGATTACGTTGATTAACAAGATTAGATATGATTTCAGGAATCTGTGAAATCAAAAAATCAACGTAATCAGTGGTCAGGGAATCCGCGTCATCCGTCGGGGCCGTCCCTACGGTTCTATTAGCCCCAGCAGTTGCCCCGTTTTAATCGCCGTCGCGCACCGGAAATGTCCCTGCGGACAGGCGCGGTGGCCGTGAATCCCACACGGTCGGCAATCGAGCAACACGGTCGTTTGCACCACGCGGCTGTTGTCGGACAGTGGCCCGTAGCCAAACTCAGGAACGGTGGAGCAGAACACAGCAGTCGTCGGTGCGTTCATGGCCGAGGCTATGTGCATCGGTGCCGAATCGTTCACGTAGTTCATCACGGCTCCGCCCATCAATGCCGCCGATTCGAGCAGGGTTAATTTCCCGGCCAGATTCACCACGCGGTTCGGGGTGGTGGTTTGCTGCCGGATGGCTTCGCAGTCGGCGGTGTCGGTGGGTGCGCCGAGGAGATAAACCGGTTGATTATCGGGCAGGGCATTGATTAAATCGGCCCATTGCGAGCCGGGAAATTGCTTTGTGAACCATACTGACGTTGGCGCAATGCAGACGTAGGGTTCGAGTTGGTACGGCCCCACGCGGGCAACATCGGCGGCAGACGGGTAAAGTTTGGGGCGATTTACCACCCACAACCCCCACCTAAAACGGGAGGGGGCTTTATCAAAAGAGATGCATGTGTTTCGTTTAGGGTCAAAAAACGAATGATTTATAGCCCTCTCCTGGGTGAGGAGGGGG